>CAYJLI010000042.1:0-19651 GCA_964371155.1 uncultured Oscillospiraceae bacterium | reverse complement strand
TTTAATGTGTCAGCTTTTATTATTGGCAGTGGTATTTAGTGAAGGGCTCTTTTAAAGAGTAAAGCGATAGCCCACCCCTCTTACAGTCTTAATATGCTTTGGACTCTTTGCATTTTCTTCTATCTTTTCTCTTAGGCGGCTTATATACACCATTATTGTGTTGTCATCAACAACTATCGTATCGCCCCAAATTTGCTCATATATCATCTCTTTAGTAAAAACTTTATTAGGATTTTTTAAAAACAGCTGCATCATTTTAGCCTCTTTATTTGAAAGCAGGATTTCATTATTATCTTTAAAAAACTTTAGTGTATCGGTGTCAAACTTAAATCTTGAAACAACTATAATTCTATCATTTTTAGTTTGACTTGTTTTATCCCGCCTTATTACCGCCTTTACTTTAGCGCCAATAGTAATAGGATTAAATGGTTTTGTAATATAATCATCCGCCCCAATATTGAGCCCATATAAAACATCAAAATCATCATCATTCCCACTTATAATAATAACCGGCGTGTCCATACCCATTGCCCTTATTTCTTTTATTACATCAAATCCATCCATATCTCCAAGCGTAACATCTAAAAGTATAATATCAAAGAAGCTCTCTTTCAAAGCTATTATTGCCTCTTCCCCACTATTTGCAATCGAGGAAACAAGGCTATTATTATCCATAACCTTTTGAAGCAATTTACAGATGGCAGGATCATCATCGACTATTAAAACTTTATTATTCATCTCATCCCTCTTTAAGCTTTTTATGAATTAGTCTTGAAAACACTATCTACAATGTATTATAATACATTTACTATATAATTGTCCAGTAAAGGGTGGAGATAGCCTTACTCGCACAGCTTTTAGTGGAATAGTTTTCACTAATACTACTTCAAATACCCCGACTATATGCGAGTATTACCAGCCTTGACCATATACTATTTAAAAATCGAGGTAAGTATGAAAAGAATAAACTTAAAAAGCCACTCTCTTGCATTTTTTAGTTTTCTTGTAATATCTGTGATTTCTTTTTTAATACTCCTCGGCTTCTTTGTTTGGTCTGCTTATAAAGAAGAGATTATTGATGAGCAAAAAAAACAGATGCAATTGATTTCAGATTCTATTTCAAGCAGCATAAACGAAATGATTTTAAGCCAAATTAATGGAGTAAACTTTCTTTTACGCGAAATAGAAAATATGGATGAAATTAGTAATGAAAACGAAGATATTTTGCGCCTTTTAACCTCTTATGAAGAAACCCACACCGATTATATAAATGGCATCTTCATAAATGATGCTGCTAAGAACATAATAATAGGTGAAAACCATCTTTTGCTTGCAAGTGAATTTAAGTCTTATATAATAAGTAGCAATACTACGCTTTTTGAATATGTTAACAGCAGTAATGAAACCTATTTTAAACTGAGTAGTACTTTAAAAAATGGATATGTTTTAAATGTGATTTTAGATATAAATAGCTATTACGACCATGTTTTATCCGAAGTGAAGATAGGCAATAATGGCTATATAGTTGTTAAAAACTCGGATGGCATCATCTTAATGCATCCTGCTAAAATACAAATTGGTGATCATTTAATAGATGGTAGAATTGAAATTTATGATGGAGTTGATTTATCAAGCCTTGAAAATTTGTTTGTACTGCAAAGGGAAAATAGCAAAGGAGTGTATGAGTATTACTCTTACTGGTGGTTGGAGGAAAACCCTAATTCTATCAGAAAAATTGCAGCCCATACTCATACTGATTTCGGTGAAGATTTTCTAATTATTTCTGCGGTTATTGACTATGATGATATCTACACACCGATTTCAGAAAGCTTTGAGAGCATATTTTTAATATTCTTGTTAATACTAATAATAGCTTTAATTTTCACGGTCTACATGGTTAGATTATTAATAACCTCTAAAAAAGACCGTGAAGAGATTAAAGATTTAAAAATAGTGAATAATATTTTAGAAACCACAAAGGAAATTCAAGATAATATCAATCATCAACAGCGTCTGCAAATGATTGGTACCATGACGAGTGGTATAGCCCATGAATTTAATAATATGCTAACTCCTATTCTTGGCTACACCGAGCTTTTAAAAGATAATTTAGAATTAGATAATAAAAATAATGCTGAATATCTTGAGGAAATATCACTTTCTTGTAATCGGGCAAAGGATATAATCAAAGAAATTTCTTCACTGGGTAAAAAAGGTGCCGACTGGGATTTTAAATACATTGATATACACTCTTCCCTATCTTCCTCTGTAAAGATACTGAGTTCGAGCTGTCCTAATAAGATACGCTTTTCTTATGAAGAGCATTTAAATACTACGGCTGGATTTTTAGGCAATGAAACGCAAATTAATCAGGTGCTTTTAAATTTATTTGTTAATGCAACTCATTCATTTATAAACACCCCTAAACCACAAATCACACTTTCTTCATTCGTGGTAAATAAACATGAGATAGAAAGCTTGCACAAGGCTAAGATTTCTCCGATATTTAATAAGTATATTAAACTGACACTAACCGATAATGGCTGTGGCATGAGCGAAGAAACTCTTTCACAAATTTTCACCCCATTTTTTACAACTAAATCCTCAGGTGCAGGTCTTGGGCTTGGCCTTGCATTAACTCAGGATATTTTAACATCCCACAGTGGCTATATTTTCGTATTTAGCACTGAAGGAGTGGGGAGTGAATTTAATGTTTATCTACCGATTATACCATCGGGTAAAAACCCTAAAGACTTTAGCGAATCTGAACCTAATGTTTTAATACTGGCAAATTCTAATACTAATTTTGATTTTATAAATAAGTATTCTTTTAAAATTCACACCGCAAATTCAGTAGAAGCTGCAAATGAAATTTTAGATAGAGAAAATATAACACAGCTACTAATTCAAAATGATTTTACAGGTGAAGCTTACCCTGCTCATGCAATTAACTATGCTGTTAGCTTATATTTATCACACCCTAAAACCCAAAAAATCATAATTTCTAAAAAATCAAGCAAAGACATACTTTTAGCTAAAAAGCGCAAACTGATAAATGGCACTGCCAATAGTTGTGACGAATTTTTATCTAATATGCATATAAAATAACTTTTTCATTCTATTTCTTAATAAACTACTGGGTTTTTCTTAACAAACATTAAGAAAAACCCTTATTTTATGTAAGATTAAATAATTATAATGTAGTTAGATAATTTTTTGTCAAAACAAAATATTTTTGGAGGATACAAAATGAATGAATTAATGCTTGCCTGTTTAGGCTTTGTTTCAACAATCCTAATTATTGTTATATTACTAAAAAATATAACTGTCCCATCACTGGCTTTTATTGGAGTTTCTGTTTTTACAGCTCTAATATTGGTTGCAACTGGCACTTTCTCAATCGCTGAGGTTGGCGATTTTATCGAAATCGGTGTTCTTGATACATCGGGAACTGCCGCATTATTTATGTTCTCCGTTTTATTCTTTGGAGTAATGACGGATGCAGGTATGTTTGATAAGATAATTGCAAAACTACTTTCAAGAGTTGGTAGTAATGTAGTTGGTGTTGCTGTGACCTCATGTGTTATAGCAATGATTGGCCATCTTGATGGCGGCGGTGCTTCTACCTTCCTTATCACAATCCCTGCAATGCTTCCTATTTACAAAAAGCTTCATATGCGTCCAACCACATTGTTACTAATTTGTGTAACTGCTATGGGGGTTATGAACCTACTGCCTTGGGGTGGGCCTACTTTAAGGGCAGCTACTGTACTTGGAATTGATGCAAATGAGCTATGGATAGAATTAATTCCAATGCAAATTGTTGGTATCATTATTGCATTTGCCACTGCTATCATCTGGGGTCTTATTGAAAAGAAGCGTGGTGCTGGCATTGATGGCAAATTAGCACAGGCTTCAACCGAAGTTTTCACTGAGGAAACAACAACTGTCGCTGTAAATAACGAACTTGCAAGACCAAAACTATTTATCTTCAATGTTATTTTAACTCTTGCAGTTATCATCAGCCTTGTAACTCTACCTGTTCCATCATACTTAGTATTCATGGTAGGCTGTACTCTTGGATTATTAGTTAACTATAAAAGCGCAAAACTACAATCGAAAATCATTAAAACTCACTCAGGCCCTGCTTTAATGATGGCTTCCACTCTTTTTGCCGCCGGTGTTTTCCTTGGTATTATGAGCGAAACAGGTATAATGGATCACATGGCAAATATTATTGCAACCGGTATGCCTGAAGCATTAGGCCCATATCTGCCAATCATAATTGGTGTACTTTCAGTTCCTTTAGCGCTTGGATTTAGTACGGACTCATACTTCTATGGCTTGCTACCTGTATTAATCAGTGTTGGTGCTGCATTTGGTGTAGACCCTGTTCAGCTCGGTATAGTTATGGTTGTGTGCAAAAACCTTGGAACATTTATCAGCCCAGTGGTACCTGCTACTTTCCTTGGAATAGGGCTTGCTAATGTGGAAATCAAAGACCACTTAAAAGCTTCTTTCTTCTGGATTTGGGGCGCAAGTATTGTTTGCTTGCTCAGTGGTGTAATCCTTGGAGTTATCACATTTTAATAAAGCTACTATTATTTAGTATAAAAAGGCTATATAATAAAAGTTCTGCTGTATGCCTTATAGAATTTTGTCCCATAAATTGATATAGAACCTAAAAAACTGCCATAAAATATGGCAGTTTTTATTTGCTTGCATTTGCAGTCATTCATAGTGGGTTAAGCTTCGATTATCTATCGGGTTTTTGCAGTGCACTATATCGGAAGTGGAAGATGGGAGGGCGATAAATGCTCTATTCTCCAACCATCTTCTGTGTTTATCATTATAACACTGCTTTTCTTATAGCTTATCGGTAGTAAATTAGCTTCTAAGGTCACAAAATCATCTGCATAATAGCTCACTACATTAAATTCTATCTTTTCTTCATCAGCGGATACAAGCTCGTATCTGTCAAGGTACCATAGCCAAGTGGGGTCGCCCGCTCCTGCAGTGTCGGCATGATATAGGTTTCCATCATTATTTATATATGTAGTCATACCGTACATAGTGTTTAGAATTTGAAAAAAATCGTCGGTGAACACACTGGTCATCTGCTCGTAAAAATCGTTATAATCCCTGTAAAACACACCTCTATATCCAAGGTATAAAATATCATTTCTCTCTATGGTTTCTCCTTGGGCATCCTCCATTATATAGTCGTACTTAGCATCATATCCTGGCAAATATGCATACTCCAGTATTTTAGACATGCCGTCATCAAATAATTCCCACTGCTCATCGGTGAGGAAATCTACATCCTCTTTTGCATCACCGATAATTTCCATATCACCATAATTTAGCTCAATTTGAGTGTCGGTTGCAGGGGTAAAATAATCCTCTAAATTAGCAAGATAGCGCACAGCTTCACTGCTATTATCAACAACTAACGCCTTGCTCTCTCCTTCGGTAAACCTCGGCGGGTCGGCAAATTCATCCCAAATATACCAAGTATAATAGATGAACAGGGTATCATTTGCCCCCTCCTTACTGCCTGTAACGATTATATTGCTTGGGCCACCACCAAGCCCTCCCAGATACGCATATGATTCTTTTTCGCTATTGTAATTATCGCTCAGTGTGTCTGTGATTACATCCTCTGTAATAGGTAGCATCTTGGTGATTGTATCAGTCACTAAATCTTTAGGAATTCCATCAAATTTTACATAATAATCATTTTGCTTTATTTCCTCTTGATTTATAATATCCGTAATCGCTAATAGCATAATTCCATCATGCTCTAAAAGCTCATTGGTGCTATATGGTGTAAAATTGCGGCTAAAAATACCGGTTATATAAAGCTTTGCAAAATATTTATCATATAGGGCACTGTTTTCCTCGGACATACTTGGAAGCCCATCATCCATGCTTTCCTCAGCGGCAGGAATAGTGGAGCTTTGACTATCTTCAGGGACTTGGCTATCGGATGGCTGTGATGAGGAAGAAGCGCTATCTAAATCCGCACAAGCGGACATCACTATGGATAAGATAATCAATGGTAGGAGTAATTTTACTTTTTTCATATGCAAAATTCCTTTCAGCTAATATTTGTGTGATATTATTTTTGGTAGATGTTTCTTTTTAAATTCACAAAAGTGTTTATGATAATTTTCATAAGCACACTTCTTTAATCTTATATCGACATCATCACCTTACATACTAACTAAATTTCTTGATTTTTCCATATTCCACGGCAATTTCTCCATTCCATCCAATCTGCAATAGCCTTAGTTGTAATATTCATCATCGTTAAAAATAAAATGCAGCTGCTAATTTTGTTATGTGAGGACATATATAATTATCATATACAAAATCATCTCCACGCAGTATTTTTAATATTCGCTTATTATTTCGATATATAAACACTTAAAAAATGAGGGATACTTCATAGCCATCCGGCTATGAAATATCCCTCTAAATTAATTATTTTGTATCCGTTCTGTCCTTTTCCCTTACAATAAAGCGCACAGGTGTGCCCTCGAGTGCAAATGCTTCCCTTATCTGATTTTCTAAATATCTCTGATAGGAAAAGTGGAATAAATCCGCCCTATTTACAAAAAACACAAAGGTCGGTGGTTTGGTTGAAGCTTGTGTCATATAATAGATTTTAAGTCTTCTGCCTTTGTCGGACGGTGGCTGTACCCTTGCAGTTGCATATGAGAGAATGTCGTTTAATGTACCGGTGCTTATTCTCATTGCATTATTTTGCGATACTGTATTTATAAGCTCATAAAGCTTATTTACACGCTGCCCAGTCTTAGCTGAAATGAATATAAATGGCACATAGGACATAAATGAGAAGTCCTCTTTAAGCGTTTTTAGGTATTCATTCATTGTGTGGTTGTCTTTTTCAATGGCATCCCATTTATTCACAGCCACAATACAGCCCTTGCCCTGTTCATGCGCATATCCTGCTATTTTGGAGTCCTGCTCGGTGAAGCCCACTTCTGCGTCAATCATAATTACGCAGACATCGGCTCTGTCCACCGCCATATAGGCTCTAAGCACACTATAATGCTCAATGGCTTCGTGCACCCTCGCCTTTCTGCGTATTCCAGCAGTGTCTATAAACACATATTTACCATAATCGTTTTCTATTACACTGTCCACCGCATCACGGGTAGTGCCTGCAATATCGGAAACTATCGCCCTGTCACTGCCTGTGAGGAAGTTTATCAGCGAGGATTTACCCACATTCGGCTTGCCTATAATGGCTACTTTTGTAAAGTCTTCGGCGTAATCGTCGACATTATCAAAATCAATATGCTCATACACCGCATCTAAAAGGTCACCCGTGCCATGTCCATGCACTGAGGAAACCCCTATCGGGTCGCCCATACCGAGATTGTAAAACTCATAAAAATCGGCAGGTGGGTCACCAAGTCTATCCACCTTATTTACACAGAGCACTATTGGTTTACCGCTTTTAATAAGCATAACCCCAACTTCGTGGTCGGTTGCTGTGATGCCTGTGTGTATGTCCACCACAAAAATTATTACCTCTGCGCTATCTATCGCAAGCTGTGCCTGACGGCGCATCTGCGAGAGTATAACATCGTCACTGTACGGCTCTATACCGCCTGTATCAACGAGCATTACTTCTTTATTTAGCCATTCGCATGGCGCATAAATTCTATCCCTTGTAACACCCGGAGTGTCCTCCACTATCGAAAGACGCTCACCTATGAGCTTGTTAAACAAAGTGGACTTGCCCACATTCGGTCTTCCTACTACTGCTACTATCGGTCGCATATCTTTCACCTCCTTAATTTAAATGTTAATTATACTATGAATTAAATTATACTGTATTTTACCCATGTCTATAAATAAATGAAAATTAGGCTTCATCCTTATCATATCCATAGATATCTTCTTCACCAATCATTGCCCCCAAAAGCTCAAAGCCGTCGGGATCAATTATGTTCACTGCCGTGCCAAGCTCTTTAGTGAGCTCTTCCACTGTGTAATCATCTAAAAATTTATCCTCTTCATGCTTTAGCATCGAAGATGTAATTATGAGCTCTTCGCCGAGCTCTTTGCCTTTTAGCTGTTTTATTATATCGGTAGCGGTGAGCAGTCCTGTGACAGTTATGCTCTCACCGAAATATTCATTTTTTATAGCATATACACTAACTTTTAGCCCCCCATATATCTCCATAGCCTTATTTGCGCAGGATAGGATATATGGATAAGCGTCCACCCCTGTGGCTATCGACACTGTTCGCTCTTTATCAAAGTCGTTCGCCATGGCGCAGGCATCCTCAAATTCAGCAAGGAGCAATGTTAGCAGTCCCACTCCGTTTTCAAGTTGGTTAAACTCGCCGTAGTAGTCGTAGTCGGGAAGCTCCCTCTCCGCTCTTAAAAAAAGTTCATCCGAGGGATATGCAAAGCGTTCCCCATGCTTTTTAGTCATCTTCTCGGCAAATTCTTCTATAATATCTATCGCCTGTGAAGCATTATCTTTTTCATATGGCTTTATATATGCGAGCTTGTCCCTGTATTTTGTAAGCCCCACCGGCACACAGGCAATGCTCTGCACACCTGGATATAGCTCTCCTAAATCATTTAAACTGCGTTTTAGCTCTTCGCCATCGTTGTAATCAGGACATAGTACAAGCTGTGTATTTATCTTTATATCTGCATCTGCGAATTTTTTTATGTATGAGAGCACCTCGCCCGAGCGTGGGTTCTTCATCATTTTTACTCTTAAATCGGGGTTTGTAGTGTGCACCGAAATATTTATTGGACTAATTCTCATTTTGATTATTCTATCCACTTCGGCATCGTTTAGATTGGTGAGTGAGATGTAGTTTCCAAATAAAAAGGATAGTCTTTCATCGTCGTCCTTAAAATAGAGGCTCTCCCTCATATTGGGAGGCATCTGATCCACAAAACAGAAGATGCAAGCATTTTTGCAGGAATGCTTTTTGTCCATAAGATAGGTATCAAACTCTATTCCGATATCGTCATATTCCGACTTTTCAATACTAAAACTTCCACTCTCACACAAAATATCGAGCTTTTTATCGGTCATATAAAAGCGATAGTCAAGTAAATCGTTTATTTCATTTCCGTTTATAGATATGAGTGTATCCTCAGCCTTTATCCCGACTTTTTCAGCTAAAGAATTTTTTTCTACTCCGTCTATCTTTACAGCCACAGCTTTGCCTCCTTGTTATCTAAATGCCCTTAAGAGAATTTTCCACATCGCCCTGCCCCTATAACTTTCAAGCATCACACAAATATGGAAATATAATCAAACGAATATCCTCAAAGTGAAAAAGAGAGGTGGATACCTGCTCCACCTCCGTACTTTACACACCTTTTATAGATAATACTGATTACTCAGCGTCATCCATTTTAATTACTTCTCTGCCTTTGTAGAAACCACAACTACCACAAACTCTGTGTGGAGTTTTTAGCTCTCCGCAATGACTGCACTTTGAAAAAGCAGGTGCATCAAGTTTCCAAACATTGGAACGTCTTTTATCTCTGCGTGCTCTCGACACTTTTCTCTTTGGTACTGCCATGTCAGCACCTCCTTTATTATATAATTTATACTTTTTTTATAAGGATAACATCATAATGCCACAAGCCGAGAAATTTTCTCTATATGGTATCACTTAGATAATACCCTGTAAAAGAATTCTTAATCAAGCAAAGTCAAAAGCTTTGCAAGCCTTGGGTCAACTTCTTTAGTACTGCAACCGCACTGCGTTTCATTTAAGTTCTCACCGCATTTTAGGCATAAACCCTTGCAGTCTTCATTGCATAAATTTTTCACAGGAAGATTAAGTATTAAATCACCTGTGAGAAGCTCGCTTAAGTTAAGAATTCCACCCTCAGCTACTATATATTCGCTCTCGGGATCATCGTTAAACAGCTCTCTTACTAATTTATGCGTAAATTTTGGACTGTAATCTCTGTGAACTTCACAAAGGCAGCGGTCACAAATAAGGTCTGCGGAGAAGTTTGCGGAGTAGTCGAGTGTAACTATTCCAGTGCGATTTTCCGCTTTTCCTTTTATGGATATCGGCTGGCTAAAGGGCTTTGTTCCCCAATGTTCCACATATGAAAGGTTGAGACTGTAATCAATTATTACGCTCTCACCCTCCACCTCAAAGAGGCGATTAAGATCTAAAACCATACTGACACCTGACCTAAAAAAGATTAGCCGACAAAAAAGGGCGTAATTACCCCTTAATGCAAAGGTTACTTAAGTATTATATACATATGGAGTACTTTTGTCAATAGCCGATAATCATTTTGTGGGTAAATTTTAGAGGTAATTTGTTTTGATTTAAAAGTTGAGTGTAAAATTGGTTTAAAGAGGTATCTCCATATATCCTCTGCCTCAACCGACTACGCAATACATAAAAAGCAAATAGGCTATACTGCCGCACACATGTTTGTTATTTTGTTGCATAATATATTTTATTATAGTATAATAAGCTGATTTAATTATTAATGTATGATTTTTTAAAGGAGATTTATGGATAATAGTACACATTTAAAGCTTGGTAATGCACCTATGAGGGGGCTTATTATATCAATGTCCCTCCCAACAATTTTTTCAATGCTTGTAATCGCTATGTATAATATAGTAGACAGCATATTCGTAGCAAGAATTGGCGAGGATGCCCTCACTGCCCTTGCGCTCGTATTCCCATTGCAGACATTATTAATAGCGGTATCCACAGGCACTGGGATAGGTGCTTCTTCCTATATTGCAAGGCTTCTTGGGAGCGGAGAAACAGATAGAGCGAGGAATGTAGCTACTCATGCGGTTATACTCGGTATTCTTTCATGGCTTCTATTTGCGATATTTGCGGTATTTGGCACCGAGTGGTATATAAATGCACAGACGGATAATCCCATTGTTCGGCAAATGGCATATGACTACGCTTTTACAGTGGTCGCTTTTTCTTTTGGTAATATAGTAATGATTGTGATAGAAAAACTACTCCAATCAAGCGGACATATGATGCTCACCATGTATATGCAGCTCATAGGTGCTATAATAAATATTATCTTAGACCCTATTTTCATCTTCGGCTACTTCGGCATGCCCGAGTTCGGTGTTTTTGGGGCGGCGCTTGCCACTGTTATAGGACAAATTTGCGGCTTAGTGTTGGGCATTTACTTTATAATAGTAAAACCTGTGGCTTCTAAACCTAAATTAAAAGGCTTTAAGTTTAGCTTCTCCGATGTGTTTGAAATATATCGTGTAGGCTTCCCTGCAATGGTAATGCAGTCGGTGTCGGCATTTATTACGGTGGTGCTAAATGGCATACTCATGAGCTTTTCACAGACAGCAGTTGCCGTACTCGGCATTTACTTTAAGCTACAAACATTTGTATTCATGCCGCTTTTTGGTTTAACACAGGGGCTTATGCCTATTTTCGCTTATAACTATGGTGCTAAAAACAAAGAACGACTGCTCAGTGCGTTAAAAAACGGTCTTTTCTTTGGACTGACTATAATGACCTTAGGTGCAATTGTACTTGCAGCATTCCCAAGGGAGCTCCTATCTATATTCTCTGCAACGGAGGAAATGTATGAAGTGGGAGTGCCTGCAATGCGAATAGTTTCGCTTGCATTTATTCCTGCCGCAGTTGGTATTACAATGTCCACCTTCTATCAAGCACTTGGATATGGGCTTTACAGCTTAACCTCCTCAATGGTTAGACAAATAGTTGCCCTGCTTCCCTTTGCGTATTTCGGCTCTAAGATTTGGGGGATGAATGCAGTGTGGTTTGCCTATCCATTTGCAGAAATTTTCAGCTCGGTTGTTATTGCAATAATAATGATAAAAGTGTACAATAGTGATGTTAAGCATTTAAAGCCTTTAGACAGCACAAAAAGCTAAAATAAGGAGAAAGTTTATATGAATGAAAAATTATACTGGGAAGGTGGCTGTTTGCTTGCGCCCGTGCCCCCTGCAATGGTTTCCTGTGGAAGTGTAGAAAAGCCAAATATTATCACCATAGCTTGGACAGGTATTTTAAATTCAAAACCACCAATGACATATATTTCTGTAAGACCCGAGCGTCATTCCTTTGACATAATCAAGGAAAGCGGTGAATTCGTTATAAACCTCACTCCAAAATCCCTCTTAAGAGCCTGCGACTGGTGTGGTGTGAAAAGTGGTAAGGATTTTGATAAATTCAAGGAAATGAACCTAACACCGATAGTGGGAAAGAATGTTTCAACTCCAATTATCGCCGAGGCACCTATAAGCCTTGAGTGCAAGGTTAAGGACATTATTCCACTGGGTTCACATTATATGTTTATAGCCGACATAGTAGGCATTCAGGTGGATAAATCCTTAGTGGATGAAAAGGGTAAGCTCGACATAATGAAGGCTGATTTACTCTCCTATGCACATGGACAGTATATCTCGCTCGATGAAACTGTTGGTACATTTGGTTATTCCGTGAGGAAAAAGGCGTAATAACTTTTCATTTGCTATCACCTGTAACACGAAGGCATTTTATGAAAACTTAGTGGGAATTATAGCTGTGGCATATGCTTGTGCAAAACGCTGTGCGCCTTAATAATAATACCAATAAAATTATACAAATAATTGAAATAATCCCATTTTCCTTGACAAAGATGTGATTATATGATAATTATATAATATATATAATTAATGTTTAGTGATATATTAAATTACAATTATATAAAATAATGTTCAAAAGCTGTGATAAGGAACAAGAGCTTGTAACTACTTTCTTAAGAGAGATGCTGTTTGGTGTAAGGCATTGTGAGTGTGCATAGTTTATCATCCTTTAGCTGTTTTGCTGAAGCTAATTTAAGCAAAACCGTTTCATCCCCGTTAGCGGATGCGATTAGTTTTCTAATCACCGAGTGGCTCGTTAAAACGGGCAACAAGAGTGGTACCGCGGAGTTTTTGCTTCGTCTCTTAGTATTAAGGGGCGAAGTTTTTTAATACCCAATAAGGAGAAGTAGTATGTTTATGAATTTTGTGCTGTCATATTTTATAAGATTCGAGATTATTATTATAGTCTCAGTCTTTGGTTGCCATAAGCACGGATTTAAAACAGCTTCCGCATAGAACAGCTGAATTTTAAACCTTTGTTTATGGTCATATGACTAAACAAAGGTTTTTTGTATATTTTGGAGGAGCAGTAATGGACATAAGAGATATTGAAAAAGCCGAAAAACGGCTAAATGGAGTAATTCACAAAACACCGATAGAGCTCTCTAAGACTTTTTCCGAGCTTGCAGGATGCAGGGTGTATCTTAAATATGAAAATCAACAAAAGACAGGGTCTTTTAAAATAAGAGGAGCTTATAATAAGCTTTCCACCCTCTCGGAAAATGGTAAGCTACCAAATGCGGTAGTCGCTTCTTCCGCTGGCAATCATGCACAGGGTGTGGCGTTTGCAGCAAAAGCTCTTGGCATACCAGCCACTATCGTGATGCCTCGTTCGGCGCCTATTGCAAAGGTATCCGCCACTGAGGGGTATGGTGCAGAGGTCGTGCTCCACGGAGATATTTACGACGATGCCTACAATAGGGCTTTAGAGCTAAGGCAGGAGAAAAACGGCGTATTCATGCACCCATTCGACGATGAAGATGTAATGGCTGGGCAGGGCACAATCGGTATGGAAATCTTATCAGATTTACCTACTGTGGATGTGGTGGTAGTCCCTGCAGGGGGTGGCGGTCTGCTTGCAGGCGTTGCTTGTTGTATCAAAAATATAAATCCGAGAATAAAGGTTGTAGGTGTACAGGCTGAGGGCGCTCCCGCTATAAGGGATTCATTCAAGCTCGCTGCCCCCATTCCCTCCGATATAGTCAAAACAATTGCCGACGGTATCGCTGTGAAAACACCGGGCAATCTCACCCATGGATATATAAATGAATATGTCGATGAAATAGTCACTGTCACCGACGATGAAATAGCAGAAACAATACTGCTCCTCCTTGAGAGAACAAAGCAGGTAATTGAGCCCGCAGGTGCAGTTTCACTCACAGCAGTACTCAATAACCGCATTGATGCAAAAGATAAGAAAGTTGCTTGTATTCTCTCAGGTGGTAATATTGATGTGAGCTTTATACATAGGGTTATAGAAAAAGGTCTTGTGAAACGTGGCAGGAGAATGAAATTCCACACCATACTTCACGACACACCGGGTAGCCTTGTTAAACTTTCGCAGACAATCTCCGATTTAGGCGCTAATATCGTAATGGTATCGCATGACAGAGTGGATGTAGATTTAAGCCTTGATGAAGCTATTATACATGTTGGATGTGAAGTTGGAAGCATGGAGCACGGCAAAAAGCTCATAAAAGGGCTTGAAGCTGAGGGATACCGAGTCACCCTTGACTAATTAATCCCACTTCAACTAATACTATCTATAAATATTTATCTTAATAATGCAATAAAAATAACAGGAGGAAGAGTATGAAATTAAATGGTTCTGAAATACTTATAAACACCCTTTTAGAGCAGGAAGTGGATGTAATATTCGGCTATCCAGGTGGTGCGGTGCTCAATATATACGACTCTCTTTACCATCACAGCGATAAAATTCGCCATATAGTTACTTCCCATGAGCAGGGCGCCTGTCATGCGGCGGATGCCTATGCAAGAGTTACTGGCAGACCGGGCGTAGTGCTTGCGACCTCGGGTCCAGGTGCATCAAATATTGTAACAGGTATCGCAAATGCGTATATGGACTCTGTGCCAATCGTTGCGATTACAGGGAATGTTCCAAACGACTTAATCGGCAGGGACAGCTTCCAAGAGATAGATATCGCAGGCATAACAATGCCTATAACTAAAAACAATTACATCGTAACAGATGTATCCCAGCTTGCAAATGTGGTGAGGGATGCCTTTAAAATTGCAATGTCCGGAAGACCCGGCCCCGTGCTTATCGACATAGCAAAGGATGTAACCGCCGCTATGGGAGAGTATGAGCCAAAGCCTAAGATGGCAAAGCGTCCGCTTCCTATTATCGAGGAAAGCGAAATAGAAGCAGCTGTTAAGATGATTACAGCGAGCAAAAAGCCGATGATATATGCAGGCGGTGGGGTTACTTTCTCCGACGCTTCTGAGAATTTAGTGGAGTTTGCTGAAAAAATAGACTGTCCTGTTGCTACAAGTATGATGGGGCTTTCCTGTATCCCTTCTGCGCATAAACTAAATCTCGGTATGATTGGTATGCATGGTACCCCTGTTTCAAATATTGCAACTACCGAATGTGATTTGATAATTGCAGTAGGTGTGCGCTTTAGCGACCGTGTTGCAGGTAATAGAGAGCTCTTTGGTAAAGATGCAAAGATAATCCATATAGATATCGACCGCTCAGAGCACTGCAAAAATGTTTATGCAGATTTATGCATATATGGCGACAGTAAAAAAATCTTGGACAAACTCACCGAAGCGGTATATAATAAAAAGCATGATGAATGGACAGCTTATTTAGAAGAATACAATAAAGCCCACCCACTGCATAAGGCATATGGTGTGGACGGTGAAGCAAATCTTAGGGATGTGCTCGAGGAAATTGATAAAAATTCGGGCGATGATACAATTATAGTTACCGATGTAGGACAGCATCAGATGATTACTGCACAGTACTACAATTTTAAAAAGCCTCGCACATTTATAAGCTCCTGTGGGCTTGGCACAATGGGCTTTGGCCTTGGTGCGGCAATAGGTGCAAAGGTTGCATCACCCAAAAGTGATGTAATTCTCATTACGGGTGATGGTAGCTTCCATATGAATTTGCAGGAAATGGCATGTGCTGTCAGTGAAGAATTAGCTGTAAAAACATTTGTTATAAACAACGGTGTTCTCGGAATGGTTCGCCAGTGGCAATCACTGTTTTATGCTGGAAGATATTCAAATACCACTCTGCAACGCAAAACCAATTTCCCAAAACTCGCCGAAGCTTTTGGTGCTAAGGGATATAGGGCTGAGAGCTGTAAGGAAGTTCAAAGCACTGTAAGGGCGGCACTGAGAGAAAAGGGCCCAGTTATTGCTGAATTTGTGATTAATATAGACGACGGTGTTTTCCCGATTATTCCACCGGGTAAATCGGCAAAAGACATGATTTTATTTGAATAGGAGGTGCCCTGATGGAAGAGTATAAAATTATATCGGTTTTGGTTAAAAACCGTTTCGGCGTTCTCACGAGGGTATCAAATGTTTTCTCAAGAAGAGGGGTTAATATCAAGCAGCTCACTGTTGCCGAGACAACTACTCCCGGGGTTTC
The DNA here is from genome assembly GCA_964371155.1 of uncultured Oscillospiraceae bacterium. Lineage (GTDB taxonomy): Bacteria > Bacillota > Clostridia > Oscillospirales > Ruminococcaceae > CAYJEQ01. The sequence continues at coordinate 3,335 of CAYJLI010000042.1, read as the reverse complement.
ACGCATAACCATTTTAGTAGTGGCTGGCGATACGGATTTCAGCCAATTTGACAAACAGCTTATGAAAATTGAAGATGTAAAAGCCGCCGTGACACTTGATTACGACGATGCAATAAGCCGTGAGCTTTTACTTGTGAAATTTAAATATGATAAAAGCAACCAATCAGCCATACAAGAGCATTTGCAAAAGTTTTCTGCTAAGATAATCAGCTTTGATAGCGAAGTTATCGTAGGACGTATGGAAGGCAGTACAAGGCGTATAGACGAATTTATTTGCGGAAGTAAGGATTATGAGATAGTAGAAATGTCTCGCTCCGGTGTGACCGCTCTTGATAAATTAAACAAGACATTCAGAATTTAAGGGAGGATTTTTAAAATGGCAAAAATGTATTATGATTCAGATTGTAATCTGAAATTACTCGAGGGCAAAACAGTGGCGATTATCGGTTATGGTAGTCAGGGTCACGCACATGCGCAAAATCTAAAGGACAGCGGTATCAGAACTGTTGTAGGTCTAAGACCTAATTCCGCAAGCGTTGCTAAAGCTAAAGCTGACGGACTTGAAGTATACGAAACAGCGGAAGCTGCAAAAATGGGTGATGTAGTAATGCTACTTGCTCCAGACCAACTTCAAACAGAAATTTACAACACTTCCATCAAGGACAACCTCGTGCCCGGAAACTCACTTGTATTCGGACATGGTTTCTGCATTCACTTTAATCAGATAGTTGCTCCAGAAGGTGTTGATGTATATCTTGTAGCTCCAAAAGGCCCTGGGCATACAGTTCGTTCCCAGTACCTTGAAGGCAGAGGCGTTCCTTCCCTTGTTGCTATACATAAGGATGCAACAGGTCATGCACTCGATTACGCTCTTGCTTATGCTTCTGCAATCGGCGGCGGTAGAGCGGGTATATTTGAAACAACATTCAAAGAAGAAACAGAAACAGACCTATTCGGTGAACAAGCTGTACTTTGCGGCGGTGTTACCGAGCTTATGAAGGCTGGTTTTGAAACACTTGTAGAAGCTGGATACTCCCCTGAAATGGCATACTTTGAGTGTGTGCATGAAATGAAACTAATCGTTGACCTAATTAACGCTGGCGGTTTTGACTACATGAGATACTCCATCTCTGAAACTGCTGAATACGGCGATTACATGATTGGTAAGAGAATTATCACAGACGATACAAGAAAAGAAATGAAAAAAGTACTTAGAGAAGTACAGGACGGCACATTTGCAGGCAGATGGATTGCTGAAAACAACGCTGCTGGCAGAGCAAACTTCCTTGCTATGCGTCGTGTAGAAGCTTCACACCAAGTTGAAACAGTTGGTAAAAAGCTAAGAGCACTTATGAGCTGGCTTAAGAAATAATTAATATTAATTGTAAGGATGTCACTAATTTAAGGGAATTATCCTTAAATTAGTGACATTATATCATCCTCTATACTTTATTCGATGTAAGCGGATAAAGTATAGACAAAGAGAGTAATGAAAGGAATGATTAAAACATGTCATTACCAAGTGAAAAAGTATTATCGGGGCCTGAGGCGGCGCCTCAGAGATCGCTTTTCTATGCACTGGGTTTAAGTGAAGAAGAGATGACTCGTCCGCTCGTTGGTATATGCTCGGCATATTCCGAAATTGTACCGGGGCACACCCATTTAGATAAAGTAACCGATGCAGTAAAAGCGGGCGTATATGCCGCAGGCGGTACTCCATTAGTTTTCCCTGCAATTGGTGTTTGCGATGGTATTGCAATGGGGCATGAGGGCATGAGATATTCCCTTGCTTCCCGTGAGCTCATTGCCGACAGTGTGGAAACTATGGCTTTAGCCCACCGTTTTGACGCACTTGTGCTTGTGCCAAACTGTGATAAAATCGTGCCTGGAATGATGATGGGTGCACTAAGGGTAAATCTCCCTGCCGTGGTACTTTCCGGCGGTGCGATGCTACCTGGAAATGTTGATGAGGTTGATTTGAGTTTATCCGATATGTTTGAAGCTGTTGGCTCATACAAATCGGGCAAAATTGACACTGAAAAGCTCACTGAGATAGAACAAAATGCCTGCCCAACCTGTGGCTCATGCTCTGGGATGTTCACCGCAAACTCTATGAACTGCCTATCCGAAGCACTCGGACTCGCACTCCCAGGAAACGGCACCATCCCTGCCATTTCCTCCGAGAGAATAAGACTTGCAAAAAAAGCAGGTGCGGCGGTAATGAATTTGCTTAAGAAAAACATCCGTCCAAGGGATATTGTAAATATTAAATCAATCAGAAATGCACTCGCTTCCGACATGGCTCTCGGCTGCTCTTCAAACAGCGTGCTCCATCTGCTTGCAATAGCTAATGAAGCTCATGTGGATGTTGATTTAAACATGATAAACGAAATTTCCGAAACCACACCAAATTTATGTAAGCTCTCCCCAGCAGGCCCTCATCACATTGCTGATTTACACACAGCTGGCGGTGTACAGGCGGTAATTAAAGAGCTTGCTAAGAAAAATTTGGTGGACACTTCGCTAATCACTGCAACTGGTGAAACTGTTGCAGAGAATATAGCTAAAGCGGTAAACAAAAACAATAAAATCATCAAAGATATCGAAACTCCAAACTCTCAAAACGGCGGTATAGCAATACTATTTGGCAACATTGCTAAAAATGGCGCAGTTGTAAAACGCTCGGCTGTTGCGCAGGAGATGATGGAGCACACAGGCAAAGCAAGGGTGTTCGACGGTGAAGAAGAGAGCATCAATGCAATATTTGCAGGCGAAATTAACGCCGGTGATGTTGTGGTAATCCGCTATGAAGGCCCTAAAGGTGGCCCAGGTATGAGAGAAATGCTCTCCCCTACTTCGGCACTTGCGGGCATGGGTCTTGACAAATCCGTTGCACTTATAACCGATGGGCGCTTCTCAGGTGCTACAAGGGGTGCAGCTATCGGACATGTATCCCCCGAAGCATATGAGGGTGGAGAAGTTGGGCTTATAAAGGATGGCGATTTAATAGAGATTGACATTCAAAAAGGCAAACTTAACCTGCTCGTATCCGATGAAGAACTTGCTGAGCGCAAAAAGACATTTGCCCCACGCATAAGGGAAGTAAATGGCTGGCTGAAACGATATAGAAAGCTTGTTTCTTCTGCGGGCGAGGGTGCTATTTTAGCGAGTTATAAAGAATAGATAATGTAAATATTTTCACCCCTCGCTGGGGCGATTTAGATTGCCATTTGCTCTCGTCACTTCGTGAGGCCTGAGCAAATGGCAAATTTATATTAGGCTTCGCCTACCTATTTATGGGGTTTCACCCCATACCCCACGATTTTTTGAAAAAA
>CAYJLI010000041.1:18626-20095 GCA_964371155.1 uncultured Oscillospiraceae bacterium | reverse complement strand
TCACAGGGATAGTTTTTTTAATTAGGAATTAGGGATTATTTATATAATCCATCTGCCCCATCCTTGGGGCAGGGATATATAGATTTAAATGCCACACGCAAAAACGGACAGTCTTTCGACTGTCCGTTTAATTTCGGTATATAAGTAAAATTACTTAACTTCAACCTGTGCGCCAGCTTCTTCAAGCTTAGCTTTGAGTTCTTCAGCATCAGCTTTAGAAACGCCTTCTTTAACTGGCTTTGGAGCGTTGTCAACAAGCTCTTTTGCTTCCTTAAGTCCAAGACCTGTAAGATCTTTAACAGCTTTGATAACTGCCATTTTAGCAGCACCAGCGCTTGTAAGGATAACATCAAATTCTGTTTTTTCTTCAGCAGCTGCAGCACCTGCAACTGGGCCTGCCATCATTACAGGAGCAGCAGCGGATACACCGAACTCCTCTTCGATAGCCTTAACGAGATCTGCAAGTTCTAAAACTGTCAGAGTTTTAATTTCTTCTACAAATTTTACAATTTTTTCAGAAGCCATAATGGAAATACCTCCTAATTTTTATGAGCGGCTTTTCGCCTTAATTTTTTTGTCTTTTAATAGACTGTGTTTGTAAGCAGATTAAGCTGCTTCCCCTTCTTTTTGTTCCTTAATAGCGTTAAGAGCAACAGCCAGACCTCTGATGTTACCATTGAGAACGCTAAGCAGCTGAACAAGTAGCTGTTCTTTGCTTGGAAGCTTAGCAACCGCTTCGATACCTGCTTTGTCGAGAACTTTTCCCTCAACAAAACCAGCTTTAAGGGAGAATGCACCCTTGGAGTCAGTTGCGTACTTATCAAGAATTTTAGCAGCTATAACAGGATCGTCGTTTGAAATAGCAAGTGCAGTTGTGCCTTCGAGCACTCCACAAATGTCTTCAAAACCAACTTCCTTAGCAGCGAATCTGAGTAGAGTATTTTTTACTACGGTGTATTCAACATTAGCTTCTCTTAGTTCTCTTCTAAGCTTAGTGTCGTCCGCAACATTTATACCCTTGTAGTCTACTAAAACACCGGCAACCGCACCTTGCAGTTTTGCCTTTAGTTGTTCAACTTGCTCTTTCTTTTGAAGTAAAGCTTTTTCGCTTGGCAAATCTTTCACCTCCTGAAAGTTTTAATATTATACTGAAAATGCTCTTTCCACTAAACCGTGGAAAGAGCATAAAAGTTTAAAGAAAGGGTAGTCCCATTTTTTAACTATAAGCTAATTCCTCGGCAGGCGGACAAAATGCCCTTTCAGTTATAAACACCTACTGTCTTTGGATATGCAGCTCTATTATTATACATATAAACAAAATGTTTGTCAATAGCTTTTTGATATTTAATTTTAGATAATTAGAAGTATTTTTAGCTATTGGCTGTTTTTGCATGAAATTTTCTTTAATATCAATGTATATCATAAAAGCGAAGCGTTATGATATAATCTGCCATCACTTTCGGTTGCCA
>CAYJLI010000041.1:7225-18526 GCA_964371155.1 uncultured Oscillospiraceae bacterium | reverse complement strand
AGTGGCGAGAAAGTGGGCATAAAATATAATAAACACTTTTACAGTAAAATTTTTTTGCTCGTTTTTGATGTGTTTATTATAGCATAAATAATATTGCATTGCCACCGCAAACGGCAGTGACAATGCAATATTATTTAATGATTTAGGAGAATGTTTTATCTTCATATAAGAAGCTGAAGATATATTCTTTGTGTAATTTACAATTAAGCCTTAGATAAGCCCTGCCAAAACCCTTTTGCTACCATTTTCGGTATCGGATAAAAGCGAATAGCTCGGGGTTTGCGTGCTCGATTTAATATTGCTATTTGACGCAGCCGACGATACATCTTCGCTAACCGCCGCTCTAAGAGATGGTGAAAGCGCCGATTCGGGGGAATTTTTTGCATATATCTCCACAAGTGTGGCGTTTAAATCACGCTCATCCTGCTTTCTCTGCTCCTCCGCTTCAATATATCTTTCGGTGGCGTCAATCACATCGAGTGCAAGACCTGCTTCATATTCGCTTGTCAGCTCATTTAGCCCCTGCTGTTTGGTGTTTTCTATATCGGCTAAACTCCCAGCATAATCCGACTGCACCTTGATTAAACTACTCTCGCTCACACCACCCACTCCAAGCACTGCGGCTTGCTCGGGCAGTTTTTGATTGGTCTGCATCATATTTACATACGCCTGCCTTGCCGCTTCCTCGGCAAAGGCGTCGATATCCGCTTTTGCTCTGTTGTAGCTGTCGGTGCGCATCTGCTTTTGTAGTTCGAGTAGACGATCGTAGCTTGAGCTTGAAGAAATGCTGCTGCTCACACCGCTGTAATCGTCGTAATCACGCATGCCGATGTCGTACCCCGTGGTTTGGTGTATGCCTATTCTGCCATCGCTTAAATTATCAGCCGAATATCCATTAATATAATCTCCCTCGTCAATATCATAAATATCTTCCCAGTTTGAGCCTAAATTATGCGAGAGATTTGCCTCACGCTGTGCCCTGTCCGCCTCGTAGTATTTATTAAAGAGTTCGGGAGTGCTATTAACATGGTCGAGGTAGTCGTATTTTGACTGGTTGTTGTTTTTCATCCCATTTTCTTCAATGTACTTTCTGTAATCATCGCTGTCGACAATGGTTTTAATTTCGTAAGCCATAAATTTTTCCTCCTATTTTTTGGTTTATATTTAGTTTAGCGTAATTTCTCCTATGCCCTCATCTCTTAGCATTTCAGATAACTGTTGCAGTGTAATGCTTTTTTCCGCACTGTAATCCACCGATAAAAAATCACAAATCGCCCTACAAACCGCTTCTGCATAGTCTTCGCATTTTTCGGTGTGCTCTTTTAAGTTGTCCGCATTTGTGATAAATCCGAGCTCTAAAATCATGCTGGGGCTTTTGGTGTGAGCATTAAAATAATAGTCCGCATTGGGGTTTTGCATATAGCCTTTAACCAAAGGAGAAGCCCTGTTTGAGGTAATTCCCGCCTCATTTATCAGCGAAATAGTGTTTTTAGCCCAGTTTTCAATGTCTTCACCTGCCTGCGAATGAATTAGAGTGCTCACACCGCTCGCACTGCTTGCCGCCGCATCCATATGGCAGGAAATCGTGCAATCGGGGGAGAAATCATTTTCTGCAAGGCAAACTATTTGAAGCGAATTTCGCACATCCTCAGTCCTTGAATACTCCACATTTATGCCATGTGAAGAGAGCTTTTTGCCAAGCGCAAGTGCAAAAACTAAATTCCTATCCTTTTCGCAAATTCCACTTGCTGAGAGTGCACCGCTATCGCTTCCTCCATGCCCTGCATCAATAAATACTCTTTTTTCACCCACTTAAATCACCCCTTGATTCCCTTATTTTAGCTATTAATTCATGCACAGGGGAGGCGCCCGCCGATATGATAAGGCCTGTTATAAAATATGCCACCGATGTGTTTGGCGTGGTATATCCAAGCATTTTAAATACATCCAAGCTAAAAGAAAATGAGGTTAAGACTCCCACTGCCGCCGCAAGTAAATTAGAGCTTATGTACTTTGTAATAATTGCAGGCAACATCCCTTTTAAAATATCAACCACAAACTGCACAAGCAGTGCAAATGTTAAAATTGCGGTCACTGTTAGCAAGGTACTGCTTTCATTCATAAAATAAATCCCTCCTTTTTGTTTCAAATTTATTTACGCTTTGATTTTGATAGCCAATTCCCGAGTATATAGTCTTTACTCTATCGAATTTGCTTGCAATTATTCCGTTGCCGTCGTAATATACATAGCTGTCGTAAAGGTTTTTAAGGAGCCTGAATTCATGGTCATCGAGATTTCCCCTTGCAATGTAGTAGTTACAGCTGTGATAGAGCCTGTCCCCAATAAGGGCTCTCATTGCTTTCGCAAGCTCTTCACGCTCTAATTTATCCACATTCGACTGCATACCTATCTTTCGCACCATGAGGGTTATACTACTCACGGCGGCAGTGAGTAAAAGCTCTACAAAATACAGCCTTATAAATTCAGTCAAAATTTCCACCCCCTCGCTTAATTACTGGCTTTGTACCCAGTATTTACTTCCACTTTCAGGGGTATAGACCACTGATTTAAGATGCTGCTTTGTGCAAGTCCATAAATGCCCCTCATAAGTACACTGAGTATCTTTTGTAATTATCCCTTCAGGTAACTCTTCCCATGTAGGTACTGCGTGCTCTTCCCACATTTTCCAATGCTGTGTACTTGTTGATGGTTGTTTATTCTTGCTGTGCCTCAGTGCTTCGTATAAGGCTCCTGCTTCGGTAGTTAAGTCCCCTGTGATGTAGTTTGCATTGTTTCGCCATTCTTCGCTGCTTTGGGGCACTGCAATTAGTCCGTCAGCTCGTACTTTAGTATACACAGCTTCTTCAGCAGCTTCCCTAACCTCAGCAGTTATTTCTTCATCGGCTAAAAGCATTACCGCTACGGCATCGGTGTAAGTTTTTATTTCGGCGATGGTTTCGGCAGGATCTTCCGGTGCGGCAGTTGGTTCGCCACCTGTCCAAGATATGTCAGTCCAGTCCGACACACCGCTGAGTTCTATAACCGTGCCACCTGTCTCATCGTATGCGATGATATAATCATCACCTTTTATTATGCTACTGCAAGGATAAACTTCTCCATTAAATATTAGCTCCATATCTGACCTCCATATGTTTTCACTTCTTTTGTAACTGCATTATTTGTGACAGCATACCCCAATATAATTAAACCACTTAATGTACTAACTCCTATATCGTTTGTATTATCAATAGTTACTTGATATAGCTTAGCTACCGTAAGTCCATCTCCACCAGCATAAATAGCTCTTGCAGAGTTTGTAAAAGAGCATGTATGCAAGTTTGTAATTCCGAATGACATAAAAGAGTAACCTACACCACCGCCATCAAAACTACAATTTCTAAGCGATAACAAAGAGCCAGTACCTGTTGTTACAAGAGCTCGGGAAACATTAGGAGCCCCTGTATATCTATTTATAAAATTTAAATCATTAACATAAGTCTCGCACCCTACTCGACCAAAGGTTAGTGAAGTATGGGTAGTGGTAATACCATAAATGTTTGAATTGTTACCATTGATAATAATACGCCCACCATAGAAAAAACCCATGCCTAACGCACTCGACATATAGTAGTCACCTTGCACCATTGAAATAGTAGCAATATACCCATTTAAATTTTTAGGGATGGACCCCATAGCTTTATTTAAAGAAGCCCAAGGGTTTAACTGACTTCCATCACCTGTTGTGTCATTACCCGTTGGGGAAATATAGGCTGTGATATTTTGGGTTAACATTTGTGCAAATAATTCTCGTGCCCCCGTAGCACCCGCCCCGAAAACCAATACCTTTTCACCGCCACTGTTCTGGCAAAGGCAGGAGATGCAGTCCCCTTCTGCAAAGCTTATTCCAAAGTCGCCGCTTATTTCATTTACAGCACTTGCCCCAGCCCATGTATCGGTGGTAAGTGCGGATGCTGCCGCCTTAAACTGCACTGCAAAAAGCCCATCTAAACTTGGTAGCCCTGTCAAGGTGTGTACTGTTCCGCTTTTTGTGTGGGTTGCGGTGTAGGTCTGCACCTTTTTAATCTGCTCGTCCGAGTAATAGGCGGTGACTATGGTTTCGTCAGTGAGGGGGCTGTCCTCCACTGTCACCCCTCCCTCAAATCTGAGTTTTCTGCGGTTTGTAAAGAGGGTGCTCTCTTCATTTGTAATTATATGCCCCTCGCTTCCCACTTTGGTGTAGTGAATGCCGTCGAGTGAGCGTTCAAGGCAATTATCTTCATTAACTTTGAGATATGCGATGTCCCCACTTATTATCCTCTTAGTAAATTCCTCCTGCACACTTTCCCCCGAGGTGGTACCTATTTCGGCGGCGGCTGTGTTTGCCATGAGTGAGTCTATTAGTGAATTATACCGCTCGCTTTGAAGTGTGGGCAATTTGTCAAACACTGCTTTTACCTCATTTGTTGCCATGCCGGTGAGGTCATCCGGTGCCGATTGTACACGGTGGCTTCTTAGCTCGTCCTCGGTTATCTTACTATTTTGTATAGCCATACTTATGACCACTCCTTTCTTTTTTTGATAATAGCCATAAGCAATACTAAACACTCATTAAATATTGGCTTTAAATAAAGGTTAGTTTTATGGCTGTTGATACTGTTTTAAAACTTTTTTCTTTTCTTGGCATAAGCGACATGGAAAACCGCATAAAACACTCTTGCATTACTACTTACCATAGTTTTGATATGTGAAATACTTACTTATTTCATATATGCCAAAGCTCTGGTTTACTTTGTCGTTTTGCACCCTAAACTGAAGACTTAAATATCTTCTGAGCTTCTGATTAAAATAGATGTGCTTTGGGGTGCTCGTAGTAAAAAAGCTAAAGCTGTTAAAGCTTAAATTCTCCCAGCTTATCAGTGAAAATTTTCCCTCGCTGAGCTTTTCCCACGGCTCACCATCCACCGAAACATACACAACCGCCGAGGTGCTCGCAGATGGTTTTATAGTGAGCATACCACCCTCACGCTCAAGGTTTTTTAAAAGCGTTATGCTTCCATCGTCGTCCGCTGGGGTGTCCCAAAAAGCTTTTATCGCTTCGCCGTCGTCGGAATAGCGGTCGATGGTGAGTATATCGGTGTTTAGCTTGCAAATTCTGCCGTCCATAGTGCCAAAGTAGAGGAAACCTTTATGTGAAAGGAGGCTGTGTGCCGGGAAATTATCCCAGAAATAGCACTCGTATAAAAAGGAGCTACCGCTTCCGCTTTTTTGCCTGCTATTTAGGAGATAGACCCTCTCATTTAGTGCAAGCAGATAATAGCCATTCCATTCACAAGCGACTGCAGATGCGAGGTTTTCCTCTAAAGTGAGTTTAGCGTCTATAAAATAGGAGCGATTTTGAAGTGTTCGCTCGGCGGTGATGATGTTTGAAGTCACCGCATAGACACCGCTCCTCGAGAGAAATAGCGGCTCATCTATCAAGTTTACAAACGAGCGCTGTGCCACCGCACCTATGCCGGTAACCCCTTGCTTTACAGGGAATATTGCTTCGCCGTCGAGCAGCTCTGCACTTCGGACAAATATTGTGCTATCCTGCTGATTATCCTCTTTTATGATGAGCAAGTCCTCGCCGAGCTTTGCATAACCCATCACCGCCGTGCTCTCACTTCCAACAATGCCATAGTTTAAATCGGGGAAGTAGGTGGGGTCATTTATTTTGCACCAAAAATCCCATGCAGGATAATCGCTATTGCCTGTTAAAAACATTCTCCCCGAGCTCCCAAGTCCATAATAAACCGAGGCGGTGCATTTTTTTATTCTATCAGCATAGCCGGCGACTGTCTTTGCATAGCGGATTTCTACATTGTCCCTCCCGCTGACTTCTGGGGCTTCGGGTGCGGTGTTGAATGTGATTTGTCCACTCTGCCTATCCACGGTGAAATCGGTGTTTTCCACAAGCTCTTCTGTCTCGGTGGAGGTGCTCAAGCTCACCGTGACAATATCGCTATCAATCTCCTTAGCGGAAAGCTGATACACCTTACTGCTTCCGTCCGATAGAAAGGATTCCCTGCGGAAAGGGGTGATTAAATTTACCCCCTCAAGTGCCACACCACCTGTGCCATTTGGGTTTTTGCTGATAATAATCAGTGGTACTGAGGCGATTTCAGTGATGTTTTTTATCTCATTGCCATCATAGACGAGCAGGTCTTCCCCTGTGAGTAGGAAAAGCTTTGTCACTCCGTTATGTCCCATAAAAAAGGCGGTGGAACGGCTATTTGCAATGTTATCGGCTATTAAAATAGGGGGATTTTCGCTTTCGTCAAATCGGTAGAGTGCGCCTCCCACATGGGCGATAAAAACTTCTTCCTCGGATAAAAAGCCATAGTATATTCCATGCACTGTGCCACTTAGTTGGTGCAGTGTGCGGTATCCATCGCGTTTTTCGGGCAAACCTCCTTTGTCGGAGATTATATTGCAGAGGTCTGCGGCACGATTTCTGCTCACCATAAGCGCATCCACCGAGTAATCAACCCCTAAAAGCCCTCGGTAGGAGGTTTGTTTTAAGGAAGGTGGTGAGGGTACTTTTACAGGCATGAGTTTTCACCTCCGAGCACTGCCGCAATGGGTTTTACTTCACGAAGCAGGATATTATTTCGCATAGCCTCATACTCATTGCGGTAAATCGACGCCTTTGTAGCATCGTAATCCAGCCAAATATAATAGGAAGCTAAGAGGGGTAAAAGCACTGTTATATCGTCATCGAGCGGAATAATAAAATCGTCCGTCGTGTCAGCTGTAAGCCTTGGAGAAAGCTTTTTGTACTCCATTATATACTCCCCCGCTTCCTCTTTGGGCAGATATATTACACTGCGCCTTTCAATTCGGTAGTCGGAAAGACTTTTATACTGCCCCCTATCGTTTAATACCCCTTTGTCGGTAAATGCTACAAAGTCGGGATCAAGCTCTTTTAAATCATATGGGATGTAGCTTAGATTTGGGAGAATGTCATGGAGATTTAGAGAAGATATGCTATCATATATCCCAAGTCCTTTTACATGGTAGAGATATTCGCCGCTAAATGTGAGCACAGCATCACCATTTAAAAAATCACGGTAGAGGACAAATCCACTCTCTCCGCCAAGTGGCATCACCCTTTCGCCCTCGTCATCGGAAATTTTAAGGCTTCCGCTACCATTGCAGTAAAAGGCGAAGCATTTAGCATTTTTAGCGGTGAAAACTAAATCTTCACCCTTTTTGCAGACACCATTTTCACCGCTTGCCACGCTGAGAAGTGGAAAATGGCTTATAGAAACTTCAGCAGTATAGCTTCTCACCTCGGTGGTAATCACCGAAATTGCACGGTTTACTGCGGTGGGGAATATGTCGGGATTATCCGAATATTTTTCACTATCTTCAAAACCAAGCGCAAATATCTCAGACCTCAGCTCTTTGTAATTCATTAAATCAACTCCTTTCTATAAGGGTTATTGCATATTGGATTTATGGGTATATTTTAGACTGTGTGGTATACGGGCATGGCAAGCCATGCCCCTACAACCATCATTTTTCAATTATTTATATCGTCCATCTGCCCCGTCTCGGGGCAGGGACATATAGATTAAATTGCCGTGGGCAAGGATGCCCACATGGCGGATTTATATTAGGCTTCGCCTTTCTATTTATGGGGTTTCACCCCATACCCCACGATTTTTTGAAAAAACCCTGTAAAACTTCATTTTTCACCATTTACTTGCTACACAAAATATAAATAATCTCCACTTCGCTACGATTATTTATGGGAGTTCCACCGCCGCTATTTTTATAGCCGTGGTGGATGGCACTATCATCACATGCCCCTTATTATCCCCACTCACATTTTTAAACACTCCACTGTCGAGAGTGAGGGCGAATGTAGCGCTTGCACCCACTGCATAGGTGATGTCTGCCACGCCTTGGATACCGTTGCCCTGTTTAACAGTGATGGTGCCCTCGGTACTGCCACCTTCAACTATTATCAGTGTTTTGTAGTCCTTGCCCTCAAAGTTCACCTTGAAGCCATCAGCCGCTGAGCTTGCCGCCGTAAATGTTATAGCAGAGCTTAGCTCGTTTGCATCGGTAATTTTTACTCTTTCGATATTTGTTACTGCCATATATATAACCATTCCTTTCTTATAAAGGCACAAAACAACCATAGAAGATGATTTATTGTGCCATGTTTTTCGCTTGTCCGCTTTTAGTAGAGGAGAAAAACAGCTTTTAATAAATTAGCTTGAAATTAGCTTTAAAGTCCCTCTTATCTACGCTGTGTATTTAACATTCATTACGACCATTTCTTTTGGTCTTACGATTTTGCCGTCATAGAGCACAAAGCCTTTAACCGCATTCGAGAAGCGGTTTTCTGGGCGGTATGCCTCTGTGTGAACTGTCGGGTTGCAAAATGCTATTGCCCTATCGGTTTTAAGCTGGATAAGCTCCACGCCGTTTTTGGTTGCAACATTATTGCTCATCTTAACTTCGACATTGCCATATTTGCCCACTCTGCCGTTAGTCATCATTAGGCTATTGTCGGTGTCAAGTCTGATATATGCCTGCTTTAGAAGCATATAAAACTGTGGTGAAACTGTTAGAGTTATCTTAGCAGACTGATTTACATCGTTTTTGTAAAGCGTGGTCAGTGCGCTGTCAATCTTCTCTAAGATATTGTCTTTTGTGATTTGATAAGCGGTCTTATTGTCTAAAACCGCAAGCTTGTCGTTTGACATATCCGCCACGAATTTGTCCATTTCACAGGCGAGTCCTTCGCTTGTTTCGGTATTAAGCGCCTTGGCAATTCCGCCTTTTGCCATCTGTGAAGCATCTAAATCGTTTATCATATAGTTAAAATATGCGATTTGATTTATGTTCATCGTGATGGCTGTGTCCTCGATTTGCTCGGCTGTCGGCAAGGTGATTTCACTGCTGTTTGTGGTGTAAATAGTGGGCTTCGCCACGCCTAAAATGCGCACGCTGTCCCCTAAGTTTTTCACTTCGCCCTCATATTGGCGATTGGTGTTTTCGATAAATACACACAGCCTTTCAAGCTCTGTGCTGATTGCGCTGTTCCATACTGTTGGTAAAAAGTTTTTTAGTGACATAAATATGACCCTTCCTTTCTTTTATTGGCACAAATTAGCCATAAAAACGCTTATATTGCGCCATGTTTTTCACTTCTCAGCATTGCGTGAGGAGAAAAACAGTTTTTTTACTTTGGTGGTGCCTGAAACACAAAGGGTTTGCAAAAACGAGAACAAAATTTTGTAAAACACGACTTAAATTTTGCCAAAGCTTTTTGCTAAACCTACTTTTTCGACACCCTCTACTTCCAATGCTCCATCGACTTCATTATGCGTGCAAAGTTTCTATCCACTTCGCTCTGGCTCATCTTTTCCACCTGAGCCCTTGAGAGAAGCTCGCTCCCCCTGCCCTTAGTGGAAACATCCCCCATTACGGGCGGTTTGCTCTGACGCTCCATGATTTTGCTCACAATTTCATATGCGGCAACAGCGTCCATCTTCCCAGTGCTCATCAGCGCATAGAAATCGTCGCCAAGCTCGCAGTTGTCGGGGGAAATCTCGTCCGGATATGCGGCACAAATTTTGCAGATATCCCTTTCACGGATATGTTTATCATGCAGTGCACGGTACATATCACGCTCTTTTTTCATCTGGCAGAGTTCGTTTTCCTTTTTGTTTAAAAAATCCCTTAAAAAAGCCATGCTTGTTTTGGGCTCGGAAAACACCTCCGGAAGAATTCTTTTAGTTTCACTCATTAATTTTCTCCTTTCAAATTTCTCGGCTTTATCAAATTTAAATGAATTAAAAACTACTTTCTCCACCCGAATGGGGTCGCATAAGAGATAAATATAATTTTAATATTAAATTAGTAAAGCCATTTTTGGTGATAAGCAAAATAAGCTTTAAACCCATTTTGCCAAGTGATTGCAGTGAAAAAAGCTCTATGCCTCTTCACTATTCACCCCTGCTTCGCCCGAAGGCAAAACATTTACCTCCTCTTCCCAAATACTTTTGCATTTAGGGCATTGCATGGTGTGAATTATTTTGCCATCGAAAAGGGTTTTATACCCTATCACAAATGGCTCTAAATTACAGCATCCCATTGCTTTTCTCCTTTCCAGGCGTATTCTCCCTGCTTTTAATCACCTCTTCGAGCTGCCTTTTTGGCACTGAGGAATAATCGTCGAGAAGGGTTAAATACTCCTCAAAGCTGATAAAGCCACGCTCTAAAACTCGCTCGAGTGCAAGCTCTCCGCTGAGTCTGCTATATGGGTCTATGGGGGTTACATCCACCCTTATGTTTATTTCGGTGGTAGCAAGCTCTCTTTGATTAATAAAATTATTTGTCAGAGCTCCTCCCTGCGCCGAAATTCCATCGGTGTAGTAAATTCTCCACAGACTAAGCCAGATAACCGCCACATCCTCAACAAACTGCTTATAGCTTGCCACATGTTCGTTAAGTGGGACTGCCGCCTGATCCCTCGCCGCCTTTATTGCCGCACCGCTTGCTTTGGTGGGGTCAACAAGCCCCACCGCCGCATCGGTTGCGCCCTCCATCGACCTGCTCAAATCTATGAGCTCATTTTGTAGATTGGAGGCATCCTGTGAGATGGGGGCAGGCTTTAGATACTGTATGATAGTATCTATTGGGTTGCCCTCTAAATTGTCCACCTCAATTTTTGCCCCGGCTCTATCGAGATCGTCGATATTTGCGATTTTGTTTTTGTCGTAGGCGAGTTTGTTGTAAGCGTCCCTTTTGGTCATCACAGAGCGTCTTGCAAGAGTCTTATTGACCTCAAGCTGATTTGGAATAAGTTTCTCAACATTGCCCACACCTCTGGCACTGCCGTGCTTTTCCTCCCAGATATACCCTGCAATCGGGTAGACCGAAAGGCCTTTTATTAGCTGTAATGGAGCATAAACCACCTCTCTAACACTCCGTGAAAAGGTCACGCCCTCGGGTGTTAGCTCCATATAGAGCAAGCTCGTACAGTATTCGCCATAAAGATCTTCGTTTTTTGGTGTGTTTGTGTATATAAAATTATCCTCGTCAGAGGTAATAAGCGCTATTTCTTCCTCGCTAAGCCCATAATTTCTCGCCATTTCATGCACCTTATAAAGCGGTAGCCGCTCGGCGATGATTATGTATTCTTGGCTGTTGATATCGGGGTTTGTTTCGTCTGCAAAGAAAATGTCCGTCCTGTCAATTAGCCTCATTTTCAGCGAGTAGCCACCGCTTTGTCCCTTTGC
>CAYJLI010000041.1:0-7125 GCA_964371155.1 uncultured Oscillospiraceae bacterium | reverse complement strand
GGGAGCTCGTCCCCCTCCTCCATTAGCGCCCACTGATTTCCTATGTAAAAATCATGGCAACGCTCGCAGTTTTCAAACATATTTTCGTTTAAAAAGTAATCCAAACCCTTTTGATATTTATCAAATATAGTTTTATTTATTTCGTCCATTTACACATCCTCGCTTTCCTTAATTCTGCCATCGTAGCTGTCTATTCGCTCGAGAAGTTTATCGTAATATTCTCCATTTGAGGAGTAATACTTACCCCTGCGCCTGAGCGAGAGCGCCGATTTTCTTTCATCCCTTACTCCCATACGGTAGAAAAGTGCCGCCGATACGGGAATTAAAACCGCTAAAAATAGCATTGTCCATTCAAAGTACATTCTCTTTATCTCCTTTTCCAAGTAAATCTTTTTTTCCTCCTGCCACGCTAAAAACTGCCAATAAATCACCCTGTGAAACCTTGCTTGCCTTTGCCCCACTGCCGTAAACCATGCGGTTTAGCGCCTGTGTCATCGCATCCACCTGATCATCATATTTGCCCATGGGAAAGGCGGTGCACTCTTCTATAAAAGCGCCTGTGAAGCTTGCAAACTTAGGTAGAAACACCCTACCACTCTCCACTACTCCCGTTATCGCATTCGCCCTTGCTTCCTTGCCCCCCAATGGGTTTACTCCAAGCACATAGGAAAACTCCCTTTTGAGCATCTGTATAATTGCACTTCCATTTGCCTTATCCTCGATTAGGATGAGATTAAGCTTTCGCCCCTCACTAATAGTTCTGATTGCAGAAAGGGTGGCTGGGAAGTCGAGGTGTCCCCTTAGCATATCAACAAGATAGAAATTGCCCTCATTCCTCGCCCAAAGCTGAATTACCACAAAATCGTTTTTAATCCCCGATTTAAAGGCAGCATCAACACTCAGTAGCATATATTCGGGCGGCGGTAATGAGGTATAAAAAGACCACCACTCCCTTTTAAAGATATTCCCCTCGCTCGGGGTTGGGTGGCCTTGAAAGAGTGAGTTCCACGCCCTTGTGCCATTGCCGGTAAGGTAGCTTTCCTTAAATGAGACAAGCCATTCTTCATCCTTGCCTATCTCGGGTGCGAGGGGCGCTCCCACCGCTCTCCCCATTGGGTCGTTTTCTTCGGCTTCGCAGGGGAGGTTGATGATTGTTGTGTTTTTTTCACTCGTCATTAAGCTGCCAGCTAAGTCGTCTTCATGCCAACGTGTCTGGATAAGTATCACTTTTGCGCCTGCCGAGAGCCTTGTCTTAAATGAGTTTTCCCATTCGTCGAAGAGACGCTGCCTGTATCTCGGGCTATCCGCCTCCCTGCGGTTTTTAATGGGATCATCAATTATCATGAGATTGCACGCCCTGCCCGTGATGCCACTCATAACCCCACGGCTTATCATGCCGCCTAAATTATTGTCAAGCTCAAACTCCCTACTGCGATTTGGCGTCTTAGCGAGGGCAACCCCCATCGCCGCACCGTATTCGCTAAGCTTGTGCTGATTTCTTCTGCCAAAAAGCATTGCAAGCTCTTCGTTGTAGCTAATTTCGATAACCCTGCCCTGTGGATTTTTGCAGAGGTAGTAGCTGGGCAATGTCTCGGTGATGGTCATGCTCTTTCCGTGCTGTGGAGGCATCGAGAGAATTAATATGTCGTAGGGGTTTTTTGTGTCAGTTTCGATGAAGCGTTCAATCTCATTGCATAAAAACTGAGAAACTCGGGTTTTAATCCAAAAATCGCCGTGAACCATGCTGCAATAGTCGGCATAGTTTAGTTTTAAAAATTGGGGTGGGGGTAAATCTTCTTCCATAATATCGCTTTTAAGAGATATTTTTAGCTTCTCCAGTAATTCCCTTGCCCTAAGCTGAATTTTTTCATCAGTCAGCTTCGAAACGGAATAAACGCTTTTATATGCTGCGATTTCGTCCATTCCTTCGGATGTTAACCCGAGAAATTGCCGTTGTTTGTCCGTCATTTCCTCCCTCCTTAAATGAACATAAGTTCTAATAATTGTCGCACTATTGCGAATTAATTCTACTACGATAATATCATAACTTCTTTTTTATGTCAACCCCTTTTTTAATCAAATTTGAAACTTTTTTTAGATTTCACTCAAATTAGTTGCATTTATGATTGAAAATTGCTATAATTAAGGTGTGAAAAACAGTAATAAACCATAAGAAGGGGGAGCTAAAATGACAACGGGCGAATTAATCCGAAAACTTCGCAAAGCAAAGGGCATTTCCGTGGATAGTTTAGCAAATCAGACGGGCATTTCCAGAGCTACATTATTTCGCTATGAAAACGGGGAAATTGCAAAAATCCCCATGAAAAATATCATCACAATAGCCAAAATAATCGAGGTGGCTGCAACAGAGCTAATAGCAAATGAGGAAGCGAGAGAAATGCTTACCGACATCCCCGACACCGAAGAAATCCCCATGATGAACAAGCTCCCACTACTTGGCAAAATAGCCTGTGGCGAGCCACTTTTAGCCGAGGGAAATATCGAAGAATATCAGGCAGTTCCGATAAATGTAGACGCAGATTTTATACTGCGTTGCAAGGGGGACAGCATGATAAATGCACGCATTTATGACGGCGATATTGTCTATGTTAAGAGCCAGAGCTATGCTGAAAATGGCAGTATAGTAGTGGCGATAATAGAGGATAGCGCAACGCTAAAAAGAGTTTACCGCTACCCCGATAAAGTGGTGCTCCAACCTGAAAACCCCGCCTATCCACCGCTGATTTACACCGAGAGAGATTTTAAAAAGGTGTATATTGTGGGGAAAGTTGTGGGCTTTATGAGCACGAATTTTTAGTGCCCATGATTTTTATATAGACCATATTCGGTCTAAAGCAAACCGCAATACCCATCTATTTAAGGAGTAAGCTTTTATGACATCCGAGCAATTAATCGCAAGAAATAAAGACCAATTTTTGGGGCTACTAATATGCTGTCTTATTTTAGTGGTGATATCAGTTGGACTTAAATTGCATGAAAATAGTATGTTAAACCCAACACAAACCTTTGCCGAGGAAATGGTTGAAATAGAAAATCAGCAAGCTTTAGAAAATATTGGCGAAGCTTATCAAGAGTTTTATGATAATTTAGAAGCCATGGATGATTTTAAAAAGATTAAAGAAGAATCCATTGCAGAGATTAAAAATGTATACGAATATTTTATTCCAATCGAAATGGAAATCCATTATGATAGCACTATACATAATAATCAAATGATAACAATTGGCCCAAGGGACTTGCCCGAATACTCTGTTAATATATTTAAAGTGGAAAATCTTGATTATATTGAGGACTCGGACGATGTCCAGTATTTTGATGTGGTTGTGCCGGAGGATATTGAAATTTATCAAGACGCTTTTTATGGATTTATGGCGCAAAATGAATATTATCGGGCTATTCTAACCCAGCAATCGCATTGGCTAAGAATGGAGGACAACACTTATTCATATTCATTTTATCGCCCCTATGAATGGGAGAAGATAGATTTTTCAGCAACGCTAATTGTATATGTTTATCATGTTAATAGAAATGATAGGGAAAGTATGTATAGTGATATAAGGGATTTTTATGATTTCATTATAGAAACCGACCTTTTTGATAGCGAAATTATTGATGAAACATTTGAAATCGGAGTTATGCTAACTGATAATGATGATTTTATTCCCAATACGGACGCCTTAATCTATGAATTCAAACGAGATCACGAAAGCCAAATAGAATATTTCATATCTCAAATAGATGAATTTATAGACTCATACGGGGGTGATTCTGATGGATAGAGAAATACTGCTTTATCAAATAGCAAAAGATGACACGGGATATAAATTTTATCTTGATAACAAAGATTATTTTTCTAAATCAGAGCAAAAAAGCCTTGATATATATTTTCAAGATAAAGAATTTGGCAAAAGCTCTTTAGTAAGCTTTGCTTGGCCCTTTATTTTCAGTATTTTTATAAATATTATTTTAGGTTATGTAAGCAATATGGAATTACTCGGTATATTTTCTTTCCTTGCAGACGATTATTTTTATTACAATTTTTATTCCGTGCTATTTAGTGCGATTATTAATTTAATCCTTGGGTTTAGCATGATTAGGGCATTGATAATCTATATTGTTATACCCGAAAAATTAGCAGTTCCTTTTTTGCCAAAAGTCCATGCAATGATTCTTGCTGTTCCACTGCTGATACTATCATTTATCCCAAGTTCAACCACTATTTTTAACTGCATGAGGGATATGCAAACTGTTGTAGACAATAGCTATCAAAGCCGAATATGTACGGCTGAAGAGCTCAATATATTAAATTATCGAGAGATTTTTGAGGGCAGGGCAAATGGCAGACTTGATCAAGATGATTTCGACATTCATTATAGCATTGATGTTAGTACCTATGACAAATTTAGATTAATCAGTGAAAGTTACGATAGTCCTTTTGTGATTAATGAGCATGTTTTAATAAGACTGAATTACGAGTTTATTAAAATGTCTAAGTATCAATTTGATAATATTGATAAACGCATCGATGAAGATGACGATACCATTGTATACTACTTAGAAAATTCTAAAATAATCCTTGGTGTTGAAAATCTTTAATTTACACCTTTAAACCCCACAAAAAATAAAAAGGAAGTGCTAAAACATGAAACTGCTAAGATACACCCATAATGAAAACACAGAGCTCGGCATCATACTCGGCGCAAACGAAGAGATTATACCATTCTCAAAAATCCCCGAAATAGCGACTCTAAGTGATATGAACCTCGCCATAGAAGCGCTTACAGAAGAAAAAATAGCTCAGATAAAAAATTATGTAAAATCTAATAATATAGAGCCTCTACTCCTTTCTGAAGTAAAGCTTCTTTCCCCTATTAAAAGGGCACCGCACGACATAATCTGTGTAGGACTAAACTACAAAGACCACATAGAGGAATGCGAGCGCACTTCGGACATGAAAGAATGTGAAGAGATAGTATTTTTCTCAAAGCGTGCCCATTATATATATGGAAGCGGAGAGGAAATCCCCGAGGTGTATAAATATGATAGCTACCTTGACTACGAAGTGGAACTTGCGGTAATAATAGGCAAGGAAGGAAAAGATATTCCACCCGAAAAGGTGGAGGAGCACATTTTCGGCTATTCGGTATTTAACGATTTATCCGCACGCCGTCTACAAAAAGCACATAGGCAGTGGATGAGGGGCAAAGGTCTTGATGGGCTTTCTGCCATGGGGCCATGGATAGTGCATAAGAGCGAAATAAACTATCCGCCAAAACTTGCGGTAAGCACTAAAGTAAATGGAGAAATTCGCCAAAACTCAAACACCGAGCTCTTTATAAACGACATCGCCGCAATTATCTCAAAATTCTCCGAGGGCACTACACTCGAAGCAGGGGACATAATCATCACGGGCACACCGGCAGGTGTAGCACTTGGTCTTGGAGTGGACTACTACCTAAAATCGGGTGATAGTGTGGAGTGTGCGGTTGAGGGAATAGGAAGCTTATTTAACACTGTAAAATAATTAAAGTCTTGCGCATTTGTGTTTGCATTTCCCCATATTTCTTATAAGTTTGGGCAGTTTTCAGAGATAATCTGCAAACTGCCCATTTGATACTATAAAATAGATTTTTTTCCACATCTTTCTATATATGACGACAATATCCCTTGTTTTAAGTCTATTTTCATATAAGAGAGTGGTAAAATCGTGTTATATTTGTGTAAAGCTTAAATAGACATTTAAATGCCGATGTTGTAAAATAATAGTGATACAAGTAATATTATTTTCTCTAATTTTGCCGTAGAGAAAATTTATATTTTATTACCTCAGCGGCGGAGGTGGGATGGTCTTAATTATGAATGTACATGGTAGGGATATAAAAATATTTACAGCAAATGCTCACCCAGAGGTAGCGAGGAAAATTGTTTCACATATGGGTATTTCCCTTGGTAGATGCGATGTAAAAACATTTGCCGATGGAGAAATTGCTGTTTCAATTGAAGAATCCGTTAGGGGCTCGGATGTGTTTGTGGTGCAATCCACATGTAAACCGGTAAACAATAATTTAATGGAGCTTCTTATAATGATAGATGCATTCAAACGTGCATCCGCAGGGAGAATTACAGCTGTAATTCCATACTTTGGCTATGCAAGGCAGGATAGAAAAGCCAAGGCAAGGGACCCTATTTCTGCAAAACTTGTTGCAAACCTAATCACAGCCGCTGGTGCGGACAGAGTGCTAACAATGGACTTGCACGCCTCACAGATACAGGGCTTTTTCGATATTCCCGTTGACCATCTGCTTGGCGTACCACTTTTAACACCTTATTTCAAAAGCAAATTTGCAGGAATGAGCTCGGACGATTTAGCGGTGGCTTCACCCGACATTGGCTCGGTTACAAGGGCGCGTCAGTTTGCTGAAAAGATAGACGCAGGACTTGCAATAGTGGACAAGCGTCGTCAAAAGGCGAATGTGAGCGAAGTTATGAATATAATCGGTAATGTAGAGGGGAAAACTGTTGTTTTAGTGGACGATATGGTGGACACCGCAGGAACACTCTGCAATGCTGCAAAGGCACTAATTGAAATCGGTGGAGCAAAAGAAATCTACGCTTGCGCCACACATGGAGTGCTCTCACATCCAGCACTTGAGAGAATACATGCAAGCCCGATAAAAGAGCTCGTACTGCTCGACACTATACCCGTTCCTGAATGTGAATTTTCCGAAAAAATAACCACCCTCACAGTGGCGGATGTATTTGCGGAAGCTATTCAGAGAATTTATGCCGATAAATCTGTATCGAAATTATTTATATAACTCCTTTGTAATTTAATTTTATATCAATTATTTTGGGTGTATTCCCTCGCCTTCGGCGTGGGAATACACCCAAAAATTTTATTATAGAGTCCGTAATTTAAAATTGGCGAAGATGTTTACATTATCCATGAGTTTTTTAGATTATCTTGATGTCAGATGGGCAATGGTGCGTTAATTGTGGAGGGTAACCATGCCAATAACCGCTGATTTACGCAGATTCTTTTTAGGCTTCGCCTTTCTATTTATGGGGCGTTGCCCCACACCCCATGATTTTTTGAAAAAAATC
>CAYJLI010000040.1:15366-20660 GCA_964371155.1 uncultured Oscillospiraceae bacterium | reverse complement strand
TGATTTTTTGATAGTATGATGCCATCATTACCGCAAACAGCGGTGATGATGGCATATATTAATTATTGTAATTTTGCTACATAAAGAGCATTATAAGCAATTAAAAGATTTTGTGTGATTTGCCATTAATATAGGCTTAACACAGCATTTATAACTCTTTTACTGCTTCTTCGATAAGCTCTACTATCGCATTATAGCTATTCTTTTTCACCTTGGGGGTAATCACTTCTTCACGAAGCCCCATGGTGTTTTTTTGTATTTCTTTTACCGCTAATTCTTTCGCTTCTTCAAGAACTGCATCAATATTGCCTGCATTATCATTTAAAAGCTGTGAGGTTTCTTTTAGCATTATCGGATGCATATTTACCGCACCGCAGGCAATGTTTATCTTTTTCTGCCCATTTTCGCTGTATATATTCACTGCCGCATTGAATGTGGGGAAGTCAATACTATCCCTCACACTGAGCTTTATAAACTTGCTCCAAAGGGTATTTTTTGAAATGATGAACTCTTTTACAAATAGATTATCACTCTCAGTTGTGCCATTTATCTCACCATGACGCTCTAAAAGCTCATTTAGCTGAATAATACGCTCGCCGTCTTTATCCGCCACTTTAACTGACGCATTATAGGCATAAAGTGCTGTTGCCACATCGGAGTAGTAAAGCGCCCTACATGTGGGTGATTTTGGTGCTTGATGGCAAACTTCGCCACCTGTTTTAAAGCATTTCGCTATTGACACACGCCATTCATAGCTCTGATTAAAATAAATACAGCGTCTGTCCTGCATGATATTGCCGCCAATTGTTGCAACATTCCTAATCTGGGGTGAAGCCACGCATTTAGCAGAAAATGCAAGTGCAGGAAAATGCTTATTAATCCCCTCGCAGTTTTCTATGTTTGTAAGTGTTTCAGTAGCACCTATTAGCACCGAATTTTCATCGCCTTTTCGGTATTTGAGCTCGAGAAGTTTTGAGATATCGACTATTTCCTCGAAGTCCCTTACTTCATATTTTAGCAGTGGCACTAAATCAGTCCCCCCTGCAATATAGCTTTTGCCGATATGTTTTACCGCTTCTTCTGTGTTTGCTACTGATATATAACTAAAATCTCTTATCATATGCTCTGCCTCCCCTGCGATTTTGGCATAAACAGATTACTTACCGGTATATGGTCTATAACTTTCTCCGTTGCCACTTCTATCGCATTAACAATGGCTGGTGCCACTGCAATAATTGTAAGCTCACCAACACTCTTCGCACCGAGTGGGCCGCTTGGCTCATAACCATCCACTATGTCTGCATAAACATTTGGCATATCCACCGATAGTGGCGCTTTGTAGTGGAGTAAGTCGGTGGTGAATGTGCGTTTTGAGATTTTATCTATCTCAAGGTCTTCAAACATCGCATAGCCAATTCCCTGTGCAATGCCTCCCTCAACCTGTCCTCTTACCGCTTCGGGGTTTATCGCCGTACCAACATCCACAACCTGTATAACATCTATGATGCTGATGGAGTTTAGCATTTTATCGTGCCTTACCTTTGCATAACACACTGCAAATGGCGGTGGACTGCTCTTAGCCTTGTAGCTTGCGCTTCCGATTATAACCGAGCCACGCATACCAAAGTATACGGTTTTTACTGCTTCGGAGAAATGCTTTTCTACCTTTTCTCCCTCATGTGTATAGCTAAATATGCCATTATCGTACTCAACACTGTTTTCAGGTAGGTCGAAGTAGTGAATTATAGCCGCTTTGAGCTTTACTATCACATCGTCACATGCAAGGGAAACAGCGTTTCCGCACACATATGTCTGGCCGCTTGCAAATGTGCCTGTGTCGTATGGGGTGGTGTCGGTATCTGCCGCACGCACATTTACCTTTTCATAGCTAAGCCCTAATTTTTCAGCAGTAATCTGCTTCATTACTGTCTCACTGCCCTGCCCTATATCAGCCGAGCCGATGAGCAGATTAGCACTGCCGTCGGTGTTTACCATTATAATAGCCGAGCTCATGCCGTCCTTATTTGATGGCCCCGAGGAGTGGCAGGCAAATGCATGACCCCATGCTTCGGAAATTCTATCGTTATTTACAAGTGGGTTCTCATTGTCTATCTTTTCTTTTATCTCGTCCGCACGCTTTACACAGGCTTCTATTTCACAACTGTCCAAGCTGTAATCGGCACTTGGAAATCTATCGCCCACTTTTAGATGGTTTTTAAGCCTAAACTTCACTGGGTCTTCCCCGAATGCCTTAGCAATACGGCTCATCATCACTTCTCTACCAAAGCTAAACTGTATATTGCCATAACCTCTAAACGCTCCACCTGTTGGGGAGTTTGTCACTATGCTTTTGCCCTCGTATAGGTAGTTATCAGCATGGTATTGGAACTTTCGTCCTGCCGCCGCTGAAACAAATATACTATGTGTGGTGTATGGGCCGCCGTTTAGGAAGTTTTCGCCTTTGAATGTCTTAATCATGCCATCTTTATCCAAACCGAATTTGTAATTGCTTTCGGTTTCGTGCCTTGTGGCAGTGGCATACATCTCTTCTTCACGTGTGTGCAAAATTTTCACAGGACGCTTTGCAAGTTTTGATAAAATTATACCCACATGCTGATTGTGAAGCTGTTGTCTTGCTCCAAATCCCGAGCCCATTGCAGGCTTTATGATTCTTATGTCGGTTTCATTCATATCTAAAACTTCCGCTAAAATTCTGCGCTCCTGATATAGGGTTTGGGAATTTGAGTGAATTGTCACTCTGCCGTCCGCTGTGTAATCACATACGCAGATTGTTGGCTCGAGCGCCACATGTGCCTGTGCTCTCGTGGTAAAGCTTCCTTCAAATACATGTTCTGCATTGTTTAAGCCTTCCTGCACATCACCCTCGGAGAACACCATGTTTTTAAACATGTTTTTCTCCTGTGTGGTATTTGGTTGCAGTTCATATGCATCTTCTTTGAGTGCATCTTTTATGCTGAAATTAGGCTTTAGCACCTCGTACTGCACATTTAGCGCACGGGAAGCAAGCACGCATGCTTCATAGCTTTCAGCCACCACTGCCGCCACTCTATCGCCCAGACATTTTGGGTGATTTGTTAGTATTACTTCATCGTGCGCAAGTGAGGGTGAGGGTGGGTTTCCCGAGCAGTTGAAAAGCCTGTCGGTCACATCTTCTGCACTGATTACCCCTATAACTCCCTGCACTGCCATTGCGGCTGCTTTATCCATGGAAATTACCTTTGCATGGGCATGTGGTGAGCGCACCACTAAGCCGTATGCAAGGTTATCAAATTTCATATCGTCGGTGTAGAGCGCAGTTCCCATTGCCTTGCTAAGTGCTTCATGCCTTGGTGGAGATTTTTTTACTACTTTAAAATTATTTTCCACTCTATTTCACCCCCGCTTTAGCCGCCGCACGGACAGCATTTTCTATCTTTTCATAGCCTGTGCATCTGCAGAGATTTCCAGCGAGTGCCTCTTTTATTTCGGCATTGCTTGGAGCTGAGTTTTTATCCAAAAGTGCCTTGGTGGAAAGCACCATGCCCGGTATGCAAAAGCCGCACTGAACTGCATTTTGCTCTACAAATGCGAGCTGTATCGGATGGGGTTCACCTTCTTTGGAGAGGTGCTCTATTGTTACTACTTTTTTGCCATTCGCCTGAAAAGCTAAAAGACAGCAAGAGTTTACTGTTTCACCATCCATAATAACGGTGCAAGCACCGCAGTGACCACCGTCACAGCCCTTTTTAGTGCCTTTAAGGCCAGCTCTTTCTCTGATTACATCGAGCAGTGTTTCTTTTGGGGAAATATCAAAGATGTAATCCACTTCATTTATGTTAATACTAATATTCATAACAAACCTCGCTTATATTTTTATTAAATTACCCTTACACTTCAAAAGCTTTTAAAAACTTATTTGATTTAATTATTTCGTATGCGTTTTTAATATCGACTGATAATTTTCTGTCTTCACTTAAGAATGGGATAATCTCCCTTGTCATATCAAATGCCACCTTAGTGCCTTTGCCGAGCTTGTAATTTTTTCTAAGATCAACCGCCTGTGCGGCATGCATTAGCTCTATTCCGAGTATGTATCTGATATTATCCACAAGCTTAAAGGATTTATCTAAAACTACCACGCTGTTTGTAGAATGGTCTTCTATATATCCTGAAAGTGCCATGTAGTCGGCGGAAGATGGGTTTGATAATGAGCGGTTTTCTGCATCGAGCGAAGCGAAAGTTTTTTGAATTGTGGAATATCCTATAACTGTCTTTCCGCCATCGGGGGATAAAAATCTCTCAAGCCCCGTGAATGATGGGTCTGCGAGTTTTAATGTGCGGTGGCAGGAGTTTTTAGAAATGTGGCTTAGTGCAATGTTTAGCATTTCTACTTTTAGCACTACATCAATCGGCTCGTAGTTACTGCTTACAAGCACTAAATCTTCGTCTACGAGTATGCATGGGTTATCGTCGGAGTGATTGAGCTGTGAAAGCAGGTTCTTTTCAAGTAAATGCACCGCTTCAAGTGCCGCACCGTTTATTATAGTTGTGCCTCTAAAGCTAAGTGGGTCTTGCAGTGCCTTGCCTTTGTCGTCATCGAAAAGGAAACTGCCGGAAAGAAGCTCCATGCACTCTTTTGAGCAGATGTTTTGCTCATTAAAGCCTTTTGCATTTGCCACACCTTCGTGAAGCTGTTGAAGCTGGCCGTTTAGGCCTTCAAGCCCTAAGCTGTAAATTACATTGTTTATTTTAATTAGGTCTTTAACTTCTTTTATAAGCATTGCCGCACGTGCAAAGCACTGAGTATTGGAAGAAACTATTCCAAGTCCGTCTTTTGGGCCAAGCACAATCTTTGGAAGATTTTCTTCTTTTATAACCTCGGCGCTGTCCCTAATTTCACCTTTGAATACAACATCATTTTCGCCTATCATGGACATCCCTATCATCGCATTTACTGCAAGGTCCGCCTCACCTACCGAACCCCTTGAAGGCACGATTGGGTGAATTTTGCGATTAAGAAATTCCTTGTACATATTTATTACATCCATGCTAAGCCCCGTACATCCATATAGCGCCATATTAAGCCTTACAAGCATCATGCCACGCACTTCTTCTTCACTGCTAAGTGGGTCAACAGCGAGTGAATGTGAGCGGAGTAGATTTTGGTTGTATGCAGCAAAGCGCTCATTGTAAACTGCTCTATCCTTATTCCAGCCCACGCCTCTGTTTGTGCCGTAAACAGCTATTCCCTCTTCTGCGTATCTGTTTAGTACCGCATTAGCTTTTTCCGCTCT
>CAYJLI010000040.1:8959-15266 GCA_964371155.1 uncultured Oscillospiraceae bacterium | reverse complement strand
ATTCATATTCTATCACCACTTCGCATTATTTCTGTCAAAAAAACATCAAATAAATGGTGATTTTCTTAAGATAGATAGAATTTGAAATTTTTCAGATAGTCTTTTTCGTATTTTGAGCGAATTTTTTTAAAATTCTCTGCATAGATTTCTTCGTAGTTATCCTCTTCATTTAGTGAAGCTAATACTAAATCCCTGAATTTATTGTATTTTTCATTGTGATTGTTTTTTATATCGGCTATCATTTTGGCGCAGAGGCAATTTTCAAGCGGACTTTGTAGCATGGCGGAGTTTACCATCGCTTTTTTAACAAATCTCGCCGCCTCTTCAAAAAGATACTCCCTCACCAAAATTCTCGCATAATATGTGTATGCCACCGAAGATTTCCACTTGACATGCAGCATCTCAAAATTATCCACTGCCGATTTTAGATATCTCTTTGCATGGGAAATATCGCCACTATCGAGTAGGCACTGCCCCATGCCGAGGTATAAAAACGCCTTGCCTATTACATTGTGCACCGAAGCGGTGAAATTAAGTGCCTTGTGATAGTAGGAAATGGCGAGATTGTAATCGCATCTCAGCCTTGCAATTTCCCCAAGCCAAGAGAGCGAGGTGGAGGTGTTTATCTCAAATCTCGCATCGGTGTTTTCACTTTCATGCATGACTATCGACTGCAAAAACATATCATTTGCCTGCTCATACTTGCCAAGGAGCATGTAAGCCATGCCTTTTAGCCTTGTCCAAAAGCCTTCTAATGTTGGCTTTATTTCTTTGCAAAGTTCAAGTGCTTTATCACATTGCGCAATCATCGGGTGGGGTTTATAGAGATTTAAATATACATATGCTTGCTGTTTATAAGCTTCGAGTATATAGCTTAGTCTGTCATCCTCATCGGTAATCTCTGAAGATAGTTGTATCATTAGCTTTATATATCTCTCGGCACGGTTATAATCGGGCGCTTTTACATAGTATTGTGAGAGCATATGTGCAAAGAGGCGTATGGCGTTTTTGTTGTAGCTCGATTTATCCACATCGCTTACATATGCCTGCATATGGTCGTTTACAAGGGCAAAAAGATGCTCTAATTGCTCTTTATTATAGACATAGGTGTTTATATCATATGTCACATCATAATTATTTAAATTTGGGAAAAAGTCGAATGAGATGCTTATATATTGGTATAGATACCTCATCAAAAAATGATAGAACTTATCTCTGTCGCCACATTTTAAGTAGTGATAGGCGAGTTTTGGCAGGAATTTTTCTTGCTTACTCTCATTAAATTCGGCTTCATAAAAAGCTGCAAGGCGTCTGTGCAAGCTCTTCCTCTTGGTAAGGCTCATGCTTTCAATGATTTTATCCCGAAGCTCGGGGTCGGTAAAACTATAAAACAGTAAATCATTTAAAGGCTTTTCCACAATATACTCTTCTAAAAGAAAACTCTCTATAATTCTAACAAGCTCATCTTCGTCCATTTTCATAAATTTGAGCAAAATCGAAAACTGCACCTGTCCATGCATTAAAGCCATTATATCTAAAACCACACGTTCATTTTCATTCTTTACCTTTACCGGAGAATCATTAAAATGTTTCGAAGCTGTGTTTGATACTAATTGCTGGGAGTGGTTTTGCCTAAGGCTTGACATAAGCGAAGTAGTGCTTTCATTCGGTGTGGTGTCAAGCTCTTCTTCAAGTGTGGCAATGAGGCTCTTATATAAAAACTCTGCCTCGCTAAACTTATTTTGCCTCGCATAAATTTTCATCATCATCTGATAATAGTCTTCACAAAATGGGTCGGCTGTTATGAGCATACCACAGAGCTTGTCGCAAAGAACTAAATTTGCATCCTGCTTTTCATATTCTTTGCTTATTTTATTAAATATTTCTCTCTCTATTTCAGTCCTTCTAAGTGTTACAAAGCTGTTAAAGAGTGTGTTGCCCTTTAGATAAAATCCTTTTAGATAGACTATGCTGTCATGCTCTGCAAGCACTGATAAATCTTCTTTAAATTCGTCTATATCTATGCTTATCTGAACCTCATCACTGAGTGAAACAATACTTCTGCCGCTTTTTTTTATGATGTCCTTGCCGAGCGCTTTCCTTAAGAGATAGAGTGTATTTCTAAAATTATTGTTCGCCTTTTCGTCGTCGTATTTATCTCCCCACATCATATCTGCAATATTAAGACGATTATCTTTCTTTATGGTGAGTATGTAGTAAATAAGTGCATCAACATGGTTGTGAGAAAAGCTAATGGGCTCGCCATCAAGGTAAATTGTAGGTGTGCCCAATAGAGTGGCTTTAATTTTAGTAATATTATTCAATTCAGCGCCCTCCATATCTAAAATTCGCTATATATTAAAACTATAAATTTAGATTTCATTTATAGTGAAAAGTAATGCGTACTCTGTAATTCTTTATATTTTACCCCATGACGAAAGTGAAATATATATTAAAGTGGGTATTATTAATGGCTGAAAATCCACAGACATTTACCCCAAAATAATAGCACAAAACTATGAAATAGTCAATTAGAGAAGCTATTCATTAATGCTCAATCACGGCGCATAGGGGCTATGACTGAATTATACTTGGACTGTGAGAAAATAGTGCAGAATGGGTCTAACTGAAGCAAAAGGCGCTTTATCGCCTTTTGCCTTGCCCGAAGTCGTACAAATGTACGACGAGAGGTGAAGTTCGCTCATAACCACAAGGCATATAAATATACAATCCACCATTTTTATGGTGGATTGTATTCATAATTAGATTTATTTTAAGATTGCCATTAATTTATACTATCTTCTTATGCCCTTCCCTGCTTTGTGGTGGTCTGTGCTGTTTTCTCCCAAGCCCGTGAATTTATTTTTGTGCGGATTGTTTAGGGGAAAATTTTCTCGCCCTTGTTTACATTTCTTAATTAAGCTAATAATTCATGTCCGTTTCCAAATGTGTAGCCTAAATCGGTGGCATAATCTAAAACCTCGCCCAATACTTGTGCATTAGTTTCCGATACTGCGTGCAGCAGATATATTGCACCATTGTGGAGATTATCGGTTATCTTATCATATGCTGTGGCATAATCGGGCTGATTATTTACATCCCAGTCGGCATAGGCAAAACTCCAAAACACCGAAGTATATCCTAAGTCCTTTAAAAGCACGGCGGTTTGCTCGCTAAATGCTCCCTCGGGATAGCGGAAGAGATACATTTCATAGTCGTATTCTTCCTTTACGAAATTGTGCATTTCTGCAATGTCAGCAATAGCTTCTTCGGGTGAAATTGTGGTGAAATTAGGGTGGTCAGAACTGTGGTTTGCCACCACATGGCCCTCCTCAATCATTCTACTCACAAGCTCTGTTTGGCTTTTTGCATAGGGAAGCGTAATGAAAAAAGTGGCTGTTACTCCCCTGTCTTTTAATGTGTCGAGTATATCGTCGGTATAGCCATTTTCATAGCCGTTATCGAAGGTTAAATAGATTGTCTTTTCATCGGATGCGATGAAGTATGCATTGTATTTACCATACTCTTCTTGAAGTGATACGCAAGCTATGGGTCTGTTTTCTTCGTCCATATGTGTCCCAGGTCCCCATGGGACTTGCTCCATGTCAAGCGCTATTAATGCGTCAACATCTGCTGTTAAATCGGGCGGTAGGGGAAGGCTTAAGGTCGGAGCATTTATTTCCTCCTCGGTTTTTGGCTCTTCGCTTTGCTCCACGCTTTCCTCCGAGCTCGATTGCACTTCGCTTTGTTCATCAGAAGATGAGGAGTCCTCTCCCCCCCATTCCCTTTCACTGCAAGCAGAAAATATGGTTAAAGAAAGCACTATAAAGGCGGCTAAAAAATATTTATTCATTAAAAATCCTCCATATAAATAAGAGTGTAATTATGATTAGTTTGTCACCTAAAACATAAATAATGCTATTGATTGTTTTGGAGTTAAGAGTGCTGGGGTGTCTTCGGCGGTAAATAAAGTTTTGCCTCTATTTTTAAAAAGCAATACCCTTTGGCAATAGGTGCAACTCCTATATTTATTGTAGCATATTTTAGCGGAATTTGATATTTTTTCTTTTATTTTACAATTTAGCAATAAAAATGTTAAGTTTAAATTACTTGATATTCTCTTCCATTTCAAATATAATTAGTTAAAATAGTTATTTTGGAGGAAAAATGGAGAATAATTACACTGTGAAAACAGCGGTTGGACTAAAAAATCTGCCTGAATGCGCCACACTTAGATTGGAAATTTTTGTAGATGAGCAGAAATTCACAAATGAAATAGATGAAATAGATGAAACCGCCCTACATTTAGCGGTTTATTCCGAGGATGAACTCTGTGCCGTGGGAAGGACATTCTTCAGCGACGGCTACTATAAAATAGGCAGAATATGCGTAAGTAAAAAGCATAGGGGGAAAAACCTCGGCGAATTTCTGATGCTTGCGGTTGAAAAAGAAATCATAAAATTAGGTGGCAAAAAAATAAAGCTCTCGGCTCAGTGCAGAGTGAGGGGGTTTTATGAAAAGCTCGGATATAAAGCTGTTGGCGAGGAGTATTTAGATGAATACTGCCCCCATATTGATATGGTAAAAGAAATAGTGTAAAAAAAGGAGCGTCCTTTTCTGCGAATATCCCAGAAAAAACGCTCCTTTTTTAAAAACACTCTTAAGAATCTCTACTGCTGTGATTGTGGTTATGATTATGATTGTGGGAAGGGCCGTTTGTCGTAGAAGGTTTTGAGCTGTTCTCCGAGTTTGGAGTTTTGCTCTGTGTTGTTGTTGGATTTTGCTTGTTTTCATACTGTTTTTTGTTTTCTTTTTTGGACATCTTTTTCACCTCACTTCGACTATATTATTTGTGGATACATTTTAAAATATACAAAAAAATAATAAGTTTTTTCAAAAGGAGTAAAAATGGCGAAAATTATAAATAAATTTAAAGCAAATTCTGTTTGGATTTCATATTATAAGTCCCTATTTAGCTATGCTGTAATTCTACTGCTTTTATCGCTGGCAGTACTTTATTTAATGTATGAAAAAATATATTTTGGCGCTTTGCTGATACTGCCAATGCTTTATATCATTGTAGTTGGCAGAAAAAATCTTGGTATACTCAAAGGTGGAATAATCGGTGAGAAAAGCACCCTTGCCCTACTTGCAAATTTGCCCGATGATTTTTTGGTAATTGGCGATATCATCATTAAAGGCAGTGCCGGCAGTGCACAAATAGATTATATAATAATATCACCTACAAGAATTTATATTTTAGAGGTGAAAAATATTAGTGGAATACTAAGCGGCAAGGCGGACGATAGAAATCTTAAGCAACTCAAGCCTAAAAGCGGTGAAATTAAGACACCCTACAATCCACTTTTTCAGGTTAAGCGCCACCGTGAAGTGCTATTATCGATACTAAAGGCTGAAAAAATTGATTTATCAGTAGTTACAGGAGTATATTTTTCAAACAGAAATTTGGAAAACAAAATTGATTTTTCGGGTGAAAGTGTATTCTTTTCGGGCGACGAAGATAAAATGCTTAAGGGCATAAGAAATTCAAGGTCTAAAAAAAGCTATCAGCCAAAAAAAGTTTTGAAAACCATCCAAAAATATACAAAAGCCTCTTGACAATACTATACTTAATTGGTATACTTTAGCAGAAGATTTTATTTAAAAATAAAATAAAAACAAAATTTGAGAGGAGTTTTTTATCATGAAAAAGTACATTTGCGTAATCTGCGGCTACATGCACGAGGGGGACACACCACCGGATCTATGTCCACAATGTAAGGCGCCAAGCACAAAGTTTAAAGAGCAGGAAGAAAACCATGCATGGGCGGACGAGCACCGCATAGGCGTGGCACAAGGTGTTGACCCTGAAATTGTGGAAGCACTCAGAATGAATTTCATGGGCGAGTGCACAGAGGTTGGTATGTACCTTGCTATGAGCCGTCAAGCGGATAGAGAGGGCTACCCTGAAGTTGCAGAGGCTTATAAGAGAATAGCTTATGAAGAAGCAGAGCACGCAGCAAAATTTGCAGAGCTACTCGGCGAAGTTGTATTCCCAAACACTAAGAAAAACTTAGAGCTTAGAGTTGCGGCTGAAGGCGGAGCATGTGAGGGCAAAAAAGCACTTGCAACAAAGGCTAAACAGCAAAACTTAGATGCCATCCATGACACAGTACATGAAATGTGCAAAGACGAAGCAAGACATGGACAGGCTTTCTTAGGCCTACTAAAAAGATATTTTGCATAATTTAGAGCTTATATTAAAGGCAAATGATGAATCTTCATCATTTGCCTTTTTATTTTTATT
>CAYJLI010000040.1:4534-8859 GCA_964371155.1 uncultured Oscillospiraceae bacterium | reverse complement strand
TTTTAATTAAAATTTTATATGTTAAAATATTTTTTGTTTTAATGTGCATAATAATACCGAGCTTTGCGTGATGCCATTTAGCTCGGTATTATATTTTTGTTTGAAAGGCGGGAAGCTTTTGGGCAACACTATAATCGCAAACAGCATTAAAGAAGATGGTGAAAATCTCCTTAATATGCTGTATGCATTTCTTAAAGGTGAGGGATATGGAGTAAGCCTTATAGGCGAAGACTCCATCAAGCTTTGCGGTGAAGCTGCATTTATACTTTGTGAGCTTTCAGAGCTTTCAGAAATATCTTGCCAGAAGCTTGTTATAATAGGCAGTGATTTTAATAAAGAAGAGCTTCCGATTATTTCAAAGCATTCTGAAATCTGGCTGATTCATCCCGACACCGAAAACAGCTTTGAAAATTTCGAGCATGGCGCCCATGTAATTTCCTGTGGGTTTGGCACAAAGAGTACTATTGCCGTTGCAAGCGATGAGGATAAGAAGCTATCCCTTTCACTCCAGCGTGCAATACCCACAGTAAAAGGAAAGATGGCTGAGCCTGCCGAGTTTATAGTGGAGTACTCAGGCAATAAGCATACCGCCATACTGATAGCGAGCACCGCAATATCACTGAGTGTTGGAGTTTTTGAAAATAAAATAAATATAAAAAACACATAATAAAACGCCTTAGTATATCTTGATTTACCTGCGATGTGGGAAGGCATACTAAGAAAGGCATTCAGTGCTGATAAAAGCAATTTGAAATTTTGTGTTTATTATATTTTATGCCCACTTTATGGCAATCGAAAGTGATGGCTGATTATATCATCGCACTCCGCTTTTGTGATAGAATATTTCCAAAATTTGTGCAGTAATAATTAAAGCGTAATAGCCGATACTAATAAGGCAAGCGCAAGGTTAATAAATAGTTAAAAAGAAATTTTAAGGAGAGTACAAAATTATGGCTAACAAACCTGTAGTACCTGAAGCAAAGGAATCCCTAAGCAAATTTAAAATGGAATGCGCAAACGAAGTGGGCGTAAACCTAAAGCAAGGTTATAACGGCGACCTTACCTCTAAGCAGGCTGGTAGCGTAGGCGGCCAGATGGTTAAGAAAATGATTCAGGCTTATGAAAGCTCAATGAAATAGTAAGCTAATTTGATTTTTTAATAGTTATTTTATAGGTTTAATTCCTATAAAGCTGAAAGGGGTGGATTTTCCACCCCTTTCAGACTGCAAAAAATCTTTTGATAATCTGAAATATTAAAAGAAAAAGCTAATGCGGGCTGATATTTGCTACATACAAGCGAATTTTGTGTGTTTGTTTTAGGGCACTCATCCTATGGCAAATCCTCTAAAATTTT
Organism: uncultured Oscillospiraceae bacterium; assembly: GCA_964371155.1. Lineage (GTDB taxonomy): Bacteria > Bacillota > Clostridia > Oscillospirales > Ruminococcaceae > CAYJEQ01. Next base: position 7,505 of record CAYJLI010000040.1, on the reverse strand, counting down.
ATGGGTCATTTATCTACTCCTTGCAGATAAATGACCCATAAATAATATTTTTCTATTTAACAACGATTAAATCATAATCTTGACTGCCTATGCCGAGCTTTTGCGCATGATTTAGACAGACTTCCCAGTCAGTATTGGAATGCATAACCTTAAAATGATCTTTGTGCTCATGTTTGCATTCGCAGGAATTCTCCCCGCATTCTGCAAGTTTATCACCGATGAAGCTGTTTTGGAAGCCTGTTTCTTTATTGCAGGCATCCGCACAGGCTCTATCAAGTGCTACGGGATCAAAAGAAGCGAACATTCCAACATCCGGTATAACCGCCGCATCATTTTCTGCATGGCAATCACAATAGGGGGAAACATCAATAACCAAGCTGATGTGGAAATGAGGTCTGTCTTTTATTACAGCATGGGCATATTCCGCCATCTTTTTGTTTAAATCTTCCTCCGCCGCATCCCATGGAGTGGTAACTGCATTAAAGGTACAAGCGCCTATACATCTTCCACATCCAACGCATTTATCATGGTTTATAGAAGCTATGCCACTTGCATCAAAAGTGATTGCACCGTGGGCACAGTTTTTTGCACAAGCCTTACATTTCTTACATGCAGAAGCAAAAACTTCTGGCTTTCCATTTGAGTGCTGTTCCATTTTACCTGCACGGCTACCGCATCCCATGCCGATATTTTTAAGCGCACCGCCAAAGCCCGTCATCTCATGGCCTTTAAAATGGTTTAGTGATATGAATATATCCGCATCCATAATAGCTGTTCCGATTTTCGCCTCTTTAACAAGCTCGCCGTTTATGGGGACAATAGTTTCATCGGTGCCTTTTAGTCCGTCCGCAATGATTACATGACATCCGGTAGAAAAAGGGGAATATCCATTTTCATAGGCGGCTTCAAGGTGCTCAAGGGCGTCCTTTCTTCTGCCGACATAGAGAGTATTACAGTCGGTTAAAAACGGCTTTCCCTCCAATGATTTTACCACATCCACAATTACTTTGGCGTAATTTGGGCGAAGATAAGCTAAGTTGCCAGGCTCTCCGAAGTGGATTTTAATAGCGGTGAATTTGTCCTTGAAATCTATCTGTTCAATCCCCGCAGTTCTTACAAGTTTCTCAAGCTTTTTAAGTAGGTTTGTGCCCGGTAGTGCACGCATGTCGGTAAAATAAACTTTACTATTTGCCATAATAATCTCCTTCATCTTTTACATTAAAATATTTTTGTTATAATGCTATTATCGGCTTATGTGATTAATTTGTCAAGTGAGCTTTCAAATAAAAAGCCCACTCACAAAATGCCATCCGTGAGCGAGCTTATAAATGAATATTGATATGCTAAGACTACTTCCCTATTTTAACAAATGCTTTTACAATGGTCGTCTTGGTAATTCTACCTATAACTTTTAATTCTTCCTTTGAGTTAATAAGCACAGTTTCAACCACTGGCAGGGAGTCTATCTTATGGGTCTCCATTTTTTGCGCCGCTAAAAGAAGCGCCTCTTCGGGAGAAATTGTTATTAAATTAGGCATGCGAGTCATAATCATCGAAACAGGCATGGTATGTAAATTATTTTGCCCAATAGTAACCTTTAAAAGGTCTTTACGAGAAATAATCCCCTCGAGAATGTTATTCGCATCGGTAATGAAAAGACTGCCGACATCCTGTGTGAAAAGCTCCACAATCGCATCATGCACAGAAGTGGAAGAAAGAATTACCGAGGGAGTTCCCATCCAGTCTTTTATTTCAAATGTGCCCAGTATCTCGCTTAAAGTGTCGGATATATCCGTGGTGCCCTTATAAAAATAGCCCACTCTCGGCTTTGCTGATATGATACCCGTATAAGTGAGTAGAGCAAAATCAGGCCGTAAAGTTGCTTTAGATAGCGAAAAACGCTCTGCAATTTCATCGGCAGTAACTGGACTGTTTTCTTTGATTATATCTACAATTTCTTGTTGGCGCTTTGAAAGTTCGATAATAATCCCCCCTTTTTTAGCACTATAAAAGTTAAATAATACATAACAAATACAAAACAACTAACTATACTATACTTCATTTAGACTAAAAAGTCCATACTTTTTGTAGTAGTTTTTTAAATTAACATGAAGAGTTGCATTCGCTCTGTACAAATTGACGATGCAGCAAAAATTTGCAAAGCAGTGAGCAAGACCATGAAATCAGCGAATAATTCAGTAACGCAGAGCTAAGACTTTTGATATTCACTCTTAATTTCTTTACTATAAGTTTTTAAGATAGTCTAAAAGGAGTTTTGCCATTGGCAAAACTCCTTTAAAATTCGATAACTTATTCTACTGTCATAGAGTTACTTTTTTTTGGCTGGTATGATTTCAAGCCAATAGCCATCTGGGTCGCTTATGAAATAAATACCCATCTTTGGATTTTCATAGCATATGCATCCCATCGCTTTATGTTTTGAAAAAGCGGCATCAAAATCATCGGTGGTAAAAGCCAAATGTATCTCGTTATCGCCTAAGTCATACGGGGACTGACGATCCTTTAGATATGTAAGCTCTAAAAGATGGTCGCTCGTAGAATCTCCTAAATAAACAAGCGTAAAAGAGCCATCCTGGCTGTCGTGTCTACGCATTTCTTTAAGTTCAAGCGCTTCTTTATAAAATTCAAGGCTTTTTTCTAAATCAAAGACATTAATATTATTATGCGCAAATTTAAAACTCATAGCCCCTCACCTACATTCCTTTTTATCGGCAAATATACAATGTTAACAACTCAATCCAATGTACATTTTCCTTTACAATATCTTACTGACCATAATAAAATTATACAATATATGCAGTAAAAAATCTTCCCGATTTAGTTAATCTTAAATTACAATACGGTGAAAAAAATGAAATATTGACAGAATTTTGAAATAATTGTCCCAAGCTTGCAGTGCTCTTTATTTGGACATTTTTGATATTGCCCAGTATGTTAAAGACGAGGGTTA
>CAYJLI010000040.1:0-4434 GCA_964371155.1 uncultured Oscillospiraceae bacterium | reverse complement strand
GACATTTTTGATATTGCCCAGTATGTTAAAGACGAGGGTTAATATATTATTGCTATATGCCTTTATCAATTTAAAATAAAATGATTTAAAGGAGTTTCGCCCATGGGCGAAACTCCTTTATTATCATCTAAAAGCTTTTGGTATACTAAGCTTAATTTTTTTATATAGCCATAAAATAATTTCAGGACCACGGCTTACCGTGGCCCTGAAATTATTATCTTAAGTCGTGAAAGGTCTTAGTTAGTCATATATTTTGCTCTGTGTAAAAAATACAAATTAACTATTCTCCAACATATGCAGTAGCGGATTCTGCCGCCACTCTTCCGAATACTACGATGTCTGTAACAGCGTTTCCGCCTATGCGGTTACCGCCGTGGATACCACCTGTTACCTCGCCTGCCGCAAAGAGTCCTGGGATTACTTCGCCCTCGGCTGTTAGCACCTGCGCATTTACATCAATAGCTACACCGCCCATTGTGTGGTGCACACCTGGGGATACTTTTACTGCGTAATAAGGGCCTGTGCTTAAATCGGACTCCATGCCGGTAGTTCTGCCAAACTGGGCATCAGTCCCACTTGCAACTGCTGCATTCCATGTGTTTAGAGTTTCTGAAAGGACTGTTGGGTCTATTTCGAGTGCTGTAGCAAGTTCTTCGATTGTTTCACCCTCTACTGTAATTCCATTTGTGATATATTTTTCTGTTGCAGATAGGTGCTCTCTTAGGTTTTGATCAAATATTACATATGCATATCCGCCCTCTTGAGCTATTTCTGCCGCAGAAACTACATCCCTTGTTTCCATTTCATTTATAAAACGCTCGCCTGCTTGGTTAACAAGTATACCACCGTCTCCACGCACGCCCTCTGTAATCATAATGCTTGTTTCTTGGTGCACTGTTGGATGAATTTGAATTTGCTCAACATCCACTGTGCCTGCACCCACTGCGGTAGCCATAGCTATACCGTCACCTGTTGCGCCTGCATGGTTTGTGGTGACAAATCCAGCAAGGTCGGGGCGATAGGAAGCGTACATCTCTTCATTTGCACCAAATCCACCGCTTGCAAGAATTACCGCTTCGGAATTTACCATATAGTCCACTGTGTCGGAAGTAGCTTTCACGCCTACAGCTTTACCATCTTGCATTAGGATTTCTGTTACTTCAGTATTGTATATAATTTCAATTTCGAGTTCTTCAGCTTTAGCGGCTAAACTTTCCACTAAAAATGCGCCCACTGCCGCACCGCCGTCAGGCTGGTGAATTCTTGAATTAGTAGCACCGCCCGAGAAGGAAACCTGTGTTAAAGGTGCGCCCACGCTTGCAAGCCACTCCACAGCTTCTGCGGAGTCTTCCGCCATTTTAGTTACAAGCTCGGGATTTCCGATGTCATAACCACCTGTTAGTGTGTCTTCAATAAAGATTTCCACGGTATCTTCAATGCCTTCAGCTGCTTGAATGCTTGTTTCCGCCGCATTCATACCGCCTGTCGCTTTAACGGTGTTGCCGCCTGCAAATGGCATTTTTTCAAATATTACAACATCTTTGCCAGCCATCTTAGCTTCGATAGCCGCAGTAAGGCCTGCGCCACCTGCACCGATTATTGCAATGTCAGCCTCGAGTGTTTCGGATGTTTTCTCACCTACCACTGCTTCCACTTCTTTTGAGTAGTTTGCAATATCGTATCCGCCGTCGATAAGTGCTGCACTTACTGCCGCTATAATAGCGTCGCCTGTGACTGTTGCGCCCGAAACTGCCTCAACAGCTATCGACTGATTTTCGGTGATTGCGGCAGGAATTGCATCAATTGCCGCTGTGCCGATACTCGGTGTTTCCTGATGTTCGCCGATTTTAATTTCCTTAATAATCTCGCCTTCCATAATAACTTCAACATTTATCTCCCCACCAAAACCCATTGCACTGCCCGTGAGCACTATGCTCTCGGCAGGTGTTTCTGAGCTTTCTGCTGGAGCAGGCTCGGAGCTACAAGCAGTAGCAGAAAATGCAATAAAACTTGCAAGTAAAAGAGCAAAAATCTTTTTCATCTTTAATTCCCCTCTGATTTTTCAATCATCAATAATAATTATTTGTATTTTATTTCTATTCTTAGAATTATTCACCAAATACCAACTGTCTTTTTAGTGAATTCGTCCTATGTTAATATTATAACAGGTAATTATATATTGTCAATAAATTATCAATTAAGAATTTATGAATGGAAACTTGCATTTTTTGTTGAATATGACGATTTTGAAGAGAAATTATTTGCATCCAAAAGTATTGCGACAGAACTTTTTTCACTAAATTTATTCAAATGAAAACCAAAGAAATATCTTCCAGATTATCGCTTATTCTCGCTTGCAAAAATGCCTTTATTTATGTATAATAGTGCTTGAATATTAATTATATATCAGTAGCGGTGCCGTTTTAAGGAAAGTGGCTTTTTAAAATATTTTCACACCTTAATTATGTATATCGCCTCGATATTATTTAGCATGGAAAGTCTCAAAACAACACCTTGTATTACATTTTAAAAAACTACATATTAATTAAGGAGTGAATTTTTTGGTAAATCTAACAGAATACGAACAAGAGATGCTAAATGGCAAGCACGGTAGACTAAAGCAAGTTGCACTTAAAAACATTGTGGACTATGCCGAAGTACTGGGCGCAACTGAACTTTGCACTGTAACAAAGGCGACTGTTTTTTGTGGTGCACACAACTATTTAGAGGTTATCAAATCCGATGATTTCACAGAAGTGTTTTCTAAGATGAATTTATGTCTATCCGATGAGCTTGTTGAGTTTAATGAAACAGCTGAGGAATGTCAGGCACAGAGTTGTGTTAGTCTTTGTGATAAGGACTGCTATGAAGAATTTCACATGGAAAAAAGATTCTTTGATAAGAATAACGACTTTATCGAAAAAGCAAAAAAAGCAGGGGTAACCTTTGCCGGCACTTGCGCACCCTATCTAAATGGATGGATACCCATGAAGGGTGAGCACTTTGTAACTACTGAATCGGGCGTTACAATTGTTGGCAACTCTATTTGGGGAGCGGCTTGTAATTCTGATGGTATTGAAGCAGCTTTTTGGTCGAGCATTACGGGGAGAACTCCAAAATGGGGGATGCATTGCCCTGAAAATAGATTTGGCACACATCTTGTAAAGGTAAATGTAAAGCCTAAGAATCTACTCGAATGGGATATGCTTGGCAAGGCAGTGGGTGGCGCTCTGCCATTTAGCTGCATTCCAGTTATTGAAGGCGATTTTGGACAGGTATATTTAAACGATATAAGACAGTTTTTAACAAGTGTTTGCCTAATGTCCGACTGTGAGCTTTGCCATATAGTTGGCGTTACTCCTGAGGCGCTCACAAGGGAGCAGGCATTTGGTGGCAAAGAACCAGTTGATACAATCGTTATTGGTCAAGATGCACTCATCCCTATTTATGAGGAAATGTGCGATGATGGCGAAGGCGAGATTGACAGCGTAAGCCTTGGTTGCCCCCATTATGACATAAAGCAAATTCAGTATATTGCTAAACTGCTTAAAGGCAGAAAAGTAAAAGAAGGCGTGCTCCTCATGATATGGACTACATATCCAATAAAAGCTATGGCTGAGGAAAACGGCTATAATGCGATAATTGAGGAAGCTGGTGGAAAAATCTATACAGGTAGCTGCCCCGGCACTATTGGACCTAATTTCTTAACTAAACGCAAAGCAATGGTTTTAGACAGCTTAAAGCAGTGTAAATCAGTGAAAAACATGAGCGAATGCAAAACATATTACGGCGGTATGGAAGCTTGTATTGACGCAGCTTGCAGCGGCAGTTGGAAGGAGGAGTACAAATGGAGACCTTAACATTTAAAGGAAGAGGTGTTATCGGTGGTAAGGTTACCGCTGAAGCACTTGTTTGCGAAAATAGCATATCGAGTTTTGGTGGAATTGTACCCGAAACAGGCGTTATCTGCGACTATAACTGCTCGAAAAAAGGACAAAGTTTTAAGGGAAAAATATTAGTGCTCCCAGGTGCAAAAGGCTCCAATGGCTGGTCGTGCTACTTTACCTCTGCGCATATGGCAGGTGCCGGCCCTCGTGCAATGGTTATGACTAAGGTTGACTCAAGCTCGGGCGTTGCCATAGCTTGTATGAAAGTGCCAACTGTTGTGGGTTTTGACAAAGACTTCGACCCGGTTGACCATATACAGGATGGTGATATTGTGACTGTCGATGGAGATAATGGTATTGTTACAGTGGAGAGAAAAAGCAGTTTATAGATTGCAAAATCCGCTACCTAAGACATTTGCAAAATTATTATAAATATAAATGCCACAACCTCATATTTTAGAGGTTGTGGCATTATTTTATTAGTGAAAAATCTCCGCTCTTTTGCTCCGCAAAAATTGCTACATTCTTTTTAATCGCTTCGCTTTTC
>CAYJLI010000039.1:0-20865 GCA_964371155.1 uncultured Oscillospiraceae bacterium | reverse complement strand
CTGCACATCGCCCCTGCGAGGATGTAGTTTGAAATTTATTTCAAACTATCGCTCCGTATAGGTTTATTTTAATAAATCATTGTACTTTTTCTTTAAAAGTGCCGAGCCCGAGGAATGTCCATGGCAGATTGCAACTGCTATTGCGTCGGCGGCATCGTCGGGGCGTGGGATTTTGTCCATGCCCATTATTATTCTCGTCATCTCCATCACTTGCTTTTTCTCTGCCTTGCCATACCCCACCACCGACTGCTTTACTTGAAGCGGTGTGTATTCATAAATTGGTATATTATAATTGGTGGCGGCAAGCAGTATTACCCCTCTTGCCTGTGCAACCATTATCGCAGTTTTTTGGTTTGAAGTGAAAAAGAGCTGCTCAATTCCCATGGCTTCTGGCTTATACTTTTCAATTATTTCACAAACACCATCATAGACATATTTTAGCCTTAGCTCAAAGGGTATTCCAGCTTTTGTTTCTACCACTCCGTAATCGAGAAGTTTAAACTTATTTCTATCATATACCGTAACCCCATATCCAACTATCGCATAGCCGGGGTCGATTCCCAATATTATCATGTATTTTTCTCCGAAAACTGCCCTTAAGCCGTTTATTGATACTATTTTTTAAAAAAATGCATACTATCACATTTTATCTAAATAGTATAACATAAATATGCTTTCAGAACAATAAAAATTTTGTCTAAAAGCTGTGAATAATTTACTCGGGGCATCTTCTTACGCTCTAAGCGGAAGAAAATACCCCGAAATTATATGTTTTATTATGTATGGGTTACTTTTAATCGCAACTTCCTTGAAGCATTGCGAAATTTACCGATTCTAATTTTTCCTTAACAATTTTGGTGAGCTCGTCATAAACTAATTGCGTTTTACAGCTTCTGCCCTGCTGTCTTGAGCAGATAAAATCATCGTTTAGGCATCTGCTTATAGCGCAAGAGCCTTCAACAATATTTATAACTTCATAAAGGCTTATCTCTTCAGGCTTTTTGTTAAGCTCGTAGCCGCCCTGTGTGCCCTTAAAAGAGCGCACCACACCCCCCGAAACCAATTTGCGCAATATCTTAAGTGAAAACCTCAGTGTTACATCCGTCTGTTCGGATATTGATTTTGCATCCATTCTCTTTTTGTTTTCCGTTAAGCAGCTAACTATTCTCACAGCATAGTCTGCTTCTAAAGTTATATGCATTGCCATTCTCCTTTCGGTAAGGTATGTCAAGAAACAAAATATACTTTAAAAGTATAATATTAATTATACTATATTTATATGATTTTTTCAAGTGCTAATTTTTTAAATAAAACTGCCTTAGTCTAAGAAATCCTTTAGCTTTTTCGAACGGCTTGGATGTCTTAATTTTCTTAAAGCCTTCGCTTCTATCTGCCTTATTCTTTCACGGGTAACATTAAATTCCTTGCCCACTTCTTCGAGTGTTCTGCTTCTACCATCCTCTAAGCCAAATCTCAGCCTTAGCACTTTTTCTTCTCTTGGGGTAAGAGTTTGTAGTACTTCACCGAGCTGCTCTTTAAGCATGGTGTGTGAAGCAGCTTCCGCTGGTGCGGGTGCATCTGCATCTTCGATAAAATCGCCTAAATGGCTGTCTTCCTCTTCGCCTATTGGTGTTTCAAGCGATACTGGCTCCTGAGCCACACGCATTATTTCCCTTACTTTGTCCACTGGCATGTCTATTTCGAGTGCAATTTCTTCCGCCGATGGGTCGTGCCCATTTTTATGAAGCAGTTGCGAGCTGACTTTCTTAACCTTATTTATAGTTTCAACCATATGCACAGGAATTCTGATTGTTCTCGCTTGGTCGGCAATTGCCCTTGTAATTGCCTGCCTAATCCACCATGTGGCATATGTGGAGAATTTAAAACCCTTGGTGTGGTCGAATTTTTCAACCGCTTTTATAAGCCCTAAATTTCCCTCCTGTATCAAATCCAAAAACTGCATACCCCTGCCCACATAACGCTTTGCAATACTTACAACAAGCCTTAAATTTGCTTCTGCAAGGCTTTTTCTTGCCACTATATCACCTTCGGACATTCTTGTTGCAAGGTTAATTTCTTCTTCGGGGCTAAGCAGTGTTACCCTGCCTATTTCCTTTAGGTAGACTTTTACGGGGTCGTCAATATTTATCCCCTCAGCAGAAAGTGATACCTCTAAATCCTGTGGGTCAATTTTGGGCAATGTAAACATCTCGTCAGTTACCGCATTGAAATCTTCAATGATGTCAACATTATATCCCTCGAGTGTGTCGTAAAACTTATCGAGTTGCTCCACATCGAAATCCATCTCTTCAAGCACATCATTTATCTCTTTAGTGGTGAGCTTACCCTTTACTTTCCCTTGTTCTATCAGATCTCTCAATGCATTCTTTTTATTTTCTGTACCCAATTTACATCCTCCTGTTCAGAGCTACTTTTGCAGTCCCTGTATGTATTTATTTAAGTCCTCATTGTTTGCCTTTAGTATTTCATCTTTGCTGCTCAGCTTATCAAAGTTAAGTATTGTTTGTGCATAGGATAGAGCTTGTTCTGCATTGGTTTCCATTTCTGATTCCTGTGCAAGTATACGGCTTAAATGAGAAAGTATATTTTCCTCAAGCTCCCCAGATATATCTATGAGCCCTATACTGAGGCCCTCCTCTAAGCGATTATAAAGCTTTGCAAATATCTCCCTGTTTTTATCAGTCACAATATTTTCTGCGGTAATAATCCCTTTTAACTTGTCGTAATAATCGGGGTTTTTCATCAGTGCTCCTATGAGCTTATCCTCCGCAATTGCATACTTCATATTTTTTTCACGGTTTATATCCCTATTATTTCTTGATGTATCATCAAACACTCTGAGATTTCGGTTTTCTTTATATCTCTGTGTCTTAACCTTTTTCTTAATCGCACTTGCTACCTGCTCTTTTACAGCTTGTTTATCAATATTTAGCTCTGCTGAAATTTTCGATATATATATATCCCTCTCCACAGGGCTTTCAAGACTTGCTAAATATTCGGTAACCTCTTTTATAAAATTAACTTTGCCCTCATTGGTTTCGGTGTTGTATTTATTTTTAAGCTTTGCAATTTCATAATCGCTACTGCTTGCACTGCCCTCTAAAAGTAGTTTAAACCTTGTGGCGCCGAATTTTTTAATATATTCGTCGGGGTCTTTCGCACCCGTTATTGTAACAACTTTAATATTTACGCCAGTGTCTTCGAGTATTGATATCGCTCGGTGCGTTGCTTTTTGTCCTGCTTCGTCTGCATCATAAGCAATCCATACCTTTTTTGAATAGCCCGAAATTATTCTCGATTGCTCCGAGGTAAGCGCCGTTCCGAGTGTAGCTACTGCTTCGGTAAATCCTGCTTGATGCAGTGCTATTACATCCATATAACCCTCTGCGAGTATCATGCCCTCCTGTTTGCTATTTTTAGCAATATTCAGCGCAAATAAATTTCTGCTCTTTTTAAAAACCGGTGTGTCCGGTGAGTTTAGGTATTTGGGGCCATATTCACCCATATTTCTGCCACCGAATGCAATTACATTGCCCCTTAAATCTATTATCGGAAATATTATGCGATTTCTAAAGCTATCATAATAATTATTTTTTTTGTTTTTAGTTACAAGGCCTGCCGAAGCGAGTATATAATCGCTGTATCCTTTAGCGGTTAAATATTTATATAGGCTGTCCCATGAATCTGGGGCAAATCCTAAGCCGAATTTACCTATCGTCTTGCCTGAAAGCCCTCTCTCCATGAGATATGTTAGAGCTTTTTTGCCATGCTCGGTTTTTAGATTTTCATGGTAGAACCTCGCTGTATCTTTATTGGCGGATAGTATCTCTTGTTTTAGCCTTGCCACTGAGTCGTCCGCTCCCTCCTCGGGGACGGCAATCCCTGCTTTTTCCGCTAAAAACTTAATGGCTTCGATATATTCTAAATTTTCTATATTTTTAATAAATGTGACCACATCGCCACCCTTACCGCATCCGTAACAGTAAAATGAGCCGCTTTCAGGGTATATGGTAAATGAGGGTGATTTTTCCGAGTGAAACGGACAAAGTCCTTTATACATTCTGCCTGCACGCTTTAAGTTCACATAGGAAGAGATAACGCTTTCAATGTTGCTACGATATTTTAGCTCTTCTATAAAACTTTGTGGCAACATTTTTCTTCCCCCCTACATTCCCCAAGATTTTGGTATAAATAGCTGCGAATAGATATCTAAAACATATTTATCAGTCATTCCTGAGATATAATCGCATACCGCTCTGTTCACTCCCCATTTTTCGGCTATATCTTTATAAGTTTCTGGGAGTTTATATGGGTTTGCAACAAAATATGTATACATGTATTTGAGCATATCACGAGCTTTTCCCTCTTCGCCCTTAGCCTCGGTATTTTGATAGACATTTTCAAATAGAAAATTTCTGAGTAGATTATACATTTTATTTGTTTCTTCATCCATGCGTATATCGTCACTGCTGTTTTCAATTATTGATGCTATAAAAGCTGTTATCCTCTCGGATTTAGTATTGCCCAAATTGCATTTCACTTCAAAAGGTATATCGGATTCGCTAAGCACCCCCGCTCTCACAGCATCCTCTATGTCATGATTCATATATGCAATTTTGTCGGCGTATTTTACAAGTCTTCCCTCAAGTGTTTCCGCAACCGAGCCGGTTGAATGGCAGGCTATGCCGTTTTTTACCTCATATGTGAGATTTAAGCCCTTGCCGTTGTTTTCAAGTATCTCCACAACCCTCACACTCTGCTTTGAGTGAACAAAGCCATCGGGGCATATTTCGTTTAGTGCATATTCACCTGCATGTCCAAATGGGGTGTGCCCGAGGTCGTGACCCATTGAGATGGCTTCCACTAAGTCTTCATTTAGTCTTAGTGCTCTTGCCATAGTCCTGCCTATTTGGCTAACTTCAAGCGTGTGCGTAAGCCTTGTGCGGTAGTGGTCGCCATGTGGCGAAAGAAAAACCTGTGTTTTGTGCTTTAATCTTCTAAATGAATTTGAATGAATAATTCTATCCCTATCACGCTGAAATTCAGTGCGGTATTTACAAGGTTCACTCTTTGAAGTCCTCCCCTTGCTCCTATTTGACAGACAGGCGAACGATGATAATCTTTCCTCTTCTATCATTTCGGTGTATTCTTTTGCGCTCTGCAAAACTTCACCTCCAATTTTTTCATTCAATATATTATACTCAAAAAAAATCAAAATTCCTACTTGTTCACAAAATATTAAATTTTAAGGAGCCTTTTAAGACATTTTCTTATATAAATGTGCCTTTTTTTACAAATTTTACTGCTTTTTTAATTGCTGCCGATTAATTAAATCTTATACTGAATGGTAGTAATGCTTCTCTTCATATGGATGGACAGTTGCGGAAGTAATTTCAGTTAGTTCTTTTTTAAATTCCGAAAGCTCGCTGTCCTTGACGAGTATATTAAGCCTTACAATTGCTCCGAAATCACTGCTTATTTGTTTTACTTGATATTTGGGGATAATGTATGAAACTTTACCATACATAGCATAGTCTATTTCCATGCTAATCTCAGTGCACGGGGACATATGAAGTATCTCCGCTTCATCCACCGCAATTTTTGCACCGTGTGAATATGCTCTTACAAGCCCACCGGCTCCGAGCATTATTCCACCAAAATATCTTGTGACTACCACACAGCAGTCGGTTAATCCTTCTTTAGCGAGTACATCAAGCACGGGGATACCCGCTGTACCCTGTGGCTCACCATCGTCGGAATAGCGTTTAATCTGGCCATCCCTTAATATGTATGCATAAACATTGTGGGTTGCTTGGCGATGCTGCTCCCTTATTCTATTTATAAAGGAAATTGCCGCATCTTCGGTTTCTACATGCTCTATATAGCCGATAAACCTCGATTTTTTCTCAACAAATTCAGCTTCGGCATATTCTTTTATCGTAATATAATCGTTCATTTCCCCTCCGATAGCTATCCGCTCACAATGTATATTATCCGCCTACTACGACTGAAAGGCGGTGCAACTGCACCGCCTTAAAAGCTTTTCTTCTTACTTTTCAATATTGAAACGCTTTTTAAATCTGTCTACACGACCGCCTGCATCAACAAGTTTTTGTTTACCTGTGAAAAACGGATGGCATTTAGAACAAATTTCCACTCTGATATCTTTTCTTGTGGAAGCTGTTTCAATTACTTCACCGCAAGCACATTTGATTGCTGTTGGTTGGTAATCGGGATGAATACCCTGTTTCATATATAATTCACCTCTTTCGACACTACTAAAACAAATTTAACATTGCTATTATAGCATAAAGAAATACTAAATGCAATAGTAAAATTTGTTTTTATTTTTCCATAAAACTCCCACTAATTTAAAATATTCAATAAATTTACTCTTGCATTTTAATTTGCAATATGTTATAGTATTAAGGCATGTTATGACCACTGATTTTCAGTGGGGTTTGAAGACGATTATTCGTCAGTCAAAGCAGACAGTCCTCTGGCAACGCTAAGAAAGTCTGTATATTTTAAGGAGGAACAAAAATGGACGCATTAAGACACATGGCAGAAGGTTGCCTAAAATCCGAATTACCAGTAGTAAATGTTGGTGACACAGTAAAGGTACATGTAAAAATCAAAGAAGGTGAAAGAGAAAGAATTCAGCTTTTCGAAGGCACTGTTATCGCTAAGAAACACGGTGGCATCGCTGAAACTTTCACAGTTCGTCGTCTTGCACACGGTTGTGGTGTTGAAAGGGTTTTCCCAATTCACTCCCCCCATGTTGAAAAGGTTGAGATTGTACGCAAGGGTAGAGTTCGCAGAGCTAAACTTTACTACCTCAGAGATCGTGTTGGTAAAGCCGCTAAGGTTAAAGAAGCACGTAAATAATTTCGATTTAAAAAAGAGATGCATAGCATCTCTTTTTAGCTTTTAGCGAAATTATTTTGACTGTAAAAGCAAATAAAGTGAATGTACTGCCACAGAAAAAACTCTCAACAAGCTAAAACGAGGTTTCCTTTACAGGAAACCTCGTTTTTTTACTTAATAGTTTTATTTTTCTTCCCAAAGCTCATAGGGCAACTCATTCACCGGCAAAGCTACTTCATACATAAGCTCACTACTCATAACCTTGAGCATTTCTTCAAGGTCGGATAGCTGCTCATCGGTAAATCTTCCACGCATACGCTCGGTAACAAGCCTTACATAATCGTAGTTCATATTGTAGTAGGTGTGGAATTTCTCTGTGACTTCAAGATAATATTCCCTTTTATCCTCTTTAGACTGTATTTTTCTGATATAACCTTTTTTTACAAGGCTATTTATTTTATATGCAGCATTAGGTGCTGATATATGCGTAAAAGTGGCAAATTCATTTATAGTAGGGCGCTTTAGGGCGTGTATCGACTCTACACAAAATGTTTCTACCGCAGTGAGACTTGCTTCTCTTGCGCCAAATCTTGAAAACAACTTTCTGTAAAACTGAAGTTTAAATTTTGTATATACATCGTCGAAATACTGCTCAAGCACTGCCCCATACCTCCTATAAAAATCATAGATAATTTAAATTTATTTGCCTACTGCAAATGTAAGCTCGGCTGTAACGGCAATTTTACCATTTACCTTTGCCACAGCTTCACCTATTCCTATCGGGCCTTTTTTTGCTGTGAGTTTACACTCAAGCTCCAAAATATCTCCCGGTACAACTTGTTGCTTAAATCGGCAATTTTTTATGCCGCCAAAAAACGCTATTTTGCCTTTGTTTTCAGGCAGTGAAAGTATTGCAACTGCACCCACCTGTGCTAAGGCTTCTACAATAAGCACACCAGGCATTACATGATGCTCGGGAAAATGTCCACAAAAATGCATTTCATTGGCTGTAACGCATTTTATGCCCTTAGCCCATTCACCTTCTTCTCCATCAACAATTTTATCAACAAGTAAAAAAGGATATCTATGTGGTATAATCTGCATTATTTCATTTGAATTAAGTTGCATGGTAATGCTCCGTTCCGCCGTTCCGATATCTACTCTATATTTATTTAAAATAGAATTCAACTATTATTTAGCAACTATCGGATAAGCTCATATATTTTTTCGTATAGCTTCCCCACTTTTAGTGAGGAAACTATACTGAATTCTAAAATAATTATTCGCTAACTTTCTTTAGTAGAATTGTAGCATTGTGGCCACCAAAGCCAAGCGAATTGGACATTGCGTAGGTGATATCTGCGCTTCGTCCCACATTTGGCACTATGTCGAGGTCGCATTCTGGATCCGCTTCTTTGTAGTTAATTGTAGGTGGTACGAAGCTATCGCTAAGTGCTTTAGCACTGATTATCGCTTCTATCGCACCTGCCGCACCGAGCAAATGCCCAGTCATGGATTTAGTACTACTTACAAGCACATTGCTCGCATGCTCACCAAGGGCAAGTTTTATAGCCATTGTTTCGCATCTATCATTTATAGGTGTAGAAGTACCGTGTGCATTGATATAGCCGATTTTATCAGCTGTAATGCCTGCATCTTCTATCGCCATTTTCATGCATTTTGCCGCACCGCTACCGTCTGGAGTTGGGGCTGTCATGTGGTATGCATCACAGTTTACACCGTATCCAACAACTTCGCCTAAAATGTTTGCGCCCCTTGCCTTTGCGTGTTCATACTCTTCAAGCACTAAAATACCTGCGCCCTCGCCCATTACAAAACCACTTCTTCTTGCGTCAAAAGGAACTGAGCCTTCTTCCACTTCTTCGTTTTCACAAAGAGCTTTCATTGCTGTAAATCCACCCATTCCAAGTGGTACTATACAGCTTTCTGCACCACCACAAAGCATAACTTCATGGTAGCCATCTCTTATACTGCGGAAAGCGTCGCCTATCGCATTTGTACCGCCTGCACAAGCAGTTACTACTGAATTACATATGCCATTAAAGCCATAACGAATAGCTACAAGCCCTGCCGCCATATTTGAAATAACCATTGGAATGAAAAATGGTGAAACTCTATCATATCCCTTTTCCATTGCTTTTTCATGCTCGTGCTGAATGGTTGTAAGTCCACCTATACCCGAGGAAATCATTACACCGCAACGGTTTGTATCTATTTCTTCTTTGTTTAGTCCGCTTTGTTTATATGCTTCGTCCGCCGCCGCCATTGCGTATATTGCATAGCTGTCCATACGGCGCTGTTCTTTTTTATCTATAATATCGTCACAGTTAAAGTTTTTAAGTTCACCAGCAAGTTTAGCCTTTAGATTTGTGGTGTCGTATGCAGTAATTTTATCTATTCCGCATTTACCTGCTTTTGCACTCTGCCACATTTCTTCAACACTGTTTCCTATTGGGGAAAGTGCTCCCATTCCCGTGATAACAACTCTTCTATTCATAACTAACTCCTGTTTTGTAAGTTTATCTGAAATAATGAAATTACATTATCATTCCGCCATCAATATTGATGACCTGACCTGTTATATAATCGGCGCTGTCGCTCGCTAAAAATGCCACGACTTTTGCCACATCTTCTACTGTGCCAAGTGTCCCAAGGGGCACTGTTTGAAGCGCTTGGTTTAGCACTGCTTCGGGAAGTTTATCGGTCATCTCTGTTTTAATAAATCCAGGCGCAACCGCATTCACTTTTACTCCCCTGCTTGCAAGCTCTTTCGCCATTGTCTTTGTCATGCCAATAAGTCCTGCTTTGCTCGCCGCATAGTTTACCTGTCCTGCATTTCCTGCAACACCTACTACACTGCTAATATTGATTATCTTACCGTTTCTCTGCTTCATCATAGGGCGTGCAACCGCCTTCATGCAGAGAAAAGCGCCTTTTAGATTGATATCTATTACTTTGTTGAAATCTTCTTCGCTCATGCGCATGATTAGATTATCTTTTGTAATGCCTGCATTGTTTACAAGTATGTCCACACTGCCAAATTCTTTGATTGTGGTAGCCACTAAATTCTCAACTGCGGCAGAGCTTGACACATCTCCCTCAACTGCAATTACTTTAACACCCTTAGCTTCGCAAAGCTTAATTGTTTCTTCTGCAAGTGAAGCATCACCTATGTAGTTAACTACAATATTTGCGCCCTGCTCGGCGAGTGCGAGGCAAATCGCTCTACCTATACCCCTGCTTCCACCTGTAACTATAGCTGTTTTAACGCTCATTCGATTATTCTCCTTTTAAATAGGCAATAGCAGCTTCATAGCCTGCCACATCTTCTATCGCAAGTGTTTTAATTTCTGGGGCAATTTTTTTAATAAAACCGCTCAGCGCCTTACCTGGGCCAACTTCTATAATAGTGTCGATACCCTCTGCCGCCATATAGCGAACACTGTCCTCAAAATTAACACTTGTTTGTACTTGTTTGATTAGTAATTCTTTAATATTTTCACCGTCCGCAAGTGGTTTTGCAGTGGTGTTAAACACAACTGGGTGAGCCATTTCACCAAAACTAACTTCTTCAAGTTTTGTTTTTAGCACATCCCCAGCTGGTGACATTAAAGTGGTGTGGAATGGACCGCTTACGGTTAGAGGTATAACTCTTCTTGCGCCACTTTCCTTAGCTTTTTCGCTTGCAATAGCTACTGCGTGGGCTTCACCGCTTATAACAAGTTGACCTGGGCAATTGTAGTTTGCAATCTGAACAACGCCCTCTTTAGAGCATTCTTTGCATATATCTAAGAGTATTTCTCTGTCAATCCCCATTACAGCCGCCATTGCAGTTTCAATTCCTGTAACAGCTTCTTTCATCGCCCTGCCCCTAACTGCGGTAATTTCAGCAGTTGTAGCGGCGTCCCATACACCTGCACCGTAGAGTGCACTGTATTCACCGAGGCTAAGCCCTGCCGATATCTCGGGTTTTATCCCCTCGGCGCTGAGCATTTCAGTAACTCCCACAGCAAATGCAACGAGGCATGGCTGTGTGTTTTCTGTTTGAGATAGCTCTTCCATAGGGCCCTCAAAGCAGAGTGCTTTATATTTTCCTGTTGGGTCAGCTTTATCAAAGCCATTTTTGAATATTTCGCTGTATTTATATAGGTCTTCTCCCATGCCAACTTTCTGGCTTCCTTGACCTGCGTACACAAATGCTAATTTCAATGCTTTTTCCTCCAGTCAGACATCAGTTCGTCCACAAGTTCACGAACACTTACAATTTTATCAGGTCTATAACCATTGCTACCTGTAAAGAATAGCCCATTTTCATAATCGCCTACTACCGCCGCTCTTAGTGCCGCAGATATACAATAAGGTGCAGTTTCCACCTTGCAGCTTCTAAGACATTTCGTACATATCTTAGGAGGTATTCTTCCATCAGCTTCTAATTTTTCAATTAGCGGTGTTCTAAAGGCTCTACCCGGAAGCCCTGCCGGACTTACCACTATCTGAACATCTTCTTTTTTCTTGCTCAGTAAAATTTCTTTATATTCCTTAGATGCATCGCATTCATGGGTGGCAATAAATCTTGTCCCCACCTGCACACCTGCCGCACCTACTTCCATGGCTTCTGTTACATCTTCTGCCGTATATATACCACCTGCTGCAAAGACAGGTATTTTTCTATTGTATTTTTCTTCGTATGGCTCAACAGCAGTAACCACTTCTTTAACTATTTCAAGCAGTGGCTTTGCAGTACCCTCGAGCAGTTCATCTCTTTTAAATCCGAGATGTCCCCCTGCTTCACTGCCTTCAACTACCACAAAATCAGGAGCTACGCCATTTTTTTGATCCCATGCTTTGCAGATGGTGGAGATTGCTTTTGCACTGCTCACTATTGGGGCGATTGCCACATCGCTATCTTTTACGAGCTTTGGAAGCTCTAAAGGCAGTCCTGCACCTGATATAATGCAGTCAATTCCCGATTTTACAGCAGTCATTACACTCTGCGCATAATCGGTAGTGGCAACCATTGCATTTATTGCAACAAGGCCTTTTCCCTTAGCTATTTCTTTTGCTTTATGAATTTCTTCTGCGAGTGCTTGCATATTGTGGTTAAGTGTATCTTTTAAGTAATTAGGTATTCTATATCCTACACCTGCTGTTGATATCACACCCATTCCGCCTTCCTTAGCTACTGCTCCGGCAAGGCCTCCAAGTGAAACACCAACCCCCATGCCACCTTGTATTAGTGGCAGTTCAAGTACTTTATTTCCTATCTTCATTGTGCACCTCATAAAGCTCTTTTAGTACGGACTGATACTGGGCATACATTTCTTCAAAAATTTTGCCTATTGGCTTAATTTCATTTACCATGCCCGCTACCTGTCCCGTCATTAGTGAGCCCTCATGTATATCGCCGTCAAATACTGCTTTGCGCAGTGAGCCGAGTGTGAATTTTTCAAGTTCTATTTTGTCCGCGCCTGCATACTCAAGTTTTAAGTATTCACGGGACATTCTATTTTTAAGTATACGCACGGGAACGCCTGCTTTTCTACCTGTTACGATTGTGTCGTTATCCCCTGCTTTAAGTACTGCGTCTTTGTAGTTTTGATGTATTGGACACTCTTCAGAAGCGAGTAGGCATGTGCCCACCTGTACGCCAACTGCACCGAGTGCAAATGCAGATAGTAGTTGTTTACCACTCGCAATGCCCCCTGCGGCAATTACAGGTATTTTAACTGCATTTACCACCTGTGGCAAAAATGCCATTGTGGTAAGCTCTCCTACATGTCCGCCACTTTCGGTACCCTCAGCAATAATAGCATCCACTCCTGCTTTTTCCATCCTTTTCGCAAGAGCAACACCAGGTACTACTGGAAATACTAAAGCTCCCGAGGCTTTCCACATTTCTATGTATTTTGATGGATTGCCCGCACCTGTTGTAATCACCTTCACCTTTGCATCAGCTGCAATTTGCGCAAGCTCATCACAGTGCGGATGCATAAGCATTAAGTTTACACCAAACGGCTTATCTGTTTTAGATTTGCAAATTTCAATTTCGCTTTTGAACTGCTCGGGTGTCATTGCACCGGAAGATATTATCCCCAGTCCACCCGCTTCGGAAGCCGCAGCCGCAAAACTGCCCGTTCCGATATTCGCCATTGCGCCCTGTATAATAGGGTATTTGATACCCAGCATTTCATTTAATCTCATTAATTTAATATCTCCAAACTTTTTTACCATTTAAGGGTTACGCCACCCCAAGAAAGACCTGCTCCAAAGCCAACAAGCATAATTTTGTTGCCTTTGTTGATTAGACCTTTTTGATTCATCTCAGCAAGTGCAATCGGTATACTTGCCGCAGAAGTATTGCCATAATCGGCAATATTTACATAGAACTGATCTTCTTTTGCTTTTAGTTTTTTGCTTGTATGTGAAATAATCCTCTCATTTGCTTGATGGCAAACTACATAATCGTACTCGGATAGTTTTTTAGCCGATTTTTCACAGAGAGTTTCAACTGTATTTTTAAGCACTTCAGTGGCAAATTTAAACACTGCTTTGCCATCCATATTTATATAGGTGTTTTCTTCTTCCTCGGATGGTTTCGCCTTGCATTTAATGGCTTCGGAATCGCCCCTACTGCCGTAATGCCAATGGTTTAGGTATTCATTGTCCGAAGTAACTACTGCCGCACCTGCACCATCGCCAAAGAGGACGCATGTAGCTCTATCTTCAAAATCGAGGTGTGAAGATATTTTTTCGCTTCCAATAACAAGTCCGTATCCGTCCGTATCTTGAAGCAGACCTTGCGCAACTTTAAGCGCATATACAAACCCTGTACAAGCGGTGTTTATATCAAAGGCAAGCACATCTTCTGCAAGACCAAGCTCTCTTTGTACTATGCAAGCTGTGGAGGGAGTGAAGTTATCCGGAGTAAATGTTGCCACCACCACAATTTTAATTTTTTCTTTTGGGATTTTTCCATTTTTAATTGCATCCTTAGCCGCATTTATCGCCATTTCGCAATTTGATATATCTTTAGCATAATATCTGCTACTTATCCCTGTTCTTGTGTGTATCCATTCGTGGCTTGTGTCCACTGTTTCACTTAGTTTATGATTGTCAACTGCTGTTGGTGGTAGGAAACTACCTGTGGATATTATCTTTATTCCTTTCATAACTTCTCCTTTTCTATATGTGTATGCACTTTTTTGCTCGCATACTGTGTGTATATATTATTATGGTTTAGGCGCCAGCCCTATCCTATAATCGTCATTTAAAAGTCAAAAACCTTCACCGCCAAAAGACCGTGAAGGTTTTAGTAAGTGCTATGCGTTTTGTTCGATATACTTCACGATGTCCGATACTGTTTTCATTTCAGCAAGAACTTCATCCGGTATTGAGATGTCAAACGCTTCTTCGAGTGCCATGTTGATTTCTACTGCATCAAGGGAATCTGCACCTAAATCGTCGGATAGTGTAGCTTCCATTTTTACATCATCAGCCTCGCAGTTAATTGTATCTACGATAACCTCTTTTACTTTTTCAAATGTCATAATAAATCTTCCTTTCGAAAATTAGATTTGCTAAAATTTAAATATTTTTAATTAAAACATTTTAGTTAAATTCTTTTAACTATTTCTATCACATATTATCAGCTAAAGTTATTTTTGTCAAGTATGCCCACAAAGATTTTTTTGAAAAATTAACACTTTATTAATATTCTCGGTCGTTTATATGCTATACTGATTGAGTTATTAATAAGACCCCCACCTTATTATATATGTATGGGTGGGCGGAGTATGTTTACTTAGGAGGCAAATATGATCACCGTATCCGATGTTACGCTATCATTTAGCGGAGCCCCACTCTTTAAAGATGTGGACTTAAAATTTACCCCTGGAAATTGCTATGGTATTATTGGCGCAAATGGCGCAGGTAAATCAACATTTCTAAAGCTTTTATCTGGGGCACTTGAAACAAGTAAGGGCAGTATAATAATCCCTGAAAAAACCCGTATTTCAGTACTAAAGCAGGATCACTTCGCATATGACGAATTCACCGTGCTCGACACTGTAATAATGGGTAATCCAAGGCTTTATGAGCTTATTAAGCAAAAAGAAGTGCTTTATAGCAAGGAAGATTTCACCGAAGAGGACGGAATACTTGCCACCGAGCTTGAAACCGAATTTGAAGAGCTCGATGGATGGAATGCCGAAACAGAGGTGCTAAAGCTTATAAAGGGTCTTGGTGTGCAGGACGATATTTTATATAGTATGATGTCCACATTAAACGGTAGGGACAAAGTAAAAGTAATGCTTGCAAGCGCACTCTTTGGAAAACCTGAAGTAATACTTCTTGACGAACCTACAAACCACCTTGATTTTGCATCAATAAACTGGCTTGAAGATTTTATAATGGACTACCATGGAACTGTTATAGTAGTATCCCATGACCGCCACTTTTTAAATACGGTTTGTACCCATATAGTTGATATAGATTTTGGTAAGATAAGAATGTATGTCGGTAACTATGAATTTTGGTATGAGTCAAGCCAGCTAATGCAGAGGCTTATTAAAGAGCAAAACCGCAAGGCTGAGGATAAAATTAAAGATTTGCAAAACTTTATTGCGAGATTCTCCGCAAATAAATCAAAGGCTAAGCAGGCTACTTCAAGAAGAAAGCTTATTGATAAGCTTACAGTGGAAGAAATGCCCGCTTCCTCCCGTCGTTACCCCTATGTAGGATTTAATATTGACAGGGAAATAGGCAAAGATGTGCTTATGGTTGAGGGGCTTTCTAAGACCATTGACGGTGTAAAGGTGCTTGATAATGTATCCTTTATAATGACTCGTGAAGATAAAATTGCTTTTGTTGGTGAACAAGAACAAGCAAACACAACACTCTTTAAGATACTTGCAGGAGAAATGGAGCCTGATGAGGGTAGCTTTAAATGGGGTGTGAGCACTTCACAGTCCTATTTCCCAAAAGACAATTCTGAATTTTTCAACGATTGTCAGCTCTCCATTTTAAGATGGCTACAACAATATTCCTCCGACGATTCCGAAACATATCTCAGAGGCTTTTTAGGACGTATGCTATTTTCTGGTGATGAAGTTAATAAGCCCGTGAATGTACTTTCAGGTGGCGAAAAGGTTAGATGTATGCTTTCTAAAATGATGATGTACGGCTCTAATGTACTAATCATGGATCAGCCTACAAACCATCTCGACCTTGAATCAATTACCGCTGTTAACAATTCGATGACCGATTTCAAAGGAACGATACTATTTGCAACACATGACTACGAATTTGTGCAAACAGTTGCCAACCGCATAATGGAATTTTCTGCAGACGGTAGCTTGCTTGACAGAAAATGCAGTTATGAAGAATTTCTTGAAATTAAACAAAAGATGTTGTAAAATATAGGCAGCTATATAGTGCCAATCATTTTTTGGACATTCTATAATATGGCTCTTCCCATCAATAGTGGGGAGGGCCATATTAAAAATATCATCCATTTAAGTTTTTGGCATGTAGTAGTTATCTATTAAAATATTAATAAAGGTGGGTTTGGGCAAGATGAAGCACAACTTTGATGAAATTATTGACAGAGGCCCTAAAAGTGAATCTTATAGCGCAAAATGGCAGGGGTATTCGATGAGATTTCCCGATTACAATGTAGATGAAGAAAGCACCCTCCCTATGTGGGTAGCAGACATGGATTTTAAAGCTCCATCGGTAGTAGTGGATGCAATTGTAAAGCGTGCAGAACATGGCATATATGGCTATTCCGCCATTGCATCAAACCAAAGATTCTTTGAAGCTGCAGCAGCTTGGTTTGATAGACGCTATAACTACAAAGCCGATGCTGCAAATATGATTTTCTTTCCAGGCATTGTCCCCGCTGCCAATACTATAATTCAAGAATTTTCCGCCGAGGGTGAAGGTGTAATCATACAAACACCTGTATACTATCCTTTTGCAGAGGGCATAGAGAAAAATAAAAGAACAATTATAGAAAATCCTCTTATTGAAAAAGATGGTTATTACCAAATGAATTTTGAGGATTTAGAAGCTAAAGCAAAAGAAAAATCCACCAAGCTCATGATTCTTTGCAGCCCTCACAATCCCGTGGGCAGGGTTTGGAGCAGGGAAGATATTGAGCGTGTGATGGAAATTTGCATTAAAAATGATGTTCTTTTATTCTCGGACGAAATCCATGCAGACCTCATTATACCGAGTGTAGATTTTTTCACAGCTGGTAGGTCTGAAAAATATAAAGATAATTTAATTCTTGCTCATTCTGCGAGTAAAACCTTTAATTTAGCAGGCCTTTCCGCTTCGATTGTAACAGTACCAAATAAAGAGATTAGAGAAAGACTATCCATGCGTGCTCTTAGAAATCATATGCCGTCGGGAAATACATTCGGCCCGATTGCTGGAGCTGCAGGATATCTCCACTGCGACGATTATGTGGATGAGCTTATGGCATATGTAGATGCTAATTTTAAGCTTGCGGATGAATTTATAAAGGCTAATATGCCAAATGTAAAGTTTAGACGACCCGAGGGTACCTACCTTGCTTGGATTGACTTTAATGGCACAGGACTAAGCCCAAATGAAATATACCGCAAGTCGATTGAAGAGGCTAAAGTTGCCGGAGATTTCGGAAATTGGTTTGGAGAAGCAGGGGATGGATTTATCAGATTTAATTTTGCCTGCCCTCGCAGTACCATAGTAGAGATGCTAAATAGGCTCCAAAAGACTTTTGCATAGTATTTATAATTAAACTTAATATTAGGTGATTATTTGTCATAACAAAAATCAGACTGAGGAGGAGAAAATCCCCACTCAGTCTGATTTTTTTTATTTTGGAGAAGTAAAATTAAAATAGTTCCGATAAATCCCCACTCGTAAACTGTTGAATTTCAAATTTATATCCTTGGAAGTCTGTGAAGAAACAGGATTTGAGCGCAATGTCTTTTACCACTTTAATTTCGGAGAGTCCCTCAACTCCAAAAGCTGTTTTAAGATGCTCATGAACCTCTTCGATATTATTTACAGTAAGGCTTACTAACGAGCCGCCCCTTCCCTCAACTTCAATTGAGCCCTCGGAAACATCAACAGCACCTAAGAAACTCTTATCCTTTAATCGGTATACGCAAGCCCAACCCGGATCAAAAGCAACTTCAAGCCCTAAGGTTTCACCCATAAATTTCTTTGCGGATGCTAAGTCCTTGTAGTAGAGAAATGTAATGTTTGAGGTTAAATTTAGCTTTGCCATAAAAATTCTCCTTTTTTTCTTATAATGTAGCGACAAATTATCTCATATCGCCCAAATTCCATTTTCCATCAGTGTAACAATTTCACCATTATCGCATACGCCTTTTACCGTTAAATTAGTATCACCAATCATGAAATCCACATGCACACCACTGCGGTTAATGCCCCTGTCTTCTTTTTCAGCTTCAGTTAGCATATATCCATTCGGTATAATCGACGGGGTTGCTTGGCCAAATGCTATATGGCAACTGGCATTTTCATCCCAGAGTGTATCATAAAAGACTTTTCCAATTTTGTATATGGGCGACTCAGCAGACACCAGTGCTACCTCTCCCAAATAGCAGGAACCCTCATCAAAATTTATTATGCTATCCAAAAACTCCTTGCCCTTGGAAGCCGAGTAAGAAACCACCTTGCCATCCTTAAACTCCACTTTTATATCCTCAATAATATTACCTTGGTACTGAAGAGGTAGTGTTGCAGATACTATGCCATTTACTTTTAGCTTATGTGGCACAAAAAACACTTCTTCAGTAGGGATATTTGGCACGAATTTAAGGGAGTCCTTGCCCCTCTGTGCATATCCTCCAATCCAAAATCCACCTTCGACCAAACCCACTTTGAGGTCGGTTTTATCGCTTTTATAGATGAGTTCTTTTAGTTTAAAGGAATTTAAAATTTTCTTCTTTTCATCCAATTCGCTTTTATGGTCTTCCCATGCCTGCACGGGATCTTCTCTATCCAGTCGGCAAATTTTCACCCAATTATCAAAGAGCTTTTTTGTAGCGTCAGCTTCGCTGAGTTCTGGATAGACTTTTTTAGCCCAATCTACCCCTGGTAGATTTGTTTTAACAAATGCCACATCCCCTGCGGAAATCATTTTAGACTGACCCATTTTTGCCCTTTTCTCTCCATCTAAAACTTTAAGCAGTTTATCACTATCAGCTTCAAACATCTCTTCAAATGGGCTTCTCAGCTCAATTATAGCAATGCTGTCCTTGGCGTATTCTTTATAGTAGTCATAAAGCCAATTTGGGTAATAACTTAGCTCATATGTAGACTTCATCGCCCTTACACCTCTGAGATAAAAATCCTCATACTCGCATTTTACATATTTTGCTCCACACTCATAACAAACCTCGGCTATCGCTCTAACTTCATTGTAAAGCGTGGGTGATGCGACAATTATAACCGTTTCGCCTGCGGTGAGGTTAATCCCTACTTTCACAAGCACTTCGGCATATTTTCTTAGAATATCTTTTTTCATATCCATGGCAATCCCCTTAATTTATTTGGTATGGACAAAATATATCTTCATCTCAAATAGGCTCTGCTTTGGGTAATCCCTATTTACTGTATTTACCCATGATAAATTCAGCTATGTTGGCATCTTTGCTCAGCACACCTTTAATCTTGGTTTTTTTAGAAGTTAGCACGGTTGTTATGCCGGGGCCATGTCCATGTGCTCTGCAATCGCCGTGGATTACAATGCCGATAGTAGTAGCACCTTTTAGGTAACCCCTGCCGAAAGTATTATCAGAATCTGTGAGCAGTAGCACATCGCCAAATCTTAAATCCTGCAGACCATGTTCTTTTATAGCATCAAAATCGGCTGTCATGAGGTCGTAATCACCCGAGTAGGAATGATTAGCTCCGACTCCCGAACCCATTAAATATGAGGGTACTATCCCTGCAACAGGCACTTCGAGTATGCCGTCTTCTTCTTTGATATTTAAATAGTCAAGCAGTTCAGGGTCGATGCTTTGAACAAGTATGTCGTCATTGCCCTCAATTTTCATCCCCTGTCCATAAGCCTCAACTAAAACTTCGTCGCCTATCTTCATCTTCTGCAGAGTTTCGTCGGGGAAATAAATTATTACATGCTCACAGCCACCGTGAATGCCTGTTACATATCCCACATCGCCCTCAGCCTTACCAGAAACCACCCTCGCCTTATTCCCAATGCAAGAAAACACATTGAGTCCATCACTTTCAGAACGCTCTGTATTTTTTAGCGAAACGCCCGGCTCTATATGGTCGGCAACAAGCCCGAAAACTCTATCGCCCACTTTCACATTATAAGTTATACCGCCTATTGCAGGTACTGCAAAAATTATACCCTCTGAGTCTATTCTTGCTGTACCGCCAATTGGATGAGCAACTTTTCCTTGAACGGAAATTTTAACAAGCTTTTCTCTGTTTGTTTTCATTTAAGCAACTCCTTCATATTATTTACTTGTCTTATATACATTTTATATCTTCGTATATTTTTTGTAAAGCATTCTAAAACAGCATCATTCACTATTTTTTGCATGATATATTTAAAACACCCCATGCCAAAATATCAATATAATTGTATTTACAATAATTATACAGGTAATAATTGAATAAATATGTAA
Organism: uncultured Oscillospiraceae bacterium; assembly: GCA_964371155.1. GTDB lineage: Bacteria > Bacillota > Clostridia > Oscillospirales > Ruminococcaceae > CAYJEQ01. Next base: position 280 of record CAYJLI010000039.1, on the reverse strand, counting down.
ACTCGACTACATTTATCCACAAAATTGTGGGAATGTACGCCAAAATTTAATTTTTATTATTTTAAAATATTGCACCATTTTGCGAAATTAAAGGCTTTATCACTTTTTACTGCACTTTTTTGTCTTTTCTTATTTTTTTTGAAGAAAAATAGCAATTTTTGTCTTACAGAATTTCCCTCTTTAATCCTACTTATTCTACTTTTTCCGATGTTTTTCTTATAGAACATTTGTCTTAATAGCACAATATATAGTGTCGTATTTTATTCACTCATACATAATA
>CAYJLI010000038.1:18420-21671 GCA_964371155.1 uncultured Oscillospiraceae bacterium | reverse complement strand
CGTCCCAATGCACAAAAATGCTCTTATCATTCCTCTGCTCTGCGGATAAGAGTAAATTTAATTTAATTTTATGCCGACGCAGAGCGGCGGAATGGAGCGATAGTTTGAAATAAATTTCAAACTACTCCTCGCAGGGGCGATGTGCAGGACGATTCGTTCGCTACACTCACTACCGTCCCAATGCACAAAAATGCTCTTATCATTCCTCTGCTCTGCGGATAAGAGTAAATTTAATTTTATTTTATGCCGACGCAGAGCGGCGGAATGGAGCATTAATATGACAACACTTGAAATAGCACAAAAAGCAGCAAGAACACTCGACGATAAGCTTGCAAAAGATGTAAAACTTTTAAATATCGCAGGGCTAACCACAATATGCGATTATTTTGTAATTGCATCTGGGGGGAGTGCCACACAGGTAAAATCACTTGCCGAATATGTGGACAATGCACTCGCAAAAGAGGGTGTACACGCTAAAAAGGTAGAGGGACACTCAACAGCTAACTGGATCTTAATGGACTTCGGAGATGTAATTATCCACCTATTTACCGAAGAGCAGAGAGAGTTTTACTCGATGGAAAGACTATGGTCCGATGCGGCAATTACTGAATATTAATATTTACTTATTTTTACCTTTGCAATCACAATAATTTAAACAGCGAAATAGTTCTTTCTATATTTCTCATATCCGTAAGAAGTGAGAAGAATAGAAGGGGATTATATAAGCTGTAGAATTGGATTGTCTTGGGGACATATCTATAAAACAGCAATAAAGAGAGGATGTAGTTTAGTTGAAATACGATTACAAAAAACTTGAAAAAAAGTGGCAGGATATCTGGGATGAAAAAAATACATTTGCCGCTGTAAATGATTATAGCAAGCCAAAGTTTTACGCTTTGGTGGAGTTTCCATATCCGTCGGGACATGGTCTTCATGTAGGACATCCACGCTCTTATACGGCACTTGATATAGTGTCGAGAAAGAAGCGTTTAGAGGGATATAATGTACTGTATCCAATGGGATGGGATGCATTTGGCCTACCCACAGAAAACTTTGCAATAAAAAACCACATTCACCCCGAAATAGTAACAAGGGATAATGTGGCAAGATTTAAAACACAGCTCAAAGGTCTTGGGCTTTCTTTTGATTGGAATAGAGAAATAAACACCACCGATAAAAATTATTATAAATGGACACAGTGGATATTTTTACAACTATTCAAAAAAGGCCTTGCCTATAAAAAGAAGATGGCTGTAAACTGGTGTACAAGCTGTAAGGTTGTGCTTGCAAATGAAGAAGTTGTAAACGGCGGCTGTGAAAGATGTGCTTCAGAAGTTGTGCGCAAGGAAAAAGAGCAATGGATGCTTAAAATTACCGAGTATGCACAGCGTCTAATAGACGATATCGAAACTGTAAACTATGTTGAGCGTGTAAAAACCTCACAGATTAACTGGATAGGACGCTCCACAGGTGCAGAGGTGGACTTTGCAACAACCGAGGGCGATGTAATGACCGTCTTCACCACAAGACCCGATACACTCTACGGTGCAACATACATGGTAATGTCACCCGAGCATCCATTCCTTGAAAAATGGGCGGATAAAATCAAAAATCTCGATGAAATAAAAGCTTATCAGCAAGAAGCGATGAAAAAATCGGATTTTGAACGCTCGGAAATGAATAAAGATAAAACAGGTGTCTGCATTGACGGCGTTAAAGGGATAAACCCTGCAAACAATGAAGAAATACCTATCTATATTTCTGACTATGTACTTATGTCCTATGGTACCGGTGCTATTATGGCGGTACCTGCGCACGACACCCGTGACTGGGAATTTGCAAAGAAATTTGATCTACCTATAATCGAAGTTGTAAAAGGCGGAGATGTAGAAAAAGAAGCATTCACAGATTGTGAAAGCGGTATAATGGTAAATTCGGGCATTATTGATGGACTTTCCGTTGAAGAAGGCAAGGAGAAGATAGTAGAATTTTTAAGCAGTAAAAACCTTGCAAAAGAAAAGGTTAATTTTAAACTCCGTGACTGGGTATTCTCACGCCAAAGATATTGGGGAGAGCCTATTCCGATTATTTATTGCGAAAAATGCGGACATGTTCCGATGGACGAGAAAGACCTACCATTAACACTTCCCGAGGTAGAATCCTACGAACCAACCGAAAATGGTGAATCCCCACTTGCTAAAATAGATGAATGGGTGAATGTAAAATGCCCCCAGTGTGGTTGTGATGCTAAGAGGGAAACCGATACAATGCCACAATGGGCAGGTTCTTCTTGGTATTTCCTACGCTACTGCGATGCGGAAAACCCATCGGTACTTGCGGCTAAAGAAGCTTTAGAGTACTGGATGCCCGTCGATTGGTATAATGGAGGGATGGAGCATACCACACTTCATCTACTTTACTCACGCTTCTGGCATAAATTCCTATATGATATCGGAGTTGTAAACACACCCGAGCCATATGCAAAGAGAACAAGCCACGGCATGATACTTGGCGAAAATGGCGAGAAAATGAGTAAATCGAGAGGGAATGTAGTTAACCCCGATGATATAGTAAACGAATTTGGTGCGGACACAATGCGTCTGTACGAAATGTTTATAGGCGACTTTGAAAAGAGTGCACCTTGGAGCTCAAGCTCAATAAAGGGTTGTAAGAGATTTTTGGATAGAAGCTTTGCACTAATGGAAAATATGGTAGACGGCGACTCTTATTCAAAAGAGCTTGAAAGCACAATGCATAAAACCATTAAGAAAGTTTCCGATGATATCGAAACACTTAAATACAACACTGCAATAGCGGCACTTATGTCACTTATAAATGAATTCGATAAGCAGAAAAAAGTTACTAAAGCCGAGATGAAAACATTCATCACCCTGCTTAACCCATTTGCTCCTCATATTACCGAGGAAATGTGGCAACTTTGTGGGTTTAAGGGAATGGTAAACGAAGCAAAATGGCCAACATTCGACCCTGCTAAATGCGTGGACAGCACAGTGGAAATAGCTATTCAGGTTAATGGGAAAATCAAAGACCGCATAGTTATAGCAGCGGATACTACACAGGAAGAAGCGCTATCACTTGCAAAGGCAGTGCAATCTGTGAGCGAAGCCATGAGCGGAAAAACCATTGTGAAAGAGCTATATGTAAAAGGAAAACTTGTAAATATAGTTGTGAAATAGAAACAATACAAATTCCTCCGCCAAAAGCGGGGGAATTTATAATAATCGGGGTTA
>CAYJLI010000038.1:16796-18320 GCA_964371155.1 uncultured Oscillospiraceae bacterium | reverse complement strand
AGAAAATATGATAGAATTTAAAAAAATAGATAAAGAAAACTATTTAGAGTGTATTCAGTTAAAAGTGCATGAGCATCAAAAGGAGTTTGTAGCCGATAATGCACAGTCTTTATTAGACGCACATTATATTGGCGGTCTTCATACTTTGGGGATTTATAATAATGATAAGATGGTAGGCTTTTTATTATTTGATTATGATAAAGATTTAAAAGGCTGGTCACTAAGCCGCTTTATGATTGATAAAGAATATCAGGGAAAAGGTTTTGGTAAAGCCGCTTTAGCAGAATTTTTAAAATACTTTGAAGATAATATAGGAAACGAAGCAATATATGCCTGTGTTAATACCGAGAATATAAACACAGTAGAATTATTTAAGAAATTCGGATTTAAGTTTGTAGAAGAAATTGAGTACACATTTTTAAATAAGGTTTTCAGAGAAGTAAAGCTGCTGAAGAATTTTGCATAGAATAATAACTCAAATTCCCTTGCTATCTTTCATTTTAAGAGAATGATTTTTGTATTAGCAAATTAGAATTAAACCACCTGACTAATATTTATCTTCATCCTGATAATAAATTTCATAATTGACAGTTAAAAAACAATGTGGTATATTTATAACATAAAGATATAAATATACCACATTTATGTAAAGGAGATATTGTATTATGAAATTAGGTTGTAAATTATATGGTTGCATGGGTTTTCTTTCTTTGTTAGGTTTTATCGGTGTTTTTACCGATGATAGAGCTTTTCTATCATTCTTTGCTTTTATAGTAGATTTTGAGTATTTATTTAAAAAGCCTGATGAAATGATGAATGAATACTTAAATAAATCTGCGGCATACGCATTTTATCTTGCAACAATAACTATGGCGATAGTTACATTTTTCAATTATGTACTAATCACTAATGATGCAGAGGTATCACTCTCGATAGGACTTGCATGGGGGTGGGTTGTGTCCATATTAATTCATTCGCTCATGGTGGTATCATATAGCATAAAAGAAAGAATTGGTGCTGTAAATGATTAAAAATAAAATCAAGGAATATAGAGCAAGATATAATATGAAGCAGGAAGATTTAGCGAATTTAGTTGATGTTAGACGAGAAACAATAGGTAATCTTGAAAAAGGCAGATACAATCCCTCGCTCGTTTTGGCATGGAATATTGCAAAAGCCTTTAACTGCACAATAGAAGAAATTTTTGAGGTTGTAGAGTAGTTTGATGCAAAAATATTGTAGCTAAGCTACATATAATTTATCGGTAACAAATGTCTTTTAAGGATATCTTCTATGCTTGCAGTGTGGGAAGATATACTTAAAAATAAGTTGTCCATACTTAAGTTATTTTTAGTTTGCAAGAAACTGCATTTTATGGTAAAATTAATAATTATGAAATTGCTCATTTTTACTTTTAATTTTGATTGGAGAGTTGATAATTTTGTCACCACTATTAGCAATTATTATAGGACGAATAATTTCCTTTATAGGTAAATTTGTGGATAGGGCGTCCCATCTACCGGG
>CAYJLI010000038.1:0-16696 GCA_964371155.1 uncultured Oscillospiraceae bacterium | reverse complement strand
AATCATATAGGGGATTTTTACTGCGATAAATGCGGATTTAAAACACCAACAGCAAGCCATACAGTTACAGATGCTGACTTTGAAAATGGCAGTTTTAAAATCAACGGAGTAGAGTTTAAAACCGACTATCTTGCACCGTATCACTTCATGAATATCTGTACTGCGGTATCAGTTTGTGAAAAAGCAGGGGTTAGTATAGAAAACTGTGTTGCCCCAGTAAAGAGCTTTAAAGTGGATAAAGAAAGATATGATGAATTTATAGTTGATGGTAGAAAAGTAGTGCTTGTGCTTTCAAAACAAAATTCTGTTTCAGTTGACCAATCCATTGAATATGCTCTATCACAAAAAGGTGACAAAACTGTGGTATTCTTTGTAAATAATGTGTTTTACACCGATAATAAGGATGCATCATGGATATATGATGTAAGCTTTGAAAAACTCATAGGCAAAGTGGATAAGGTGGTGTGTGCAGGCTCACGCGCACTTGATGTCGGCATCCGAATGAAACTTGGTGGATTTAATAAGGAAGATTTACTTATAGATACTTCACTAAGCAATCTAAAAGAGCAGTTAAAAGCTACTAAAGGGGATATATATGTACTCGCGGCAACTGCTTTTGGTGATGATGACGGTATATTGGAGGTATTAAAATCATGAGTGTGAATATACTATATCTATACAGCGAAACAATGGATTTATATGGCGACTCTTTTAATATAATTATGATTAAGTCAAAACTTTTGGAAATGGGAATAGAAGCTAATATTTCAAAATATGAAATAGGCGAAGAATTAGAAGCGGATAAATACGATATGTTCTATATAGGGCATGGTAAGGGAAGAAATTTAGAGTTTATCGCCAAAGATTTTCTAAGGCATAAAGAAAGAGTGATAAAAGCGATAGAAGATGAAAAGGTATTTTTAGTTACAGGGAATGCAAGGCTTCTTTTCGGTAAGGACTTTGAAGGTGTAAGCGGTAAAATGGTTCAGGCGAACGGATTTTTCGATTACACAGGCTCGGAAACTAATAATGTGTTCACATCTGACACAGTGGCAAAACTCCATGGAACAGAAAGCTTGTGCTATGGGTATATCAACCGCACCGCACATATCGTGGGTGAAAATAAATATCCTCTCTTTGATGTGGTTTTAGGGGTGGGGGATACAAAGGAAAAAGGCGGTTTTGAGGGCAATCACTATAAAAACTATTTTGCAACATGGTTTGCAGGCCCTGCACTGATTAAAAATCCTGAGTTGCTTAAAATGATACTAAAATCACTTGCAAAAGATTCATACAAAGATTTGGACATGACAGAAGAACAAAAAGCACTTGATGCCACACTGAGCGAATTTAAAGGTTTAAAAAAATAAAATTGGAGGATTAGAGGTTGAAACTAAAAAAAGATTTAAAAGTTATCGACATATGGTCGCTTGCACTGGGTTCAATTATAGGTTTTGGCTGTTTTGTACTGCCAGGGACTTCTTTCCTACCACAAGCAGGGCCGATAGGTACAGTAATAGGGCTTACACTTGGTGGATTAATTGTTTCGATAATCGGGATTAATTACGGTTATCTAATTGAAAAATACCCCAAAGCAGGTGGAGAATTCGTATATGCAAGAAATAATTTCGGGCCTCTTACTTCATTTGCCTGTGGTTGGTTTTTAATTCTTGCCTATATTAGCATAGTGCCACTGAATGCTACCGCCGTAGCACTTGTGAGCAGATATGTATTAGGCGATGTGTTTCAAGTAGGCTATATGTACACCGTTGCTGGCTGGGATGTTTATATGAGTGAAGTTATTATAGCCTTAGTTTTCTTAGTAGCTTTTGCCTATTTTAATATAATAGGTATTAAGCAATCGGGAAAAATTCAAACAGGAATTGTTATAATACTTGTCCTCACAATAATTGCTCTCACTGCGGGCATGTTTTTATGGGTATCGCCTGCGCCTGAGAATTTAACCCCAAGTTTTCCAAGTGGTACTTCCTCAGTCACCTCGGTTCTTGCAATACTTGCGATGACACCATGGGCTTTTTCGGGCTTTGACTGCATACCGCAAGCAACAGAAGAATTCGACTTTCCAAAGAAAAAAGCAAAATGGTTACTTTTTAGCTCAATAGCATTTGCCATATTAATGTACTCAGCGATTACTTTAGTAACAGCGGCACCAATGAGCTGGGAAGGCTTTATAGCAAGTGCACCCGACTGGGCTACTGGAGAAGCTGTTATGGCTACAATGGGTACCCCAGGCATGACAATGCTTGTAGTTGCAATGCTCTGTGCAGTTGTATCGGGAATGAATGGGTTTTACATATCCGCAAGTAGACTCATTTACTCTATGGCAAACGATAATTATCTGCCTAAAGGACTGGGCAAGGTAAGCAAAAAACATTCAACCCCACACAATGCAATTTTATTTGTTCTGATAGTTTCACTCGTCACACCATTTTTTGGCAGGGAAGTGCTCGGATGGGTAGTGGATATGTGTTCGGTCGGTATGAGTGTGGCATATATGATTACCTCACTTGCGGCGTATAAGCAAGGTAAAATTGAGAATAAATCTCTATATGTATTTACAGGTATTTTAGGAGCAGTAGTGTCCTTAGGATTTTTAATACTCTTACTTGTTCCAGGTATGCCCGGATTTTTATCAGTTCCATCGCTCGTTGCTTTAGCTGTATGGGTTGCAGTGGGTGTAGTTTTTTATTTAATAAGAAAAAAATAATATAAAGACTCAATCCCTATTTCATCCGTGATTAACTGATGAAGTAGGGATTAATATTTTGCATAAATTACAATAAAAATTATTTTTAGCAATAAATGTATAATCTTTTAGTTATAGAAGCATTAGAAATACCTATTTGACAATTAATTTTATATTTGATAGAGTAAAATTAGCTAATAATATTAACTTAAATAGGAGGATGCTTCATGGAAAAGATAGTTTTAAATGGTCATAATCTTACACTTTTAGATCTTGTTAAGGTTGCAAGAGAAAATGCACAAGTAGAAATTGCAAAAGAGAGTCTTGATGAAATAAATCATGTTCGTGAATATATCGAAGAGAATTGGATTAGGGAAGACGCCCCACCAATTTACGGCTTTAATACAGGGCTTGGTAAACTTAAAGACTATACCATCTCAATGGAAGAAAATGACGAATTTCAAATTAGAGCTATACTTTCACATGCGGCATGCGTTGGTGAACCATTAGCGGAAGAAATTGTTAGAGCAGGTATGCTGGTTAGAATAAATGCCCTATGCCAAGGTGTTTCAGGGTTAAGGTCTGAGACTTTGCTCCGCCTTGTAGAAATGCTAAACAAAGGTGTACACCCACACATTCCTTCACAGGGCTCAGTAGGGGCTTGTGGGGACTTAGGGCCACTATCCCATATGGTGGCAGTTCTTATGGGTCACCATGAAGCAAAAGCATATTATAAAGGCGAGCTACTTCCGGCACATGAAGCGCTTAAAAAAGCCGATATTACCCCAGTGGTATATCAGCTCAAAGCAAAGGACGCACTTGCACTGATAAATGGTACAACTATTTTTGCAGGCATGGCGGCACTTAATTGCCATGACGCCGAAAATCTTATAAAGCAGTCGGAAATCGCCACCGCACTCAGTTTAGAAGCTATGCGTGGTGAACAGGCTGCATTTGACCCACGTATACAAAAAGTTCGCAAGCAGGAGGGGCAAATTAAAACGGCTGAAAATATAAGGAGATTAGTAAAAGGCACTACACGAGCCGCCGAAGATGGTCGTAAGGTGCATCTTAAAAACGATATACTCCACCCCGAGTACAAGCCAAGAGTACAGGATTTATACTCACTGCGTTGTGTTCCACAGGTAAATGGTGCATGCAGAGATAATATGACTTACATAAAGCAAACCATGGAGCGTGAAATCAATGCCGCTACCGATAACCCACTTGTTTTCTGGGGAGAGGATGGCAATTTAGAATTCTTAAGTGGTGGTAATTTCCACGGTGAGCCGATAGCTTTCGCCATGGATTTACTTGCAATGTCACTTGCTGAGATTGGCAATATTTCAGAACGCCGCTGCTTCACACTTTGCGATCCCACACTTAGCTATGGATTGCCGCCGATGCTCGGAGGAGAGCCACACGGGCTAAACTGTGGATATCCTGTTATCACATGTGCAGTTGCAGCAATTGCCTCGGAGAATAAAACTCTTTGTTTCCCCGCAAGTGTTGACACTATCCCAACCAAATCAAACCAAGAAGACCATGTAAGTATGGCACCATGGGCGTGCAGAAAATCCAAGCAGATAATAGATAATCTCTATAAAATCTTAGGCATAGAATACCTCACTGCGGCAAGAGCAATCTGGATAACACAGGATGAACTCGGAGAATTTAATTTAGGTGAGGGTACAAGTATAGCATATAAAGTAATTACAGATGCCGTGCCCTATGAAAAAGACGATGTATTCATTCAAAGGCAATCCATACCCGCTATTGAGCTTGCCGTAAATGGCACAGTGCTTAAAGAAGTTGAAAAAGGGATTAATTTTGAGTTATAGTTTTTAAAATAATAAAAAGCCGTGGCGGATTTTATCCATGCCACGGCTTTAAATATTTAAGGCTAATTATTCTTATAAAATTTTTCTCTAAACTCAGCTGCTAAATAGAGTGAGCCACATATTAAAATAGTATCATCCGAGGAAATTTTTAAAACTAAATCCTTGTATGCTTCATAAACATCTTCGCATAATGAAACATTTTTATTGTATTTTTTAGCTTCGGATGCCAGTATTTCCGCCTTAAGGCCACGATAATATTCAGGTGTTACAGCGGTGAAAGTAGAAGCTATTTCAGCAATTGAGCCTACCGTTTCCCTGTATTCTTTATCGGACATTATACCCATAATTACATGGAGTCTACCATTTTTGATTTCTTTTAATGAGGATACGAGCTCTAAAATTCCATCCGCATTGTGGGCACCGTCGAGCACTACCGCAGGATTTTGGTCTAAAAGCTCCGTTCTTGCAGGTATACGAGCATTAGAAATTCCCTCGGAAATATGATGTGGTGCCATTCCAAATCCCTTAGCAGATAGAACTTCCAATGCAGATAGGGCAGTATTGCAGTTTTGCACTTGATACTTGCCCATAAAAGGAATGCTTAGTTTTATGTCATTATACAAAACTCTGCTTCCAAAAAGCCCGTATTCTAAAATTTCAAGTCTGTTAGGGGAGGGGATTATCACCTCAGAAGACATTTCTGCCGCCTTCTGCATAATAATCGGGGTGGCATCATCGGATTGTTCGGGGTAGCAAACAACCGGTGAGCCCTTTTTAATTATACCGCATTTTTCGGTAGCTATTTTTGCAACAGTATCGCCAAGCATATCAACATGGTCAATGCTGATTTTTGTAAGTACCGACACTAAAGGAGAAGAAATAATATTTGTGGCATCTTCACGTCCACCAATGCCTGTTTCCAGTACTACTAAATCGCAGTTTTCCTGTGAAAAATATATAAATCCAAGTGCAACTATTGCTTCAAAATGGGTGAGAAAAACACCTTCCTCAGCCATTTCATCAGCAATAACTTTAATTTCGGATACTATTTCAGCTACTTTTTCCTTGGGTATCATCTCACCATTTATCTGCACACGCTCACAAAAATCAATGATGTAGGGGGAGATAAAAAGTCCCGTCTTATATCCTGCTGTTTTTAATACCGATGAAATCATGGTGCAAGTTGAGCCCTTGCCGTTAGTACCTGCAACATGTATAAATTTTAGTCTATCTTGTGGACTGCCAAGCTTGTCCATAAGATAAGCAATATTTTTTGTACCGACTTTTTTTCCTGTAACATGTAAATAGTCGAGATACTCAATGGTTTCATTATAGTTCATTAGACTACACCTCTCAGGCAGTAAAATTGAAAAACTATGAAAGTGCCGCAATACTCTCTAATATTTTAGCAAGTTTTTCTTCTGCCTTTTTAAGCTTTTCTTTTTCAATTTCTACAACTTTTGCAGGAGCTTTTGCAACAAAACCCTCATTAGAAAGCTTGCCGGATAAAAATGTTATATCTTTATCGCAAGCCGCTTTTTCACCACTAAGCCTTGCAAGTTCTTTTTCCTTATCAATAAGCTGTGACATTGGAAGCAGTATCTTAGCGCCGTCCGACACTACCTGTACTGCACCCTCGCTATCAAATTTATCACCTACTGTAACTTTATCTGCATATGCAAGTTTCTGAAGGAATGAAATAGCGGAAGCAAATACCTCTTTTTCAGCAGTTTCAATTAGTAGCTCAGCCTTTTTACTTGGAGGAACATTCATTTCAGCCCTAACATTTCTCACAGCCTTTATAGCGGACATAACAAGCCCAAACTCTTTTTCCTCTTTTGAGAAAGAGAGTTTTTCATCGTATTGAGGCATGTCAGAAATCATAATGCTTTCGCCTTCATGTGGTAGTGCCTGCCATATTTCCTCTGTTATAAATGGCATGAAAGGGTGGAGGAGCTTTAAAGTGTTGCCCAGTACATAAACTAAAACCATGCGAGCGTTATCCGCTGCTGCTTCGTCATCACCTGAAAGCCTGATTTTTGCAAGCTCAATATACCAGTCGCAGTATATGTCCCATATAAAGTCATATAGTTTTTGCACCGCTAAACCGAGCTCATATTTATCTATATTTTCGCATACTTCTTTAATTAGAGTGTTGTATTTACTCACCACCCATTTATCTTCAGTGGTAAGTGTTTTTGGAAGCTCGCATGGTATTTCTCTGTCTTCTGGTAAATTCATGAGAATAAATCTTGCCGCATTCCAAAGTTTATTTGCAAAGTTTCTACTTGCTACAACTTTTTCATCGGAGAAACGCATGTCATTTCCTGGGGTGTTTCCTGTTGCAAGTGTGAGCCTTAATGCGTCCGCACCGTAATTTTCTATTACTTCGAGTGGGTCTATACCATTTCCCAAAGATTTACTCATCTTTCTGCCCTGTGCATCCCTAACGATACCGTGGATATAGACAGTGTGGAAAGGGATTTCTCCCGTGTGCTCAAGGGCGGAGAAAATCATTCTTGCAACCCAGAAGAAGATAATATCCCAACCTGTAACAAGTACATCGGTGGGGTGGAAATAATTAAACTCTTCTGTATCTTTAGGCCAACCAAGTGTACTGAATGTCCAAAGAGCGGAGGAGAACCATGTATCGAGTGTATCCTCATCTTGCATAAGGTTAGCTGAGCCACATTTACACTTCTCAGGTTTTATTGCAGACACGATTACCTCGCTGCAATCCCCACAGTAGTAAGCGGGTATTCTATGTCCCCACCAAAGCTGACGGGAAATGCACCAATCTTTAATATTTTCCATCCAGTGAAAATATATTTTGTCAAAACGCTCGGGGATGAACTTAATATCACCTTCACGAACCGACTTAATTGCAGGTTTTGCAAGTGGCTCCATCTTAACAAACCACTGCTTTGAAATCCAAGGCTCAACCACTGTGGAACAACGGTAACAGCTTCCTACATTATGAGTGTGATCCTCTACTTTTATCAGTAAGTTTAGGCTCTCAAGGTCTTTTACTACGGCTTTTCTTGCTTCATACCGCTCCATGCCGCAGTATTTTCCACCATTTTCATTTATTGAAGCATCATCATTCATAACATTGATAATAGGGAGGTTGTGGCGCACGCCAACTTCAAAGTCATTCGGGTCATGTGCAGGTGTCATTTTAACACAGCCCGTACCGAAATCCATCTCAACATAATTATCTGCAATAATAGGAATTTCTCTATCCATAAGTGGAAGCATAAGAGTTTTGCCGATTAGATGCTTATAACGCTCATCATCTGGATTAACTGCAACAGCAGTATCGCCAAGCATTGTTTCAGGACGGGTGGTTGCTACTTCGAGATAGCCACTTCCATCGGTCAATGGGTATTTTATATGCCAAAAATGCCCTGCGTGTTCTTCATGCTCAACCTCTGCATCGGAAATTGAGGTTTTGCAGTGGGGACACCAGTTAATTATGCGCTCACCTCGGTAGATAAGTCCTTTTTCATATAGACTTAAGAAAACTTCTTGTACAGCTTTAGAGCAGGTTTCATCCATTGTAAACCTTGAGCGCTCCCAATCACAAGAACCACCCATCTTTTTCTGCTGTTCAACTATTCTGCCACCATATAGCTTATTCCATTCCCATGCACGCTCTAAAAAGCCGTCCCTGCCAATGTCATCCTTTGTAATGCCATCTGCCGCCATTGCTTCAACTATCTTAGCTTCGGTAGCGATGGAAGCATGGTCCGTACCGGGGAGCCAGAGCGCTTCATAGCCCTGCATACGCTTAAATCTAATAAGCACATCTTGGCAGGTAGCATCAAGTGCATGTCCCATATGAAGTTGCCCTGTAATATTGGGCGGTGGCATCATGATGGTATATGGTTTTTTGTCTTTATTTACCTCTGCATGGAAATAGCCCTTCTCCATCCAATTCTTATAAATATTGTCCTCAAATGATTTGGGATTATATATTTTGTCAAGTTGTTTCATTAAGAAATTTTCCTCCTAAAATTATATATAATAAACTATAATTATTTTAAAAACTATTTATATTAAGGCATTAATATATTTGATAAAAATAAGTAATTATACAATGTACTACCAAATGAATAGAGTAACATCGATAAGACTGCAAATAAAAGGCTTGTGCGTCCCTTTTTGGCGAGTGCGTAGTGATAGGATTGGTCGACAGAGAAATTACTATATCCCGCCCTAATATATTTTATTTTGCTCAGGCAGTGCTTATAATAAGAGGAGTTTGCATAAAGTGCCGCAAAGAGTGAGGAAAGTATGCTTATAATAGTTGAATAAGACTGCAAACTTTCAAGCTCTGCAATGAGTTCCAAATCAGGCGTTGGAAGTGAATTAACATCTATCACTTGCTGTAAAGAAGATGTGTCATACCCCATGAATTCTCCACTAATTAGGGCATCAATCAAGAACTGTTTGGAATTTTCTGCTGTAATCATGATGCCGGGAATAGATGTAATGACAAATACCAAAAATAAAATTGTGCCGATTTTATACATTTTACGATAAAAGAAATATGCAAAATTAAATACAAACGCTGCAAAATTTATTTGAATATTTTTTGAATTCATGCTTAGTAGCTTGAATTTGCTCAAGAAATAAGCGGAGCTCTTTCCTACGAATACGGCAAGCTCTTTAGCAGAAACACCATTTAAATTTTCATGTGGATTTAAAAGACCGTATGTCATATAAGTATTTCTATTAAATACGGGTGGCTCTTCAAAAACTGAGTTATTTCTTTGGTTAGTATTTGTGTTGTATGCATCTTTTGAGACTTCGGGCATTACATATCCACAGCTGGGGCAGGGTATATCCACATCTTCACGCTTTGCTCCACAGCTGGGACAAGCTGAAAGTCTGTCTAAAAGCTCACGACTTCTTTCATTGATATAGTATGCGTCGTGAGTGTCATGCAAATGCGACTGTGCACATTTATTCTCTATATTGTAGCATTCCCTATGATGCGGTGCGCCACAATCTGGGCAGACAACAATATCATCATCCATTTCAAATATTTTATCACAGGCAGCGCAAGATTTTCCGATATATTTACTCATATTGATGTTCATTCCTTCCGTAATAGAAAAAAAATATATTTAATCCATATCACATATAACAAATTAGATAACTCAGCTATGAAATGCAAGGATTTTTTGCTGTTTATGCCTTTATACACTTATATAAGGTCGGTATACAGAAGCATTTCTTATAAGTTACTTGCATTTAAACTAAGTAAAAAAAATTACTTGAAATTAAAAACCTATTATATTATTATAATATAAATAAGATATAAAACAATAGTAAATTTATTAATTGTATCGTTTATTTAGCTATTTTATTAAAAAAACAAATTTTTTTGATAATTATAACTCAAATATGGGTATTGATGATAGAAAAAGGAGCAATTTATGTTAGAATTTGAACAATTAAAGCTTGAGCTTATAGCGCTAAAACCAGGAATAGAGGACTTAGCGGAGGCAATAGGTCTTACTAAACTCATCGACGAGCTTAACAAATTAGAAGAGCTTACAGCCACCGATGGATTTTGGCTTGACCTTGAGCGCTCTAAATCAGTAAATAAAGAAATAAGCAAACTCAAGGAGAAAATATCCGATTATAACCGACTTACATCAGCTTATGAAGACACCCTTACTTTAATTGAAATTGCATTTGAGGAAAGTGATGAAAGCCTACTTGAAGAAGCTAAAAGCGGATATAATAATGCTTCCGAAATGCTTGAAACACAAAGATTATCCACCTTACTTATAGGTGAGTATGACGGCAAAAATGCCATTTTAACCTTTCACGCAGGAGCGGGCGGCACTGAGGCACAGGACTGGGCTCAAATGCTTTATCGCATGTATACCCGTTGGGCGGAAAGGCATGGGTTTAGCTATAAAATCCTTGACTATCTCGATGGGGATGAAGCAGGCATAAAGAGTGCTTCAATACTTATTGAGGGAACAAATGTATATGGTTATCTGCGCTCGGAAACAGGTGTGCATAGGCTTGTGAGAATATCTCCATTTGACTCCTCGGGCAGACGCCATACCTCTTTTGCTTCACTTGAAGTCATGCCTGAAATAGACGATGACATGGAAATTACCATTAAAGATGAAGATCTTAAAATAGATACTTTCCGTGCAGGCGGTGCGGGAGGGCAGCATGTAAACAAAACCGAGTCCGCTGTTCGTATCACGCATCTACCCACAGGCATTATTGTGGCCTGCCAGAATGAGAGAAGCCAGCATCAAAATAAAGATATGTGCATGAAGATGCTTAAGTCAAAGCTAATTGAGATAAAGGAAAGAGAGCATCTTGACAAGATAGAAGATATCAAGGGTGACCAAAAAGATATTGGATGGGGCAACCAGATACGCTCATATGTATTCATGCCATACACTTTGGCAAAAGATCACAGAACAAGCTTTGAAAACGGCAATATAGGTGCTGTAATGGATGGAGATATAGATGGATTTATAAATGCCTACCTTAAAAAATCAAGCCTTGGTGAGCTAAAATAAATTCTAATCAAATAAAGAGAGCTGCTCTTTAAAATCGGGATAATGCTGTATGTAGGAAAAGATTTCTTTTTCTCCATACAGCATATTATTTTCTTTACAGAAGTTTTTTATAATGCGGGTGAGTTTTTGATTATTCGGGCTTTTAATGCCGTATGATGAGCCGAATTTTTTCATATATTCACGCTTTAATTCAGGAAAATGCTCATCAAGCTTTTTGTAGTAGTATTCTCTGTTGCCATATCTGAGAGTCATGCCTACACCGAAGGTTAGAATACCTTTTACCCCTGCGTCTTTGCAGTAGCTTAATATGCCTAAAATATTTTCTTCATTGTCATTAATAAAGGGGAGTATTGGGGTAAGCCAAACTATTGTGGGAATATTAGCTTTTTGCATTTCCTTTAAGACTTCATATCTTCGCTTAGTAGTACAGACATTTGGCTCGATTATTTTAACTAAATCTTCATCAAAAGTTGTAAGTGTCATCTGCACTACGCATTTTGTCTTTTCATTTATTCGCTTTAAAATATCCAAATCCCTTAAAATTAAATCGGATTTAGTGAGAAGAGAAACTCCGAAATCATGCTTCTCTGCAATTTCTAAAAAACTTCGAGTAAATTTAAGTTTTTCCTCAAGCGGAAGATAGGGGTCGGTCATTGCGCCTGTTACAATCATGGATTTTTTTCGCTTTTTCGATAGCTCTTTCTCGAGTAATTCGAGAGCATTTATTTTCACCTCGATATTCTCAAATGTATATGTCATACCATAGCATTCACTCCGAGAATCACAGTAGATGCACCCGTGAGTACAGCCACGATATATATTTATCGAATTATTTGCCGATAGTATACTTTTAGCAACCACTTCTTTAATTTTAATCACCTCGCTATACTTAATTTATCGGCTTCTCACTACAATGAAGAGCGGTGAGAAAAATACTTTTTAAAGGGTCTTACATCCGCCATGGCAGGTGTAAGACCCTAATTTTTATTTTTAAGTTAACTTCTTAGTCGATTAATTCGAGATTGTAATCACTGCTACCGAGAAGTATTTCCTCGCCATATTCAACAGCGATTATCCCTGCTAATGATTCCATTTGTGCAATTAAATCTGCACCATCTTCAGCATTTCTTATTACTTCAACCGAAGCTGCATCAAGTGCAACTGGGTCGGTGGAGAGTAAAATACCGATGTCCTCCATGGATGGTTCGGATTGCCCAGGGAAGGAATCAGAATCTACCGAGAGATTATTTAATACATTAATGTAAACAATTTTGCCATCAAGTTCATCTGAAACAGATTTCGCCGCTTCAGTCATAGCTTTGATTACATCAGCAGTAGGAGCCACAAGCTCATTTGTTGTGAGTTCATCATAACTGCCGGAAACTGCGGTGCCTAAAGTTTGAATTATTGCTTGACCGCTTCTTGTTGCAAGTCCCATGCCGGTGTTTTCAATTGCACCTGAAATACCTGTAACAGGATGTCCTGTGAAATGGGATAGAACAATATATGAGTCATAATTAGCAAATGTACTACCAACTAAATTTTCAGCAATATATTTACCGCCATCAACTGTCAATGAAGTGCTTCCATTTAAGTCCATTATATCCACGGGTGAAACTGAAAAATAGCCTAATTCATCTGCAAGCAGCATCGTTTGTGTAGAATCTGAACGGTTTACACCATAGATAGAGCTGCTATCAACTAAAGTGCCACTTGTGGACTGCACTAATGGTGCAATTAATTCGGGGGTTAGAGTGTAGTTTTCAGCCGAATCACCGATATTTATTTTTATTGCAATATTATCCCCATCTTCGATTGGATTTTCTTCGAGTGCGGAGTAGATATTTAAAAGTCCCTCAGCGGATATGTCGGTGGTGATATAAACAGTAGGTAAATCACTTTTTTCATCTTCTTCAGGAGATGCTTCAGATGATGACCCTTGCTCAGCTGTATCGGAAGAAGCAGAGCTACCTTCGGAAGAGCTGTCTTCGGCATTTTCCGAAGATGCTTGAGAGTCAGCAGGCTCACTGCAAGCCGATAGCATAGAGGTAATTAATACTGCTGCAAGCAGTAGAGAAAATCTTTTTTTCATATTTAAGTCCTTTCCTTTCTTGTGTAAAAGATATTAACTAAGACATTATAACACCAAAGTGAAATTTTTTCAAGGTAAATAAGTATATAAATAATGAGCAGAAAATTAATTTCAAAAGTAATTTTCTGCTCATAGATTAAAGTTATTTTAAATTTTCAGCTGCAAGGGAAACAGCTTTAATATAATCCCCTACATCTATGGTGCAACTTTGTTCAAGTTCCACTACATCGGGTACGGAGGGATGCTCATCATCAACACTCTTTGTGGGCATACCTGTAACCTCCTCCACGGTTTTGCCAACTGCCCACTCTTCGAAAGCGGCAATTTGTTCATACCATTCTTTGTCTATCGAGGAAGCTTTTCTGAGGCCATAATCGTCGCCAAGTTCTTTTTTGGTTTTTACTTCTTGTGTTAAATCGGTTGTTGATACGCCCGTATTATCAAAGGTAAATCTTGACTGTGTGGCGTCTATTGAGAGTGATAAAATTATCCCATCACTGTCCACAGTAAGCTGACAAGCTATTGTATCCGTTATAGCAACACCATCATTTTCATCCGAGGCATCCGCTATAACTTGATAGGTGTATATTCCAAGTCCGGATTTAACATTTGGTGCACCACAACTGGTGAATAAAAACAAAGTAAGGGTTAATAAAAGTATTTTTTTCATATCTACACTCCAATTAGAATTATGTTTAAATTGTATTATATTTAATCTTTAATCATTATACCCAGTGGAAGTAAAAAAGTCAATTTGAATTTGAGCATACAATAGCTAAAACTTGCAAAAAAATACTTTTAATGCTATTATAAGTAGGAGATTGAGTTTTTAATAATACTAACTATATGCCAGTTTATCTAAGACATTAAAGCTTATTTTAACTGCTTAGAAACTATATTTGCAGCTGTAAGGGGAGAAAAAATGAAAAAAATTTTCTTTATTTTAGTTCTTCTTACAATTCTTTTACTTACTTCATGCAGTGAAAGTGGATACAATATCTACGGATATCAGTTTTTTGACACATTCGATACCGTGATAAGTATTAATGGATATGCAAAAAATCAAAATCAATTTGATGAATATATAGAATATGCAAGGGAGAGATTTAGGTATTTTCATAAGCTATATGATAAGTTTAATAGCTATGACGAATTAGTAAATATTAAAACAATCAATGACAATGCAGGCATAAAAGCTGTAAAAGTAGAAAAAGAGCTTTTTGATTTGCTCAGCATGGCAAAAGAGTGGTATTATAAAACGGATGGCGCAGTAAATATTGCATATGGCAGTGTAATTAGCCTATATCAAGACTATAAAATAATTTATGACCTCACAGGGGAAGAAAGAATTCCATCCTTGCAAGAATTAGAAAAAGCGGCTTCTCTTACCGATATAGAGAGCATAATACTTGATGAGCAAAACTTAACAGTGTTTATCAACACTGCAGGAGTGAGCATTGATGTGGGCGCTATTGCAAAGGGATATGCTACTGAAATAATAGGGAATGAATTATACGACATGGGTTTTAAATCATTTGTGCTGAGCAGTGGTGGAAACACAAAAATTTTTGATGCGCCGCTTTCAGAGGATGAAACTGCTTGGAGGCTAAACTTAAAAGACCCACTTTTGTCCGATGGTGAATACGAATACAGTATTACAGCGAATAACACATCGGTGGTAACAAGCGGTGATTACCTGCGTTATTATATGGTTGGGGAAGACAAAATACATCATATTATCGACCCTGCAACAAACTATCCCACAAATACCTACACATCCGTAACAGTGCTTTGTGAAAATGCAGCAGTAGCGGATATAATTTCAACAGCACTTTTTATTTTAGATTATGAAAAAGGCAGAGAATTAGCAGAAGAATTAAATGTAGAAGTGCTATGGCAATTTACAAATGGCGTTGTAAAAAATACTGAGAATATGAAAAATTTTATAAAAGAGGAGTAAATATTTATGGAAGAAAATAATAAAGTAAACACACAGGGGCAACAGGCAAATCTCACTCAAGAGCAATCAAATGAAGTAACCCCGCAAAAAAAACAATATAAGCGCACCACACATGGATGGCAGTGGCTGATTTATATTGATGTTTTAATACCGGCAGCACTATTTGCTATTGCGTTTTTCACAAAAAGGGAAGAGCTTGGAATTACACTTGCAAATGTTTACCACAATTACACAATGTACATAGTAAATCCTATTGTAAATGTAGAGACCTTTACAGGAATTGTTGGTATACTTTTGCCATTTGTACTACTTTTAAGAGCTAATTCTAAAAAAAGGTTTGGAGATATCTTAGCGATACTGATTGTTTTTGCTTTAGTTTTTGCAGCATTCTATTTTGAAGTGAATTATGATTTACTCGCCTACCTATCATTTTAATTAAATTTGTGTTGCAAATTTAAAATAAATTGATATAATGTAATAAATGAATATTTATCAGACATTTTTTAAATGTCGGGTTTCGTAGTAAACAGCCTAAAAGGTGGGATAATTAATTTTATCCCACCTTTTTATTTTTTCGGAGGTAGATTATGATTAAAAAACTAAAAAGCAGTATAGGACTAAGAGTTTCTGTGATAACAATTTTTGTGAATTTTGTACTATGTATCATTAAATTTATTGCAGGGATAATCGGAAATTCCGGCGCAATGATTTCCGATGCCGTACATTCAGCTTCGGATGTACTAAGTACATTTATAGTTATTATTGGCGTAAATATGAGCGAAAAAGAGGATGATAGCGATCATCAATACGGTCATGAAAGGCTTGAATGTATAGCGGCAATATTTTTATCAGCAGTACTTTTCTTTACAGGTGGTGCAATTGGTATTAATGGAATAAATAATATATATACGGGTGAGTATAATAATTTAAGTTTGCCCACCAGCATTGCGTTAATAGCAGCTATTGTCTCAATAATCACCAAAGAATGGATGTATCATTACACTAAATCTGCCGCTAAAAAGATAAATTCAGGTGCTATGCTTGCCGACGCATGGCATCATCGTTCCGATGCACTTTCTTCGGTGGGAAGCCTTATAGGGATAGGCGGTGCAATGATGGGGTACCCGATACTTGATAGCATTGCCATGACTGTAATTTCCGTCTTAGTAATAAAAGCTTCATATGAAATTGCGGTGGATGCTGTCGATAAATTAGTTGATAAAGCAGTAGATGAGGAAACGCTTATAAAAATCCAAGAGATTGCATATAAAACTGAGGGCGTGCTCGGCGTAGACTTAGTTAAAACCCGTATTTTCGGCAATAAATGCTATGTTGATGTTGAAATCTGCTGCGATAAGGATATAAGTCTTTATAAGGCTCATGGAATTGCAGAAAAAGTCCATGACACAATAGAGGAAAACATTCCCCTTGTAAAGCACTGCATGGTGCATGTAAATCCATTTTTAAGTGGAGAATAAAGAGGAGATTATTTATATTATATGAGGTACGAATATAATATAAATCTGCCATGTGGGC
>CAYJLI010000037.1:0-22670 GCA_964371155.1 uncultured Oscillospiraceae bacterium | reverse complement strand
TTTCAGCGTGTGGCATAGTGTTAAACGCCATGTATTTATCACCCTCGGTGTCTATTACCCTTGTGTGGTAGTAGCCGATACCTGTGAAGTAGAAGGAGGCTCTGTCATTAGCGTCAGCCGCATCAAAGTTTCTTACTGGGTAGGTGCTAAGCATAATGGGGACATTTGATATAACGCCCTCCGTTACCCTTACCGCTGTTTCAAAGCTTTCAGGATAAATCTCTTCAAAGCCGGACTCGTTAAAGCCGATTTGTCCATATCCCCTCGTAGCAAAATGATCATCATTTAGCTGCATTTCGGAGGTTGGGCTACTTTTACTTGTTTTATAAATAATTAGTCTACCAACAAAATCAGCCATATCCACTTCTACATCTTCTTTGATTTGGATTGCTACACCATATCGCAAATTGCCATTAATTGTAAATGGCTCGATTGTGATGGATTCTACAAGCTCTTCGCCCTCTTCAGTGTCCCAGATGATGTCCGCTTTCCAGCGGCTCACATCGGATTTCCTGATATCATGTGCAGGTATAAATTCAAAACCCGCTGTATCGGGGTCTTCGGCAACCTCTACCATTACTAATTCTGTAACTATCTTATCGCCTGCTTCTAAGTCTTGAATATGTGAATTCACAATCAGCATCGAAGACTCCCGATTCAAA
Organism: uncultured Oscillospiraceae bacterium; assembly: GCA_964371155.1. Lineage (GTDB taxonomy): Bacteria > Bacillota > Clostridia > Oscillospirales > Ruminococcaceae > CAYJEQ01. The sequence continues at coordinate 22,008 of CAYJLI010000037.1, read as the reverse complement.
ACAATATTATCATTATCCACCACATACCATATTGGCTGAAGATTTGGGGGGAGTCCTGTGCCTAATCTATCATTTGTTCCATGAAAAAAGAAAAAATCTCCTTCTTTTAATTCTCTTAGTGGTGGCACTCCATTTGCCGCAAAAGCTGTCACGCTCACACTCGCAAGCATTGCCAGTGCAAGTGCTGCTGATAAAATTTTCTTAAACATTTTTTACTCCTCAATATTTTGGTTTTTATATTGGATAATTTATTCTTAAAAGAATTATAGACTATTCGACATATTTTTGCAATATTTTATTCACTATTTTTATGGGAATATCCCCGCCATCTGCGGGTGGTGGGGATACATGCACGGATAATTTCACCTTTAAATGGACTCTACCCTCCCACACCCGACTTGGATTTTGCATTTTTATATGCAGTATAAATGTGATGCTCAATTAGTGATTTATTTTTGAGATATCAATTGAAAATGGTGTGGCTAATTCGGCCTGTACCCCACCCTTTTAAGCATTGAATTCACACGGCTTTTTATTCCCCTGTGCTCGGGGTCTTCTATGAGTGGATCTTTTGCTAAAAATTCTTTTGCCTTTGTTTGCGCCTGCTCTAATATATCATTGTCACGGCTTATATCGGCGAGCTTAAACTGCGGTATGCCATGCTGACGGCTACCAAAAAAATCGCCTGCGCCACGCTGTTTTAAATCCTGCGCCGCTATTTCAAAGCCATCGCTACTGCGGCAGAGCACAGAGAGCCTTTCCTTGGCTATATCACTTTTGGCATCTGAGAGCAGTATACAGCTTGACGGCTCACTCCCCCTGCCCACTCGCCCTCTGAGCTGATGGAGCTGGCTCATTCCAAATCTATCAGCATTTTCGATTAAAATAATCACAGCATTTGGCACATCCACTCCAACTTCCACCACGGTGGTGGAAACGAGCACATCTATTTCGCCCTCTTTAAATGCCTGCATCACTGCATCTTTTTCTTTTTGCTTTAGTTTGCCGTGCACAAGCCCAACCCTGTAACCGCTAAACTCTTTTTCTGCGATTTCTTTAGCATATTCGGTGGCGGTTTTAAGCCCTAAGTCCACTTCCCCCTGTTCGACAGCTGGGCAGATTATATAGCTTTGGAAGCCATTGTCGATATAGTGCTTTATATAATTGTATGCCCTACTGCGTTTTGAGCTGTCTATCGCATAGGTCTTTATTGGGGTGCGCCCCTTGGGTAGCTCTTTTATCAGGGAAATATCGAGATCGCCATAGACTATCAGTGCAAGTGTCCTTGGAATAGGAGTGGCGGACATTACAAGGGTGTGCACACCCTCGCCCTTTTTGGAAAGTGCGGTGCGTTGTGCCACTCCGAATCTATGCTGTTCATCGGTTATAATTAGGCTTAAATTTTTAAAGATTACATCCTCGGTAATAAGTGCGTGGGTGCCTATACAAAAATCTATTTCACCATCGAGCAAACGCTTTTTTATCTCCCTTTTTTCCTTTGCGGTTGCCCCTCCAGTGAGCAGTGCAAGGCGCACTCCGAGTGGCGAAAGAAGCTTTTGCATTGTGGCAAAATGTTGTGTGGCAAGTATTTCAGTGGGCACCATCATTGCGCACTGCATACCGTTTTGCCTTGCAAAATATGCCGCCGCCGCCGCAACGGCTGTCTTACCCGAGCCTACATCCCCTTGAACAAGCCTGCTCATGGGTCGTGTCTGCTTTAAGTCATCTATAATATCGTCAATCGCTGATGACTGCCCCTTTGTAAGCTCAAAGGGAAGTGCCGCAAAATAGCCCGACATATCCACATCTTTAAGCGCTACTGCCTTGAGGGTATTGTCACTTTTTTTCACAGTTGATAGTGCAATGGTCATTATAAAAAATTCTTGGAAAACAAGCCTTTTCACCGATATTTGTGCCGCTTCTTTATCGGTGGGAAAATGTATATTATTTATAGCATATTCGATATGGCAGAGCTTATTTTCACTTCGCACCGACTGCGGAAGAGGGTCGGGGATTTTTTCTGATAATCTCTCTAATGCCTGCTTTATATTTGAGGCAATCATTTTAGAGGTAAGCCCTGCTGTGAGTGGATAAATTGGTATCATTCCACTTATGTCTTCATCGCCTAAAAGTACTGGGGAGGAAAGCTCAGGACGGAGCAGACTTCCGCTTATTCTGCCATAGAAATAATATGTTTCTCCCTCTTTGAGCTTATCCACTGTGAATTTACCATTATAAAATGTTATGCTCACTCCCGAGCTCTCGTCATATGCGGCTACCTTTGTGATTGATAGCCCTTTTCTTATCACTCTTTCACTGCCCTTGTGCTCTATTGTAAGCTTTAGCACGGAATTTTCTTCCCTTGAAGCGGCGGTTATTTCCGAGGGTGAAGTGGCATCAATATAGCTTCTTGGGTAGTAGCATATAAGCTCACCTACATTTTCTATGCCGAGTTTTTGATATAGCTTAGCACGCTTTTCGCCAACTCCTTTTAGATATTTTATATCCGTTTTAAAGGTGATGTCCATTCTTTCACTCCTTTGTAAAATTCTCATAGCCATGGGCAAAACTCTTCTTTTCTATCTTTTCCACCTCGTACGGGGTGGAAAAGACAGAAAAATACATGGTATTCGCAATTCAACGTCTACAACTTAAGCTGTAGAATATTTTTTTGTATATCTTTCTTAAGTTGTTGGCATTGATTCGCAATTATTAAAGTAAATAAAATATAAACGCTTAGTTTCGATTACCTCTAAAATTCCCAAAACAGCTTTTATTTGGCTGTGAAAAGCGAAATAAAAATCACTACTCCACTTCCACCCCTGCATTTTTAGGTGTGGCAATCTCTGCATATGGCAGAATTTTTAAAAGTTCGTTTTTTGATTTGGTGGCTTTATCCTTGCAGTCATACACCCCATAAACCGCCGAACCACTGCCCGTCATAAGTGTAAAAATAGCGCCCTGCTCCCTCATAATTTGCTTTGCTGTCTGTACTTCTTCTATTTTAGCATGTTCTTCAAATACATTTATAGCGTTTTTAGCCATTTCATGCAGATTTTTTATTTCGAATGCTTTTATTAGCTCTTTTGTATTGGGACGATGGGATGTTTTATTCTTATGATAGCTTTCAAAGCACTCCTTTGTGCTCACTCCCTTAGTGGGCTTGGCTATCACAATAAAGCATTCAGGTAATGAATTTACTTCGCTCATTATCTCACCTACTCCACGGCAGAGTTTTGTGCCGCCTATGATACAAAACGGCACATCCGCCCCGAGTGATAGTCCCACATCCAAAAGCTCTTTTTCACAAAGCAAATTTCCATGCATTATATTCATTCCCATTAGCACGGCGGCGGCATCGGCACTGCCACCACCCATCCCTGCCTGCGAGGGTATATTTTTTATAACATCAATGGCGTAGCCTTTTATTGGTCTTTTAATTTTATGTAAAAAAGCAGCGGCGGCTTTGTGCACGAGGTTTGTTTCATCCCATTTTATCTCTTCATCGCTTCCGCTAATTTTTATATTTTCATCAGTTGTTTTTGTGATTTTAATTTTATCATGAAGTGAAATGCTTTGCATAATAGTTTCTATTTCATGATAAGAGTCCGCCCTTTTTCCAAGTATGTCGAGGGAGATGTTAAGTTTTGCATTCGCTTTTAAGATTATTTTTTGCATTTTTTTCTCCTTTTAAAGGGATTAAAACCGCTTAATTTATTTGACTTATTTTACTTAAAGATGCTATAATAATCGTGTCTGTGATTATTATACTTTTATTTAAACATTGTTTTTCTCGCCACTTTCATGGCAACTGAAAAACATAGCTAATTATAGCATAAACTTTAGCTTTTTGGAAATACTTGATAATAAACTTTTAAATAAGGAGCTTTATTATATGAGTAAAAAAAAGGCTGTAAACAGCACACAGCAAGAGGTTAGCGAAGAGCAAACAGAACAAGCCGAGCTAATAGAGAAAACCGGCTCGATTACGCCTGCTAAGGGTAAGTATGTAATTCACTGTCTTACGATTGTGGGTCAGATAGAAGGGCATTACACATTGCCTGCACAGAATAAAACTACCAAGTACGAGCATGTGATACCACAACTTGTAGCAATAGCTCAGGACCCAGACATTGAAGGGCTTATTATTATATTAAACACCGTGGGCGGCGATGTTGAAGCAGGGCTTGCGATATCCGAGCTTATTTCGGGCATGAAAAAGCCCACTGTATCACTTGTTTTAGGTGGGGGACACTCGATAGGCGTACCACTTGCATGCAGTGCCAAAACTTCATATATTGCACCCTCAGCCACTATGACGATACACCCTGTGCGAATGAACGGTGTTGTGCTCGGAGTTCCACAAACATTGTCATATTTTGATAAAATGCAGGAGCGAATTGTAAGATTTGTCACCGAAAATTCGCAGATAACCGCCGATGACTTTAGGGATTTGATGATGAATACGGGTGAGCTTGTAATGGATGTAGGCACAGTTATAGATGGGCAAAAAGCAGTGGATGTAGGCCTTATAGATAAGCTTGGCGGCCTTACCGATGCAATAGATGAGCTTTATTCATTGATAGAAGAGAATAAAACTGCCACAGGAGAAAACAAGACCAAAAGAAACAGGGGAAAAACTCCTCCCAAAAGCACTAAAACTAAAACTCCCACAAAAAGCAAAACCACAAGCACGGCTAAAGTCAGCAGGGGGAGCAGAAAATGATTATACACTCTATTATGCCTGAAGATTTTTTAAGAGAAAAGCAGAATATCCCCGAGGGGGAATGTATAAGCTTTGATAAAGGCTTTATCATGGGGGTAAGGGATGATAAAGGGGTGAAAATTTCCCGTATCATTTCCACCGACCCATCGGTATATTTAGATAGCAAATTCAGCCCGGGAGAGTATTATAAATAATGCTTTTGCATTATTTATAATTTGCCATTCGCTCGCTTCTCACGCAGTAACGAGAGCGAGGCAATGTAAATCACCCCGTAGGGGTGCAAATAATCCGTAGGACTATTTATAAATAAAAAAGTAATAATGAAGAGTGAATAGGTTTCGGTGTGGCTACGCCACATATTTTAAATCGTTTCGGCGTAGGTGAAACTCCGAAACTCTTCACTATTCACTACTTAAACATTGGGGGACTTATGACAATTATTGACGCCATTATACAGGGGATTGTGCAGGGGCTCACCGAGTTTTTACCTGTTTCAAGCTCTGGGCATCTCTCGCTAATACAGTATTTCACCGGAAACAGCGGTGAAACAGGAGCTTTCTTCTCGATACTCGTCCATGCAGGCACATTGTTTGCAGTAATTATAGCATTTTGGCGCACTATACTTGAGCTAATTGTTGAAGGGCTCTTCATGCTTTGGGACATAGTGAGATTTAAGTTTGACTTTAGATACATATCGGCAAAACAAAAGATGATTTTCATGCTTATTCTTTCACTTGTGCCACTTTTTGCAGTGCTATTTTTAAAGGATACATTTGAAGCTTTATCGACGGATAATAATATTATCACCGAGGGTATTTGCTTTTTAATCACAAGCCAGCTTTTATTTATGGCTCACAATAATTCGGGTGGCAGAAAGCGTGCGGATAACATGACTTCCACCGATGCGCTTTTAATAGGCACTATTCAGGCAGTTGCACCACTTCCTGGGGTTTCACGCTCCGGCTCGACTGTTGCAGTGGGGCTAATGCGAGGGCTTTCAAAGGAATTTGCGGTGGAGTTTTCATTTATAATGGGCATTCCCGCCGTGCTTGGCGCAGTGATACTCGAAGTGTACGACATAGTAAGTGGCGGCATGGTAGCGGATGTTTCTACATCTGTAATGGCAGCTGGATTTATTACCTCCCTTATCTTTGGCGTAATTGCGATAAAGGCGGTAAAATGGCTTGTGACCAACAATAAATTTAAGCTCTTTGCGATTTATACAGGCGTGCTTGGAGTAGTTACACTGATAATAGGCGCTGTGGATTTGTTTTTTGGTTTCCCCGTGCAAGAATTTGTGATGGGGTTACTTTAAAAAGATTAAAAGGATTTTGATTATCTCTATATAACTAAACTAAAAGGATGGTAGGCTATGGCTGAAACAAAGAAAACAACTAATACAGGGCGGATTTCTGCCAAGCAAAAGGAGGCAATGCGCAAAGCTAAGATGCAGCTTTATGCGCTATTCACTTTTGCCTTTGGCATACTGCTTGCCGCAATAGTCTTTATCGAGGGAAGTAGTCTTTGGACTATACTTCATAAGTCGATGTTTGGGCTTTTCGGTGGAGTGGCGTATTTTATTCCCGTCATCCTCATATACATAGCGGTTATTACTGCAATGGACAGACCCACACTTTCGCAAAAAAGCAAAATTTGGCAAAGTGCTTTACTCGTACTGCTAATATGTGGTGGGGTGCAGATAATTTTTTACGGCGCACCGATTGAGATAGGTCTTTGGAATCAAATACTCGAGCTGTGGAACTCAGGAATTGCCTTAAAAGGTGGTGGACTTCTTGGCGCCGCTTTAGGACTTCCCCTACTTGCTCTCTTTGGCAAAACAGGTGCCGCCATTACCCTTGTACTCCTCTCCATCATTATGCTAATGATTATAACAGGCACTACTTTAAAAGGACTTTATCTTGCAGCGGCAAAGCCTGTTAAAGAGATTGAAAAAGCCTATGTTGATAAAATTTTAGAGGAAAAACCCCCTGCAAAACAAACTACTACTAAGGCGAAAAAGAGTAAGTTTAATATTGATGTCCCCGTAGATGACCCTGTGAAAGAAACAGAAGAAATTCCACTTAAAATCATTACCAATACGAAGACTGTAAAGCCGGAAGCGCCTGCGCAGGATAAAGAACCTACCTCAGAAATGCCTGCACATCCTGTTACTTCCCCAGAAGAAGCAAAAAGTGAAGTTAAGGCTGAAAGTAAGGTTGCATACATAGACGATATAATCAAAAACATGACTGGCAGAGGCAAGGGCACAGCTGAGCACAGCATTCTCCCCCCTGCCGATGCTCCTCCAGTTGCCATCCCTCCGATGGACGCCTCGGCTACTCCCGAAGTGGCAGACATAGAGAAAAAGAATTCAGAAAACCCCGTGCTTGTTAAGGAAGTAATCGACTCCGCTACGAGTGAAATACAGGAAGTCCTCGATAAAGAAGCTGTGAATAAGCAACCCTATTCCTTCCCCCCTGTTACACTGCTCAAAGAGGGAGAAAATGCCGACGATGAAAATATATCCGAGGAGCTCAAAGCCAATGCACAAAGGCTTGTTGATACACTCCAGTCATTCGGCGTACAGACCAGAATAACCGAAATATGCCGTGGCCCTGCGGTGACAAGATATGAGCTACAACCCTCGGCAGGTGTAAAGATAAGCAAAATCACAAATCTATCTGACGATATAGCGCTTAATTTAGCGGCGGCAGGGGTGCGCATAGAAGCTCCCATCCCAAATAAAGCGGCAGTGGGCATAGAAGTGCCAAATAAAAATATAACACCCGTTGCAATGCGTGAAATAATAGACTCCACCTCTTTTTTAGAAGCGGAAAGCAGACTTTCAGTGGCGCTTGGAAAAGATATTGCAGGGAATTTAGCAATAGCCGATTTAGCTGGGATGCCCCATGTGCTAATTGCAGGGGCAACAGGTTCTGGTAAATCAGTTTGTATAAATTCGATTATAATTAGCCTATTATTTAAGGCTTCACCCGATGAAGTAAAGCTATTGATGATCGACCCTAAAGTGGTTGAACTTGGAATATATAATGGTATTCCGCATCTGTTAGTACCAGTAGTTACCGACCCTGGCAAGGCAGCAGGTGCATTAAACTGGGCAGTGAATGAAATGCTAAAGCGCTATAAAATGTTTGCCGATAATGGCGTAAGGGACTTAAAAGGCTACAACAAACTTGCAAAAGATACCCCAACACTTGCATTCATGCCACAGATAGTTATAATTATTGACGAGCTCGCAGATTTGATGATGGCTGCTCCAAATGAGGTTGAAGATGCGATTTGCCGTCTGGCTCAGATGGCAAGGGCGGCTGGGATGCATCTGGTAATAGCCACACAGCGTCCGTCGGTGGATGTAATCACAGGCGTAATTAAGGCAAATATTCCCTCACGTATTGCGTTTTCAGTGTCTTCACAGGTGGATTCACGCACAATTTTGGACGGCTCGGGTGCTGAAAAGCTACTCGGCAAGGGGGATATGCTCTTTTATCCAGTGGGTTATCCTAAACCTGTGCGTGTGCAGGGGTGCTTTGTGAGTGATAAAGAGGTTGAAAAGGTTGTCACCTTTATTAAAGAGGGCGAAGAGCACAAATACGATGAAGAGGTTATCGAAGAAATCGACCGCCGTGCAGTGGTAGAAAAGAGCAAGGGCACCTCATCCGAGGGCGGTGGCTTTGAGGATGAGGACGAAATGCTACCTGCTGCAATTGAAGTGGTTATAGAGGCAGGGCAGGCTTCCACTTCCTTGCTTCAGCGCAAATTAAAACTTGGATATGCCAGAGCGGCAAGAATAGTTGATCAGCTCGAAGAAAGAGGCATAGTAGGGCCATTTGAGGGCTCTAAGCCAAGGCAGGTACTCATCAGCCGTGAAAGATGGCAGGAGATGAAACTCTCTGCTAATGAGTAGCAGTATTATTTGAGATATTAAAATAAAGGCTGTATTAATAAAAATTGGGGTGTATTCCTTCGCCGACGGCGAGGGAATACACCCCAAGAATTGGCACGGAGCCAAAATAAAAGTTTTACTCAATTTTTTACAAAAAATTGTGGGTAGTTAGGGCAAAGCCCTGACTCGCTCACCACAGTGAGCGAAAATCTTTTTACTGCAAAGAGATTTAAGGGGGATGAATTTAAAAACAGTCCAGTGGACTGTTTTTAAAGAGGGGGAATTTTTGCGATAAAAAATCCCCCTGCTAAAACTCTCAGCAAACCAAATCCCCCACGCGAACAGCGTGACGATTATTCATATTCCCCCACAGGGGCGATTTAGACTGTGCATAACTCCACGGTGGTAGTATAGGATTTTTCGCATAATTTAAAATTCCGCATAATATACGCTCTTTTGCTTCGCAAAAATTGCTACTTATTTTTGGGGCTTTGCCCCATACCCCACGATTTTTTGAAAAAAATCGAGTAAAACTTTATTCTTTGCTATTACTCACATATCACCATAAACCCATATCAAAAAAGGAGAATGCTTACATTCTCCTTTTTTTAATATTATAATTACTTTTTAAACTCAGCGGTTTCTATTCTTGTCCTCGCCCTCTTAGCTTTTGCTTTTGCAACTTCCGCAGCTTCCGGTGTTTCAGCCGCTTCGATCTCTGCTTTAGCTCTTTCTAAGGATTTTTCAGCACGAGCCACATCAATTTCTTCCGCCCATTCAAAGGTGGTTACAACAAGTCTGGTTTCCTCTTTATTAACTCTAATAAAACCCTCGCTTGCCGCACCGTATTTAACTCCATCGGGGGTGTTTACCTTTACTCTCCCAGCCTTTATAGCGGAAACTTGTCCTGCATGGCCTTTGAGTATACCTATATCACCCTCGGTGGTACGAAGGATTATCCCTTCTATTTCATTGTCAAATACATTTCCCTGTGGTGTAACTATTTTTAGGTGAAATAAACTCGCCAAGGATTATTCCCCCTTCTTAGCTTTTTCTACCACCTCGTCGATAGTACCGACAAATAAGAATGCCGACTCAGGAAGATCATCATGTTTACCCTCGATAATCTCTTTAAAGCCTCTGATTGTTTCCTTGATAGGCACATATTTACCCGCCATACCTGTAAACTGTTCAGCAACTGAGAACGGCTGTGATAGGAAACGCTGAATTCTTCTCGCCCTTGCAACGGTGAGCTTATCTTCGTCGGAAAGCTCATCCATACCAAGGATTGCGATGATATCTTGAAGCTCTTTATAACGCTGGAGTATCGACTGTACCGCTCTTGCCACTTCGTAATGCTCGTTGCCCACTATTTCAGGGGTTAGAATTGTTGAGGTGGAGTCGAGTGGGTCAACCGCTGGATAGATACCGAGTGAAGCAATCTGCCTTGAAAGAACTGTTTTCGCATCAAGATGCGCAAAAGTTGTAGCAGGAGCTGGGTCGGTAAGGTCATCCGCAGGTACATAAACAGCCTGTACAGAGGTTATAGAACCCTTTTTAGTGGAAGTGATACGCTCTTGAAGTGCACCCATTTCGGTTGCAAGTGTGGGCTGATAACCAACCGCAGAAGGCATACGACCAAGAAGCGCTGAAACTTCTGAGCCTGCCTGTGTGAAACGGAAGATATTATCTATGAAGAAAAGCACGTCCTGTCCTTCTCTATCCCTAAAATACTCAGCCATGGTAAGTCCTGAGAGTGCAACCCTCATTCTCGCTCCCGGTGGCTCATTCATCTGTCCATACACGAGTGAAGTTTTATTAATAACTCCCGACTCCTGCATTTCCATGTAAAGATCGTTTCCTTCACGGGTTCGCTCACCAACGCCCGCAAAAACCGACAGACCGCCGTGTTCCTGAGCAACGTTTCTGATAAGCTCCATGATTAAAACTGTTTTACCAACGCCCGCACCACCGAAAAGACCTATCTTACCACCCTTAACATAAGGGGCGATAAGGTCAACTACCTTGATACCTGTTTCAAGTATTTCGGTAGCGGCACCCTGCTCTTCAAAGCTTGGTGCTTCACGGTGAATTGGCCATTCTTCTGCATCTTTTGGAGCTTCCTTATTATCCACTGGCTCGCCCAAAAGATTGAATATTCTGCCAAGTGTGCATTCGCCAACAGGCACTTTAATCGCCGAACCAGTGTCGACTGCATTTGTTCCTCTTACAAGACCATCGGTCGAGCTCATAGCCACGCATCGCACAACATCGTCACCGATATGCTGTGCAACCTCAGCTACCAAACGCTTTCCGTTTAGCTCAATTTCAATGGCATTAAGGAGATTTGGTAGTTTGCCAGGTGCAAACTGTATATCCAGTACAGGTCCGACAACCGTCATGACTGTACCAATATTTTGCTCGTTCATCTGCTATTCTCCTCACTTCATAATCTGCATTTTTATTTTTTTAGAAATTACGACAGTGCATTGGCACCGCTTACGATTTCAGTAATTTCCTGTGTAATCGCAGCTTGTCTCGCTCTGTTAAATTTAAGGTTTAGGTCTTCGATAATGGCTCCTGCATTGTCACTCGCCGCTTCCATCGCTGTGCGTCTTGCGCCCTGCTCTGAGGCGTATGACTCTGTAACGGCACCATATATTACCCCACCTATATACTGTGGCACTATTGTGGCAAAGATAAATTCTGCGGAGGGCTCAAAATCAGTACTACCAAGATTTTCAGCCTCTAACTGATCATCGTCAAATCTTAGTGGCAATAGTTTTTTGCTGTCCGGCTCTTGATTTAGCATCGACACAAATTTTGTGTAAACAATGCGCAGTTCATCAATTTTGCCACTTTTAAATAGCCTTGTAACTAAGTCTGCAAGCTCGTAAGTTTCTTCAAGTCCCATTTCTTCCACGGTGGGGAAATCAGTTTTTATAACTTCATATCCTCTTTTTGCGAAGAATTCACCCGTCTTTTTACCAATGGGTATGATTACCGCTTCATCCTTACTGCCTTGTTGCATTGCAAACTTTAAGACATTCGAGTTGTATCCGCCGGCAAGACCTCTGTCCCCCGATATAACGATTAAACCCGTTTTTACCACTTCTCTCTCCTGAGTGTAAGTAGTGGTAAATTCTCTGTTTACCTTAGCTATTTCAACCATAGTTTTATAGAGTGTGTCGAAGAAAGGTCGGGCTTTTTCCACCCTGTCCTTTGCCCTTCTCAATTTAGAGGAAGCCACAAGCTCCATGGCTTTTGTAATCTGCATGGTATTTTCAACGCTTCGTATTCTGCGTCTAATATCCTTCATACCAGCTGCCATAAGTTTACCCCTCCTCTAATTTATTTTGATGCGGAGAATTTTTCCTTGTACTCCAAAATAGCAGATTTAAGAGTTTCTGCGGTTTCGTTATCAAGGTCTTTTGTTTCAGTGATTTTAGTGTACACTTGTGGATATGCATTTCCTATATAGGCAAGGACTTCTTCTTCAAATCTCTTAACATCCTCAACCGCTATATCCATAAGCATATTATTAACCACCGCATAAATGATAGCCACCTGCTGTTCAACAGGCATAGGCTCTGCAAGGCCTTGTTTTAGTACTTCAACCACACGCTCACCCTGCGCAAGTCTTCTCTTGGTATCGTCATCAAGGTCGGAACCAAACTGCGAGAACGCTTGAAGCTCTTTATACTGTGAATAGATAAGCTTTAAGCTACCTGATACTTTTTTAATAGCCTTAATCTGAGCAGAACCACCAACACGGGATACCGAGATACCGGGGTTAACCGCTGGGCGAATACCCGAGTTAAAGAGCTCAGACTCAAGGAATATCTGTCCATCAGTGATGGAGATTACATTTGTTGGGATGTATGCCGCAACGTCGCCCGCCTGTGTTTCAATAATTGGCAGTGCTGTGATAGAACCGCCGCCGTAAGCATCGTCAAGCTTTGCTGCACGCTCAAGAAGTCTTGAGTGAATGTAGAATACATCACCTGGGTAAGCTTCACGCCCCGGTGGACGCTTTAGAAGAAGTGACATCGCACGATAAGCTACCGCATGTTTGGATAGATCATCATAGATGATAAGTACATCTTTACCCTTTGCCATGAAGTATTCACCCATGGTAACACCTGCATATGGAGCAATGTACTGAAGTGGTGCAAGCTCGGAAGCCGTAGCCGCTACTACTATTGAGTATTCCATAGCGCCAGCCGCTTCTAATGTGTCCACTATTCTTGCAACTGTCGATCTCTTCTGACCGATAGCTACATATATACAGATAACATCTTTACCCTTTTGGTTGATGATGGTATCTGTTGCTATTGTGGTTTTACCTGTTTGTCTATCACCGATAATAAGCTCACGCTGACCTCTTCCGATAGGAATCATCGAGTCGATAGCTTTAATACCTGTTTGCAGTGGTTGATGAACTGATTTTCTTTCGATGATACCGGGTGCTGGGGATTCAATTGGGCGGTATTCGCTTGATTCGATTGCACCCCTGCCATCCACTGCTTGACCGAGCGAATTTACAACTCTTCCGAGCATCATATCGCCCACTGGCACTGATACAATGTTACCTGTACGCTTAACTGTATCGCCCTCTTTAATATCTTCGTCGCTGCCCAACATAACTACACCAACGCTTTCCGCGTCAAGGTTTAGAGCCATACCATAAACCTGTCCGGGGAATTCGAGGAGCTCTCCAGCCATACACTTTTCAAGTCCGTGTACTCGGGAGATACCGTCACCTATTTGGACAACCTTGCCCACATCGCTGAGCTCAATTTTATTATGATAATTTTTTATTTGTTCCTTGATAATTCCGCTGATTTCTTCAGGACGCAACTGCATGGTTTCACCAACTTTCTAAGCTTTTGTAGTGGCAAGCTGTGCTTTTAAACTATTTAATCTGGCGAGTACAGAGCCATCGGTCTGGTCATCGTCCATCTTAAGGAGTACTCCACCTAAAACAGATGGGTCAACTCTATTTGTAAGCAGCACATCTTTGCCCGTTATCTGCTCCAATTTAGCTTTGAGCTTTTGGAACAATTCCTCTTTAAGTGGTATAGCGGTAACCGCTTCTACCTCTTTTATATTTTTCTTCTGATAATAAAGCTTTTTAAATTCCTCTTTAATCAGTGGAAAATTATTCATTCTCCCCTTTTCAGTCAAAAGCCTTATAAAGTTTAATGTGTGTACCGAGAGCTTGCCCTCAAATACCTCGGTTATAAGTGCATCTTTTTCATTTTTTGCCACCGATGGTATTGTGAGAAGCTTAAAAAAGTCGGCATTTTCTGCGAATATATTGGCAAGTGCCTTTACCTCTTCAAACATCGCATCAAGCTCATCTGTTTCCAGTCCTACTTCATAAAATGAAAATGCGTATCTCTGTGCAACTATTCCGTCCATTACACTTCACCTACGCCATCTATAAAGCCTAAAATCAGCTTTTCGTGGTCCTTTGCATCTATATCCTTTTCTACAACTTTGCTTGCAATTTGCATAGCAATGTCGGATATTTCACCTTTCAGCTCATTCATAGCCCTTTTCTTTTCTCTGACTATCTCTTCGTCCGCTCTTTTTATCATGTTGGTGGAGCGTTCTTGAGCTTCTTTGATGATTTCATCAGCTCTTTGCACAGCTCTTTTCTGAGCATCGCTCACAATTTCAGCCGCTTCAGCTTTGGCATTTTTCATGCTCTCGTCGTAATTTTCCTTCATAGCTTCGGCAGATTCTTTTGCTTTGTTCGCTTCGTCATAAATGCCCTGTACCTCATTTTCCCTTGAATCAATCATAGCTTTAACCGGCCCAAAGAAAAACTTCTTCATAAGTAAAAAGAGTATGAGTGTGTTTAAAAGCATGAATACGATCGTCCAATCGATGGACAAGAAAGGTAAAAATGTTTCGTTTGGCATAATAATAGTCCCCCTTTCTAAAACCTTTTATATGGTAGAGGTCATATATTACATCATACCTATAAGTGGATTTGCAAATAGTAAGATCATCGCAACAACAAGACCATAGATACCTGTGGACTCGGCTACCGCACAACCAAGTAGCATTGTTCTTGTAATTAGAGACTGGGCTTCGGGTTGTTTACCAACTGCTTCTGTCGCTTTACCTGCTGCATAACCCTGACCAATACCGGGGCCTATACCTGCTATCATTGCTAAACCTGCGCCTACTGCTGATGCCGCTAAAATAATTGCCTTTTCCATAATGAAATCCTCCTAAAATTTTTCTTTTCAATTTTAAAATTTTAACTTTGGCGCTAATCCATCGCACCTGAAATAAATACCATTGAGAGCATTGAGAAGATGAACGCCTGTAACGCCGCTGTGAACACATCAAAATAGATGGAGAGGAATGCCGGTAAACCCAGCGCTAAAATTGGAATCTCGAGTCCTCCAAATAACATTGATGTAAGTGCACCCAAAGCCGAATAAAGCATGGATGTAATAATTATACCTGCTGCAATGTTTCCGAAATGACGGAAGCTAAGTGAAATTGGGTTTGCTATTTCACTTACTACATTAAGCGGTGTAATTACAGCTATTGGCTCTGCAAATCCTTTCAGCCATCCGCCCACACCTTTTGACTTTATCCCGTGGTACTGCACTAAAAAGAATGTTACAAGTGCCCAGCCGAGTGTTGTATTATAGTCACCGGTCATCGGTCTAAATCCAAACATACTCGACAAGCTGCCTATGAAAGAGAATACGAATAGTGTTCCGATATAAGGTGCAAAAGCTTCTCGACCCTTGCCCATTACTTCTTCTACTAAATCGTACAATGTTTTTACCATCTTTTCGGCTATTACTTGCCTGCCTTTAGGAACTTTTTGCATATTCCTTGTAAGATAAAAACATGTGGCTAAAATTACAGCCATAATTATCCATGCATTTACCACCGTTTCCGTCACCTGAATCCCTCCAAGTAACGGGATGGTAAATATCACCTTAGGACCATTCATCAGTTCGCCTCCTTTCCCATAAAAGTATTAAAGAATATCACCAATTTAGGGAAGAAGATTGATATCATAACCCCAAACGGATTTATAAAATCAGCATAAATGCTGATAATTATAACTACTGCGGTAAGCAGATAGCGTAAGCCATACTGCTTATTCATATACTTTGCCACTTCAGTGCTACTTTCCATCTGCACTGCATTTTCAACTGAGAGGCCTATTAGGAAGAAATTTATCAAGGAATATACACTACCTACAAGCAGTCCCAAGACTGTTTGATAATTAAAATAACCTATAAGTGGAAGTACAGCCAATGAAATTATATAAAGTATCGCCACACCTTTAGCAAGGTGTTTAAGCTCACTTATAACCACATCATGGGGCTCTTTTGTCATAACATTTCCTCCCGTTCGCTCTCCTCGGCGGCTTTCATTGCATATTTATAGAATTTTACTGCCGCTGTGAATGCAGAGCCAAGCCCTAAAAATATTCCGAGCAAAACCACCCAGTTGCCAAGCTCAAAATAATCCCTTATATAGGTGGAAAGGAATATCATTATTATAATTGGACTTATTAAGGAAAAACCAAATTGCGAGAGAAAAGATATATATTTTATAGTCTTATGCATGGGTTGCTTTTTAGACAAAATTCACTACCCCTTTGCATCTATTAATTACTGAATTTTTCGATTTCTATTTCATCATAATTATACTACAAATTAAACCTTAATTGCAATTAAAACTTACTTTCTTGATGAGGTTGTTAAATTTTTATTCTTCCTGAAAAACACTGCAAATATATGTATATTGCACAATACAAAAGAAATATTTTATGCATTATAGCGGAATTTAGTTTAGTAAATCATCAACAAATTACATAAAAATTACCATTACTTATCTAATACATACAATTTCAGTGTAAATTATCAGATAGAAATTATCATATTAGACAAATGCCATTTCTTTTTAGAACATTGTGCAATTAACATAAAAATAATTTTAAAAGTTATATACTTTTAGGCTCTTTTAGGTAACTTTTGTAAATTTGGGCAAAATAATGCTGAATTTTCGTCTTTTAATTCCAAATTTTTGCATTTATTTTGTTTGACACCTGTATACAATGTGAATATAATTGCAAAAGTCGGCCATAATACCAAAGGGATATATTTCCATATCGCAAAAGCTTCTGATAGCTGCATTGCGGTGTATTATAAAAATAAATTTACGCTTATATGCTACCACAAATAATGCCGTCCTTGGTATTAGGTGGCAATAGCCCTTAGTGGGGATAAGAGCGTGGAACGGAGTAAAAAATGAATTTAACAAAAGAATTTCTATGTAAGATAGCTAATATGCTTAAGACAAATAAAATCAAAGGCAGTCTCATGGGCGTGGTAACAGTGGTTATGTCGCTCTTTCTCTATGGTGCCCTCACGGATGTAAACGGTGTTTATATTAGCGATGGCGGAGATGTGCAATTTGCACTGACCACCGAGAAATCCGTAGAGGATATACTTAGCAAAGAAGAAATCCAAACCATCGATGCGGACACGGTGAGTTTCACAGGGTTTAACAACAATATAGCACATATTAAAATAGATAGGGCGTTTGAGGTCTTTTTAAGTGCCGACGACAACACCCATTCTCTCTATCTAAGTAATGCTACTGTCGGTGAAGCACTCACTATGGCAAATATCAAACTATCGGGGGATGATATTATTAATCTTCCACTTGATAGAGAGCTTACCCCAAATTCTGAAATAGTCATAAATAGAATAAGCTATAAAGAAGAGAGTATAACCGAAACAATTCCCTTTGAAACAGTATACACCCCTTCAAGCCTGCTCAAAGAGGGACGCTCAAGAACTATTCACCATGGTATCCCCGGTCAAAGAGAGATTACCTATAATGTAAAATATATTGATGGCGTTGAAGTTGATAGGATGATCACATCACAGAGCACAATCTACTCGCCAACAAGTGCCGAGGTAATATATGGAGCGCCGGGTGAGGCGATATCCGATTTGGATTTTGGCTATACTTTAGATGCAAATGGTATTCCGACAGAATATGAATATGTGCTAACCAATCAAGTTGCAACGGGCTACAATGCAGGAAAACGTGCTTGGGGTGCAAGCGGCATGGAGCTCTTTTATGGCTATGTAGCTACAAGAGCCGATCAAATCCCATATGGTACAAAAATGTATATCACTTCGGCGGACAATTCATTTGTATATGGCTATGCAATTGCGGCCGATACGGGTGTTGGGCTGATGCAGGATATTATAGATGTAGACCTTTATTATGAAACCTATCTCGAGAGCTGCTTAAACGGTAGGCAATCAGTAAATATTTATGTGCTTAAATAAAGTAGCCTAATTTATATATAGCTACTTATAAAATAATAAACTACCACTATCAAAAAAATGATGGTGGTAGTTTGTTATTTGTAGAGGTGATAATTATTTTGTGTGAGTTCCATAGGCGTAGTGGTTGTGCATATCGAAGTCGTGCGGTGCGTCTTTTAGTGTTTTCGCCATATTTACAGCTTTAACACCTAATCCAAAAGCAGATTGTAAAGCTTTATCATTGAGCTGAGTTTCACCCAATGATAAAACATAACCAGCCGAAGTTATTCCTTGCATTGTAAAAAACATATTGAGTGTGCTAAGGGTAAGCCCTATAATATCTCTCTATATATTGTAGTAATCTTGGTAATACAATCTCCTCTTATTGATACATGGCTTCTTTTGTATCACTCCTATATCACTTTATATAAATATGTGTTATAATGAATGAGAAGCAAAAACATCCGCATGGACTATCTCAAAATAGAGGGATATTTACATGGCGGAAAAGGAATGAAGATATATGAAGAAGTATAATGTTATAGATTTATTTGCCGGAGTGGGTGGGCTCAGTTATGGCTTTTCACAGATGGAAGAGTTTGAAATTCTTTTGGCAAATGAAATAGAGAAAGATATTGCGGCAGCATATTCGCTTAATCACCCAAATGTGAAAATGCTAAACCTTGATATCTGCGATTTAAATAAGGAGATGTTTGATGCAGCCTTATCCTGCCGCAAGGTGGATATTGTTGTTGGTGGGCCTCCCTGCCAGTCCTACTCCACATTGGGCAAAAGGCAGATGGACGACAAAGCAAATTTATTTAAGCAGTATATCCGTATTTTAAAAATACTCACCCCTAAAGTATTTGTATTTGAAAATGTTACAGGTATTTTAAGCATGGATAAAGGCGATTTATTTGAAAAAATCAAATCGGAATTTCAGGCTTTGGGATACTCTCTAAACCATAAGGTGCTCAACGCAGTGGATTACGGTGTCCCACAGCATAGGGAACGAGTGATTTTAGTGGGATTTAAAGAGGAAGCTAATTTTACATATCCCACCCCCACTCATGGCGATGGATTAAAACCGTTTGTAACACTTAAAGATGCAATCGGGGACTTGCCCGAGATTAAAAGTGGGGAGAAAAAGGATTATTATAATGAGGATGTTGGTAATGAGTTTTTGGAATTTGTGCGAAAAGGCAGTTTTGATACAGTGAAGGAGCATTCTTCCCCTAAAAACGGAGCGCATTTAATTAAAATAATGCAAACTTTAAAGGACGGCGAATCGAAAAATGATCTGCCGGAGGATATTCGCCCTAAAAGCGGATATGGTAATACATATGCAAAACTATGGTGGGAAAAGCCCTCCACAACTGTCACACGAAATTTCGCTTGCCCCTCTTCATCGAGATGTATTCATCCACGGGATTCAAGGGCTTTGTCCATTCGTGAGGGCGCAAGACTGCAAAGCTTCCCCGACAATTACAAATTTTACGGCTCGGACACTATGAAAAGGCTTCAGATTGGAAATGCAGTGCCACCACTACTCTCCATTGCCATAGCTAAAGAAGTACTTAAAGCGCTAAAAGGAGAATAGTGGCAATTCTCTCATAGGCAAATAACACAATTCCTAAGTAAACTATTTTAAATTCTCACTTCTACTTGAATTTGGCTTGCAAAGTGTGATAAAATTATGATTGATTATTATTTGTATTAAATAAAATCTTATTATTAAATTATGATTACAATTTAAGTTTATATATCACTGCCCCAGTATTTATTAAGACTAATTTTCTCCACACAGCTTGGTACATCATCGCAAATTTTCTATAATAATAGAAAGTCGAGGTACTCATCGTGAAAAATCGCTTGAAAAATCGCTATGTTTTCATTGTCACTTTTTTAGTGCTACTAATTACATTTTCGGGAATATATTATTTCAGTGTGGCAATATCTCAAAACCTTGAAGATGCCACCGAATTAACGCTCAGTGAAATAGCTACTCAACAGCAGTTTACTTTCGACTCTGAGCTGACTTCTAAACTCACCATACTCCACAGCACAGCCGAAACACTCGTTACGGTGGGATATAATGAAGAAAATATTTTAAAGCATCTGAGCATTGCTGAGCGATACCATGGCTATGCAAATCTAATTGTTGTGGGTGATGATGGACATGGACTTGTGGGCGATGGTACATATGTTAATGCGGAATATTTTAGCCAATTTATGGACATCGAGCTCGGCGATGCTATTGTCACAGACCCAGTGACCTCCATATATGGTGATCATCTCACCATCACAATGGCAGCACCTATAATAGAAAATGGCATAAATGTGGGATCCCTTGTGGCTGAATATCCACTCGGCTATTTAGATACATTGTTAGAGCCTTCATTCGGTGGAGATGGTTATGCATTCGTAATAGACGGTGACGGTGATGTAATCGCTGCCACCCATGAGGACAATGGCATATTTGAGCAAAATATCCTACATACACTCTCAAGCGCTACATATTCGGAGGGAACCTCTTATGCTATGGCAAAAGATCTTCTCTTTTCAAAGACATCCGGTGGCTTTAGCTATGAACTTGATAATACCCATTGGCTGCTTGAATATAGGCCCATCCTTTTTAATGACTGGTCGCTTATAATTACAGTGCCAAATGAGGTTGTAGCGGCAAGTTCCATAGCGATTATAAACAGTACCACTATTTTTAACATAGTAATTACACTGGGATGTGCTGTATTTATTTGCACCATACTTATACTCAGAAAAAATGCTATAAACGAGATTGAAACAGTGGCGTTTTATGATGATTTAACTGGCGTGCCAAACCTTGTAAAATTCAAGATGGATGTAAGCGAAATTTTAAATAAAACTCCCGCTCAAAAATACATAATAGCTAAGATTGATATAGTTAATTTTAAATCAATTAATGAAATGTATGATTTTGAAATGGGTGATGAAGTTATCCGTGCATTTGCCGATGTAGGTAAGGAATCTGGGCTTGCTTCATTTATTCAAGCGAGGGTTGGGATAGATGAATTTTTGATTTTTGGTAACTCCGAAGACCTTTATGATCTCGAACATTTAAGGTTTTTTTATGAAGAAAAATTCAGGGAAAAGCTCCCACAATTAAAAGGCCATAATATTAAATTTAGGTATGGGAGATATTTTATAGAGCTTGGCGAAACCAATGTTAACAATATAATAAACAAGGTTATCCTTGCGCATAATTTCTCCAAAGGTCGTGAGCAAAATGTAGTTTATGACTATGATGAAGCGTTTAAAGATCATATTCTTAAAATAGCTGAAATCACAAACAAAATGGAAGCCGCTCTTAGAAATAATGAATTCAAAGTATATTTGCAACCTAAATTCGATTTAGCTAACGACTCCCTCTCAGGTGCTGAGGCACTTGTGAGATGGGTGGTAAATGATGAAGTAATCATGTTCCCCAACGACTTTATTCCAGTATTTGAAAGCAATGGTTTTATCATAAATTTGGATAAATACATGCTTGAAAAAACCTGCGAAATCATATCCGATTGGATTAATAGTGGCAAGGAAGCTATACCGATATCGGTAAACTTTTCAAGGGTTCATCTCACCAACGAAAAGTTTGTCGAAGAATTAAATGAAATAGTCGAAAAATACGACATTCCTAAAAAGTTCATAGAAATAGAGCTTACTGAGAGCACTATACTCGACAATGAAGCTGTACTTGAAAATACACTTTTCGAGCTACGCAAAAGTGGATTTTTAATATCAATTGACGATTTTGGCTCGGGGTACTCTTCCCTTGGACTGATAAAAAATCTCGATATAGATATAATAAAGCTCGATAGAAGCTTTCTTATGAACAGTAAAAACGAAGCACGTGGAAACCGTGTGGTCGAAAGTGTAGTGAGCATGGCACAGCGTATAGACGCCATAACAGTCGCCGAGGGAGTGGAAACCGATGGCCAGGTGAATTTCCTCAAGATTATTAGCTGCAATAAAGCGCAAGGCTACTATTATGCCAAGCCAATGCCTACGGA
>CAYJLI010000036.1:0-23116 GCA_964371155.1 uncultured Oscillospiraceae bacterium | reverse complement strand
ATTATTTATATTTTGCTCATAGAGCAAAATGGTAAAAGACTAATGGTGAAAGGTTAAAGACTTTGCTGTGCCTACGGCACGGGGTATTTATATAATGAATGGAGAATATTTATGGCTAAACTTAATTTTGAAGATTTTATAAGTACAGTGGATAGTGAACTTTCGGAATTTATAACCGAGTTGCATAATGAGTTAATTTTGCTTGGATGTAAAATTGAAGTGAAAGAAGCTAAAAGTGGTTTTGTGGTTTCATATCTCTACAATAAAAAAACACTTATGAACTATGTGTTTCGCAAAAAAGGTATCATAGCACGCATTTATGGAAATCATGTTGCTGATTATATGGAGCTTTTAGACACATTGCCGTCAGAACTTATAAAGGGAATTGAGAGTGCTTCTGTATGTAAGCGACTAATAAATCCGAATGATTGTAATTCAAAATGTTCTATGGGTTATGATTTTATCTTGCAAGGCAAGCGGCACCAAAAATGTCGCAGTAATGCTTTTATGTTTTTGTTAAACGAGGAAAACAATCCATATATTAAGGAGTTTCTGAAAAAAGAATTAGCTATGTGTTCTCTATAAAATGAGCACAATCTACATAAAAATAAACCGTCATTATCATTTTTTTGATAGTGACGGTTTGTTTCTTTATTGACAGCAGCCTATATGCCAAGTTTTTTATTCAGTCTTTTCTTAAAAACCTAATTCCTCGGGCATAAATATCACATGAATTCTATCCTTTTCCCTGCAAAACTTAGTCACACTATAATAGCAGCAAATTCTCGTATCGCTCCTACAATTTGTACATTCGCCCGTGTGGAAACATCCCGCCGCCTCAACATTACGCTTTACTGTATTGGCAGGGGAAGCTATTGTTTTTAGACGGTATTCCGCAGCTTCCAAGTCTTTTACAATTTTATTATATCCCACCACTAAAACAACTTTCTTAGGGCCAAGGGTGAGCGCCGCCACACGGTTGCCATGTCCGTCAACATTATATATTTCCCCTTGCATTGTCACCGCATTTGCACTTGCAAAATAGACATCGGAAAAGAAAGCTTCACGATCGGAAACATATCTTTCCTCGGGGGTGGTGCCTCGGTTTATATAGTCGTAGTAGTCGCTTTTAATAAAATCGAGTGCACCCGTCTGCTCGAGCGAATAGGAGCCACCGGACGCCACCTTACATCCCTTTGGGGCAATGGCTTTAATCTGCTCGATTAACTCCTCGCTATTTTCTGCATAATATCCATTGATATTATTCTTTTTCATTGCCACTATAACCTTTTCAATTCTCTTCCTAATTGGCTTTGCTGTAAAATCATTCATCATAACCGCCTCCTATTTTTATTAAAATTAGAAAAAACTGGTTCTTATATTTAATTGTACATCTTTTTATGGGAAAAAACAATGAATTTTCTTAAAATTATTCCCCTTAGCTTGATAGGAAAATTTAGCTGAATTTCAAATTACAAATCATTACTTTTGCCGTTACACATAGATATAAACATAGTAGCAGTATTTTTATTTCAATATTCGCTTGCTTAATAAACTTAAATATAAGCGCTGAAATAGAAGCTCAATATTTTGTATTTTTACATTAGAGGTCTGGATTTAAATCTTTTTTTAAACTCCTACTCTTTAAAATACTAAGATTTTTTTTGAAATTGCCTATAAAAAATATAAAAAGTTATACGATGAAAAATTTTTTTGAAAAAGTGTTTTCATGTAGGGTGGATTTCATTCGCTGATATGTCCTCGAGGAGAAAGCATATGTATACTTAATGAGGAATTTAGCTTGCATTTTATAGCTTATATTTTTTATTTTTGAGATAATGTCGTATAAATGAGAATTTAATTTTTTCCTTTTTAAATTTAAATTGATAAATTTTGCTTTATTTTTCTTTTTATTTGTATTATAATTAAATGAATATATATAAAAATTATATATTAAAAATACAGTACAGGCAGAATTAATATATTGCCGTAGGAAATGGCGGGTGGGATTTGTTGACTAATTTTGTTATTACCACCATGGTTGCGGTGATATTCGGCGCCATTTTGATGAAACTTAAAGTGCCGGGTGGGCTTTTAATAGGTTCGCTAATAGCGGTTTCCGCATTTAATGCAACTACCTCCTCTGCGCTGATGCCGATGGAGGCAAAGATAATAGCGCAGATTGTCACCGGTGCATATGTAGGATCAAATATCAAAAATGAAGATGTGCTCGGCGCTAAAAAGCTAATTATGCCGATAATGTTTTTAATGCTTGCATTTCTTATCTTCAGCACCATTTCGGGAGTGGTACTCTCCACACTTGGCTATATGGATATGAAAACCGCAATGTTTTGCACCCTGCCGGGTGGAGTGAGTGAAACCCCATTGATAGCCGCCGAGATTGGTGCCGATAGTGCCGTTGTGGCGGTGGTGCAGTTTAGCAGGCTAATAGCAGGAATAGCTATTTTTCCTCCGCTAATCGCATGGGTTACAAGAAATGAAAAAAATAATCTCCCACTCAAAGAAATACCTAAAACTGCCACCGCTGAAAATTTTTCACTCAAAGCACTGCTATTAACACTCTCCATTGCCTTTGCATGTGGAATAATCGGTGAGCTTTCTGGATTTCCTGCAGGCTCGATTGTATTTTCAATGCTGGGCACGATAACAGCAAAGCTATTAGGGGTAAGGCTTTCCATGCATATAAGCCTTCGCAGAGCTGCGCAGATTTTTTCAGGAGCATATATAGGAAGCAGTGTTACAATGGGGGATATTGCAGGGCTAAAAAATCTTTTTGTTCCAATAGTATTCATACTTGTAGGCTATTTTTTAATAAGTCTGCTCATGGGATTTGCCATGAAGCGATTTTGGGGACTTAGCCGCAGTGAAGCGATGCTCAGTGCAACGCCCGCAGGCGCTTCCGACATGGCACTAATAGCCGCCGATTTAGGGGTGGACAGTGCTAATTTAGTGGTTATACAGGTCTTTAGGCTTGTGCTGGCGATAAGTGTATTCCCCACAGCGATACTCTGGATAGAAGCTCTTCTATCACCATTTTTGTAAATTGTCATATAGGCATGGAGCCGTTTTAAAAATTAAAGAAGAACGAGGTGTAAAAATGACTTTTAACTATCCGTCCGACCATTTTTTAGCTACGGACACAGCAATGACCGCCATATTTTTCACAGGCATGGCACTGCTATTTTTGCTCTTAATGCGAGAGTATTTTAGCATGTCCACATCCCCAAAGTTTGCGACATCCACCCCAGAAATATCAAAGCTAATAACGCCGATTACTGTCACCATTACAAGATCCTCCTCCAAGAAATCGGCTAAAAGAAGTAAAATAGATGTAATAATACCCGACATCACCTCCCCGGACCACCCCAAAAAAGCTAACAGCAACACATCGGTAATTGCGGCGATTGCGGCGGCAGTGGCTATGATGGGCAAAAATTTGGTTGTGCGAAGCATAATGAGAACTTCCGACGGCGCAGAGCTTTGGGCTTCGGCTGGTAGGGTTGAAAACAGTAGTTTTAACTAAAATTATCCTCGAATTAGAGATAAGCACTATTACAATTAGTAATTTATATAAATAAATATACAAAAAGTAAGGAGAATTACCATGTCTGATTTAACACAAAAACTTGGCGAACTACAAGCGGCTAACTCGGATACCGCAGCACACAAAAGATTATCAGCACTGTTTGATAATGGAAGTTATACAGAGCTCGATAAATTTGCCTTAAAGGAAAACTTTGGCGGAGTAGTTACCGCTATGGGTTTGGTTGAGGGAAGTACCGTTTACGCTTTTGCGCAGAACACAGAGGATAATTTAGGCGCAATGAGCAAGCTACAATGGCAAAAAATTTCTAAAATTTATTCACTTGCTGCTAAGACGGGCGCACCCGTTATAGCTATATATGACTCAATGGGCGCAAATCTGAAAGAACCTGCTCAGACAATGGCGGCATATCGCTTATTTGTTAAGGCACAGGGTGAAATTTCAGGCGTAGTGCCACAAATTTCAGTTATAGCAGGAAACTGCGGTGGGACAGCGGCAATAGCGGCAACCACTGCCGATATAGTAATTATGAGCGAGGGCGCAAAGCTATTTTTAACACCTCCTTCAAATACTTGCGAAGAAAATGGTACAGCTTGTAGCTGTGCAGAAAATGCAAGCGCACATATAGTTTGTGAAGACGATATCCTTGCAGTGGCAAAGGCGAGGGAGCTAATTACTATGCTACCTCAAAACAATCTCTGTCCAGCACCGCTATTTAATTACACCGATGGCGACATAAATGCACTTACCGAAAACTGCGGAAAAGACACAGCGGCATTTGCGGCGGCTCTTTCCGATGAATACAGTGCAGTGGAGCTTTATAAAGGCTTTGGCAAAGGCTCATACACTGCCCTTGCAACAGTTGGCGGCAGTGCGGCAGGGATAATTGCCACAACTGGCGAATACATCTCAAAATGTGACGCTTCAAAACTTGCAAGCTTTATAAGCTTCTGCGATGCGTTTAATATTCCGATAGTTGCAGTTATAGATAGCTTAGGCTTTAAAAAGAGTGCCCATTCCGAAGCAAAGGGTGAGCTTCGCAGTGCGGCAAAACTTGCGGCTGTGTTCTCCTCGGCTACCACTGTAAAGATTGCGGTAGTGGCAGGATATGCAGTGGCTGGCGCTTATATGACACTTTGCAACAGCGATTTAATAATAGCAACACCGAATGCGGTTATCTCACCGCTTGAACCAGAAACAGCGGTTGCATTCATGCATGAGGATAAAATAACTGCCGAAACTTCCCGTGAAGATGCAGTGAAAGCATATGAAGAAGAGGAAGCTTCAGTATTTACTGCGGCTGAGGCAGGACTTGTGGACATGGTGGTAGAAGCTGGCGAAGTTAAAAAAGCTGTGGTTGATGCCATCTCTGCACTAAGGGGCAAAAGAGTTTGCGCTCCTGCTAAGAAACATATAAATGTCCCCATGTAAGCATCTGTAAATCAGATATAGCGAAAAAGTAATAGTGAAAAGCTTAATTTGCCATTAAATCAGCAAATTTTGCAAAACGGATAATTTTCACTTTTCACTTAGGGTGTGTTTTGCACTTGCCCAATAACTCAAATAAAAGGAGAGATAATCGTGAAGAGATTTAATATAACTGTAAACGGCAGGGGCTATGATGTTTTAGTTGAAGAAGTGCCAATGGGTGCGTCAGCTAAAGCAACTACGGCAGCTCCTAAGCAGGCGACTCCTGCGCCTAAAAAGCCAACAGCAGCATCACCTGCGGCACCTAAGGCAGAACCAAAAGCTGTGGCAGCGTCGGGCAGTGCTACTATATCCGCTCCGATGCCCGGCACCATCCTTGACATAAAGGTTAAAGAAGGGCAAGCGGTGCAAAAAGGCGAGGTTATCGCTATTTTAGAGGCGATGAAAATGGAAAACGACATCATGGCACCTCAGGCAGGCACAATAGCTTCTATCAATGCCAAAAAAGGTCAATCGGTGGAAGTGGGCGAAGTAATCGCAACACTTAGCTAATTTGCACCTTACCCATAAGCAAATATAATGCTAACAACTAACAACTAATAACTAAGGACTCCCACGTTGCGAAACGAATTTATATAATCGTAGGGGAAGGGCTATGCTCTTTTGTCCATAGTTTTTTACTCAGATAATTAATTAGCCCAAAACGGGCGGATTGGAGTGTAATATGGCACAGAATGTTAAAATAACCGAAACACTACTGCGTGATGCGCATCAGTCACTCATAGCTACCAGAATGACAATTGATGAAATGATTCCTCTAATGGAGGATTTGGACGAATGTGGTTTTCACTCGCTCGAGTGCTGGGGCGGAGCTACATTTGACTCCTGCCTAAGATTTTTAAATGAAGACCCATGGGAAAGACTGCGCACAATGAAAAAGCATATGCCAAAAACTCCTCTACAAATGCTTTTTAGAGGACAAAACATGCTTGGCTACCGCCATTATGCCGACGATGTACTCGAGTACTTCGTTATGAAGATGGTGGAAAATGGAATAGATGTAATGCGTGTATTCGATGCACTTAACGACATTAGAAACCTTGAAACCGCTATCAAGGCGGCTAAAAAGGCAAATGCACACCTACAAGGCGCAATGAGCTTTACAACTGGCGAAGTATTTACTATTGATTACTATGTAGAATATGCAAAAAGGCTTGAAAATGCAGGGGTTGACTCCATCTGCGTAAAAGACATGGCGGCACTCATTACCCCATATTTTGCATATGATTTGGTTAAGGCACTGAAAGAGAATGTAAAAGTTCCAATTCAGTTCCACTCCCACTACACCTCCGGTCTTGCTTCGATGGCTCATTTAAAGGCGATAGAAGCAGGTGCGGATATAATTGATACCGCTATGTCACCGCTTGCACTGGGTACTTCACATCCTGCTACTGAAAGTATGGTTGCGGCACTTGCAGGCACTCCTTACGACACAGGCCTCGACCTTAACAAGCTAAACAAAGTAAGGGAAAAAGCAGTAAAACTAAGGGATAAATACCTCACAAGCGGACAGCTTGTTCCAAAGCTACTCGGCGTAGATGCAAACACTCTTCTATACCAAGTACCGGGCGGTATGCTTTCAAACCTTGTTTCACAGCTTGCACAGGCGGGCAGATCCGACCAGCTCGAAGATGTGCTAAACGAAATCCCAAAAGTTCGTGCAGAAGCTGGCTTCCCACCACTTGTTACCCCAACTTCTCAGATAGTGGGCACACAGGCAGTGTTTAACATTATCGGCGGCGACCGCTACAAGATGATTACTAAAGAATTTAAAGGAATGGTAAGGGGTGAATATGGAAGAACTCCAATGCCAATCGATCCTGAATTTAGAAAGAAAATCATCGGAAATGCAGAGCCTATCGACTGCCGTCCTGCAGATTTAATCCCACCTGAGCTTGATAAACTAAGAGAAGAAATTCCAGCAGGCTTAATCGAGCAGGAAGAAGATATTTTAAGCTATGCACAATTTGGCGCAGTGGCTATAAAATACTTCGAAAGCAGACGAGATAAAAAATACGGAGTGGACACTTCTTCGGACAGAAAAGAAAAAGTTCACAATGTGTAGGGAGTAAATAGGGGATGTCCATTAAATTTGCATACTATTTCAGCAAACAAGATGGATTTTCCAGCTAAACTAAACTTCACAAAAGATTAAATCTTACACCCTTGCCACAGCAGTGGTAAGGGTGTAAATAATATAGCTACCGATTTAAAACATATTAAACGGAGGTTGTTATGAATAGGGAACTTATTTTCATTGGGGAAATAGAAACCCCGTATAAACAGCTCAGTGACTGCCCAAAAAATGTGGGTATAGAAAGTGCTATTTGCAAAGTGAAAATCTATGATGAGTATAAAGATGGTCTGTATGGACTGCAAAAAGGCAATAAAATAGTAATTTTATACTGGCTTGATAAGTCAAGTAGAACTGTATCCATCGCCGAGGGGTTTAGCGGCAAAGGTGAATCGGGCACATTTGCACGGCGCACCCCAAACAGACCAAATCCCATAGGCTTAGCAGCTTTAGAGATTATGGATATTGGAGAGAATGAAATTTCAGTTACAGGGCTCGATTGCCTTGACGGCACGAAATTAATTGATATTAAGCCTGCTATTTAATTTTAAGTCATGATAAATGATGTAGCAAGCAAATAGTGAAAAATAAAGTTTTACTTAATTTTTTTCAAAAAATTATGGGGTATGGGGCAACGCCCCATGAATAGGTAGGCGAAGCCGATAAAAAGAATGTAGCAATTTTTATAAGCAAAAGAGCGGAGATTTTTTAGTGAAAAATGAAAAATGAATAGTGAAAAGTTATTGAGTTTCACCGATGGCGAAACGAATTGAAATTGTAGAGTCATGGTCACTAATGCCCGTAGACCCTGCTCAATAAATTATGCGATATCGTAGATATATTAAGGGGCCTTGCCCCCTACAATGATAGCAGAAAGCTATTGATACAGGTAATCCCCCACCCTACTTTCTGTGTCGACAGAAAGTAGGCAAAGAACGATTAGGGAGAACTCTCGAATGTTCTCCCTAAAACCCTCTTCATTCGATTTAGGGGGGTCAGCGCCCCCTTGAAAATCCCTACTATTCGTGTGTGCTCCACCTTTTCAGCCACTAATGCTCCCGCCTTTTAAAAGGCGGATTTTCACTCCTATTGCTTTATTTCAGATTTATGGTTAACTTTATACTACACATTATTTATTTTAGGTAAAGAAGGTATATTATGGGTAAAAAATTCATATGGAAAGAGCCACAATTCACAAAAGATTTAAGCGATGGAAGAGATATATTTCCAGAAGATACGGACGATGAAATATATGAAGTTATCATAGAAAACATAGAAAAATCAGGCGATACTTTTTATAGACGAGAATTTAATAAAGTATATTTTTTAAACTGCAAATTTGAGAAAGTATCATTTGAAAGGTGCTTTTTTGAAGAAGTTGTATTTGAAGATTGTGAGTTTAATCATTGTAGCTTTAGAGATAACAGTTTTAACACCGTAAAACAAATAAATTCATTACATAGAAATACTGATTTTTCTGAGAGTAGTTTTTATTGTGCAAGTTTTGTAAAATGCAATATGAGATATTCAAATTTCACTGGTTGCAGTATAAATGGCTTTCACATTATTGGAAGTAGTTTTGATAGTGCCTTTTTTGCTAATTGCAGAATTGATAATTCTATCTACGAAAAAACTTCGTTTCGCTCAGCTGATTTCTTCCAAACATCATTAAAAGGTGCCGATTTCACCGATTGCGACATAGAAGGCATCGTAGTATCGGAAAGCAAAGCTGAATTAAAGGGCATAATTGTTAATAGTGGCCAAGCGCTTGATTTTTCCCGTATGCTTGGTATTATCATTAAATAAAATAAGCATATCCTCCACAAAAATAAAAACTACCACCATCATTCTTGATAGTGGTAGTTTCAGACCGAAGATAAAAGCGAAATCACAAAAAATCATTCGATTTTTTGTTTACTGCGTCGCTTAAAACTTTCAAATTACGCTCATATACCCTTGTATTACTCGCTTATTTGCAAGTTTTGCTCCTTGTCTTTCATCTTTTCTCTTTAGTCTGTTTAGATTGCAGACTTTGTCTGCAATCTAACTACCACCATCATTCTTGATAGTGGTAGTTTCAGACCGAAGATAAAAGCGAAATCACAAAAAATCATTCGATTTTTTGTTTACTGCGTCGCTTAAAACTTTCAAATTACGCTCATATACCCTTGTATTACTCGCTTATTTGCAAGTTTTGCTCCTTGTCTTTCATCTTTTCTCTTTAGTCTGTTTAGATTGCAGACTTTGTCTGCAATCTAACTACCACTATCAATTGATAGTGGTAGTTTTGTTTTTATTAGTAGCCATATACAGTGGATAGGGCATTTAGATTAATATAAATCTATATTATTTCTCAACTAATTCGTTTGCCACGGAAAGAAGTCCGCCCATTTTTTGCAGTTCGCTTGGGATGATAATCTTTGTAGCTTGACCATCGGCAACTTTTTCCATTGCCTCAAGGCTTTTTAGTGTGAGCACCGACTGTGAAGGATGTGCTTCGTTTAGTAGCTTGATACTGTCCGCCATGGCTTGCTGTATCATCATAATAGCTTCGCTTTCACCCTCGGACTCTCTGATTTTTTGCTCTCTAACAGCATCCGCACGAAGAATTGCCGCTTCTTTTTCAGCTTCAGCTCTAAGGATGGAGGATTGCTTTTCACCTTCCGCAATAAGGATCTGGCTTTCCTTTTTACCCTGTGCTTCAAGCATAATCGCACGGCGTTCACGCTCAGCTTTCATCTCTTTTTCCATTGCATCTTGGATTTCGCTTGGAGGGATGATGTTTTTAAGCTCTACACGGTTTACCTTAATACCCCATTTATCAGTAGCTCTATCTAAAATAGAGGTGATATTTTGGTTTATTGTATCCCTTGAAGTAAGCGTTTGGTCAAATACCATCTCACCGATGATGTTTCTGAGTGTTGTCGCAGTGAGGTTTTCAATTGCGGATACAGGACGCTCAACCCCATAGGTAAATAGCTTTGAGTCGGTCACCTGAAAGAATACCACTGTATCTATCTGCATGGTAACATTATCTTTTGTAATAACAGGCTGCGGTGGGAAGTCCACCACCTGCTCTTTTAGTGAAACTTTCTTTTTAATCTTGTCGATAAAAGGCATTTTAAAATGCAGTCCCGATTCCCATGTGGTATGGTATGGGCCAAGCCTTTCTATAATCCACTCGGATGTTTGAGGTACGGATTTGATGCTTGAAATTAGAATAATCGCCGCTAAAATAAGTATTATCGCTACAAGTGTAACAAATGCAAATGGCATGAACTACTTCCTCCTACAAATCAATTAAATTTTTGGTCTAACTATAAGTTTTACGCCCTCAATCGCAAGGACTTCCACCTTGGTTGATGGTGTGATTAAAACATCGTCTTTTTCCGCTCTTGCAGTCCAGCTGATGCCGTTTACTGTTGCTCTACCGAGATCGCTTTCATTGTCTATCTGCTCGGTAACAATGCCCACACACCCTATCACCATCTTTGCATTGGTATGCACGACTTTCGGCTTTGCAATTTTAGACACAAACGGCCTCGTGAGAATGAGCAATAAGACTGTGGTTATGGCAAACACAAGCAGTTGCACCTCAAAGTTCACTCCGAGATATGCGGGAAAAGCGGTGACAATCGCCCCTATCGCACCCCATATGGATACAAACTGTGCTGTTTCCACCTCTACTATACCCAGTACAATGGCTATACCTATCCAAAGCAAGGCAAAGAGGAATTCAACCGTCATAAATTCACCTCCTATATTATTAGGTTATAGAAAAATTAAAACTACAACCCCTCAAATATATTTAACCACAAAAAAATGTAAAAATTATGAACAACTGCGAAAAAATATTTTTTAATATAATAGAACTCCGATGAGCACAGCATTATATGGGGAGTCCTTAAGCTTTAGGTTGAAGATTTTATGAAAATAAAGTGGGGATTAGTGTGGGAAATCTCCACAGTAATACTCACCGTCCGACAATGGGATTTGACACTGCTATAAGCTCCACTGAGCTTTGAAAAAATGTGTTGGATTATAGGTGTCAGGCTTGGATGATAATACCCGAACACACTCAGCCGCTAAAAGCATCCTTTTGGTAGTTTTTCACCCTCACTCCTCGCCTTATGCAAGCAAAGCTACTAATCATTTATATGCTAATTTTCGCTTTCCTCTTGCTCTTCTTCGCTCTCTTCATCTTCATCAACTACAAGCCTACCGCCACGATACACTGGCTCTTTTTCTTCTTCCGCCTCCCCATCTTCGGAGGACACTTCGGCATTTTCATTGGACTCGCCGTCCGTAGCTTCACTTAGCTCGCCATCTTCCTCTGCGGGTGGGTCCGGCTCTGGAGGCACAAACACCTGATATTTCATAGTTTCAAAACGCTGTATATTATATGGAGTGTACGCCGCCATGATATTGTTTAAAAACAGTAGCTCGTCTATCTCATTTTGCTGTATAAAAGGCACCAGTGCAAGCTGGAAATACCTGCCGTCCACCACATAAACTTCCTCATAATGATTTACAAGTAGTGGTACAAAGGCATTGCCGTAAGACTCTTTTATCACCATGATGCTTTTACCATTTTTGTTTTCAGTGGTAATCTTCATCATCGGTTGGTCACCGTGGATGAAAATCATATAGGCATTGGACCCCTGTACTCCATGCGCATAGAGTGAGGAAGCGTAGGGGTAGTATGGTTGATTTTTTAAATACATCTCGACGGTATGGGGGGTGTCAATAGTATAATAATCCACATAATCGGGGTTTTCAAGCAAGCTTTGATCCTGTGTCCATGCATATAATGTGCCGATGAAATTTTCTATTCGTGTGCTTTCAAGCTCTGAAAGAGGGATGGCGTCAAACCCCGCACTCTCGGCAAATGCAGTATAGGCATAATATGCCCCAAGTGCTGTCCAGTGATGGTCGGTGTTAAAATAGATGTATTCATCCTTATGTGCCTCGAGTGCCGAGTAGGCATCCACAGCTATAATCGCTTCATCGAGATTATCATATATATGCTCTATCGCAGGCTCTTGAGGATGGGAAATATCGCTGTACCTCTCGGGTAGATAAAATTCTATCGAAGTGGGCACAACCATATTGTAAATTGTGACATCTTCTCCGAGAAGCGGTATAAATGTGTCTATCGTATCGGCATACCATTTTCCTATTGTGGGATCGCCTCCATATATCGCAAGTCCTCTGCCGTCATAAATAAATGTGGCACCGAGCTGTTGCCCCTCTGGCTCGGGCTCTGTCGGAGCCTCAGAAGGAGCGGTGGAAGAGGTAGTGTCACTGCTATCTTCAGCGGAAGGGCTCTCACTCGAGGAGGGCGGTGGGGGAGTAGCCTCTGAGGAAGCACCCTGATACAGCCTTACATCATCCTTGCTATATCCCCTTGCCGATTCAAATTCAGCGCCGAGTGCCACAAAAAAATCACGCATGGCAAAATTATCGGCATAATAAAGCGAGAGTGACGAAGTGTATTCTCCCGAAAAAAGTGCTTCAGTGGAAAACTCGGGAAATGTGGCAAGTGCACGCTTTTCCGCTTCTGAAAACTCCTGTTTCGGTGAGAAGTAGGTGAAGAGTCCCCAAAAAATGAGGAGCGACACAAATATAGCTATATTTAAAATGGCAATTGCTTTTGTATATGCCTCCAATGAAAACCCATCATATTTTTTATCCACTAAAATCCCCCTTTCCTCTCTAAAATTTATGGTTAATTTTTGGTGTTACCCAAACTCGTTATTATGCTCATATACCCATCACCTGTGAATGGGAATAGAAAAATATAAGGCTAAAACCTAAAGTATAAAAACGGATTATAGCTCTCGCCTACAAGAAGGGCGGTGGAGAGCATTAAAAGTGCCGCTAAAAATATTGGGTTTAGTGTGAGCAGTAGCTTTTGTCCCGATATCGGTGCATAATTTGCAATAGAGTCTTTAAGCAGTCGCATTATCGGGGTGCAAAGCAGAAGCGAGAGTATTAGCCAGTATATATTTGAGGTTATATCGAGCTGTAAATTTATATTATAAAGCTGTATTCCACCCACGCCAAACATCGAAGCAAGATATGCACCCACCCTTGATAAATCGGTGAAATAGAATATTACAAGACCAATGAGTACCGCTGTTATCAGATATATATGCCCAATTATTTTAGGAAGTTTTAGAAGCAATGCGTTTAAAAACTTCTTTTCCATAACCACGAGCACACCCCAGAAAAGTCCCCAAAGAACAAAGTTCATATTCGCCCCATGCCAAAGCCCAGTGGCAAACCACACTATGAGCAGATTTAGCATTTGATGGCGTTTGTTTCCACCCAAGGGGATGTATAGGTAATCTCTGAAAAAGCTACCGAGTGATATATGCCAGCGCCTCCAAAACTCGGTGGCTGAATTTGCTATATAGGGGTAGTTAAAGTTTTCTCCATAGTGGAAGCCAAACATCCTACCAAGGCCTATTGCCATATCTGAATAGCCTGAAAAATCGAAATAAATTTGCAGCGCAAAAAGCAGTATCCCATACCAAGCACCCATAACTGTAAGGGAGGATATATCGCCCTCAAGGTAGGGGACAGCGAGTGCGCCCGCAGTGTTTGCAATGAGCACTTTTTTTGCAAGCCCAAACACAAACCTATTTACCCCCGTGCTTATGTCCCTAATATCGGTTTTGCGTGAGTCTATTTCATTTGCAATATGGCTGTAACGCACAATAGGCCCTGCCACGAGCTGATGATATAGTGAAACGAACATCAAAAACTTAAAATAAGACTGCTGTGCCTTTACCTCTCCACGGTATACATCCACCACATAGGAAATTGTTTGGAATGTGTAAAATGATATACCTATGGGGAGTGAAAATTCGGGTAGGGGGAAATTTGTGCCGAGTATGGTGTTTATCCCCTCGGTGAAAAAGGCACCGTATTTAAAGACTGAAAGAAGCCCTAAATTTAGTATTAAAGAGCTTGCCACGGCAAGTTTTGCCCTTGAGCTCTTTGGGGGTGAATAATGTATTATAAGCCCATGAATGTAGTCGATAGTCGCAGAAAATATAAGCAAAAGTATCCACACAGGCTCCCCCCAGGCATAGAAAAAGAGCGAAAACAGGATTAAAATCCCATTTCGCACCGCTTTATGCCCCGTGGCATAGTAGAGTATTAAATTGAGTGGTAAGAATATATATAAAAATATTAAATCAGCAAATACCATCTATTATGAACCAACCTTTACAAGCTAATGTGTGTTAGATATGATGTAAAAAACCATATGATTATTAAACCATATTATGCCACTGTATGCAATGCTTTATATAAAATTTTTTAAGCGTGGTAAAATTTAAGTTAAATGGAAATTTATTTTTAAATACTATTGTATTTAGTGAATTTTTGATATAAAATGTAGTAGCTAAAATATAAGCAATAATTAAGCGATTAAACATGGCACAATTAAGACCGTCTCTAATGGGTCACCTGTGTCTTAGATAGAAAGGAATGGTGATGTTATGTCACTGCTAAAAGGTAGAAAAGCCGAATTTATGATGCTTTGCTGTGTGCTTATGTGGAGTACGGGGGGGATATTCATTAAGTCGATACCGTGGAATTCGGTCATGGTGTCGGGCTCGAGAAGTCTTATAACTGTCTTCATGCTACTTATATATATGAAAGTAAATAAAATGAAATTCGAGTTTGATCTCTACTCGATTTTCATAGCTACCGCCATGTGCCTCAGCCTTTTTGTCTATGTGCCTGCAATGCAGATGACCACTGCCGCAAATGCAACACTCCTCGCAGCAACCCACCCTATTTTCATAATCATATTTGCCGCACTACTCTATAAGAAGATGCCTACAAAGAGGGAGATAATAGTGGTAACACTATGTACAATAGGCATATCAATATTCTTTTTAGACGGCCTTTCAATGGGCGGTATGCTCGGCAATCTATTTGCCCTCACAACAGGCTTTGCAATGGGTGTATCCTATATGGCTTCCTCGAGGACTAAAAGTGCCAACTCCAATATGACGGGCGTAATTATAGGGCATTCGATAACTGCATTAATCGGTATACCGATAGGAGTTAGCCAGCCACTTGAAATAACACCTACAATAGTAGCCACTATGATTGCTTTTGGTATTATAAACACAGGGCTTGCCACATTCTTCTACAATTATGCGGTGAGAAATACTGCTCCGCTAAACTGCTCACTAATAGCCATGCTCGAAATTATCTTAGGGCCATTCTGGGTGTTTTTAATGCTTGGAGAAGTGCCAAGTACAATGGCGTTTGTTGGCGGCAGTATATTAATGGGTACAATAGTTTGGTGGTGCTTGTATAATATTAGTGTTGTGGAAGCTTCACAGGAGCGCACGCAACAATAGATGATTTAATATTATGACCACCCTACCAATAATTAAAGCATAGAATGGGAGATTTGTATGCAGAGAAGTGCACAAACCGAGAGAAAAGCCATATTTATGATGATTTGCTGCGTGCTTATGTGGAGCACGGGAGGCATATTTATAAAAAGCATACCTTGGAATTCGTTCATGGTAGCGGGCAGTAGAAGTTTTATCACTGTTTTTATGATATCGCTCTACATGAAGCTAAACAAAATAAAATTCGAGATGGATAGATACTCTATATGTGTATCTATTTCAATTTGCATAAGCTTTTTTGTCTATGTACCGGCAATGCAGATGACCACCGCCGCAAATGTTACCTTGCTATCCTCCACCCATCCGCTATTCATAATATTAATCACTGCACTTTTTTATAAAAAAGTACCAACAAAGCAGGAATTATTAGTTGTAGCGCTTTGTATAGTAGGGGTTTCAATTTTCTTCTTTGACGATATTGAAGTAGGCGGGATGCTTGGAAATATTCTTGCACTCGTTAGTAGCCTTGCAATGAGCATTGTCTACACATTTTCTTCTAAAACCAAAAGTGCTTCCTCAAGCATGTCCGGACTATTGTGTGGGCATATACTCACCGCCACAATCGGCTTGCCGATAGGGCTTTCGTCGCCACTTCAAATTACTCCTACAATAGTTGCTACCATGATTATATTCGCAATAATTAACACGGGAATGGCAACATACTTCTATAATTACGCCTTGAGAAACACCGCTCCACTTAACTGCTCACTCATCGGTATGCTTGAGATAATTTTAGGGCCTTTATGGGTGTTTTTACTGCTCGGTGAAGTGCCAAGTAGTATGGCGTTTATAGGTGGGAGCATACTCACTGCTACAATAGTATGGTGGTGTGTATACAGTGTTAAAATCGCTACTAAAAGCTGAGAAACCTTTATTTACAGCCGAAAAACTACCTTTTCAGATAGTTTTTCGGTTTGATTAATATCCTTAGAGGAGCAAGCAGGGGTGAATATTTTTCATTTAGAGAAATAGAGCTTAAAAATCATTCCAAGTAAAAACTGCTTGCAAAAGTGATAGCAAAAGAGAAAAATTAAATGTCAGAAGAGGTATATACAAATGGGAAATCAGCTGAGTAATGAAAAAAAAGCGATAGCACTGATGTTTATTTGTGTAATTTTTTGGAGCACGGGCGGAGTATTAATTAAAATTATGCCATGGCATCCATTCATGCTCACAGGTGTGAGAAGCCTTATCGGTGCCGTGATTATGCTTGCCTATGCAAGGGCTAAAAAGATAAAATTTGAGTATGATAAATTTTCGCTTGTAATTGGCATTGCAATGTGTGTGAATATGTTTTTGTATGTCACTTCAACATATCTCACCACCGCCGCAAATGCCGTAATGATAGGCAATGCCACACCGATATACTTGCTGATATTTGGTGCAATTGCATATAAAAAACTACCCTCAAAGGCGGAAGTTTTTGCAGTGACCTGCTGCTTTACAGGGATTGCACTATTTTTTATGGACTCCCTCTCCGGCGGAGGATTACTCGGCAATATATTGGCAGTGTTTTCAGGTATCGCAAGAAGTGGTATATATATCGCCGCTCCAAAAACAAAAAATCCAGCTTCAAACATGTACGGCATGATATCGGGGCATTTTTTAGCGGGGATTATCGGGATTTCGGTGGGGATAAATTATCCTGCCACGATAAACTTCACAACTATTTCGGCAGTTCTATTCTTAGGTGTATTCCAAACGGGTATAGCATTTTTGATGTATTCCTTTGCGATAAAAAATGCAAAACCGCTGAGCTGTTCACTCATAGCAATGCTTGAGCCGCTTTTAAATCCTGTTTGGGTGGCTATTTTTGTGGGAGAAATCCCTGGGCCGATGGGCTTTTTAGGTGGAGCGATTGTAATGAGTACGATAATTTGGTGGTGCATACGGGATTCGAAAAAAGCCGTAAAAAGCTGATATTCACTCATTTATCCTCAAATTCAGCCGAAAATGGGGTTTATACACATACTATATCCCTAAATCTGCAAATATCGCTTGCAAACGCTTATATTTATTGATATAATAAATAAGATAAAATACTTTCATTTGACTACTAATTCACTAATAAAAGGAGGCGATACTGTGAGTCCCGAACCGCCTGGTAAAAACTTTATAAATAATATATGCGGGGACTGCATGGTAGCCTTTATTCCTCGCATTTGAGGAGCGTGAATACAATGATAGCATATTACAAAACAATTGACGGCAAGATGACCAAGCTCAGTGGCATGGAAGAGGGCTGCTGGATAAGTGTGGTTGCGCCAAGCCAAAAAGAAGTGGCATATTTGATTGACATTTTCGGGGTGGACAGGGATTTTATCGGCTCTGCACTCGATGAAGAGGAATCATCACGTGTAGAAAGCGAAGATAATCAAACGCTTATCATAGTCGATATACCCGTGCCAGAACTTTCCTCGGAAAGCCACCTCGCCTTTACCACAATGCCGATAGGCATAATACTGATGGAAAAATGCATACTCACCGTATGTTTAAAGGAAAACGATATAATAAACGAGCTTTATACCACCACGATAAAGAATATAAACACCGCACTTAAAACAAGATTTTTTCTAAATATACTGCTAAGAGTTGCCGCAAAGTTCCTCTCCAACCTAAAGCAGATAGACAAAATGGCGACCACCTCAGAAAAAATCCTCCACAAGTCTATGAGAAACAGGGAGCTATTCCAGCTTTTAGGACTTGAAAAATCCCTCGTTTACTTCTCAACCTCGCTAAAATCCGACGAAATCACAATCGAGAAGATTTTGCGTGGCAGAATAATAAAGATGTATGAAGAAGATCAGGACTTGCTTGAAGATGTGCTGATAGAAATAAAGCAGGCTATCGAGATGTGTAGTATCTACACAGGAATACTCTCGGGGACGATGAACGCCTCTGCCTCGATAATCTCAAACAACCTCAATATAGTAATGAAAATACTTGCCTCAATAACCATCATAATGGCAATACCCACAATGATATTTAGTTTTTACGGCATGAATGTTTCACTGCTACCGCTCGCAAATGGTTGGTTTCCAATCTCGCTTGCGGCTATATGTACACTGATAGCAGTGGCGGTATTGGGTAAAAAAGGAATGCTTTAATTATGTCCCTACTGAAAGGCACTCAAAAGATATAAAAAATATTAAATAAAAAACTTTTAGGCATTGTGTGGATAACACAATGCCTAAAAGTTTTTTAAGAGAGAAATATTTTCTAACTACACACCTATTTTATTTTTGTAATGCTGCCATAGAAGGGGAGGGTGAAAAAATCACACATTCTTCCTCACAAGCACTTCTTTTAAATCTATAATCCTCTGATTTCTACTACCTCTGAATTTCAGCAGTAAATCTTTTTCTTCTTCTACATATTTGCCGTCAATTAAGATACTGCATAAAGAAAGTAGCTCATTTACATCTGAGTTTTGCATTTCCATTAACTGCTCAAATGTATAACCGCTGTAAATCACGCAGTCAAGCCCCATTTCGACTACTGCCCTCGCCACGGGCAAAAGCTCAGCCGCTTGAAGTATTGGTTCTCCACCGCTAAAGGTAATGCCGCTCAGCAGTGGGTTTTTCTTTATTTCTTCTATAATCTTCTCGGCTAAAACAAGGGAACCGCCGTTAAAATCATGGGTTTGGGGGTTGTGGCAACCTTTACAAGCATGAGGACAGCCCTGTGTAAAAAGGGTAAACCTCAGCCCGTTGCCGTCCACTATCGACTCCCTCACAACTCCTGCAATTCTAATCAAATTAAATCATCTCCATCTGAATATCGTGTTTCACACGGTCTTGTTCTTCTGCTCGCTTGCCGTTGTTAAAGCGGTCGAGCGTACCAACTAAATATCCTGTAATTCTGCGAATTCTCTCAAAAGGCACCATGTCTTCTCGTCTGCCGCATTTAGGGCATTCGTTTCCGATTATGCCTGTGTATCCACAAATGGGGTCACGGTCGACTGGGTGGTTTACCGAGCCATAGCCCACACCGCTTTGTTGCATGCAGCGGATAACCGCTTCGAATGCATCTAAATTATTGCAAGGGTCGCCATCGAGCTCAACATATGTAATATGCCCAGCGGTGGTGAGTGCGTGGTATGGCCCCTCAAGCTTAATCTTTTCAAAGGCGGAAATAGGGTAGTGCACAGGTATGTGGAAAGAGTTTGTGTAGTAATCCCTATCTGTAACACCCTCTATAACGCCATATTTCTTAGCGTCCATCTTTACAAATCTGCCCGATAATCCCTCGGCAGGTGTGGCAATAACTGAATAGTTCATCTTAGTTTTTTCGGCATATACATCCATCTTCTTCTTCATAAAGCCGATGATTTCAAGCCCGAGTTTCTGCGATTGTTTGCTTTCGCCATGGTGCGATCCTGTGAGTGCTGTTAAGCACTCTGCAAGTCCAATAAATCCCATGGTAAGTGTGCCATGCTTTAGCACTTCGCCCACTTTGTCCTCTGGGCCGAGTTTTTCTGAATCAAGCCAGATGCCCTGTCCCATTAGGAATGGGAAATTCTTAGCCTTTTTCTCAGCCTGTATTTTATAGCGGTGCATTAACTGCTCCGCAACCAAATCCACTTCACGCTCAAGTAGCTCAAAGAAAAATTCAGTGTTTTTATTAGCCTTAATTGCAAGCCTTGGAAGGTTTACAGTGGTGAAGCTTAAATTTCCTCTGCCATAGATGGTTTCCCTGCTTCTATCATAGACATTTGCCACAACCCTTGTGCGGCAACCCATATAAGCAACCTCTGTTTCAGGCTTGCCCTCCACATAGTAGTTTTTGTTAAAAGGTGCATCTATAAAGGAGAAATTAGGGAAGAGCCTTTTTGCAGAAACCTTGCAAGATTGCTTAAATAAATCGTAATTCGGCTCGCCCTCATTGAAGTTGATGCCGTCCTTTACCTTAAATATCTGTATTGGGAAAATTGGCGTTTCGCCGTTTCCAAGCCCTCTTTCGGTGGCAATCAGAATATTTTTTACAACCATTCTGCCCTCGGCTGAGGTATCCATCCCATAGTTAATTGAGCTAAAAGGTATTTGAGCGCCAGCTCTTGAATGCATTGTATTTAGATTGTGGATTAGTGCTTTCATAGCCTGTGAAGTAGCTTTATCCGTTTCTTTCTCGGTGTAGCTTTCGCATCTTTCCACAATTTTTTTCGCAGTAATTTCATCGCTTATCTCAGAAAGCTTTTCTTTTAAAGCATTTCTAAACTCTTCAGTAGGTGTAAGTGAGGGGTGAAGCTCTTTTTCTGCAAGCGCTAAAATAGTTTCTTCCGACCATTTTTGAGAATCCTCGCAAAGCCCCATAATGTCCACAACTTTAGCTAAATTTTGTGCATAAAGCTTTTTATATGTCTTTGCTACACCTTTAGCCATTGCATAATCAAAGTTTGGCACACTCTGTCCGCCGTGCTGATCATTTTGGTTTGATTGTATTGCAATGCACGCCTGAGCGGCATAGGTTTGAATATCCTTAGGCTCTCTTAAAAAGCCGTGGCCGGTGGAAAAACCGCCGGTGAAGAGCCTGTCCAAATCTATCTGGCAACAAGTGGTTGTAAGTGTTAAAAAGTCGAGGTCGTGGATATGTATATCACCCTCGTTGTGCGCCTTGGAGTGCTTTGGGTCTAAGACAAACATATGATAAAACTGCTTAGCGCCCTCCGAGCCATATTTTAGCATGGTGCCCATTGCAGTGTCGCCATCTATATTGGCGTTTTCTCTTTTTATGTCATTGTCACTCGCATCGGTAAATGTGAGATCTTCATAAACTTTCATCAATTTGGTGTTCATATCACGAACTCTTGTCCTATCGGCACGATAGAGAATGTATTCTTTTGCTGTGCGTGCATGGCCGTGATCTACAAGCACTTTTTCTACTGCGTCCTGCACCTCTTCAACAGTTGGATAACCGTCGTATTCATGAGAATTTATATAAGCAACCACTTCATGAGCAAGGCTTTTTGCCATTTCTCTGTCGCTCCCGCCGAGTGCTTGAGCCGCTTTAAAAATAGCATCGGTAATTTTCGCCTCATCGAATATTGTTTTTCTTCCGTCCCTCTTTACTACTTGGGTGTACATACTTATGACCTCCATACTATAAATTGTATATATTTTTAGTTTTAATAACTATATATTGTGTGCTTTTCTAATTTTATAGCAAACAGGGACTAAAGTCAACCCACTATTTTAATAAAATTTCATCTAATTTAATAACTTATAAAATGCTACAAAAATTGCAGGAAAATTTTGTGTTAGATTGTTTTTTGTGCTAATCTAATTAATTTTTTTCGGGGTGTTTTCTGTACGGATGTCGCAGAAAATACCCCGAAAAATTATATCGGCTATTCATCGGCTGAGTTTTCTGAGATGCCGAGCAAATAATCACAAGAAACTCCAAAAAATTCTGCAAAAACTTTTAGCTGAGTGTAGGTAATAAATCGCTTTTGTATCTATTTGCTCAGCATTGAATAAACTAAAACCATTTACCCCCCTATATCATTGGAAGCAAAATCAGCATCTCTCTCAACTGACGATAAAGAAAGCTCACCGCCTCGCCCTCCTCCATATCAGGTGGTGTGACTGCAATCTCAAAAGAGGGCTTTTTAATAGTACTGGCAAAGAGGGAGGCGGTAGAGGATAGACTTTCCTCACAAATTATAGATTTGTAATCAATGTCATTTGAGAGTATTTTAGCCATAAGCCTGCACTGGGTGGGGCTGTTTTCGTTTAAATGGGTGGTTATGCTGCCCTCCCCAGTACTAAATGAATAAAATCTGCTTGTATTCCACTCGCTACAAAGCCCGATAATCTCCTTTGTGGTATTGGAATTTGGCAGATAGGGTATAAGTGAGAGGGACACTT
Source organism: uncultured Oscillospiraceae bacterium (assembly GCA_964371155.1). Lineage (GTDB taxonomy): Bacteria > Bacillota > Clostridia > Oscillospirales > Ruminococcaceae > CAYJEQ01. Next base: position 679 of record CAYJLI010000036.1, on the reverse strand, counting down.
TTTCGAAGAGCCTTTTGGGAAAAATACCGCAGATAGATTTATTTTCACTTGCCGCCTGCACTGCCTCCTCAAAGAATTTAAGCAAAAGCAAGCTGATTATTTCACTACCATGGGCATCTTCGGCGACGATTAAAACAGAGTTTTTTGGTTTGCCGACAGTGAGCGAATAGCAGTATTTGCCGATTTCCTCTATCGGGAGCACTGTAATATTGTCATATCTGCCCTTTATATAATAAACCTTTTCCTTTACGATTTCGCCCAAATTAAGTTTTGCATTATGCTCCATATATGACCTCCTTAGAAGTTTTAAAGTTAATAAGCACTCTAAAATACTATATGTTGTAGGAAAGTCCCATTATGAAAAAATTAAAAAGCAGGGCATCCCTCACACTTTCGACGAGAGGGATGCCCTCGGACTTAAGATAAAAGCGAAACCGCAAAATTCAGAGAATTTTTGCTTACATTGTCGCTTAAAACTTTTAAATTTCCCTCATATACCTTTGTATTATTCGCTTATTTAAAAGTTTTGCTCCTTGTATTTCATCTTTTCTCTTAAGCCCCTCAGTTTTCAGACTATCTCTAAAAACTGAGAGCACCCCTCCCGCTTTCGGCGTGAGGGATGCTCTCGGACTTAAGATAAAAGCGAAACCGCAAAATTCAGAGAATTTTTGCTTACATT
>CAYJLI010000035.1:17383-23981 GCA_964371155.1 uncultured Oscillospiraceae bacterium | reverse complement strand
GAAATAGAGGTAAAACCACCCTTGTAATCATATCTATTTCACTGTCTGCACTTATATTTAATATTACATACACCTTTGTTAATGGTCTTGATATGGATGCGTATTTAAGCAGATTTGTGGTAAGTGATTTTGTGGTGTCAGATGCATCGCTATTAAATCTTGGAACTAACAGTAGTTTAGATAGTGTTACAGATGAATTTATAGAGGAAGTATCTGCACTTGAGGGAGTGAACGAAATCGGCAAAGTCTATACTTTAGCTGGCTCCCATATTTTGGCGGATACTGCTAAAGAGCGTGTAGAATCATCGGTAGAAAAATATTATGATAGCAACACTATGTACATAGAATCATCTATGGAAATGCTCCATGAAGATAGCGAAATTTATTCTTTTACTTACGGTGTTTCCGAAAGCCTAATGGATAAGATTGCAACTGATAGTAATGATATCATCGGAAAAGATTATTTAACCGAGGAACAAATTGAGCTTTTTAAAACAGGGGAATATGTTCTGACCACAGGATATTATGGAGTTTCTCGACCAGATGAGCTTTATTATGATGTGGGAGAAAAAGTCGTAATTGACTTTGGTAATGGAAAAACAAAGGAATATGAAGTGCTTGATGCTGGTGCTTTGCCTTATTCACTTGATAAGCGTTATGGTATAATCTTAGATATATATTTTATTCTGCCTGAAAGCGAGTTTGTTGAGCATTTGCCTGATAGAAACCCGATGAATATGACACTATGGGCAGATGAAGAAGCTATTCCACAAATTGAGCAGTTTATATCAGACTATACAAATAACATCAACCCACTGCTTGACTATGAAAGCAAGGCTTTATACATGGAGGAGTTTGATGACCTAAAAAACACCTATTTAGTGACAGGGTATACCCTGAGCTTTATTTTAGGATTTATCGGCATCATAAACTTTATAAATACTATGATAACCTCGGTGTCATCAAGGAAATTAGAGCTTGCTATGCTCCAAAGCCTTGGCATGACAGGTGGTCAGATGAAGAAAATGCTAATCGGTGAAGGGCTGTTTTACGGAGTATCAGTAATAGTGTTTTTAACTACCATAGGCTCGGTTCTAACATATTATATTGTAGATATGCTAAGTGATACTATGATTGCAGCTAAATATAGCTTTGAGCCTTTACCACTGATTATTATAGCAGTTCTCTTAGGCATTATCTCGGTAGCAACTCCAGTGCTCATATATAATAATGTAAAGAGCAAATCTATTGTAGAAAGACTTCGTGAGATAGGCTAAGGACAAAACTGCATTTTAAATTATATTAAAAAAAGCAAAGGTCACCGCTGACCTTTGCTTTTAACTTTTATATATTCTTCTTTAGCTTCCTAATCTTCGCCACAGAGTGTAATTTAATATCAAGTTTTCTGATGAAAGACTTATAGCTAAGCTCATCGGCTACATTGGGTTTATTTAAGGATGCCTTTCACTATTTACTCCTGTTATATTAGCAGTTTCATGCCATGTTTCAAAGGAAAAATATGTCACAAAATATTCATTATATCAGATGTCAGTTGTAATGTAAATACCTTTTCCATATTTTGGCGATATATATTGAATTTTTTTTGATAAAGTGTTATAATATTATATATTTAAGTTCTATATTATTTTTTATTTTACCCAATATTGATATAAGAACTTGTAAATTATTATTTATATAATTTAAATTTAATAATCTGATTGTAATTGCAATTAGTAAATTTTAATGCCTTGAAATTATTTTCAGGCGATTTTGCGGCTGTGGCAGGGATGTGCTTGTGATTATATGCAAAATACAGCAACTACTGGATTTGTATTTGTATGAGATAAATCAAATTTTCTGTCGTTTGCTACTTTATAAGTGTTTTAGGAGGCATGGATATAGATGAATATGGAATTAAATAATGCTTGGGTTTTGGCTTCTTTAGTAATGATGTTTATCTATCAGTTTTCAACTTTTTCGTATTCATCAAAGTTACTGATAGGTGGCACAAAAAACAATTTGGTCTTTGCAGGGTTGGCACTTTTAAATACTGCGATGTTTGCCTTTGTTCAGCATATTCAATTAGATTTTCACTTAATAATTATTGCTTACATGATTATTTTAACAATTGAGTTTAAACTGATATCTAAAACAGACTTAGTTCAGGTGTTCTGTGGAGCTGCTATATTCGTTTTACATATATCTGCATGTTTAACACCCTTAATTATTATTATTAGCAGTATAGTTAATATTGCGCCGGCGAAGTTGATTGAAGATACCGTATACGATCATATCGCTGTAATTATTATCTGTATTGTTTTATCTTGTGCGCATGAAATTGTTAAGAAATACATCGATAACACCTCTATACAAAGAGTGACTGTGAAGAGCAAGCATTCAATTATACTTCTCTGCTCGATTGTTTTAATTGTTACTTTACAAATTGATCATTCTGCGACAATGATGAGCGAAGTTTTTTATTCTGAACAGATAATACTATCGATTGCAATTTCCCTTGCCTCACTGCTCACGTTTTACCTCTTTTTCCTATATGCAATAAACTTAATTGACGCAAGTCGCTATAAGAGATATTCGGACAAGGTTATAGGGGAGCAGAAAACAATTTTAAAGCAGAAAGAAACCTTAATAACAAAGATTGAAAGAGACGATTTAACAGGTGTGTTTAATCGCAGATATATAATGGGTGAGCTTGAGAGAATGTGCGAAGAAGATAGCCTATTTTATGTTTTATTCATTGATATAAATGCCTTAAAACACACAAACGATACCTATGGACACAAAGCCGGAGATAGACTCATACTTAAAATAACACACGCTATTATAACTACTGTGCGTGAAAATGATCTTGTAGCTCGTATCGGTGGAGATGAATTTTTAGTTGTAATGCCTAATGTGCAAGATGAAGGTTGCGATAAAGTAATTGAGCGCATTATGCAATGTATTGAGCAGCAAAACGAAACAGACGAAATTTTGATTTCTGCAAGTATCGGATCTATCTATGTGAACGAAGAAGTGAAAAAACAGGGTGTTAGCCATATTTTATCGGTCGCCGATGAAAATATGAGGGAGAATAAAGCGCTGTTTTACCAAAAAAGAAAGAGTGGTACTGTATGATTTTATTATATATTCTTCTCATTATAGCCTTTACAGGCTACCACTTTACATTTTTCTCATATTGCGCATATATATTTAATGTCAATAAATACCCAAGAGTTGCTGGCATTATATGTGGAGTGGTTAATCTATCTTACTTATTGGTGTATACTTTTTATGCCTCTGCAAATTATGAAGCGATATCCATTTTGGCATATGCACTTCTTTTGCTTATCGAAGTAAAAATAATATTTAAAGTGCACTTAATTCAAATGTTATTTATCTCTGTTACATTTACCATCAATCTATTCGCAAAGCGGTTGGCGGTACTGGCAATAGTGGCTATACTGAGCGGTAATACGGCTGCCTATGTTTCAAACGATGATAAACTTTCAGTGATTGTTGCCATAATATGTTTTACAATGTCTATTTCGACAATCAGCTTTGCAAAAAAGATGATACCGAGAAACTCACTCGATACAATTTTGTCCGATAATAAAAACCTCGCATTTTTAACAACTGCCTTCTCCATCCTTTTTTGCACATTAGTTGCCTTTTTCCTAACAATAGGAGATAGTGGTGGGGAAAGGCTACTATTCCATTATGTCGTTTTGGGGTTTATAGTTATAAGTGCCTTTGCTGTGTTTATCGTTTTTGCGTACAGCTTAGCAGAGCTTAGAATACAAACTGAAACATATAAAAGGCTTAGTTTAAAAAACACTGAAGACTTAGAAAAAATTAAAAACCTTGAGCAAGTTGCAATAAAAGATACACTGACACATCTATACACAAGGGATTATGCAGATGAGGTTATTCAAAATATGATTGACGAAGAAGTCTTGTTTTTTGTTGCTTTTATAGATCTTGACGGACTTAAAACAGTTAACGATAATTATGGCCATGATGAGGGCGATTTTTATATAAAAACTGTTGCTGAAACATTGCAAGATTATTTTAAAAACGATGTAGCATGCCGCTATGGTGGCGATGAAATTATTGTTATCGGAAAATGCAATACAGAGGAAGAGGTAACAAAGAAATTAATCCAAAGCTACAAAGCGGTTATCAATATTCCAAAGCTTTACAACAAAAAATATAAGACTTCAATAAGTTATGGAGTTGTGTTTAAGCATGCAAACGAAATTATCACGGCTTCTGAATTAATATCAATAGCGGACGCTCGCATGTATGCGCTGAAGAAAAGCTACAATAAAAATAGAAAGGTTGTTTCGGTGAAGTGATAAGCTTATAAAGGCTTTGAACAACCAAGCAGTGGACTAAATAAATGTTAGAATACAATTTATTGTCGGAATACACTTCACTGTTTATTTTGACAGCCGTAATAATTAGCTTTAGGCGTGATTATGAGGCAAGAAATCTTAGATTTAGATTTTTAAAGGCTATGTATTACTCAGCCTTTATTAGTGTTGTTCTAACTATCGCATCTGTTCTTAGTACCACTACATTCGCCACTTATTCAAACTACTACTTATCCTACACCCTAATACTTTTATATTTTCTCTTTCTACCGTGCTTGCCAGTGATGTTTATACTTTATTCTATTACCTTAACTGATTTTAATTCGAATGAAAAAGATCACTATAAAAAGCTATTTCCCTATTGCCTTCCATACTTAATTTATATAATAGTCATATTATTAAATGTATTTACAGGGAAAGTCTTTACAATAGATGAGAATAATTATTACATAAGAAGTGATTGGTACCAAGCACCTTTTGTGGTTAATGGATTTTATGTGTTGATGTTGTTTTATCTTGCAGCTAAAAACATGAAAACTGTATATAAAGAAATAATGCAAGTATTAAGTTTTACTTTTGTTTTATCATTGAGTTTAATTTTTCTCCAATTTTTTATGGATGATCTTATCCTTACAGGTTCAAGCTATACTATGGGAATTTTAATCGTCCATTTGTATATTCAAAATGTGCGAAAATCAGCGGATCATCTAACTGGTGTAAACAACAGAATTGCATTAACTCACAGAATAAATGAGAATATTAAGCACGACGAGCATTTTTCATTATACATAATAAGTTTGAGGAATTTTAAAAGTATAAATGAGCGATATGGGCTTGCAATTGGGGATAAACTACTAAGATTAGTTTCAGAAAATTTGTCAAAGAAATTTTCAATAAATAGAGTATATAGATATAGCGGTGATGAATTTGCCATTCTTTCAAAAGACTTAAGCGAAGAATATTTCATGACGGTAGAAGCTACTGTGGATGAACTCAATCACTTTGTTTCCATAGAGGGATTAGATGTAATTTTGGATTTGATTTTTGTTAGGGTGGATTATCCTGAATTTTCAAAAAACTCAAAAGATTTAATTTCAGCTGCTGATTATTCCGTGCACACCTTAAAAGAAAAATCTTCGCATACAAGATACTTATATGATGTTTCTATTATGCAAAATATGTCTGAAAAAAATCTGATGACACAAAAAATCAAAGATGCGATTACGAATGATGGTTTTATAGTGCACTACCAGCCAATTTTCTCCATTGAAAAAAATGCATTCACCGACGCAGAAGCCTTAGTGAGAATGGTTGATGATGACAAACTATTATACCCAAACAGCTTTATTGAGTTAGCTGAAAAAACGGGGCTTATTACAAAAATTACATATAAGGTTTTAGAGATTGTGTGTAGGGACTTACGAGAATTATTAGATAATAATCGATTAGGAGCTCAGTTTGAGTCAGTTTCGATAAACTTCCCATACTATCAATTTGCCCTGCCCGACATGATAGAAGATGTAACAGCAATCCTATCAAAGTACAATATTCCACCATCTATGATTAAAATTGAGATTACAGAGAGAGTGCTTATTTCAGATGCATTTAATATGAAAACCATTATGAAAGAAATGCAGGGAAAAGGATTTATTTTTGAGCTTGATGATTTTGGAATTGAGTATTCAAATATGAGTGTGTTTTTAGATTTACCGCTTGATATAATTAAGATTGACAGAAGCCTTCTACTGTCGGCTACTAAATCAAAAGAAAACAGAAAGTTTTTTGAACATCTTGTTTGGGGAATTAAGTCTACCAATAAGAAAATTATTGTTGAAGGTATAGAAGAATTAGAGCAAAAAGATCTGTGTGCTTCTTGCAATTGCGACTATATCCAAGGATATTTTTTCTCAAAGCCAGTCTCTATTTCCGATGCTATTCCTTTTATAGGAGAAGATAGCAACAAACATATAGAAAAACACGCAAAATAGTCGATATTTTGCGTGTTTTATTTATTTACATGAGAGTTAATGCAGTAAAGATGAGTGGGAAATGGGAATTGATAATAAAATGGATAGAGCTTCTAATTTTGAAATTCAGCATTAGTAATTCACTTTTATAAATTCATTATATTTCATACCCACTTTCTCGCCATTTCATGGCAAGCGAAAGCGATGGCAGATTATATCATAACGCTTTGCTCTTATGATATAATAAACACAATTAAG
>CAYJLI010000035.1:0-17283 GCA_964371155.1 uncultured Oscillospiraceae bacterium | reverse complement strand
CAACCGAAAGTGATGGCAGATTATATCATAACGCTTTGCTCTTATGATATAATAAACACAATTAAGCTTACTAAAAGCTATTTGTAAAATAAGTGTTTATTATATTTCATGCCCACTTTCTCGCCATTTTGTGGCAACCGAAAGTGATGGCAGATTATATCATAACGCTTTGCTCTTATGATATAATAAGATATAAAATATAGAAAGGAAAGATTATGGATAAAATAAAACTCGGAAAATTTTTAAGTTTAGTATTAAGGCATAAGCCAGAATCTATTGGTTTATCAGTTGATGAAAATGGATGGGCGGATGTAGATGAACTTATTAAATTAGTAAATAAAAATTCTGAAATAAGCTTAAATTTTGATGTCCTGTGCGAGATTGTTGACACTAATAATAAAAAGCGATATTCATTTAATGAAGATAAAACTAAAATTCGTGCAAACCAAGGACATTCTATTAAAGTTGATGTTCAGCTAAAAGAAAGTATCCCACCAAATACTTTGTATCATGGTACTGCTACCAAATATGAAAACGCTATTGATAAAGAGGGACTAATTTCTAAAACAAGGCTTCATGTGCATTTGTCGGCAGATATAGAAACAGCAACCTCAGTGGGCAAACGGCATGGTAAACTTTTAATTTATACAGTTAATTGTAACGAGATGCTTAAAGAAGGCTATAAGTTTTATATTTCTGAAAATGGTGTTTGGTTAACAGAGAATGTTCCAGTTAAATTTCTAAAAAAATTATAGACTTGCTTCAAGGAAGCAAAAAAATCAATCATTGACAAACATACCACGAGTATGATACTATGATTACATACCGATGGTATGGAGGTGAAAGAATGGCGAGAAACAAATATCCAGAGCAAACTGTCGAGAGGATACTTGAAGTATCTACAAGGCTTTTTCTTGAAAAAGGATATGATAATACGAGCTTGCAAGATATCTTAAACGAACTTGAGGGGCTTACTAAAGGGGCGATATATCATCATTTCAAGTCGAAAGAGGATATTTTCGATGCTGTTGCTACTAAACTTGGTCAGGCTAATGCACAGTTTTTTGTGGATATGAAAAACAATACCACTCTCACTGGTGCAGAGAAACTAAAACAGGTTCTCGTTTTAAATGTATTCAGTGAAGCTTCTGCTACTTTGCTTGATATAGTGCCTAATCTTTTAGATAATCCAAAGTTTTTAGCAACACAGTTAAAGTGTACAATGGATGAAGTTGTGCCACACTATATATTCCCAATCATCGAAGAAGGTGTAAACGACGGCTCAATTACTTGTGATAAACCTTATGAGCTTGCAGAGCTTATTTCACTACTGCTAAACACTTGGCTAAATCCTGTTATATTCGGTTCAGACAAAACAAGATTAGCGAATAAATGCAAGATGGTTAATGAACTTACAGCCCAGTATAATCTTGTTTTATTCGAAAATGAGTTTATAGAAAAATTTAAAAAGCTATAGAAATAACTGCTCATAACAAGAGCAGATTATTTTTAAATATATACATACCGACCGTATGTATGAATAATTTATAAGGGGATGAAATTATGGAAACTTTTATCAAAACTAAAAATCTTTGCAAAACTTATGACAGCACGCCTACACTAAGTAACATTAATTTTGAAGTTAAAAAAGGAGACCTTATAGGACTTTTAGGCAGTAATGGTGCAGGTAAAACAACACTTCTTAAGCTTCTTTGTGGCTTGCTTGAACCTACCGAGGGAGAAGCCAGAGTTTTTTCCTATTCACCGTGGAATGAGCGTGAGAAAGTGCTTAAGCGACTTGGAGTTATGATTGAAACACCTGTTTTCTATGAGCATCTAACAGCTTATGAAAACCTTGCAATACACTTAGAGTATCTAAGTGTAAAAGCCAATATTAACGAGGTGCTAAAATCTGTCGGACTTGAAAATGTAGAAAACAAACCTGTTTCAAAGTTTTCCATGGGTATGAAACAAAGACTTGGCATAGCAAGGGCAATCAGCCATAGCCCTGACATGCTACTGCTTGACGAGCCGATAAACGGACTTGACCCTGTGGCTATCAAAGATATGCGAGAACTGTTTATTTCACTAAAGGAAAAAGGCACGACCATCATTCTATCAAGCCATATTTTGAGTGAGATACTGCAAACAGCTGAGAGCGTTGTCGTTATTTCAAGCGGTGGTTTAGAAAGACTTGGCAAGATAGAAGATTTACAAAATAAATACGGAGATGAAACTGAAAATTACTTGATAGAAAGAATGAGGGGATAGTTATGATTAAATTAATTGCTTTGGAGCTTAGAAAAAACAATATAAAACCATATTTGCTTAGTGTGATAGGGATATTCGTTGCTGTAATAGCTATGGGCCTGCTTTTTTGCGCTGTTCCTATTTTAGAGCCTAACGACCCATCTGCACAGGAGTTTTCAGACCCTAATATGATTATCACAATGATATCCATTATGTCGATGAGTACTTTTGCTATTTTATCAGCGATAATGCACTCGAAATTTGTAGTAGAAGAATACACAGGAAGAAAAAATGTATTGCTCTTTACCTACCCGCAGAAAAGAAGCAGCATACTTTTTGCAAAATTTATACTCATATTTGTATTTATTTTCGTAATGATGTTTGCGGTTAATGTCACCTCTTGCATTGGTGTGGGGGTTCTTGGTAATGCGGTAGGACTTATAGCAAAGCCCTTCACAGACACTTATTTAATGCTTAAACTATCGCTAATTTTCGCATTTGTGGCAAATTTTATCGGGCTTATCGCTTTGCGCTTAGGCTTTTACAAAAAATCAATTATAGTGCCAATAGTTACAGCAACAATACTTGTTTCACCCTTTGGAAATTCTGTGATGCTACTCGGTACGGATGCAGATACTGCTTTTTTTGTTGCCGCTAGCGTGTTACTTATCGTATCAGCTTTTTTATTCGGAGGACTTCTTCGCAAAGTGAACATAATGGAGTGCGCAGAGGGAGTGCGTATAATGAAAAAACATACAAAGCTATGGCAAAAAGACTTCACTTTAGTTGTTATCGGGCAGATTATCTCGCTTTTTGGAAATGGTATACTTCGCTTTGCTCTGCCACTCTATTTACTAAACATAACAGGCTCATCAGCACTTTTTGGCTTCGTCAGTGCGGTATCTTTTCTGCCTTTAGTTTTACTTATGCCCATTGGCGGTATCATCGCAGATAGGCGTAATAAGCGAAATATAATGGTGGTACTTGATTTTGGGGCAGGCTTTTTAATGCTGTTTTTCTATCTAACTATGGATACCATTTCACTAATACCGCTGCTCATTACCACACTTATGATTTTGTATAGCATAGGTGGTCTATATCAGCCAACAGTTCAGGCAAGTGTACCGATTTTACTTGATGAAAAATCACTTACACAAGGTAATGGCATTGTTAGCAGTATAGGAGCTTTGGCAAACTTGGTAGCACCTGTCATAGGGGGGATGCTACTTGGTAGTTTTGGCATTACACCGATTATTATCGTATCAATAATCTGCTTTTTTGCATCTGCTATTTTGGAGATATTCATTAGAATTCCATATATAAAAGAAAAATCATCGTCAAGTGTGCTTGCTATGGTAAAAGAGGACTTTGGAGTTTCTATAAAATTTATATGGAGAGAAAAACCCGAACTCCGCAAACTCATGTCAGTCATTTGCGTACTCAATGCGTTAGTATCCGCTTTAATCATTATTTCACTCCCTGTACTCATTACCGAAAGACTTTCCCTCAGCGAAGAAATGTATGGTTATTCTCAGGGTGTGCTCGCTTTAGGAGGTCTGTTTGGTGGCATAATGGCAGGTGTGTTTGGAGAGAAACTCCATATAAAAAGCCTTTATAAGCACATTATTTTGGTGGCTTTAAGTCTTATTCCTATGTCAGTGGGAGTGGCTTTTAGTAGTAATCCTATACTATCATATGTGTTAATTTTAATAACCGCCTTTTCGGCTATGTGTGCATCCTCTTTAGTCACTGTTATGATTATTACTTATGTTCAAAGTAGGACGGCTGAAAATATGGTAGGAAAAGTTATGGCATTTGTAATGACAGTGGGTATGTTTGCATCTCCTTTAGGGCAGGGCATCTATGGAGTAGCTTTTGAATATCTAATGGGTTATGAGAGTTTTATTGTTTTGGGAGCTGCTTTAATGTCTTTATTTACTGGCGTTTATGCAAAAAATATTTTGTTTGAATAGAATATATTATTTTTATAAAAAAATAGAGGCAAAGCACTATTATTGTTGTGCTTTGCCTCCAGATTTAAACCTGATTATATTAAATATTAAAGCTTTTATCCGTTATCGGCTGATAGAAGGGCATCCACAGCCATTAAATAACCATCAAATCCATGCCCCGCAAATGTCTTTATGCAAATATCTTTCACATAGGAAATTTGCCTAAAGCTCTCACGGCGGCTTATGTCCGATATATGCACCTCGACAGTTGGTATACCCACCGCCTTTAGTGCGTCCGCAATGGCTATGCTGGTGTGGGTGTAGGCGGCTGGGTTTATCACAATGCCATCCGCTTTTTGATAAGCTTCCTGTATGCAGTCCACTATTTCACCCTCGTGGTTGGACTGGAAAAATTTCACCTCAGCACCCTTTTTCTCGCAATGTGCTTCTATCATATCCACTAAATCGCTGTAAGTTGCACTGCCATACAAATGGGGCTCACGAATGCCCAAAAAATTGATATTAGGGCCGTTTATCACAAGTATTTTCATATGTACACCTCGATATTTTTTAGAGTGTCCTCAGGGTCTTCCTCCACTGTTACCATATGGTCGGCAAGTGCTGTGTATATTGGATTTCTCACTTTATAAAGCGATTCTAAATCGACCGAGAGAGGTCTATCCTTAGTCGATAGGCTTTCTAAATCACGGGTGAGGTAGATTATAGTGCCATTTTGCTTAAGTGCTCTGCGGTTTTCCTCTTTTAGCACAGCTCCGCCACCTGTTGCAATAACATAGCCCGTGCGCCTTGAAATATCGGCAATCACTCGTGCCTCTATTTCCCTAAAGTGTGGCTCGCCTTCTTCGGTGATAATCTGTGAGGGGCTTTTGCCAGAAAATCTCTTTATTTCATCATCGGTATCTAAAAATCTGAGCGAATATTTCTCGCTTATCGCCTTTGCCTTAGAGCTTTTTCCAGCACCCGGCATTCCGATGAACACAATATTTCTAAAAAGCTTCTCGCACTCTTTTAAAGTGGAGTCTATAAGAGAAGTGTCGCTTAAACCAAAGAAGATATTATGGGCAAACATCGCCTGTCCTACAAGCATGGGAAGACCACCCGTACAGGGGATGCCAAGCTCGATGCTTTGTAATATCAAATTGGTGCGAAGTGGATTGTATACCACATCTATTACTCCACTTAAATTTTGAAAAGGGGAGAGGTTCATGGGTGAGGCGTGATTTTTCGGGTACATCCCCACGGGGGTGGTATTAATAATTATATCTGCATCAAAGTGACTGCTAATATTAGAGTAATTATCCCTACCATTTCTCGAAACAGTTATAATCTCTTTTGCACCCTCCGCCTCAGCAACCGCACAAACAGTCTTAGAAGTGCCGCCACTGCCTAAAATGAGCACTTTTTTATCTTCGAAAGAAATGCCCTTTAGCTTTGCAGATAGAGAAAATCCGAGGTAGTCGGTATTGTAGCCAAAAAGCTTTCCATCTCGGTTTACAATGGTGTTTACACTGCCTATCTTCTCAGCTTCGGGGGAGAGCTCGCAGTACTTCATAACCTCCTGCTTATAAGGAATAGTCACATTTATTCCCTTAAAGTTTCGCTCAGTCATAAAGCTGTGTAAATCTTCTTTTGCTATTTCTTTTAATATATAATCATCATTTCCGAAATAGCCATGTATCTGAGGAGAATAGCTGTGGGAGAGCTTTTCGCCAATTAATCCATAATTCATCTTTATGACCATTCCCTTTCGGTTTTATATAATTTAGTGTGAAATGTTTTCCTGTGCACTTCTCACTGCCTTAGACGGTGGGAAATACACAGGAGAATTTTTTTAAAGTTGTCAGCCCGAAATATTCTTTAAACTTCCTTATAACTGCCCAAATAGCTAAATATATCACAACTGCTTTGGAGCTGAATTAGCAGTTTTTGCACGGTTGGGTCGCTTACATTTGCGTCAAAATCCACATAGAACATGAATTCAAAATCCTTGCCAGGGATTGGACGGCTTTCGAGCTTAGAAAGGTTAACTCCAACGGAGGAGAATTTAGAAATGATGTTGTAAAGTGCACCAGGGCGGTGGGGAGTTGTAAACATCAAGCTGATTTTATCCGCACCAGCGTAGATTTCTGCTTTTTTGGATATGCAGATAAATCTGGTGTGGTTATTGTCGCTATTTTGGATGTTATCGGTAATCATGTCAAGGCTGTATAGCTCACGGCAACCCTTATCGGCAATAGCGGCGATATCATCCCTGTCAGAGTTTGCAACCATCTCAGCGGCAAGTCCTGTGTTTTCATAGCTTCTTGCTTTGATATGTGGATGCTTTTTGAAGAATTCACTGCACTGTGCAAGTGCTTGTGGATGGGAGTAAACTTCAGTGATATTTTCTATTTTCACACCCCTTTTTGCAAGTAATGTGTGATTAATTTTAACTTTTACGCTTTTTACAATTTGGAAGTCATATTTGCCCATTAGGTCGTACACTTCTGTAACAGAACCATGCAGACTGTTTTCAATTGGGAGTATACCATATTTGCAAAGCCCTTCGTCAACTGCTTTAAACACGCCATCGAAGTTTGCAAGATACATTATATTTGCACGGGAGAAGAGCTTATCACAAGCTATTGAGGAATTTGCGCCCTCAATTCCTTGGCAAGCAACCACTGCCGATTTAGGGAAAAATTCGTCGGTTTCAGCTATAGCTTTTTCTATCTTAGCTTGTAGCTCATTTCCCTGTGAGATGGAAAGCTCTTGATATGCTCTTGAAAGGTCGAAAAGTGTGGTGTAGAGCATCTTTACATACTCCGCCATCTGATCGTCAAGTCCTTTGGTTAGGTTTGCGATTATTTCACGCTCCCTGCCTGTGTTGAGGACTGGAAGCCTATTTTCTTCCTTGTACTTAGCTATCTTTTCCACCGCATCCATACGCTCTAAGAAGAGGGAAAGCAGGGAAGTATCAATTTCGTTTATTTTGCCCCTATAATCGTCAAGTAGATTGCTCATTGTAAAATTCCTCCGTTTTTTAATGTAGTTATAATATTAATATAAAATTGATATTTGAGTATCCTTATGCTTTGCTTTTTAAAAGTCAAGATTTTTTAGCTATTCGTTATTAATCCATCAAATTCGCAATAGCTATTGCCGCCGCCGCTTCTATGCAGGGCACTGCTCGTGGCACTATGCAGGGGTCGTGCCTGCCTTTTACCGATAGTGTATCGTTTTCTTTACTCGCTAAATTTATCGAGTCTTGCTCCTTGCCTATTGATGGCGTGGGCTTCATTGCCGCCCTAAATATTATTGGAGCAGAATTTGATATACCTCCGAGTATGCCACCCGCATTATTGCTTGTGGTAATTATATTTTCGCCCTCATAGCGGTAGGGGTCGTTGTTTTCGCTTCCACGCATTTTTATTACATCAAAGCCAGCACCAAACTCTATCCCCTTTACCGCAGGCACTGCAAACACTGTGCGTGCAATAGTGTTTTCTATCCCGTCAAACATTGGCTCGCCAATGCCTATCGGCATACCAATCACCGCACACTCTATGCATCCACCGATGGAATCACCACTGCTGTGTATATCCATGATGTGCGCTATCATCTTCTCGCCTGCCTCGGCAGAATTTGTGGGGAATGCACCCTCTGGGTAAGTTTCTTTTGCGGTCAGTGGGTCGTATGCAAGGTCGCACACCTCTCCAATAGAAGCTATATGCGACTTTATCTCTATTCCCTTTGCCTTTAAAAGCTGCATGCAAACCGCACCTGCAAAGCAGAGGGGGAGAGTAAGCCTTGCGGAGAAATGTCCGCCACCTCTTACATCGTTTGCACCCTCATATTTTATATGTGCAACCAAATCGGCATGGCCGGGCCTTGGGATTTTTGCTATTTCTTTGTAGTCGGCACTCTTGGTATTTTTATTTTCAAACACTGCACAGAGCGGTGCGCCACAGGTTTTGCCCTCCACCATTCCGCTCACAATGTGTGGGATATCTTCCTCTTTTCTCGGGGTTGCATAGGCGGCATTGCCACCCTGTCTGCGCTTTAAAAAGCGGTTTATCTCATCGAGGTCGAGGGCTATATTTGCAGGTATGCCGTCAATTACAACGCCAACCATTTCGCCATGGGATTGACCGAAAATCTGCACCTTTATCTTGTCGCCAAAATTACAGGACATCAACAACCCCTCCCAAACTCTTAAAATCTTCAAAGAATGACGGATAGGATTTATTCACCGCCTGAGCATTTTTAATCACTACCTCGCCACTGCAAAAACAGGAAGCAACAGCTGCCGACATCACTATTCTATGATCATTACAGCTATCAACCACTCCGCCTTTTAGCTTTGCAGGATGGATTACCATATGGTTTTCATAGGCTTCCGCTTTGCCGCCGAGATTATTTATCATCTCGCTCACACTTTTTACCCTGTCGCTCTCTTTTATCCTAAGGCGTCTAACATTGGTTATAACCGTCTTGTATGGCTTTTGCGTGGCGTAAACTGCAAGTGCAGGCACTAAATCGGGAATTTCTGAAGCGTCGATTTCGTCTGCATCGCACACTTTTGTAAAATAGCTGTCCTTTTGGCAGGAGTTTTCGTTTAAGCCAGTTGGGGTGATGCCAAGTGTAAGCCAATATGAAGCATTCGACCAATCGCCCTCCGCCGCTATTTTCTTAGGCGATATGTATTTTTGATTTCCCTTTATATCATAGTTTGCATCTATGCCAAACTGCTTTAATACATCGAGGGTTATATCAACATATCCAGCCGATTCAAGTGCGGTAGTAAGTGAGATTTTGCTATCTCCCTCAAGCAGTGGCAGTGCAAACATCAGCCCCGAAATATATTGCGAGCTCTTATCACCTGCAATTTTATACTCACCGCTCTTTAGCCCACCGCTGTATGTTATGGGGAGATTGTGTGAAGAAAAAATTGCTCCATGCTCTTCCATGCACTCGCATAAATCTGCAAACGGACGGGAAGGGAGTGAGCCACCGCCACTTAGCACGCCTTTCTCACTCACTGCAACCATAATCGGAAGCACAAGCCTTGCCGTAGTGCCGCTTTCGTGGCAGAATACATCGAGTTCTTTTGGTATCGCACCAGGAGTTACTTTTACCCCAGTGGCAGTTTTAATAACCTTTGCACCCATTGCAGAAATTGTTTCAATGCTTGCGTTTATATCACTGGAGAAGTGATTTATATCTATCTCGGTGGGAGTGTCGCACAAAGCTGCTGCGAGCAGTATTCTGTGTGCATATGATTTTGAGCTTATCGCCGCTATTTCCCCCGAAAGTTTGGAGGGTGTTATTTTCACATCCATTATTAAAGTCCCCTATCGAAAAAGTTTGTAAGTTTATCCATCTCCATCGGCACTATTTCTGCCTTTCCAATACCATCTAAAAGCACTAAATTAAGTTTACCACTGCGCACCTTTTTATCGGACGACGCTTTATCTGCAAGCTCTGTGGCAGTATATGGGCAATCGGTGGGTATGGAATAGATGTCGAGTAAATTTTTAATTCGCTGTGCAACAGGTGATCCGTTAGCCTTTTCAATCCTGTACATGCCTATTGCAACAGCCCTGCCATGGGGTATTTGATAAGCACTTAAGCTCTCCACTGCATGTGCAAGGGTGTGCCCAAAGTTTAAAAGCTGCCTTACCCCTTTATCAAGCTCATCCTGCTTTACTATATGCGCCTTGTGCTTGACACATCGTGATACTATTTTCCCTATATGGCTTTTGTAGTCCCCTTTTTCGAGTAGGGAAAAGAGGTCCTCGTCCATTATGCAGGCGTATTTTATCACTTCGCACAGTCCGTCTTTTAAGATGTCTTCACTTAGGGTGTCAAATGTCTTTATGTCGCAGATAACGAGCTTTGGTTGCTTAAATGCACCTGCTAAATTTTTGCCGACAGTGAGATTTACCCCAGTTTTGCCACCCACCGAAGAATCCACCGCCGCAAG
The DNA here is from genome assembly GCA_964371155.1 of uncultured Oscillospiraceae bacterium. Classification (GTDB taxonomy): domain Bacteria; phylum Bacillota; class Clostridia; order Oscillospirales; family Ruminococcaceae; genus CAYJEQ01. The sequence continues at coordinate 7,095 of CAYJLI010000035.1, read as the reverse complement.
CAGTGTGGTGGGAATTTGCACAAAGGAAATGCCTCTTAAATAAATAGCCGCACAAAATCCTGCCACATCCCCTACAATGCCACCGCCGAGCGCTATTATAATATCGCTGTGGGATATCTTTTTCTCAGCCATAAACTCTATTATGTCGTTAGCGGTTTGCATTGTTTTAGAGTCCTCGCCAGGGGTGAAGCAGTACTGCAAAACAGAATAACCCGAAGCTTCGAGCGAAGCTTTAACCCTATCGCCATAGAGGGCATACACCGTGGTATCGCTTATAATAACAGCATTTGATATGGGGAGGACTTCACCTATCAGCTTCCCACAGTCATCAAGTATATTTTCCCCCACTTTTACATCATAGTGAGAGGAAGTTTCCACCTTAATTATATCCATAATCTATGAGCATCCCTTTCTTTTAGAGGCACAAAACAAACATAAAATGCTAACAAATGTGCCATGTTTTTCTCTTGTATGCCTTTAGCGGACGAGAAAAACAGATTTTAAAGTTTAATCCCTTTATTATTCTGCAATTGCCGCGCGGATTTTTTCTACCTTGCGCATTAGTTTGTCAAACGCTTCGGGTGTGAGCGATTGAGGGCCATCGCAGAGTGCTTTTGCAGGGTTGTTGTGCACTTCGATTAGAAGACCATCAGCTCCGCAAGCAGTAGCCGCAAGGGACATTGGCTCAACATATCTTGCATATCCTGTTGCATGGGTGGGGTCTACAATGATTGGGAGATGTGTTCTCTCTCTGAGCACGGGCACTGCCGATAAATCAAGGGTGTTTCTTGTGGCTGTTTCATAAGTTCTAATTCCTCTTTCGCAGAGTAGAACCTGTGAATTTCCGCTTGCCATAATGTATTCCGCACTCATAAGTAGCTCATCTATTGTATTTGCAAGCCCTCTTTTTAGAAGTATGGGCTTGTTGATTTTACCAATTTCTTTTAAAAGGGTGAAGTTTTGCATATTTCTTGCGCCTATTTGAATTATGTCCACATGCTCAAAAAGCGGCAATTGGCTTAAATCCATAAGCTCGGAGATAATTGGAAGACCAGTTTGGTCTTTTGCAAGCTTTAAAAGGTCGAGCCCTTCACTGCCCATGCCTTGGAAAGCGTAAGGGGAAGTTCTTGGCTTAAATGCGCCACCTCTTATCATTTTAGCACCGCTGCTCTTTACTGCATCCGCCACTTCACATATCTGCTCTTTCGACTCAACCGAGCAAGGCCCCGCCATTATAACGAAGTTACCCCCGCCGATTTTTGTGCCATTTGAAAGAGTTATCACAGTGTCGTCGGGATGGAATTTACGATTAGCTTTTTTGTATGGCTCGTTAATTCGCTTTGCAGTTTCTACAATTTCTAAAGCCGCAATTAAATCGATGTCAATAGTGGAACAATCACCGATAAGCCCCATAATAGTAGTGCTTTTTCCCTCGCTGAGGTGAATGCCGAGATTTTTTTCTTCAAGCCACGCTTTTAGGTTTTCCACCTGCTGTTTTTCTGCATTTTGCTTTAATACGATAATCATAAAAATAAATCCCCTTTTAATTTTTTTCTGCAAATAAAAATCGCCCGTGGTTTCTTGCGAACCACAGGCGAGTATTTGCGTAAACCTTTTTGATTTATGCAGTACAACCTACGAACGACAAAGAAACCTTATTAATCAAGTTAATAAAGTAAAAGTAAAAAAAGTAGTTTACATTAAATGTCTTTGTCATATCGGTTACCACCTAAATCAAAATATTATCTAATGAATATTATACACTTATAGATAAATATGTCAATAGTTATTTTTCTAAAGTGGAAATAAAAGCATTAATTTGCTTTTTATAGCTTTTACTGCTTAGGAAATGGGGATATATGGCGATATTAATTATTAAAGAGAATATTTTTTTATTTTTCAAATTTTAGCTTGACATTAGAAAAAATCAGTGCTATACTAATAACAGTAACAATAATCATTACTAATTAACGAGGTGGAATTAATGATTCGACGCTATTCAAAGCAGAGGGAGCTTATATATCAAACTATAATTAGCACCAAAGAGCACCCGACGGCTGAAAATGTATATAGCACACTAAAAGAGAGCAATCCAAGCTTAAGCCTTGGCACTGTGTATAGAAACATTCGCCAGCTTGAAGAAGCCGGGATGATTATTAAAATCCCAAATACAGGCACAAGTGAGAGATATGACGGCAGTGTACATGAGCATAGTCATTTTATTTGCGATGTTTGTGGAGATGTACTCGATGTTGAGGATGCATCACTAAATAGCAGGATGCTAACCTTTGCAAGCAAGAAGGATTTTACTGTGAGCAGAATGAGCTTAACATTGCATGGTGTTTGTGCAAAATGCAAAAAACAATAAAAAACCCATCAAGGGTTTAAATAATTAACGACAGAAAGAGAGAAGATTATTATGAATTTAAAAGGTACAAAAACAGAAGCTAACCTACAAGCTGCATTTGCAGGTGAATCCCAGGCGAGAAACAAATATACATATTATGCAAGTGTTGCTAAAAAAGAAGGTTATGAGCAAATTGCTGCAATTTTTGAAGAAACAGCTAATAACGAAAAAGAGCATGCAAAAATGTGGTTTAAACTACTTGACGGCATCGGAACAACTGAAGAAAACCTAAAACATGCAGCGGAAGGTGAAAATTACGAATGGACTGACATGTACGCTCAAATGGCTAAAGATGCTCGTGAAGAAGGTTTTGCACATATAGCATTTTTATTTGAGTCGGTTGGCAAAATCGAAAAAGAGCATGAAGAAAGATACCTAAAGCTATGTGAAAATGTAAAAGAAGGTAAAGTATTCAAGAGCGAAACAAAAGAAGTATGGATTTGCAGAAACTGCGGACATATCCATGATGCTAACAATGCTCCTGTTGTATGTCCAGTATGTGATCATCCACAGGCTCACTTTGAAAAAAGAGCGGTTAACTATTAATAGTTTTTAATTACTGATACCCTCGCCGATATGGCGGGGGTATTATTTATATTACGAAAATCGAGTAAAATAGTGAAAATAAAGTTTTGCTCGATTTTTTACAAAAAATCGTGGGGTATGGGGTAAAACCCCATGAATAAGTAGGCGAAGCCTAAAAAAGAATGTAGCAAATTTTGCGTAGTAAAAGAGCGGAGATTTTTTCAAGTGAAAAGTGAAAAATGAATAATGAAAAGTTGGCTAAACGAATTAAAATAATGCGAAATCCTCAGGGGCATGGCCCCAATGCCCGAGGATTATGCACAATCAAAAACCTACTAAATATGTTGCGCAGTATCGTAGATATATTAAGGGGATTTGCACCCTACCCACGACCTTATAAATCGCCCCTGAGAGGGATATAAAATAAATCCAATAAATAGTTATATTGGATTTTTATTGAATTTATAGAAGAAAAACGATATAATATCTATAACTTAATATATTAGTAACCACATCTGAAAGGAGTAGCAAAATGAAATTTTACGACATCACACGAGTGCACCAAGATGCACCGCTCTACCCAGGCTCTTCACTGCCCACAATTGATAGAGTGTATAACATGAGAGAGGGTGCGCCCTTTAATGCGAGCAAAATTGTGACAGGCAGCCATATCGGCACCCATGCCGATGCGCATTGCCATTTTTTAATCGATAGCGATAAATCCATCGATCAAATGGAGCTTTGGAAGTACTATGGCAAATGTAGGGTAATTACAGTGAAAGAAAATCACATGATTACTAAGGAAGATTTGCAGGGCAAGCTTGAAGGTGCGGAAAGAATTGCTATACACGGTGGAGGATATAGCTATCTCACACCAGAGGCGGCGCAGTACATAGCGGATAATGGCTTAGTAGCTATTATAACCGACGCTTGGAGCATTGCACCTCTTGATAACGAAGCCGAAATACATGAAATCATACTAAAGGCGGATTTTGCAGTGGTTGAGAATGTGGTTTTGGACGAAGTTTCAGATGGTGATTACATAATTAGCGCATTCCCGATAAAACTCGGCGGATGTGACGGTGCACCCGTAAGAGCAGTGCTTATGAGGGAATAAAATTTATTATGGGGTATCATCTTCCTAACTGAGAAGATGATACCCCATTCAATATTATAAGATATCTATATTAAATCATATCTTTAGTGAGCTCTTTAGCATTTTCTACATCATTGGCAATGGTGCTTTTAAGCTCCTCAATACTTTCAAATCGCTTTTCAGGGCGCAGAAGCTCTATAAATTCCACCACTATACTCTGCCCATATAAATCACCATCAAAGCCTATTATATGGCTTTCGGATAGTGGGAGTTCACTGCCGACAGTCGGCTTAATACCCACATTTGTAGCGGCTGGGTAGCGGCTTCCGTCGGGGAGTGTCACCATCGTGGCATAGACGCCGAATTTTGGCAGTGCAGAGCCTATGGGGAGTAGCTGATTTACCGTGGGGAAGTTTAGGTTTCTGCCAAGCTTTTTGCCGTGAATTACTTCACCGCTTATCGAAAAATATCTACCAAGCAATGTGTGCGCAAGTTTCATATCGCCCACATTCACCGCTTGTCTTATCCTTGTGGAGCTGATGGGGAGATTATCATATAGAAGCTGTGGCAAAACTTTAAGCTCGGCTAAATTATCCTCGCAAATTTTTGCTATATCCACTGCACCGCTACTTGCACCCGTGCCAAAGCGGAAATCCTCACCACAGCATATTGCTTTCGCAGAAAAGGCATCAATTAGATATTCCTTTAAAAACTGCTCAGCGGTAAGATGTTTAAAATAATTAAAATCTGGGCAAAAGATAATTTCAAACCCCAAATCAGAAAGAGTTTTTATTCGCTCATCGAGTGTTTGAATTCTTTTGTTTCCTATTTTTTGCTCAGGTGAGCTGCTCGAGACCGAAAAGGTAAACACCGCTGGAACAAGCCCTTTTTCACGCATGGCAAGCGCAGAATTTAGCACGCTTAAATGCCCAGCGTGAACACCGTCGAAATAACCGAGGGCAAAGGCGGTATTATTCTTTAGTGGGAGCATTGGAAGCTCTTTATATACTGTACTCATATAGAGGCTTATCCCTCCCTTATCGCAAACTGTTTTTTGCAAATCAGCATACCATCTTCGTTTACATTGGATATGCCTAAAAATACATTTTCCTCGGAAAAAACTGCTATATCGCCAGTGTCCATATTTACCCCAAAACGCTTAGCGGTAAATCTCACACCACTTAAATAGTGGGCGGTGTCTTTGTGGGACAATATAATCTTTGGCAGTGTGCCAAACACCTCTTCGGTTTTTATAAGCTTGTCCGATAATTTTCCCTCATCCATAAGCTTTTGAGCTTCGTCAAGGGTGATTGCATCGGCTATATCAAAACCACAAGCCTTTGTGCGCCTAAGTGCTGATAGTGTGGCACCACAGCCAAGATGAAGACCTATGTCATGCACTAAAGTGCGTATGTATGTACCTTTGGAAACATCCACTTCTATCACAAATCCATCCTCACTAAATGAGAGGGGCAGTATGCTGTGCACTATTATTTCCCTTGCCTTGCGTTTTACTTCAATGCCCTGTCTGGCGAGGTCATAAAGCCTTCTGCCGTCCACCCTTACAGCTGAGTACATCGGTGGGATTTGGAGCTGTTTCCCCGAGAATTTAGAAATTGCTTCCTCCACCTCTTTGGTGGTGGGCAGTTTATCGGTTTGGGAGAGGATTTCCCCTGTGATGTCCTGTGTGTCGGTGGTGATGCCAAGCTTTACAGTTGCTATATATGTTTTATCCTGCACGGGGAATATATCGCAAGCTTTGGTTGCCCTGCCGAAAAATATCGGGAGAACCCCAGTCGCCATGGGATCAAGCGTGCCACCGTGTCCCACCTTTTTGGTGCGAGCGATGCCACGCATTTTTGCTACAATATCAAATGAGGTAAAATCCTCATATTTATCTATCAGTATAATTCCTTCGAAAGACAAGTTTAAACAAGCCTCCTAATATTTTTTGCACTATATAATTATTTTGTGCGCACACTTAAAGCGAAATTACGCTTCTTCACCCAAAAACTTTGCGAGTGTCTCTAAAACTTTTTCTATCGATTCCTGCATCGGCAGATTTAAAAATGCACCTGCCGCACGCTTATGACCGCCCCCGCCGAGTGTAGCGCAGACTTCACTTGCATCTAAAATATAGTTTGTACGCATCGACATTTTAAAGCCACCCTCTTTTTCCCTGAGGACAACTCCGGCATCAACACCCTCAATCTGCCTTGTTATGGGGGAGATGCCTTCGAAATCACTGTCGCTTGCACCGGTGCTCTTTATCATTTCATCGGTAAAACAAATGAACGCAACTTTACCACCGAAATAAAACTTCATGCTATCGAGTGCCATTCGCTCAAGACTGAGTCTTTCACGGCTTTTAGTGTCAAACATATCCTTGTTTATCTGAATAAAATTTGCACCTGCTTCGATAAGCTTAGCACCTATTCTCATTGTAGTGGGGGTGGTGTTGCCATATTTAAAGCAGCCTGTATCGGTACTCACCCCTGTGTAGATGCAGTCCGCCATATATGGGGTAAGCTCTATTTTAAGCTCTACCGCAAGATTATAAATTATCTCGCAATTAGCAGCACTCCCAGCATCTAAAAGTATCTGTGGTGCAAAAGCACGATGGCTTATATGATGGTCAATCGCCAAATCAACTTTTACATCGGAAAGTGAAGCCCCGAAAAGCCCTGCATCCGCAATATCCACTGAAATAATATGCTGTGGCTCAAATTCATGCACAGCCGCTCTTTCGGTGATGTAATTATAGCGCTTTGGTATGGGGTCGGAGCATATTACTTTGCTCTTTTTACCCATTTTATCCAGAATAGCCGATAAACCATAAGCTGAGCCGACGGTGTCGCCATCAGGTGATTTATGGGATATTATTAAAATATTGTCCCACTCTTTTAGGAGAGTGGCAGTCTGGGACAGCGTGATATAATTTTCCATATATAAAATGCTCCATTCTGCCGCTTATATCGGCGTAAAATAAAATTTGCTATTACTAAGCAAGCGGAAGAATGATAAGAGCAAGTGCATAAGGGCGGTAATCGCCCTGCACATCGCCCCG
>CAYJLI010000034.1:0-24193 GCA_964371155.1 uncultured Oscillospiraceae bacterium | reverse complement strand
CTGCTCTGCAGATAAGAGTGAACTAAATTATTATTTTATGCCGATGCAGAGTGGCGGAATGGAGCATTATATGTTTTACTCAGTAAGAGGGAATTTGCTACATAAAGAGCCTACATTCGCCGCAGTTGAATGCACGGGTGTGGGGTATAAATGCCTTATATCGTTAGCCACATACTCCTCGCTCCCAGAGGTGGGCGAAGAAGTAATGCTACTAACATATCTGAGTGTGCGAGAGGATGCAATGGATTTATTCGGATTTGCCACCTCGGCAGAGCTTGATTGCTTTAAGATGCTCACCACTGTTTCAGGTGTTGGCGCAAAGGTTGGGCTTGCGATACTCTCCGAAATGGCACCCGATAAAGTGAGCCTTGCAATCATGGGAGGGGACGCAAAAGCCTTCACTAAATGCTCGGGCGTAGGGCCAAAACTCGCCTCAAGAATAGTGCTTGAGCTCAAAGATAAATTTAAAGGTGTAAATATAGGGATTTCGATGGGCGCTGAAAGCTCGTCCACAGGTGCAAGTGTAGCACTCGGTGCACAGGGTGAAGCGATTGCGGCAATGGCGGCACTCGGCTACACACAGAGCGAAGCTGCAGGGGTAATAGCAAAGCTTGATCCGACGCTTACCGCACAGGAAATGATAAGGCAGGCACTTAAAGAACTCGGCAAAAAGTTTTAGAGAGGAGGCGTATTTAGGTGGAAATGGATTTTGAAAACAGGCTTATTGACCCTGAGTATACCCCCGAAGACTCACAGGTGGAAAACTCACTTAGACCAAAAGTTTTAAGGGATTATATAGGCCAAGAGAAGGTAAAAGAAAATATAAAGATATATATAGAGGCGGCAAAAGGCAGGGGTGAGCCCATAGACCATGTTTTGCTATACGGCCCTCCAGGACTTGGTAAAACAACCCTTTCAACAATTATTGCAAATGAGATGAATGTAAATATCAGAATTACCTCGGGCCCCGCTATTGAAAAACCGGGGGACTTAGCGGCACTGCTTACTAATTTAAGCGAAAACGATATTCTTTTTATAGATGAAATACACAGGCTAAACCGCAGTGTTGAAGAGGTGCTCTATCCTGCAATGGAGGATTATGCACTCGATATAATCATAGGCAAAGGCCCATCTGCAAGAAGCCTGAGGATAGATCTCCCTAAATTTACGCTGATAGGCGCCACCACAAGGGCGGGACAGCTCTCTGCACCGCTCAGGGATAGATTTGGCGTTATCGAAAGACTGGAGCTCTACACAGAAGAAGAGCTTGCATTTATTATAAAGCGAAGCGCACAGATTTTAGGGATAGAATGTGACGAAGGCGGAGCGACCGAACTTGCAAGAAGAAGTAGGGGAACTCCCCGTATAGCCAATAGACTGCTCAAAAGAGGAAGGGACTTTGCACAGGTGGTAGGGGATGGAATAATAACCTGCGACATTGCAAAGGTAGCGCTTGATAGAATGGAAATAGATGCACTTGGCCTTGATTCAATAGACAGGCGAATGCTAATGACGATTATTAAAAATTACGGCGGAGGCCCTGTTGGAATAGAAACAATAGCGGCGGCAATAGGTGAAGAAGCTATAACGCTTGAGGATGTCTGCGAGCCATTTTTGATGCAGGTGGGCTTTTTAAGCAGGACACCGAGGGGCAGATGCGTAACTCAAAAGGCGTATGCCCATTTAGGGGTAGCACTTCCAGGCGGACAGACAACACTTTTATAAAACCGATTTGCGGCATAATTCACTATATTATTTAATGCACCATGAAAGGAATAATCACATATGGGAGCGATATTTGGAACTGATGGAGTAAGGGGTGTTGCAGGAGTGGCACTCAGCTCTGAGTTTGCATATAAAATAGGCAGGGCAACAGCACAGGTAATCACTGCGAGAATAGGTGATAAGCCAAAAGTGGTAGTGGGCAAGGATACAAGAATATCTTCCGACATGATTGAAAATGCAATCTGTGCAGGACTTTGTGCAGGCGGTGTTGATGTGGTGAAGATAGGCGTAGTACCAACACCTGCGGTGGCATATATCACAAAAGAGATGAAGGCTGATGGCGGTGTGATGATATCTGCAAGCCACAATAGCTACGAATATAACGGAATAAAAATATTCTCGAGCGATGGATATAAACTATCCGACAGTGAGGAAGAAGAAATAGAAGCAATAGTACTTGGCAAAAAGATAATGCAGGAAGAAAAAACCTTTGACAGTATTGGCATATCGGTTTATGAGCATAAAGCTGTGCACAGCTACTCAAAATATCTTAAAGACTGCATAAATTTATCCGAGATGCCAAACTTTAAGGTGGCGATAGACTGCTCAAATGGCAGTGCGGTATCCACTGCGAGTGAAATTTTCGAAGATTTGAAAATGGACTGCACGCTACTAAATATCACCCCCAATGGAATAAATATTAATGAGAATTGCGGCTCCACCCACACAGGGATTTTAGCGGAGTATGTAAAGGCAAATAAATGCGACATGGGTATAGCCTTTGACGGCGATGCGGATAGATTTTTAGCAGTTGACGAAGATGGAGAGCTCATAGACGGCGATAGGATTATGGCGATTATAGGTAGTTATCTCAAAAGCAAAGGTATGCTAAAATCCGATACAATAGTGGCAACGGTTATGAGCAATTTAGGATTTATGAAGTTTGCAGAAAATGCGGATATAAATGTTCCTACTACAAAAGTGGGGGATAGATATGTTCTTGCACATATGATAGAAAATGGATATAATTTAGGCGGTGAGCAGTCGGGGCACATTATCTTATCCGACTATATGACAACGGGCGATGGCCAGCTCTCGGCACTCATGACACTAAAAGCAATATCCGAAACAGGCAAAAGCTTAAAAGAGCTAAAAGAAGTGATGAAAATTTATCCTCAAACACTTCTCAATATAAAGGTAAATGAGCATGTAAAGGCAAATTATCATCTAAGCCATATGGTAAATGAAAAGATAGACTTTCACACTAATCAACTAAAGGGCAGGGGCAGGATTTTAGTGCGTGCCTCGGGTACGGAGCCACTTGTGAGGGTTATGGTGGAAGCGGAAAACGAAGAAGAAACACAAAATATAGCGAATGATATAGCTTCGGTTATTAAGGAGCTTGTATAAAGGAAAAGACATATGAGAGTAAGCGATAAATGGACGGATTTTGAAATAGTTGACTGCACCGAGGGTGAAAAACTTGAGCGTTGGGGTGAAGTGCTCTTAGCACGCCCCGACCCTCAGGTGCTTTGGAATAACCCAAAGGGGAATGTCTGGAAAAAAGCCGATGCGAGGTATACACGCTCGCAGTCGGGCGGCGGAAGCTGGGACAAGCCCGAAATGCTTAAAAAGCAGTGGCAAATTAGCTATGGTGAGCTAAAGTTTCACATTCGCCCCACAGGATTTAAGCACACAGGGCTATTCCCCGAGCAGGCGGTAAACTGGGATTATATGGCGGACTGCATTAGAGAAGCAAAAAAGCCTGTAAAAATACTAAATCTCTTCGCATACACGGGTGGAGCTACACTCGCCTGTGCGGCGGCAGGCGCAAATGTTTGCCATGTCGATGCGAGCAAAGGGATGGTTGCATGGGCAAGGGATAATGCGGCACTCTCAGGGCTTTCCGAGCGACCTATTCGCTGGATTGTGGACGATTGTGTTAAATTTATCGAGCGTGAAATCCGCAGGGGAAACACATATGATGGCATAATCATGGACCCACCCTCATACGGCAGAGGCCCAGGCGGAGAAGTGTGGAAGCTTGAAGATCAAGTGTATAATTTAGCAGAGCTTTGCAGTAAGCTGTTAAGGGAGGACTCACTCTTTTTACTGCTTAACTCTTATACCACGGGGCTTAGCGCCTCGGTTATGGAGTACCTGCTTGGAGTCACGATAGCAAAGGAGCATGGTGGCGAGGTTTCCTCTTCTGAAATTGGTCTTCCTGTAAAGGAGAGCGGTTACATATTGCCATGCGGCAGTACAGCTATCTGGAAAGGGGCAAAGAATAGGTGAGCGAAATAATAAAGGCACAAAATCTCAGTTTTTTCTATCGTGAAGAAGAGGGTAAAAACAATATTGTCTTTAAAGACCTCAATCTTTCGATAAACGAAGGTGAAATCACCGCTATTTTAGGGCATAATGGCTCAGGCAAATCCACCTTAGCCAAGCATTTTAATGCAATTTTAATGCCACAAACTGGGGACTGCATAGTGCTTGAGATGAACACCAAGGACGAAAATAAACTCTATGATATAAGAAGCACGGTGGGAATGGTTTTCCAAAACCCAGATAACCAAATTGTAGCGACCATTGTAGAAGAAGATGTGGCATTTGCACTGGAGAATATGGGTGTAGAGCCCACAGAAATTCGCAAAAGGGTGGATGAAGCGCTCAAAAGCGTTGGTATGTATGAATACCGCACCCATGCACCACATCTGCTCTCGGGTGGACAAAAGCAGAGGATTGCCATTGCTGGAATTATAGCAATGCGACCTAAATGCATAGTGCTTGATGAGCCCACTGCAATGCTTGACCCAAGAGGACGCAGGGAAGTAATGCGCACAATAAAACAGCTTAGAGAAGAATATGGAATAACAGTAGTAACTATTACCCACTATATGGACGAGGCGGCGGTATGCGATAGGGTTGTTGTGATGGATGCAGGAGAGATAATACTCGACGACATCCCAAGCAAGGTGTTTTCGCACATAAGCATACTAAAAAAGGTGGGTCTTGATGTACCGCAGACTACTGAGCTAATATACGAGCTTAAAAAAGCAGGATGTATTTTATCGGATGAAATAATCACTGAAGAAGACTGCGTAAATGCGGTGATGGGACTTATATAAGTAAATAAGTAAAAGTGGAAAAGCTAATCTGCGGCTTCACTATAAATTAAAAGTTTTATTTGATTGTTTAGAAAAATCATTGTTTACTAAGGTGATACCTTTATGCATTCACCAAAGTGAGCGGAAAGCTTTTTAATATTACTTATTAATTAAAACTATTCGGGGGTAAAAGATGTTTGCAGTAAAAACCGAAAATCTATCCCACATATATTCTAAGGGGACACCTTTTGAAAAGGCGGCAATAAGGGATATAAATATTGAGATAGAGCAGGGTGAAATGGTGGGACTAATCGGGCATACAGGCTCGGGAAAATCCACCCTAATACAGCATTTTAATGGGCTTTTAAAACCTACTGACGGCAAGATATACATTGACGGCGAAGATATGTGGGCGGACAAAAGTGATATAAGGCAGTTTAGATTTAAAGTGGGGCTTGTTTTTCAGTATCCCGAGTACCAGCTTTTTGAAGAAACTGTATATAAGGACATAGCATACGGCCCTACAAATATGGGGCTTAGTGAAAGTGAGATAGATAGGCGTGTAAGGCAATCGGCAGAAGCGGTAGGGATTGACGAAGCACTGCTTGCAAAATCACCTTTTGAGCTCTCGGGTGGGCAAAAACGCAGAGTGGCAATTGCTGGGGTAATTGCAATGGAGCCCTCGGTGCTAATTTTAGATGAACCCACCGCAGGACTTGACCCTGCTGGCAGGGAGCAAATATTTAAGCTTATTAAGGATTATCACAAAAATAAAGGCAATACTGTAATCATAGTTTCACACAGCATGGAAGATATCGCAAACCATACCGAAAAGGTACTTGTGATGAATGAAAGCAAAGTGTTTACCTATGGTGAGGTGAGCGAAGTGTTTAAAAAATCTGCTGAAATTGAAGAAATGGGACTTGCAGTGCCACAGATAACAAGGGTTATGCAGATGCTAAAAAATAGAGGGCTTGATGTAAAGACCAATATTTTCAGTGTAGAGCAGGCAAAGGCGGAAATACTATCTGCTATAAACAAAAGGTAATAAAGGAGCGATTTAATGCTTAAAGACATCACAATAGGGCAGTACTTTCCAGGTGAATCGCCACTTCATAAAATGGACCCAAGGATGAAGATAATTCTTACCTTAGTGTATATAGTAATGCTTTTCGTGGCACAAAATCTCTACGGAGTAGGTGTGGGGATAGTGGCGGCACTGCTCTGCTATCTAATATCAAAAATACCGATTAAAATGATTGCAAAGAGCTTAAAGCCTGTACTTCCGATAGTTATTTTCACGGCGGTACTCAATATGTTTTTTGTATCCTCCGGTAGGGTGCTATTTTCATTTTGGATTATAAAGATTACCACCGACGGGCTTTTAATCTCCGCAATGATGGCAGTGCGTATAATTTGCCTAATTGCAGGAAGCTCACTTTTAACATACACAACCTCACCAATAGCATTGACCGACGGAATAGAAAGGCTCCTCTCACCGCTTAAAAAGATAAATGCCCCGGTGCATGAACTTGCGATGATGATGACCATTGCGCTGAGGTTTATTCCCACACTAATAGAGGAAACCGATAAAATTATGTCCGCACAAAAGGCAAGAGGGGCGGACATGGAAAGCGGAAACCTAATGCAGAGGGCAAAGGCATTAATCCCGATCCTAATACCACTATTTGTATCTTCATTTCGCAGAGCGGACGAGCTTGCACTTGCAATGGAATGTAGATGTTACAGAGGTGGCGAGGGCAGAACAAGGATGAAAATACTAAAGCTCACTGCTGTGGACTATATATCGGCTGTGCTGATAATCATTTGGTCGGCAGGGGTAGTGGCGCTAAATTATATATTCCCTTCGGTGTTTTAGCTATGAATAATTATCTATTTAAAATTGCCTATGACGGCAGTAATTACAAAGGTTTTCAGGTGCAAAAAAATGGCATTACCATTGCGGAAGTTTTCCAAAATGCGATAGAAATAATCTTTGGTAAAAGATATGACATAAAGGGATGTTCCCGCACCGACTCAGGCGTGCATGCAAATGAATTTTACATCTCAATGAAATGCGATAAAGAGATACCCTGTGCAGGGATTATCAAAGGAATGAATATAAACCTGCCATTCGATGTGGTGGTTACTGAAGTTAAAAAGGTGGAAGAAGACTTTCACGCAAGGTATAACTGCATCGGCAAACGCTACCAGTATAAAATACACAATAGCGAAATCCGCAACCCGTTTTTACACGGCAGGGCAATGGAGTTTAAGTACCATATTGATGAAAAAATAGCTGATAGAGTGGCAAAGAAGTTTATCGGTAAGCACGACTTCACCTCTTTTTGTAGGGCAGGAAGTAGCATAACCGATTTTGAGCGGACTATATACTCTGCTAAAGTGATAAGGGATGGCGATATGATATGCTTTTTTGTGGAGGGGGATGGCTTTCTCTACAATATGGTAAGGATTATGGCAGGCACAATAGTGGACGCATCACAGGGAATGATTGACCCTGAAAATATTTCTGAAATAATTAAATGCAGGGACAGAAATAAAGCAGGGCGCACGGCTCCCGCTTGTGGACTGTATTTGGATAAAGTATATTATGAAACTGCTCCATGGCTTAAATAGACTTAGTTTGGGGGTGAAGTTGTGGGAGAACTCACAGATTTTGAAGAGATACGAAGACGCAGAAAAAAAAGCAGGCTAAAAGGCAGAATAATCAGCATTTCTCTTTTGGGTGCGATAATTGTTTCAGGAGTGCTTTTATGGAGAAATTTCGGCGATGTAAATATTATAGCTTACATAAATAATTTCTTCTCACAGATGAACAGCGGCTCGGGTTATCCACTTGAGCTTCCTGCCGACGAAGTTTTATCCATGGATGAAATTTCTGATAGCCCAGTGCTTTTGACTGAAACGAATTTGTACATCTACAATTCCTCCGCCTATGCAATGGTGAGCGAACAGCACGGGCTAAGCAGCCCATTCATAGCCTGTGCGGATAATGAACTGCTTCTATCCCAAAGAGGTGGAAATATGATAAAAATTATAAACACTTCTGGGATTGAGCATATTCATACAACGGATAAACCCATAATAGATATGGATATAGTAAACGGTGGAGTGTTTGGGACAGCTACACAATCGGAGGATTACCAAGGCTCACTAACCATATACAAGCAAAATTCTATGCAGGGATATGACAGACAGTTTAGATGGTCGAGCGCTTCGAGCGTAATAACCGATTTATCAATTTCTCCCGACAATAGCAAAGTAATTGCCGCCTCGGTAAACAGTATTGACGGCATAATTACCTCATACATCCATATTTTTGATATATTTGATGGAAGCGAGCTCTTTAAAGGTGAATACAGTGATGAAATGATACTGGAAACTGATTTTAAAGATGGAGTAGCAGTGTTTATAAGTGATAATGCTGTAAGAAGCATTGATATATCAAATTTCAGTTTGAACGAGTATGAATTTGATAATAAAAACCTATATTCATACGATATTGAATCAGCTGATAATATCGCAGTGGCACTTACTGATTATTCGGCTTCGCAAAGCATAACAGCTTATCTATTGGACGAAGACGCAAATCCGGTATTTGATACAAAAGCTTTTGATGAAATTAGCATGATAAGCGTTTACGAAGATGGAATGTATGTGGTCTGTGAAAATGAAATAGTAATATACTCCGATGATTTAGAAAAAACTGAGACTATTCAAACCGAGCTTGGCAAAAAAGCAGTAATAATAGATAGGGACTTATATTACAGCACACCCACGCATATATATTCACATCGGATGAGCTAAAAAGCTCATCTAATAATCGCCGTTTGCGATAAATTATTATTTTGTACCGACCTGAGCGACTAAGTGGAGTGATAGTTTAAAACAAGTCTGAAACTACTCCTCGCAGGGGCGATGCACAGGGCGATTGCCGCCCTTATGTGCTGCTCTTATCATTCCTCTGCTCAATGAGGTAAGAGCTAAGCAAATTTATTATTTTGTGCCGACACTGAGCGGCGGAATGGAGCATTTATATGAATACTACCTCGATTTTACTCGATGTATTTTTAGTGGCAGTCGTGCTGATATTCACCCTTGTGGGTAAGCATAGAGGATTTGCCCACACGCTTATATCATTTGCAGGGTTTATTATCAGCATTTTGGCGGCAGTGTTTTTAAGCAGAATAATATCGGATTTTGTGTTTGATTCCATGGTAAGGGACATGGTGTTATCACAGGTGGAAGAAGCACTTTCAGGTGTTCCCGAGCAAGGTATGGCAATGGCGGTAAACGAAGCATTAAATAGCCTACCAAATTTCTTATCGGATATTATTAGGACGCAGATAGGTGATGTGGGAAGCATTTTACCAAACGATATAATCTCCTCGGCACAGTCGGTGGCGGTATATCTCACAGATAATATTCTCAGACCAATAGTAGTAAATATAATGAGCACAGCTCTAATGATAATAATATTTATTCTTGGCATAATTATCTTTGGCATAATTGCAAATGCTTCTAAATTAATTAAATTTGTGCCGATAGTTGGGAGCTTAAATGCATTTTTAGGCGGCATAGTGGGATTTGCAGGCGGTGTGATAGTAATATTTGTACTTGCAAATATCATGTCAGTTATTGCAGTGGTTAGCGGAGGAAGTATTTCTTTCCTAACTCCTTACACCGTTGAGGGGACATATCTATTAAAGACACTGATAAGCTTTGCAGATGTTTCGGTGATATATGACATCGGCAGGGATATCTATGCAACAATTTATGGCATGACTATATCCATCTAAGTGGCTATTATATTGCTACCACTATCGTCATTTTGTGACAAGTGTGAAAATGCCAAAACATAAAGAGTCTTGTTTTTTTAACTCAATAATGCTAATATCTTAATTAAGGTAAAATAAATGTAAAAAATTCACCGTTTATTTTTCAAATACGACATTTTACTGTGATATACTTAATGATGGAAAAGTAAAATAAGTATTAACAGATTTCCATCTTAACTTGAACTGAAAGGGGTGTTCCTGTTTATGAACATGGTGTGTGCTCGTTGTAAAAAACGAATGGCAGTGCTCTTTATGAGCAGAATAGAAAATGGAGAAACAATAAATGAGGGGCTTTGCTTACAATGCGCAAAAGAACTTAATATTCCGCAAGTGAAAGAATTAGTGGATAAAATGGGAATATCCGATGACGATATAGAAGCGATGAACAATCAAATGCTCGAAATCATGCAGAGTGACGGAGACGATTTTGAGATGGGTGGAGCACAACCTTTTCCATTTTTACAAAATCTCTTTGGAGAGTCCGGTGAAAAAGAAGGGCTTAGCAAAAGTAACTATTCCTCGGATAATTACAAGCCTCCAAAAGAGAGCCACAGTGAAAAGAAGGACAAAAAGAAGAGAAAGCATTTAGATGTATACTGTGAAAACCTCACCAAAAAAGCAAGGGATGGCAATCTCGATAGAATTATTGGTAGGGATAGCGAAATATACCGTGTAATGCAGATACTAAATAGGCGCACAAAGAACAATCCCTGCTTAATAGGCGAGCCGGGCGTGGGTAAAACTGCGGTTGCCGAGGGCATAGCTATTAGGCTTGCCGAGGGAAATGTTCCACCACGACTTGCAGAAAAAGAGCTTTTCATGCTCGATTTAACCGCACTTGTGGCAGGCACTCAGTTTAGAGGGCAGTTTGAAAGCCGTGTAAAAGGCTTGGTTGAAGAAGTAAAAGCGGATGGCAACATCATTTTATTCATAGACGAAGTGCATAATTTAGTGGGCACAGGTGACTCAGAAGGCTCAATGAATGCGGCAAATATCCTAAAACCAGCACTTTCCAGAGGGGAAATACAGGTTATAGGTGCAACTACATTTAATGAATATAGAAAACATATCGAAAAAGATGCGGCACTCGAAAGGCGTTTCCAACCTGTAACGATAAATGAACCTTCAATAGAGGACACCATCAATGTGCTTTTGGGTATTAAGGGATACTACGAGAAATACCACAGAGTTACAATAAGTAATGATATAACAAGGCGAATTGCAGTTATGAGTGAGAGATATATAAACGATAGATTTCTCCCCGATAAGGCAATAGATTTAATGGACGAAGCCTGCTCCTGCTCAGCACTTGAAAACACTGATTTATTCGAGCTTGACAATTTAAACAAACAGCTTAAAAACATCGTAGAGCAGACAGAAACAATCCAGCCGCAAAACGACAGCGACTACGAACGCCTTGCCAAATTAAAGGCGGACAAAATCTATATAGAAGCCAAGCTAAAAGAGATAGAGCCTGCAGCACTTGGGAGAGCAGTTACCCTTGATGACTTAGCTAAAGTTATTGAGCTTTGGACGGGAATACCCGCAAGCAAGATAAGGGAAAGCGAAATGGCAAGAGTGGCGGGACTCGATAAGCTTTTAAAAGAAAAGGTTATCGGGCAGGATGAAGCGGTGGAGCTTGTATCTAAAGCAGTTCTCCGCTCAAGGGTGCAGATAACAGGCAGGGCAAGACCGGCATCATTCATCTTCGTAGGGCCAACGGGTGTGGGTAAAACCGAGCTTGTAAAAGTGCTTGCAAAAGAGCTTTTCGATAGTGCCGACCCACTTATTCGTCTGGATATGTCGGAATTTATGGAGAAGCATTCCGTTTCAAGGATAGTTGGCTCACCTCCGGGGTATGTAGGCTACGATGAAGCAGGACAGCTAACCGAAAAAGTGAGAAGAAAGCCCTATTCAGTAGTGCTTTTCGATGAGATTGAAAAAGCTCATCCCGATGTGCTAAATATTCTACTTCAAATTTTAGACGAGGGCAGAATTACCGATGCACATGGCAGAGTGGTTTCCTTTGAAAATACTGTAATTGTAATGACCTCAAATGCGGGTAGCAATATAAGAGAAAATGCACTCGGCTTTGATAAACAGCCATATAAAATGGCTAAGGATAAGGCCATTAAGGCACTAAATGATTTCTTGCGCCCCGAATTTATTGCACGTGTTGATGAAATAGTGGTATTTACACCACTCACTAAGGAAAATTATGCCGACATTGCAGGACTAATGCTAAATGAGCTCGTAGAGCCACTTGCTGAAAAAGAAGTGACATTTAGCTGGGACAGCGAAGTTACCAAATACTTAGCGGAAAAATCCCATGGCGATAAAAATGGTGCAAGGGCAATAAGAAGGCTAATACGCAAGCAGATTGAAGACGATATCTGCATGATATTAGTGAGCAGTATGGACAATCCGCCAAAAAGTATAAAAATTGCGATAAAAGATGATGAAATTTCGCTTATAAGGGAGTAAATATCTATTTACAAAGCGGAAATACTATGATATAATTGCAAATGGTATGACCATATTCACGGTTTTGGGATATTGCCCTTTTATGGGGTATCACCCTCCCTTTACTGAGATTGTGGCGTATAAATAAATTATGAGGTGATAGGAAATGTTACTAAAAGAAGAAAAAAACCAAGTTATCCAAGACAACAAAACACATGAGGGCGACACTGGTTCACCCGAAGTGCAGATTGCAATTCTCACAAAGAGAATTAACGACCTTACAGGTCACCTGAAAACTCACAAAAAAGACCACCACTCAAGAAGAGGTCTTCTAAAGATGGTAGGTAGAAGAAGAAATCTACTAAACTACCTTATGAAGAAAGATATTGCGCGTTACCGTGCAGTAATCGCGAAGCTCGGTCTGCGTAAGTAATTATTGTTTTAAAAGGCAGGTGATTGTACACCTGCCTTTCAAACTATCGGTTAGGTTTTTGTAATAATATTTTTTGCGACAAAAACCATCAAATAAAGGCAGAGGGAGCTATATTAGCAGTGAACTGTTTGTCCGAGCATCGGGCAAAGATTTTATTGCTAAAAAGCCTCCTTAGCCGAAAAAAGTTTGGAAATCAAACAACAAAATAAAGGAGAAAAATTATGTTTGAAAATTTTAAAGTCTTTGAAACCACCTTCGCAGGTGAAAAAATCCAGTTTGAAACAGGTAAAATGTGCGGTCTTTCCAATGCTTCCTGCTTAGTTCGTTACGGCGAAACAACAGTGCTTGTTAATGTAACCGCTTCACAAAAACCAAGGGATGGGATAGATTTCTTCCCACTCTCAGTTGATTTTGAAGAAAAGCTATACGCTGCAGGTAAAATCCCAGGCTCTTTCCTAAAAAGAGAAGGTAGACCATCTGAAAAAGCAGTGCTTGCTTCCCGTGTGGTAGACAGACCAATCCGCCCACTATTCCCCTCCGACATGAGAAACGATTGCTCGGTAGTTATGACAGTTATGTCCACCGACCAAGACCATTCACCTGAAATTGCAGGCATGGTTGGTACATCTTTCGCACTTTCAATATCCGACATCCCATGGAATGGCCCTCTTGCAGGTGTAAATGTGGGTTATGTTGACGGCGAAATTATCGTTAACCCAAATGCTGAACAAAGAGCAGCTTCTAAACTAAGCTTAATAGTTGCAGGTACTGGTGAAAAGGTATGCATGATTGAGTGCGGTGCAGAAGAAGTGGACGAAGAAGTGATGATGAAAGCCATCGAGCTCGGACATGAAGAAATCAAAAAAATGGTTACTTTCATCAAGGGTGTACAGGCTGAAATAGGCAAAGAAAAATTCACATTCGAGTCAAAACAAGTTGACCCTGAAATGTTTGAAGCTATAAAAGAATTTGCTTCCGAAAAAGTTAAGGCTTCTCTTGATACCGACGATAAAAACGAGAGAGATGCAAGACTATCCCCTGTAATTACAGAAATTCATGAAAAATTTGATGAAGTTTACCCAGAAAGAGGCTCTGAAATAGACGAGTGCATCTACAAACTTCAAAAATATATTGTTAGAAGATGGCTACTCGACGAAGGCAAGCGTGTGGATGGCAGAGGAATGGACGAAATCAGACCACTTGATGCAGAAGTTGCACTGATTCCTCGTGTTCATGGTTCGGGTATGTTCACAAGAGGACAGACACAGGTTCTCACAATAGCAACACTTGGCGCAATGCGTGAAGCACAGCTTCTCGACGGCATTGACGAAGAAACAAGCAAACGCTATATGCACCACTACAATTTCCCCTCCTACTCAGTAGGTGAAACAAGACCTTCAAGGGGCCCTGGCAGAAGAGAAATAGGACATGGTGCACTTGCAGAAAGAGCGCTTGAGCCCGTAATCCCTCCTGTTGAAGAATTCCCATACTCATTCAGACTTGTTTCCGAAGTATTATCCTCAAACGGTTCTACTTCACAGGGTGCAATTTGTGGTTCCACACTTGCACTAATGGATGCAGGTGTACCAATTAAAGCACCTGTTGCAGGTATCTCCTGTGGCCTTATCACAGAGGGCGACAGATGGATGACAATGCTCGATATCCAAGGCCTTGAAGATTTCTTCGGCGACATGGACTTTAAAGTGGGCGGTACACACACAGGTATCACAGCTATACAAGTTGATATTAAAAACGATGGTTTAACACTTGAAATAATCAGAGAAGCTTTAGAAAAATGCCGCAAAGCAAGACTTCACATCTTAGATGATGTTATGCTAAAGGCTATACCACAGACAAGGGAAGAGCTCTCTAAATACGCACCTAAGATGCTAACACTAACAATCCACCCAGACAAAATCAGAGAAGTAATCGGCTCGGGCGGTAAGGTAATACAGAAAATCAGTGCTGACTGCGGAGTTAAGATTGATATCGAAGACGATGGCAAGGTGTTTGTATCAGGTATCGACATTGAAAACACAAGACGTGCTGTAATGATTATCGAAACCATTGCAAAAGACCCTGAAGTAGGCGCTATCTACAAAGGTAAAGTTACAAGACTTATGAACTTCGGCGCATTCGTTGAAATTGCACCGGGCAAAGAAGGACTTGTGCATATATCCAAGCTTGCTGAAGAGCGTGTAGCTAAGGTTGAGGATGTAGTAAACATCGGAGATGAAATCTTAGTTAAGGTTACAGAAATAGATGACCAAGGCAGAATTAATCTGTCCAGAAAAGACGCTTTAGCAGCAGTTGAAGCTAAAAAACGCAAAGACTAATAGCGGAAATAGGACTGTCATCAATGGCAAAACACATAAATTAACTTTACTTTATAATTTTACCCCCGCCTATGGCGGGGGCAAAACTGTAAATAGTATATAGTTTATCAAGTTGCTAAAATGATATGACAGCCTGTGTTTAAAATAAACAACCAAAATGATCAATGTAATTTGTTCTAATAAAGATTAATCCCCGCCTTTTGCATATCCACCTACCCGAATAAATGGATGGAAAATATGAAAAAGTGTGCAGTATAAGTTTTTATTAACAATGAATTATATCTAAATTTATTTATATTAGGAGTGATACGCTTTGGGCGATGGTCCGATAATGTATGTTGTACTCATAATACTCATACTCTGCTCTGCATTTTTCTCAGGAATTGAAACTGCTTTTTCCTCGGTGAATAAGCTGAGGCTCAAAAATTATGCCGAAAACGGTATGAAGAGGGCGGAAACAGCACTGGAAATTGCTGAGAACTTCGATAAGGCTCTATCTACAATACTTGTAGGAAATAATGTGGTGAATATTTCCACAGCTTCGATTGCTACAATACTTGCAACCGATATATTCGGCGCAAGTGGTGTGGCAATAGCGACAGGTGTGACGACTGTTTTTGTGCTTATTTTTGGTGAGATACTTCCAAAAAGTTATGCTAAAGAAAATAGTGAACAGGTTGCACTGGCAACTGCGGGTATTTTAAAGTTTCTAATCAAAATACTCTCGCCGATAGTGTTTTTCTTTATCAAACTAAAAGATTTGATGAGCAAATATATGAATAAAGGGGAAAATAGCCCTTCGGTGACAGAGCAAGAGCTCATGTATATTATAGAAACAATTGAAGAAGAGGGTGTGCTAAACGAGCAGGAGAGCGAACTTGTGCAGTCCGCTTTAGAGTTTGATGATACAACAGTGCAGGAAGTGCTAACACACAGGGTGGATGTCTCTGCAATAGATGCTGACGACCCAATTGATGAAATTATTAGCACGGTGATTGCCGAAGGATTTAGCCGTATGCCGGTATATGAAAAAAATCTTGATAACATCATAGGAATACTTATGACGAGGGAGATTTTAGAAGCGGTTATAGCAGGGCAGGAAGTGGAGCTTAGAAAGTATCTACATAAGCCTGTCTATGTGCACAAAACTAAAAGAATAAGCAGTCTGCTCACGGAATTTAAAAAGCAAAAAAGCCATATCGCAATAGTGCGTGACGACTACGGCGGCACACTTGGTATAGTAACTATGGAAGATGTACTCGAAGAGCTTGTGGGCGAGATTTGGGATGAAGATGAGGATGCAGATAATAAATTCCTACAAATAGCACCAAACTACTATTCAGTAAACGGGGATATGAATATCTACGACTTATTTGAAGAGCTTGAAATAGAGGATAAAAACTTTGAAAGTGAGTATAATTCTGTTAGTGGCTGGGCACTGGAAATGCTAAAACACATTCCCGAAGTGGAAGAAAGCTTTAATTACAAAAACCTTAAGGTGACAATTAAAGTCATGGATGATATGCGTATCAGACAGGTGGATGTGGAGAAAATTTCCGAGGAATAAATGCACAACATAACATAATACTTATAGTAGGCAAACTTTTAGAAAAAGAGAATAAAATAAATGATAAGATGGATGGTATAATCAGCGAAAGCTGTATACTACCCATCTTTTTTTAGTTTAAATATGGATGCAAGCATATATTTTATAATAATACCCTCCCACCTCTGATTATTTTAAGAATAATCAGAGGTGGGTTATGAAGAAAAGAGTACTTTCCCTCATATGTTTTGTGATAAAAAATGTTACACAGTGAAATTTGCACAATTATATTGACTTACTCGACAAAATTCGCTATAATATACTAAAATAATTGTGTAAACATTAGAAAAATTATGCAATATTTACCAATTCATTAACACAAAGCTATACTTGCGATCTATTACAATTCTACCTATGCACGCAGTAACAGATCAACTAAGGAGGATATCAAAATGAAAAAGCCCCTATGTATTGGCATAATTCTATGTATGGTGATAACGATTTTAACGCCTTTCTCCACCCTAAAAGCAGAAGCTGACACTAATACAGCTGTAACTCCAATTGCATATACCGAGCCTATACGAGTGGGCTACTATTCGGCCTTTGACGATATGATTGTAGATATTGATAGTAAAAACAACAAAGGTTATGGATATGAAGTTTTTGCAAAAATATCCGAGAGAAGCGGTCTGCAATTTGAATTTGTGCCAATTGCTGATAGTATGATAGAAGCTGTTAGAAGTGGTTATGTAGATGTTGGTGGATTTAATACACGAAGCGACGAAAGAAGAGAGCTGGTACATTATTCCGAAACCGCATATACAAAAACATATATTGCGCTTATGTCGCCCGATATGAGTATTCGTTATGCGGATGCAGCAGCTATTGATGGGAAAACCGTAGCTGTTTATGATGAAAATATAGGAGTGGATGTACTCGATAAATTTTGCGAAGAGAATAATATTAGTGTAAATTATCTTTATGGCGAAACCGAAACATACATGGAGCAAGAAGCTGATTTATTCATAACATATTCCGAGGACCCTTCCTCCCATGATTTAAATAATATATTAAATCTTGGTGTATATAATTTATACTTAATAACAAATTTGGAAAATACAGAGCTCATGGACATGATAAATGAGGTATACTTAGAGGTTATCTATACAGAGGGGAATTTCTTCATGGAGCTTGAAGAAAAATATCTTTCGGATAATATAGAAATCAGCCACCGGGGTCTTACAATCAGAGAAACTGAAATATTGAATCGCAGGCCACTGGAAGTGGGATATGTCACAGGGTTTTCTCCGATATCCTACACAAATGATGCAGGGCAAGCGGACGGCGTGATGGTGGATGTTTTACAAAAATATGCAGATTACTATGGATTTGAAGTGAATTATCACCCATATAGCATTGCCGACACGCAGGATAGTTACAAAGATTTTGATATACTTCTCACACTTTATGGTAATGAATCAGGTGAATATGAAAACTACTCGTTTAGTGAGCCGTTTTATGAAATCCCGCTATATGCGGTAATAAACAATAATATTTTAGATACAACCGCATCGCACGAAATATTTATGTCCAATGTTAAGATAGCATCATTGCCATACCAGACAGTTGATTTTGATGATTACTTAGATGTTGCCCCGAGCATAGAATTTGTTTTCTACACCGATTGGCACGAGCTCCTTGATAGCTTTGCAGCAGGGGAGACGGATATGCTTATCTGCACCGAAAGTGCGGTTACATACACCCAAATATACCTTGATGATTTATTCACATCAACTATTCATACCGACACCACGGTACCAATGCAGTTTTTAATAAATGATGATATTGCGGATGAATATGTGCCAATATTTAATGTTATGGCGGACAAATTTTCAGAGCAAGAGTACAGAGAAATAATAGAAACCAATGCAAACGACGCTCTTCCAAGCAATGAAACCGGATTTTGGGAGTTTTTAATACACAACTGGTACTATTTCGGTATGGTAGTTGCTATTACAATCGCAGCATTTATAGCACTGTATTACAGGGAGCAAATCGGTAAAAGAGAAGCCCTTATACAATCTTACAACACAGACCCACTTACTGGGCTTACTGCAATTCAAAGGTTTAGGGAAGCCGTTGAAGAAAAATTAGAGGATGCAAAACCCGGAGAATATGAGATGATATCTTTTGATATCAATATGTTTAAGACCATTAATACCCATTTCAGTACCGATAGAGGGACAAGTGTTATAGTAGCTGTTGCAGAGGCACTTAAAAAAGCATTAGAAAACACCTCGGCAATAGTCAGCAGGAGAACCGGCGACCAATTCTTGATATTTAGGCGTGTAGATGATGGTGGGGAAATACGCCTGCTTTATGGCAACTATATACTACCAGCAATCGAGGATACAATAAGCCAAAAATACAAAATATCTATGGCGTTTGGTAATGTTATTGCAAATGATGTAAAGGTAAAAGCAACTTCACTCATAGGGCAAGCGGACAATGCAAGAGTTGCAAGTAAAAATACACATAATACTACATTTACAACATTTGATGATAACATGCGTAAGAAATATGAAAACAAAATCAACATCACTTTCCGCATGGAGCAGGCACTGAAGGAGCGAGAATTTAGTGTTGAGTATCAGCCTAAGATTGATTTTAGCACCTTAAAAGTCGGCGGTGCTGAGGCACTTGTGCGTTGGACACCAAGGCTTGGCGAAAAAATATATCCCGATGAATTCATTCCGGTGTTTGAAGAAAATGGTTTTATTTCGTATTTAGATATGTATGTTTTAGAAGAAGTTTGCAAATTCATTAAAGAAAATGATAGGAAAATGCAGATACCCCGCATTTCAGTGAATTTATCTGCGCATACAATACTTGCGGACAATATTATACCCCGTGTAAATAATATTCTTGAAAAATATGGAATCAATCCCGAAGAGATAGAGCTTGAGATTACTGAAAGTGCTGTTGAAAGAAATGTGGAACAATTTCTTGCTGTGGTTAAGATGTTTAAAGCAAGTGGATTTGCAATCTCGATTGACGATTTCGGTGCAGGAGTATCCTCGCTTAATAGGCTTTCTGCCATTGAGGCAGATGTATTAAAGCTCGATAAGGCATTCTTCGACCTCAAAGGACAGGGTGCAAAAAGCACAGTTGTTGTTACTGATGTAGTAAACATGGCAAAGCATCTAAATATGCAGGTTGTAGCAGAAGGCGTGGAAACTGCTGCACAGGCGATATGGTTAAGAGATATAGGGTGCGAGTATGCGCAGGGCTACTACTTTGCAAGACCTATGAACGAGAATGATTTCAGGGAGGTACTCACCCTGAAAAAGATATATACAATCAACTTATTATAATGCAGATAGCATCACAAATAATATCATTAGATAAAATTCATACCGCCCTCCCCGCATACAGTGGGGAGAGCGGTATGAATTTCTTCACATTTTACAATAATATGATAAAAAATAGACTATTTATACATCTAAATCCCATCAATATGCGTTAACTCATATAAGATAGTAGTATAAAATATAAAAAACATATTTACTTTTTTGGAATAATTTATTAAAATGTAATTAGGAATTTGTATAATAGGGAGATAAGATAGAATTTTCGTGCTCTACATAAAGCTATTGTGGAGCAATTTTTATTATTACTACTTAAAAACCTATACAAGTTTTAATTTTATCCAATACGCAAGTGGAGCTTATCTGATTAAAATAACAGGAGCATTAAATAAATATGCAAAATATAAAAGAGAATATCTTAGAAATAAAAAATATCAGCAAAAGCTTTGCAACAGCCCGTGTACTTGATAATATAAATCTCGAGGTAAGGGCGGGTGAGTTTATAACCTTACTTGGTTCGAGTGGCTGCGGAAAAACCACCCTGCTTCGTATTTTAGCAGGACTTGAAACGCCCGACTGCGGTACAGTGCTATTGCAAGGGGAAGATATTACCGAGCGGCCTGCCAATAAGCGTGATATGAGCATGGTCTTTCAAAACTATGCCCTTTTTCCCCATATGAATGTGGCGGCGAATATCGCTTACAGCTTAAAACTAAAAAAGGCGACCAAGGAAGAAATGCAGAGTGCAGTGGGGCATGCACTATCTTTAGTGCGTTTAGAGGGCTATGAAAAAAGAATGCCGTCCGAGCTCTCAGGCGGTCAACGCCAAAGGGTGGCAATAGCAAGAAGTATAGTGAGCAAGCCAAAGCTACTGCTTTTAGATGAGCCCCTTGGAGCTTTGGATTTACAGCTTCGCAGACAGATGCAAACAGAGTTAAAACGCCTGCAAAAACAGCTTGGAATTACATTTATTTATATTACGCACGATCAAGAAGAAGCACTTAATATGTCAAGTCGCATAGCAATTATGCGTGAGGGAAGATTTGAACAAATAGGCACCCCTACCGACATTTATGATAAACCCGAAACATCATTTGTGGCAAGTTTTGTCGGCAGTTCTAATTTGTTTGAGGGGGTAGTTGAAAGCATTAATAGTGATGAGGGCACCATGAAGGTAGCCTGTAAGGATGGTGTTGTCAATGCTATAACCTCCTCACACCAGTTTGAGATAGGGGAAAATGTCCGCCTTGCGGTGCGCAGTGAAAACATCGGATTTAAGGTGAGGGATCGTGCATGCGATTTAGTTGCCGTAGTAAGTGAAAAGATGTTTACAGGCGGCCAGCTCAGGCTTTCGCTTCAAACAGAGAGTGGAGTGGATATTATCGTGAGCCGCCATGGAATAGACAGCGATATAGATATTGGTGGCACACTATGTCTTACATGGAAAGCAGAACATGCGATACCCGTTGATGTAAATTTGGCAAAGTCTGAAAGTAATCATGGGCAAAAACAAATTGCAGAGGGGTGAAAAAGCGTTGACTAAAAAATCTAAAAGCCTCTGGCTGATGCTTTTACCCTTATATTTATTTACGCTTATCTTTGTAGCAGGGCCACTAATTTATATGATATATATAAGCTTTATGACACCGAGCGAGAGTTGGGGTGTAATACATCAGTTTAGCACGAAAAGTTATATAAATATACTCGATCCCGTATATCTAAATACTTTCACGGAATCTTTAAAACTCGCAGTTATCAGTACATTTTTTGTTGTGCTTATAGGATACCCTTTCGGATATTTTATGGCACGCCTCACAAGCAAAGGCAAAAAGCTCATGATGCTGCTTATAATGATACCCTTTTGGACTAATAGCCTTATTAGGCTTTATGGGTGGATAATTGTCCTTAGAGCAAACGGCACTTTAGACAGTGCACTGATGTTTTTAGGCATAACCGATGCACCGCTAAAGCTCCTATATACATATCCTGCCGTAGTTATTGGGATGGTGTATGCGCTCTTGCAGTTTATGATACTCAGCGTTTATTCAAGTGCAGAGAAGATGGACTGGAATCTCGTGGAAGCGGCAAGAAATCTTGGGGCAACACGCACACAAGCCTTTTTAAGCATAACTCTAAAGCTCACCATGCCGGGGCTGCTATCGGGTATTATCCTTACATTCATCCCGAGTATGGGGCTCTTCTTTATTGCCGATATTCTCGGTGGAAATAAAGTAGTATTAGTTGGTAGCCTAATACAGGACCAGCTATTAAAAGCCCACAACTGGCCATTTGCGGCAGCACTTGCAGTTTTGCTAATGCTCTTTACCACCCTTTTGATTTCGCTTTATAAGCGTATAACCAAAAGCGATAGTTTGGAGGGTTTAGTGTGATGAATAATGTAGTTTCAAGGGAAAAAAGCCCTAAAATAAAGTTCTCCCATATATATTTGGCGGTAGTAACTTTGCTTATCTATCTACCCATAGTGCTTGTAATTATATACTCTTTTAATGAAAGTAAAATCTCAAGCATCTGGGGAGGATTTTCGCTTAAATGGTATAGGGAGCTATTTAGTGATGAAGAAATGTTCATCGCTTTGCGAAACAGCATAGTTTTAGCGGCATCTTCAAGCACTGCGGCGGCAGTTATCGGCACACTTGCTGCGGTGGGTTTTACAAAAATTAAGACCAAAACACGAAGCCCAATAGAGTTTCTTACCATGCTGCCCATAATGATACCCGAGATTATTTTAGCCATGGTGTTTTTGGTTTTCTTCTCGCTTTTGGGTCTGCCATTTGGAATGACCACACTGATTATCGGCCACACTACCTTTTGCATCCCATATATATACATGCTTGTAAAAGCAAGGCTTGTGGGTATGGATAAGAGCTTAGTCGAGGCTTCAAAAGATTTAGGGGCGGGCGAAATACGTGCATTTTTCGACATTACATTCCCACTACTATTCCCAGCCATTTTGAGTGGAATGTTACTTAGTTTTGCGATGAGCTTTGACGATGTAATCATAAGCTTATTTGTAACCGGAGTGAATGTAAACACCCTTCCGATAAAAGTATATACCCAACTTAGAACGGGTGTAACCCCCGAAATTAACGCCCTGTGCACACTAATGCTTGCGGCGACCATACTGCTTGTTATTTTGAGCAACCTTATAGCACGCTCAAATTACAATAAATAAAATGCTTATGTTCGAGAGAATAAAAAGCCAAAAAAAAGGAGAAGATATATGAAAAAACTATTATGCATGGCGCTTACTTTAGCTTTAACACTCAGTCTTTTGACTGCATGTAGCCAGAGCGAGCAGCCATCAGAACCAGCGGACGACACATCTGCACCCCAAGATGCAGGGGAGCTAAATCTCTTTACATGGGAGGGAATGTTCCCACAAGAGGTTCTTGACGCATTTACCGAAGAAACAGGCATCAAGGTAAATTATTCAAGCTTTGATACCAATGAAACAATGCTATCACGTCTTCAAGCTGCCGAGGGTGGCGACTACGACCTTGTAATTTCAGACGATTATATCAGTGAAACTGTAATAGCCGAAGGTCTTGCAATGGAACTTGATAAATCTCTAATCCCTAATTTAGCAAATGTAAACCCAATGTACCAAGGCCAATTCTTTGATCCCGAGGATAAATACACAGTTCCTCACGGTGCAGGTGTTCAGACCATAGTATATAACCCTGCAACTGTGGACATAGAGATAAACGGCTATGCTGATTTATGGAATCCTGCTTTGGAAGACAATCTTGCTGTAATAGGAAATTACAGAGTAATAAACGGCATGGCGCTTAAAGTGTTGGGCGAGAGCTATAATACCACCGACATCGCCACAATAGAAGCGGCAGGCGCAAAGCTAAATGAGCTTGCACCGAATATCAGGCTCATAAAGGATGACAATCTGCAAGACGACATAATCTCGGGTGAAGTTTCTGCCGCAGTAATGTACACAAGTCAGGTGACAATGGCAGTGCTTGCAAATCCTGAGCTTGAGGTAGTATACCCCACTGAGGGAGTTGGATTTGGACTTATAGTACAGTTTATACCTGTAAATGCTCCAAATTCCGATGCCGCTCATGCATTTATCGATTTTATTCTTCGCCCTGAAATAGGTAAGCAAAGCTTTGAATGGCTTGGATATTACTGCACAAATATGGCGGCTGATGAACTTATAGCTGATGAATTTAAACCATTTTTAACAATTCCAGCAGAGTTTAACAGCGAAACAGAAATGATTCAAAATATCAGCGCAGAAGCGGACGAAGCACATGTAAAAGTGTGGACAGAATTTAGAACTCTGAGCGGACAATAATTTTTTAAGGGTATTTCTTCACA
>CAYJLI010000033.1:0-24991 GCA_964371155.1 uncultured Oscillospiraceae bacterium | reverse complement strand
GCATATCCTCCACAAAAATAAAAACTACCACCATCATTCTTGATAGTGGTAGTTTTGTTTTTATTAGTAGCCATATACAGTGGATAGGGCATTTAGATTAATATAAATCTATATTATTTCTCAACTAATTCGTTTGCCACGGAAAGAAGTCCGCCCATTTTTTGCAGTTCGCTTGGGATGATAATCTTTGTAGCTTGACCATCGGCAACTTTTTCCATTGCCTCAAGGCTTTTTAGTGTGAGCACCGACTGTGAAGGATGTGCTTCGTTTAGTAGCTTGATACTGTCCGCCATGGCTTGCTGTATCATCATAATAGCTTCGCTTTCACCCTCGGACTCTCTGATTTTTTGCTCTCTAACAGCATCCGCACGAAGAATTGCCGCTTCTTTTTCAGCTTCAGCTCTAAGGATGGAGGATTGCTTTTCACCTTCCGCAATAAGGATCTGGCTTTCCTTTTTACCCTGTGCTTCAAGCATAATCGCACGGCGTTCACGCTCAGCTTTCATCTCTTTTTCCATTGCATCTTGGATTTCGCTTGGAGGGATGATGTTTTTAAGCTCTACACGGTTTACCTTAATACCCCATTTATCAGTAGCTCTATCTAAAATAGAGGTGATATTTTGGTTTATTGTATCCCTTGAAGTAAGCGTTTGGTCAAATACCATCTCACCGATGATGTTTCTGAGTGTTGTCGCAGTGAGGTTTTCAATTGCGGATACAGGACGCTCAACCCCATAGGTAAATAGCTTTGAGTCGGTCACCTGAAAGAATACCACTGTATCTATCTGCATGGTAACATTATCTTTTGTAATAACAGGCTGCGGTGGGAAGTCCACCACCTGCTCTTTTAGTGAAACTTTCTTTTTAATCTTGTCGATAAAAGGCATTTTAAAATGCAGTCCCGATTCCCATGTGGTATGGTATGGGCCAAGCCTTTCTATAATCCACTCGGATGTTTGAGGTACGGATTTGATGCTTGAAATTAGAATAATCGCCGCTAAAATAAGTATTATCGCTACAAGTGTAACAAATGCAAATGGCATGAACTACTTCCTCCTACAAATCAATTAAATTTTTGGTCTAACTATAAGTTTTACGCCCTCAATCGCAAGGACTTCCACCTTGGTTGATGGTGTGATTAAAACATCGTCTTTTTCCGCTCTTGCAGTCCAGCTGATGCCGTTTACTGTTGCTCTACCGAGATCGCTTTCATTGTCTATCTGCTCGGTAACAATGCCCACACACCCTATCACCATCTTTGCATTGGTATGCACGACTTTCGGCTTTGCAATTTTAGACACAAACGGCCTCGTGAGAATGAGCAATAAGACTGTGGTTATGGCAAACACAAGCAGTTGCACCTCAAAGTTCACTCCGAGATATGCGGGAAAAGCGGTGACAATCGCCCCTATCGCACCCCATATGGATACAAACTGTGCTGTTTCCACCTCTACTATACCCAGTACAATGGCTATACCTATCCAAAGCAAGGCAAAGAGGAATTCAACCGTCATAAATTCACCTCCTATATTATTAGGTTATAGAAAAATTAAAACTACAACCCCTCAAATATATTTAACCACAAAAAAATGTAAAAATTATGAACAACTGCGAAAAAATATTTTTTAATATAATAGAACTCCGATGAGCACAGCATTATATGGGGAGTCCTTAAGCTTTAGGTTGAAGATTTTATGAAAATAAAGTGGGGATTAGTGTGGGAAATCTCCACAGTAATACTCACCGTCCGACAATGGGATTTGACACTGCTATAAGCTCCACTGAGCTTTGAAAAAATGTGTTGGATTATAGGTGTCAGGCTTGGATGATAATACCCGAACACACTCAGCCGCTAAAAGCATCCTTTTGGTAGTTTTTCACCCTCACTCCTCGCCTTATGCAAGCAAAGCTACTAATCATTTATATGCTAATTTTCGCTTTCCTCTTGCTCTTCTTCGCTCTCTTCATCTTCATCAACTACAAGCCTACCGCCACGATACACTGGCTCTTTTTCTTCTTCCGCCTCCCCATCTTCGGAGGACACTTCGGCATTTTCATTGGACTCGCCGTCCGTAGCTTCACTTAGCTCGCCATCTTCCTCTGCGGGTGGGTCCGGCTCTGGAGGCACAAACACCTGATATTTCATAGTTTCAAAACGCTGTATATTATATGGAGTGTACGCCGCCATGATATTGTTTAAAAACAGTAGCTCGTCTATCTCATTTTGCTGTATAAAAGGCACCAGTGCAAGCTGGAAATACCTGCCGTCCACCACATAAACTTCCTCATAATGATTTACAAGTAGTGGTACAAAGGCATTGCCGTAAGACTCTTTTATCACCATGATGCTTTTACCATTTTTGTTTTCAGTGGTAATCTTCATCATCGGTTGGTCACCGTGGATGAAAATCATATAGGCATTGGACCCCTGTACTCCATGCGCATAGAGTGAGGAAGCGTAGGGGTAGTATGGTTGATTTTTTAAATACATCTCGACGGTATGGGGGGTGTCAATAGTATAATAATCCACATAATCGGGGTTTTCAAGCAAGCTTTGATCCTGTGTCCATGCATATAATGTGCCGATGAAATTTTCTATTCGTGTGCTTTCAAGCTCTGAAAGAGGGATGGCGTCAAACCCCGCACTCTCGGCAAATGCAGTATAGGCATAATATGCCCCAAGTGCTGTCCAGTGATGGTCGGTGTTAAAATAGATGTATTCATCCTTATGTGCCTCGAGTGCCGAGTAGGCATCCACAGCTATAATCGCTTCATCGAGATTATCATATATATGCTCTATCGCAGGCTCTTGAGGATGGGAAATATCGCTGTACCTCTCGGGTAGATAAAATTCTATCGAAGTGGGCACAACCATATTGTAAATTGTGACATCTTCTCCGAGAAGCGGTATAAATGTGTCTATCGTATCGGCATACCATTTTCCTATTGTGGGATCGCCTCCATATATCGCAAGTCCTCTGCCGTCATAAATAAATGTGGCACCGAGCTGTTGCCCCTCTGGCTCGGGCTCTGTCGGAGCCTCAGAAGGAGCGGTGGAAGAGGTAGTGTCACTGCTATCTTCAGCGGAAGGGCTCTCACTCGAGGAGGGCGGTGGGGGAGTAGCCTCTGAGGAAGCACCCTGATACAGCCTTACATCATCCTTGCTATATCCCCTTGCCGATTCAAATTCAGCGCCGAGTGCCACAAAAAAATCACGCATGGCAAAATTATCGGCATAATAAAGCGAGAGTGACGAAGTGTATTCTCCCGAAAAAAGTGCTTCAGTGGAAAACTCGGGAAATGTGGCAAGTGCACGCTTTTCCGCTTCTGAAAACTCCTGTTTCGGTGAGAAGTAGGTGAAGAGTCCCCAAAAAATGAGGAGCGACACAAATATAGCTATATTTAAAATGGCAATTGCTTTTGTATATGCCTCCAATGAAAACCCATCATATTTTTTATCCACTAAAATCCCCCTTTCCTCTCTAAAATTTATGGTTAATTTTTGGTGTTACCCAAACTCGTTATTATGCTCATATACCCATCACCTGTGAATGGGAATAGAAAAATATAAGGCTAAAACCTAAAGTATAAAAACGGATTATAGCTCTCGCCTACAAGAAGGGCGGTGGAGAGCATTAAAAGTGCCGCTAAAAATATTGGGTTTAGTGTGAGCAGTAGCTTTTGTCCCGATATCGGTGCATAATTTGCAATAGAGTCTTTAAGCAGTCGCATTATCGGGGTGCAAAGCAGAAGCGAGAGTATTAGCCAGTATATATTTGAGGTTATATCGAGCTGTAAATTTATATTATAAAGCTGTATTCCACCCACGCCAAACATCGAAGCAAGATATGCACCCACCCTTGATAAATCGGTGAAATAGAATATTACAAGACCAATGAGTACCGCTGTTATCAGATATATATGCCCAATTATTTTAGGAAGTTTTAGAAGCAATGCGTTTAAAAACTTCTTTTCCATAACCACGAGCACACCCCAGAAAAGTCCCCAAAGAACAAAGTTCATATTCGCCCCATGCCAAAGCCCAGTGGCAAACCACACTATGAGCAGATTTAGCATTTGATGGCGTTTGTTTCCACCCAAGGGGATGTATAGGTAATCTCTGAAAAAGCTACCGAGTGATATATGCCAGCGCCTCCAAAACTCGGTGGCTGAATTTGCTATATAGGGGTAGTTAAAGTTTTCTCCATAGTGGAAGCCAAACATCCTACCAAGGCCTATTGCCATATCTGAATAGCCTGAAAAATCGAAATAAATTTGCAGCGCAAAAAGCAGTATCCCATACCAAGCACCCATAACTGTAAGGGAGGATATATCGCCCTCAAGGTAGGGGACAGCGAGTGCGCCCGCAGTGTTTGCAATGAGCACTTTTTTTGCAAGCCCAAACACAAACCTATTTACCCCCGTGCTTATGTCCCTAATATCGGTTTTGCGTGAGTCTATTTCATTTGCAATATGGCTGTAACGCACAATAGGCCCTGCCACGAGCTGATGATATAGTGAAACGAACATCAAAAACTTAAAATAAGACTGCTGTGCCTTTACCTCTCCACGGTATACATCCACCACATAGGAAATTGTTTGGAATGTGTAAAATGATATACCTATGGGGAGTGAAAATTCGGGTAGGGGGAAATTTGTGCCGAGTATGGTGTTTATCCCCTCGGTGAAAAAGGCACCGTATTTAAAGACTGAAAGAAGCCCTAAATTTAGTATTAAAGAGCTTGCCACGGCAAGTTTTGCCCTTGAGCTCTTTGGGGGTGAATAATGTATTATAAGCCCATGAATGTAGTCGATAGTCGCAGAAAATATAAGCAAAAGTATCCACACAGGCTCCCCCCAGGCATAGAAAAAGAGCGAAAACAGGATTAAAATCCCATTTCGCACCGCTTTATGCCCCGTGGCATAGTAGAGTATTAAATTGAGTGGTAAGAATATATATAAAAATATTAAATCAGCAAATACCATCTATTATGAACCAACCTTTACAAGCTAATGTGTGTTAGATATGATGTAAAAAACCATATGATTATTAAACCATATTATGCCACTGTATGCAATGCTTTATATAAAATTTTTTAAGCGTGGTAAAATTTAAGTTAAATGGAAATTTATTTTTAAATACTATTGTATTTAGTGAATTTTTGATATAAAATGTAGTAGCTAAAATATAAGCAATAATTAAGCGATTAAACATGGCACAATTAAGACCGTCTCTAATGGGTCACCTGTGTCTTAGATAGAAAGGAATGGTGATGTTATGTCACTGCTAAAAGGTAGAAAAGCCGAATTTATGATGCTTTGCTGTGTGCTTATGTGGAGTACGGGGGGGATATTCATTAAGTCGATACCGTGGAATTCGGTCATGGTGTCGGGCTCGAGAAGTCTTATAACTGTCTTCATGCTACTTATATATATGAAAGTAAATAAAATGAAATTCGAGTTTGATCTCTACTCGATTTTCATAGCTACCGCCATGTGCCTCAGCCTTTTTGTCTATGTGCCTGCAATGCAGATGACCACTGCCGCAAATGCAACACTCCTCGCAGCAACCCACCCTATTTTCATAATCATATTTGCCGCACTACTCTATAAGAAGATGCCTACAAAGAGGGAGATAATAGTGGTAACACTATGTACAATAGGCATATCAATATTCTTTTTAGACGGCCTTTCAATGGGCGGTATGCTCGGCAATCTATTTGCCCTCACAACAGGCTTTGCAATGGGTGTATCCTATATGGCTTCCTCGAGGACTAAAAGTGCCAACTCCAATATGACGGGCGTAATTATAGGGCATTCGATAACTGCATTAATCGGTATACCGATAGGAGTTAGCCAGCCACTTGAAATAACACCTACAATAGTAGCCACTATGATTGCTTTTGGTATTATAAACACAGGGCTTGCCACATTCTTCTACAATTATGCGGTGAGAAATACTGCTCCGCTAAACTGCTCACTAATAGCCATGCTCGAAATTATCTTAGGGCCATTCTGGGTGTTTTTAATGCTTGGAGAAGTGCCAAGTACAATGGCGTTTGTTGGCGGCAGTATATTAATGGGTACAATAGTTTGGTGGTGCTTGTATAATATTAGTGTTGTGGAAGCTTCACAGGAGCGCACGCAACAATAGATGATTTAATATTATGACCACCCTACCAATAATTAAAGCATAGAATGGGAGATTTGTATGCAGAGAAGTGCACAAACCGAGAGAAAAGCCATATTTATGATGATTTGCTGCGTGCTTATGTGGAGCACGGGAGGCATATTTATAAAAAGCATACCTTGGAATTCGTTCATGGTAGCGGGCAGTAGAAGTTTTATCACTGTTTTTATGATATCGCTCTACATGAAGCTAAACAAAATAAAATTCGAGATGGATAGATACTCTATATGTGTATCTATTTCAATTTGCATAAGCTTTTTTGTCTATGTACCGGCAATGCAGATGACCACCGCCGCAAATGTTACCTTGCTATCCTCCACCCATCCGCTATTCATAATATTAATCACTGCACTTTTTTATAAAAAAGTACCAACAAAGCAGGAATTATTAGTTGTAGCGCTTTGTATAGTAGGGGTTTCAATTTTCTTCTTTGACGATATTGAAGTAGGCGGGATGCTTGGAAATATTCTTGCACTCGTTAGTAGCCTTGCAATGAGCATTGTCTACACATTTTCTTCTAAAACCAAAAGTGCTTCCTCAAGCATGTCCGGACTATTGTGTGGGCATATACTCACCGCCACAATCGGCTTGCCGATAGGGCTTTCGTCGCCACTTCAAATTACTCCTACAATAGTTGCTACCATGATTATATTCGCAATAATTAACACGGGAATGGCAACATACTTCTATAATTACGCCTTGAGAAACACCGCTCCACTTAACTGCTCACTCATCGGTATGCTTGAGATAATTTTAGGGCCTTTATGGGTGTTTTTACTGCTCGGTGAAGTGCCAAGTAGTATGGCGTTTATAGGTGGGAGCATACTCACTGCTACAATAGTATGGTGGTGTGTATACAGTGTTAAAATCGCTACTAAAAGCTGAGAAACCTTTATTTACAGCCGAAAAACTACCTTTTCAGATAGTTTTTCGGTTTGATTAATATCCTTAGAGGAGCAAGCAGGGGTGAATATTTTTCATTTAGAGAAATAGAGCTTAAAAATCATTCCAAGTAAAAACTGCTTGCAAAAGTGATAGCAAAAGAGAAAAATTAAATGTCAGAAGAGGTATATACAAATGGGAAATCAGCTGAGTAATGAAAAAAAAGCGATAGCACTGATGTTTATTTGTGTAATTTTTTGGAGCACGGGCGGAGTATTAATTAAAATTATGCCATGGCATCCATTCATGCTCACAGGTGTGAGAAGCCTTATCGGTGCCGTGATTATGCTTGCCTATGCAAGGGCTAAAAAGATAAAATTTGAGTATGATAAATTTTCGCTTGTAATTGGCATTGCAATGTGTGTGAATATGTTTTTGT
Organism: uncultured Oscillospiraceae bacterium; assembly: GCA_964371155.1. GTDB lineage: Bacteria > Bacillota > Clostridia > Oscillospirales > Ruminococcaceae > CAYJEQ01. The sequence goes on along the minus strand of CAYJLI010000033.1, from coordinate 17,480 downwards.
ATGTCACTTCAACATATCTCACCACCGCCGCAAATGCCGTAATGATAGGCAATGCCACACCGATATACTTGCTGATATTTGGTGCAATTGCATATAAAAAACTACCCTCAAAGGCGGAAGTTTTTGCAGTGACCTGCTGCTTTACAGGGATTGCACTATTTTTTATGGACTCCCTCTCCGGCGGAGGATTACTCGGCAATATATTGGCAGTGTTTTCAGGTATCGCAAGAAGTGGTATATATATCGCCGCTCCAAAAACAAAAAATCCAGCTTCAAACATGTACGGCATGATATCGGGGCATTTTTTAGCGGGGATTATCGGGATTTCGGTGGGGATAAATTATCCTGCCACGATAAACTTCACAACTATTTCGGCAGTTCTATTCTTAGGTGTATTCCAAACGGGTATAGCATTTTTGATGTATTCCTTTGCGATAAAAAATGCAAAACCGCTGAGCTGTTCACTCATAGCAATGCTTGAGCCGCTTTTAAATCCTGTTTGGGTGGCTATTTTTGTGGGAGAAATCCCTGGGCCGATGGGCTTTTTAGGTGGAGCGATTGTAATGAGTACGATAATTTGGTGGTGCATACGGGATTCGAAAAAAGCCGTAAAAAGCTGATATTCACTCATTTATCCTCAAATTCAGCCGAAAATGGGGTTTATACACATACTATATCCCTAAATCTGCAAATATCGCTTGCAAACGCTTATATTTATTGATATAATAAATAAGATAAAATACTTTCATTTGACTACTAATTCACTAATAAAAGGAGGCGATACTGTGAGTCCCGAACCGCCTGGTAAAAACTTTATAAATAATATATGCGGGGACTGCATGGTAGCCTTTATTCCTCGCATTTGAGGAGCGTGAATACAATGATAGCATATTACAAAACAATTGACGGCAAGATGACCAAGCTCAGTGGCATGGAAGAGGGCTGCTGGATAAGTGTGGTTGCGCCAAGCCAAAAAGAAGTGGCATATTTGATTGACATTTTCGGGGTGGACAGGGATTTTATCGGCTCTGCACTCGATGAAGAGGAATCATCACGTGTAGAAAGCGAAGATAATCAAACGCTTATCATAGTCGATATACCCGTGCCAGAACTTTCCTCGGAAAGCCACCTCGCCTTTACCACAATGCCGATAGGCATAATACTGATGGAAAAATGCATACTCACCGTATGTTTAAAGGAAAACGATATAATAAACGAGCTTTATACCACCACGATAAAGAATATAAACACCGCACTTAAAACAAGATTTTTTCTAAATATACTGCTAAGAGTTGCCGCAAAGTTCCTCTCCAACCTAAAGCAGATAGACAAAATGGCGACCACCTCAGAAAAAATCCTCCACAAGTCTATGAGAAACAGGGAGCTATTCCAGCTTTTAGGACTTGAAAAATCCCTCGTTTACTTCTCAACCTCGCTAAAATCCGACGAAATCACAATCGAGAAGATTTTGCGTGGCAGAATAATAAAGATGTATGAAGAAGATCAGGACTTGCTTGAAGATGTGCTGATAGAAATAAAGCAGGCTATCGAGATGTGTAGTATCTACACAGGAATACTCTCGGGGACGATGAACGCCTCTGCCTCGATAATCTCAAACAACCTCAATATAGTAATGAAAATACTTGCCTCAATAACCATCATAATGGCAATACCCACAATGATATTTAGTTTTTACGGCATGAATGTTTCACTGCTACCGCTCGCAAATGGTTGGTTTCCAATCTCGCTTGCGGCTATATGTACACTGATAGCAGTGGCGGTATTGGGTAAAAAAGGAATGCTTTAATTATGTCCCTACTGAAAGGCACTCAAAAGATATAAAAAATATTAAATAAAAAACTTTTAGGCATTGTGTGGATAACACAATGCCTAAAAGTTTTTTAAGAGAGAAATATTTTCTAACTACACACCTATTTTATTTTTGTAATGCTGCCATAGAAGGGGAGGGTGAAAAAATCACACATTCTTCCTCACAAGCACTTCTTTTAAATCTATAATCCTCTGATTTCTACTACCTCTGAATTTCAGCAGTAAATCTTTTTCTTCTTCTACATATTTGCCGTCAATTAAGATACTGCATAAAGAAAGTAGCTCATTTACATCTGAGTTTTGCATTTCCATTAACTGCTCAAATGTATAACCGCTGTAAATCACGCAGTCAAGCCCCATTTCGACTACTGCCCTCGCCACGGGCAAAAGCTCAGCCGCTTGAAGTATTGGTTCTCCACCGCTAAAGGTAATGCCGCTCAGCAGTGGGTTTTTCTTTATTTCTTCTATAATCTTCTCGGCTAAAACAAGGGAACCGCCGTTAAAATCATGGGTTTGGGGGTTGTGGCAACCTTTACAAGCATGAGGACAGCCCTGTGTAAAAAGGGTAAACCTCAGCCCGTTGCCGTCCACTATCGACTCCCTCACAACTCCTGCAATTCTAATCAAATTAAATCATCTCCATCTGAATATCGTGTTTCACACGGTCTTGTTCTTCTGCTCGCTTGCCGTTGTTAAAGCGGTCGAGCGTACCAACTAAATATCCTGTAATTCTGCGAATTCTCTCAAAAGGCACCATGTCTTCTCGTCTGCCGCATTTAGGGCATTCGTTTCCGATTATGCCTGTGTATCCACAAATGGGGTCACGGTCGACTGGGTGGTTTACCGAGCCATAGCCCACACCGCTTTGTTGCATGCAGCGGATAACCGCTTCGAATGCATCTAAATTATTGCAAGGGTCGCCATCGAGCTCAACATATGTAATATGCCCAGCGGTGGTGAGTGCGTGGTATGGCCCCTCAAGCTTAATCTTTTCAAAGGCGGAAATAGGGTAGTGCACAGGTATGTGGAAAGAGTTTGTGTAGTAATCCCTATCTGTAACACCCTCTATAACGCCATATTTCTTAGCGTCCATCTTTACAAATCTGCCCGATAATCCCTCGGCAGGTGTGGCAATAACTGAATAGTTCATCTTAGTTTTTTCGGCATATACATCCATCTTCTTCTTCATAAAGCCGATGATTTCAAGCCCGAGTTTCTGCGATTGTTTGCTTTCGCCATGGTGCGATCCTGTGAGTGCTGTTAAGCACTCTGCAAGTCCAATAAATCCCATGGTAAGTGTGCCATGCTTTAGCACTTCGCCCACTTTGTCCTCTGGGCCGAGTTTTTCTGAATCAAGCCAGATGCCCTGTCCCATTAGGAATGGGAAATTCTTAGCCTTTTTCTCAGCCTGTATTTTATAGCGGTGCATTAACTGCTCCGCAACCAAATCCACTTCACGCTCAAGTAGCTCAAAGAAAAATTCAGTGTTTTTATTAGCCTTAATTGCAAGCCTTGGAAGGTTTACAGTGGTGAAGCTTAAATTTCCTCTGCCATAGATGGTTTCCCTGCTTCTATCATAGACATTTGCCACAACCCTTGTGCGGCAACCCATATAAGCAACCTCTGTTTCAGGCTTGCCCTCCACATAGTAGTTTTTGTTAAAAGGTGCATCTATAAAGGAGAAATTAGGGAAGAGCCTTTTTGCAGAAACCTTGCAAGATTGCTTAAATAAATCGTAATTCGGCTCGCCCTCATTGAAGTTGATGCCGTCCTTTACCTTAAATATCTGTATTGGGAAAATTGGCGTTTCGCCGTTTCCAAGCCCTCTTTCGGTGGCAATCAGAATATTTTTTACAACCATTCTGCCCTCGGCTGAGGTATCCATCCCATAGTTAATTGAGCTAAAAGGTATTTGAGCGCCAGCTCTTGAATGCATTGTATTTAGATTGTGGATTAGTGCTTTCATAGCCTGTGAAGTAGCTTTATCCGTTTCTTTCTCGGTGTAGCTTTCGCATCTTTCCACAATTTTTTTCGCAGTAATTTCATCGCTTATCTCAGAAAGCTTTTCTTTTAAAGCATTTCTAAACTCTTCAGTAGGTGTAAGTGAGGGGTGAAGCTCTTTTTCTGCAAGCGCTAAAATAGTTTCTTCCGACCATTTTTGAGAATCCTCGCAAAGCCCCATAATGTCCACAACTTTAGCTAAATTTTGTGCATAAAGCTTTTTATATGTCTTTGCTACACCTTTAGCCATTGCATAATCAAAGTTTGGCACACTCTGTCCGCCGTGCTGATCATTTTGGTTTGATTGTATTGCAATGCACGCCTGAGCGGCATAGGTTTGAATATCCTTAGGCTCTCTTAAAAAGCCGTGGCCGGTGGAAAAACCGCCGGTGAAGAGCCTGTCCAAATCTATCTGGCAACAAGTGGTTGTAAGTGTTAAAAAGTCGAGGTCGTGGATATGTATATCACCCTCGTTGTGCGCCTTGGAGTGCTTTGGGTCTAAGACAAACATATGATAAAACTGCTTAGCGCCCTCCGAGCCATATTTTAGCATGGTGCCCATTGCAGTGTCGCCATCTATATTGGCGTTTTCTCTTTTTATGTCATTGTCACTCGCATCGGTAAATGTGAGATCTTCATAAACTTTCATCAATTTGGTGTTCATATCACGAACTCTTGTCCTATCGGCACGATAGAGAATGTATTCTTTTGCTGTGCGTGCATGGCCGTGATCTACAAGCACTTTTTCTACTGCGTCCTGCACCTCTTCAACAGTTGGATAACCGTCGTATTCATGAGAATTTATATAAGCAACCACTTCATGAGCAAGGCTTTTTGCCATTTCTCTGTCGCTCCCGCCGAGTGCTTGAGCCGCTTTAAAAATAGCATCGGTAATTTTCGCCTCATCGAATATTGTTTTTCTTCCGTCCCTCTTTACTACTTGGGTGTACATACTTATGACCTCCATACTATAAATTGTATATATTTTTAGTTTTAATAACTATATATTGTGTGCTTTTCTAATTTTATAGCAAACAGGGACTAAAGTCAACCCACTATTTTAATAAAATTTCATCTAATTTAATAACTTATAAAATGCTACAAAAATTGCAGGAAAATTTTGTGTTAGATTGTTTTTTGTGCTAATCTAATTAATTTTTTTCGGGGTGTTTTCTGTACGGATGTCGCAGAAAATACCCCGAAAAATTATATCGGCTATTCATCGGCTGAGTTTTCTGAGATGCCGAGCAAATAATCACAAGAAACTCCAAAAAATTCTGCAAAAACTTTTAGCTGAGTGTAGGTAATAAATCGCTTTTGTATCTATTTGCTCAGCATTGAATAAACTAAAACCATTTACCCCCCTATATCATTGGAAGCAAAATCAGCATCTCTCTCAACTGACGATAAAGAAAGCTCACCGCCTCGCCCTCCTCCATATCAGGTGGTGTGACTGCAATCTCAAAAGAGGGCTTTTTAATAGTACTGGCAAAGAGGGAGGCGGTAGAGGATAGACTTTCCTCACAAATTATAGATTTGTAATCAATGTCATTTGAGAGTATTTTAGCCATAAGCCTGCACTGGGTGGGGCTGTTTTCGTTTAAATGGGTGGTTATGCTGCCCTCCCCAGTACTAAATGAATAAAATCTGCTTGTATTCCACTCGCTACAAAGCCCGATAATCTCCTTTGTGGTATTGGAATTTGGCAGATAGGGTATAAGTGAGAGGGACACTTTTTCGAAGAGCCTTTTGGGAAAAATACCGCAGATAGATTTATTTTCACTTGCCGCCTGCACTGCCTCCTCAAAGAATTTAAGCAAAAGCAAGCTGATTATTTCACTACCATGGGCATCTTCGGCGACGATTAAAACAGAGTTTTTTGGTTTGCCGACAGTGAGCGAATAGCAGTATTTGCCGATTTCCTCTATCGGGAGCACTGTAATATTGTCATATCTGCCCTTTATATAATAAACCTTTTCCTTTACGATTTCGCCCAAATTAAGTTTTGCATTATGCTCCATATATGACCTCCTTAGAAGTTTTAAAGTTAATAAGCACTCTAAAATACTATATGTTGTAGGAAAGTCCCATTATGAAAAAATTAAAAAGCAGGGCATCCCTCACACTTTCGACGAGAGGGATGCCCTCGGACTTAAGATAAAAGCGAAACCGCAAAATTCAGAGAATTTTTGCTTACATTGTCGCTTAAAACTTTTAAATTTCCCTCATATACCTTTGTATTATTCGCTTATTTAAAAGTTTTGCTCCTTGTATTTCATCTTTTCTCTTAAGCCCCTCAGTTTTCAGACTATCTCTAAAAACTGAGAGCATCCCTCACACTTCTGATGTGAGGGATGCCCTAAAATTTGATATGTAAATTCAGTTTATTGATAAGTCTATGAAAAAATTCCACAAGCTGCCGCATAAGCAAATGTAGCTATTAAATATGGAACAATAAGCTTTACATTTCTTCTCACAATTGCACCGTAGCTTGAGTCGTAGCAACCAGCTGCAATGAATAGGCAGATATGTGTGGGGGAGAACTGCATTGCCGCATAGGATAGCGCAAGCAAAAATACTACGAGCATTACACCTGCATCTGGAATTGCGAGCAGTGCCATTGGCATACAAAGAGTAACAATTGCGGTACCACCGCTTACAAGTGTGCCAAAGAAGAATATGAGTGCAAAGATTAAAGGCATTGATATTGGGAATTGACCAAAGAAGTCGGGCAGCTCGTAGATAACACCTGTGTGGGTGATTACGGCACTAAAGAATAGCAGTAGCACAGTGTTAACTATAAGGTGGGTTTCAAATGCATCAATTAGTATCGATGGAATTTCCGACACTTTAAATCTATCAACAAAGAAGTTAATTACAAATACCAGTGGAGTGGCTACATAAACAGGTAAATTTAATGCAACAATTGCAATAATGAGTGCAATTACAGTCCAAATACTGCGGAAGAATTGCTTGAAAAATATTTTCTTTTCTTCCATAGAAGTTTTTTCTTCCACACGGGGCACTTTTCTCAAATAGAAGAAATAACCCACAACATAGAGGACAGCAACAAGTGGAAGCATACCAATTACAAAAGAGCTTGCACTGACACCGGACATAGTAAGTGCGATAAGTATGTTTGAAAATGCAGGGAAGAAAGACTCTGGAATGTGGCGGTAAAAGCTTGTGATACAGGCGAGATCGTCTTTATCAAAAGTGTCGCCACAGGTGGACTTTATTATCTCCGCACATAGTGGCATAGCGCCAACCGAGGGCAGAAGCCCAACTATCGAGGGTGCCACCGAAGCGCTTATACGCCTACTGTTGAATATACCGCTCAGCGATACTTCAGCTTCCTTTATTCTATTTTTGCGTACAAGCATACGCTGTAATACTGTTACAAGATAAAAGCTCCCCACCACTATCAGAGTATCGGTGCTTGTTAGTGTGTTAAATGCTATTTCTAAAACTTCGGTAATAGGGATGGAATAGAGTAATACTGCAACAATAGTGGCAATACAGACAGCCCAGTTTAGCGGCTTTTTAAATGCAAGCACTACAACCATTACTACAAAAACTATACATAGATTTACTATTAAAGTGTTCATTTTTTTCTCCTTCGCAAACTAAGTTTTAACTATATCATTCTACGACAATAATGAAAGCAAGTCAAATGAATGAAAATGTTTTTGTATATATAAACAAATATTAAAAAAATATGAACTCAAAGTATACGATTTTAATATATTTGGGCAATTTTTGTTATCAACTAAGATAGAACACTCCCATATATACACAACGCCCATGAACGAAAAAACACAAAATAAGCCACAGTGAAAATATGTAAAAACTGACCAAATTTTGCACAAATTTAAGTAGATTATAAACTAAATATGGTGCTTTAAAGAATTTTTATTAACATTATAGACAAAAATATGTATTGCTTTATATCAAATTATTATATAAAAGTGGGAATTTAGTTTTTTTTGTTGGTTATACACCTGATATGTGCTATACTATATAAAGTGTAAATTGATATAGCTATGCATATTAAGGTTTTATAAAAAGGATTTTTAAAATATGAATAATAATAAAATATTTAAAATACTTTCGCCCATTGTGCTAATGGTGTTTTTCATAACGGGCTTTATTACCTTAGCGGTCTTTTTTAAGCCACTTTATTACATGGATATAGCACTGCTTGATATACCGGAACGCTCAGGTATGAGTGAGGCAGATATAAAGGCGAATTACGATGCACTAATTGACTACTATGCACCATTTTCAAATGAAGAATTAGCACTTCCTACATTGCCAATGTCCGAAGAGGGCAAAATACATTTTGAGGATGTAAAGGCTCTTTTTAATATTGTGATATATACATTTTTCGTATCCGTCCCACTTGCAGTGGCGGTAGTTTACATAAATCACGAGAGAAGAGAGTACTATTATCTCAAACACTCTGCAGTGGCAACACTTGTGGTACCGCTCGTGCTTGGAGCACTTATAGCGCTTAACTGGGATAATGTTTTTAGGACATTCCACGAGATATTTTTCTCAAATGACTATTGGATATTCGATCCAAGATACGACCCTGTTATACTAATGCTGCCCGACACATTTTTTATGCACGCCGCATTATTTGTGCTTTTAGGGGTACTGCTTTCAAGCCTTCTCTGCCATATAGTGGGGGACAGGCTTGTGTACAAAATAAGGTCAAGGATATAATTGTCGGTGTAACCGATGTTTATCAGTATATACAAAAATAAGAAAGAGGTAGAACGCAAATGAGCAAAATCAATGATCTCATTCAGCGCAAGACCGCAATAGCACTTGGCGGTGGCGAGAAGAGAATTGAAAAGCAACATGCACAGGGTAAACTCACGGCGAGAGAAAGGCTTAATCTCCTTTTCGACGAAGACACTTTTGTGGAAATGGATGCTTTCGTAACTCACCGTTGCACAAACTTTGGCATGGAAAAAACAGTTTTTCCTGGAGACGGTGTTGTAACCGGATTTGGTAAGGTTGATGGACGTATTGTTTACGCATACGCTCAAGACTTTACAGTTATCGGGGGTTCACTCGGTGAAGTGCAGGCAAATAAGATCTGCAAAGCAATGGACAATGCACTAAAAGTAGGCGCACCAATCGTAGGTCTTAACGACTCAGGCGGTGCAAGAATTCAAGAAGCAGTGGATGCACTTTCCGGCTACGGTAAAATCTTCTACAAAAACACACAGGCATCGGGTGTAATCCCACAGATTACAGCTATTATGGGCCCCTGTGCAGGTGGTGCGGTTTATTCCCCAGCCCTCACAGACTTTATCTACATGGTGGATAAAACAAGTAAGATGTTTATCACAGGCCCAGATGTTATTAAAACAGTTACAGGGGAAGAAGTTTCCGCTGAAACACTCGGTGGAGCGGTAACACACAACAGAACAAGTGGTGTAGCACAGTTTATTTCCGAAACTGACGAAGAATGTATCGCAGACATTAGAAGACTGCTTTCATTCCTACCTTCCAATTTCAAAGACGAGCTACCAGACATGGGAATTACAGACGATGTAAACAGAATGATTCCTGAGCTTGATAATTTCCTACCTGAAAGCCCCAACAAACCATATGATATGTTTGATATCATTAAATCTGTGGTTGACAATGCTGATTACTACGAGTATATGCCTTTGTTTGCGCCTAATATCATCACTTGCTTTGCAAGAATGGCTGGTAAACCAATCGGTATTATCGCAAACCAACCAAAGGTACTTGCAGGCTGTCTTGATATCAACGCTTCAGACAAATCCTCAAGATTTATCAGAACCTGTGATGCATTTAAAATCCCAATTCTAAACCTTGTTGATGTACCAGGATTTTTACCAGGTACAAAGCAAGAGTACGGCGGCATAATCCGTCATGGTGCTAAAATGCTTTATGCTTACAGTGAAGCAACAGTGCCAAAAATTACAATGATACTAAGAAAAGCTTACGGTGGTGCATATCTTGCAATGTGTTCTAAAGAGCTTGGCGCTGACATGGTTTACGCATGGCCTGACGCTGAAATCGCTGTAATGGGTCCGGACGGTGCGGCTAATATCATATTTAGAAACACCGAAGGCGACGCAGAGCAGAGAGCAGAAAAAATTGCCGATTACAAAAAAGAATTTGCTACACCTTACAAAGCAGCTGAAAGAGGCATGGTTGACGATGTAATTCTCCCATCCACCTCAAGACAATATATAATAGCGGCATTTGATATGCTAGACGGCAAAGCACAAACTCGCCAAGAAAAACGCCACGGAAATATACCGCTATAAGAGTGAAAAGTGAAAAGTGAAGAGTTTTGGTGTTTCGCCTTTGGCGAAACGATTAAAAAGATACATCAACCTATTCACTATGACTTATTACTTCGCCGTAAGGCTCGCCCTTATGTGCTTGCTCTTATCATTCTGCTTATATAGTCTGATAAGAGTGAAAAGTCTAAAATATGCCACTTTTTTAAGCGGCAGAATGGAGCGTAGTTTAAAACAAGTTTCAAACTACATCCTCGCAGGGCGATGCGCAGGACGATTACCGTCCTTATGCGCAAAAAATGCTCTTATCATTCTGCTTATATAGTCTGATAAGAGCGAAAAGTCTAAAATATGCCACTTTTTTAAGCGGCAGAATGGAGCGTAGTTTAAAACAAGTTTCAAACTACATCCTCGCAGGGCGATGCGCAGGACGATTACCGTCCTTATGCGCAAAAAATGCTCTTATCATTCTGCTTATATAGTCTGATAAGAGCGAAAAGTCTAAAATATGCCACTTTTTTAAGCGGCAGAATGGAGCATTTTAATAATGAACGCATTAAATACGGATACCCTGATACTGATGCTTGTCGGAATTGGAATTGTATTTTCTGTTTTAACTGTTATTTACCTCTTGTTGGTTGTAATGAAGATGGTGTTCTATAAAGCACCTGCACCGGTAGCGGCTGTGCCTGCTCCGACAGCTACACCAACCACAGCTCCCGCAACTCAAAATGTGAGCGAAGAGGAAGAAGAAATAGCGGCAGTAATTGCAATAGTAAATGCGATAATCACAGAAGAACAAGGTTGGAGACCTACATTTAGAAATAATATTGGAGGAAATGTCAATGAGAAGCTTTACAGTAAAGATAAATGGAAAAACATATAACGCAGAGGTAGAAGAAACCACACAGGGCGCACAGCCTAAAGTGACTGTTTCTGCACCAAAAGCAGCACCTGCACCAGCGGCAGCACCAGCACCAAAAGCGGCACCAGCACCTGCACCAGCAGCTGCTCCAGCTCCAGCACCTGCGGCAGCACCAAAAGCAGCACCAGCAGGCGGTGCGGTTACTTCCGCTCCAATGCCGGGCACAGTACTAAAAGTATGTGTAGCCGATGGCGCTACCGTAAAAGCGGGCGATACAGTAGTTATACTCGAAGCTATGAAGATGGAAAATGAAATCATGGCATCGGTTGATGGCACAGTTTCCCTATCCGCAAAAGCAGGAGATGCAGTAAACACAGGTGACGCTCTCTTTAGTATTTCATAAGGGAGGACAACCTATATGCATATTTTAACCGGATTTTTAGAGAGAACCGGATTTGCAGGATTAGATGTTCAAACATTAATAATGTATGCAATCATTGCAGGGCTATTCTACCTTGCTATTGTAAAGAAATTCGAGCCACTACTACTAATACCCATCTCCTTTGGTATGCTACTTGCAAACCTACCAGGAACAGGGCTCATTCACATGGAATTTTTCCAAGGTGACACCGTTGATTACGCAATGGTGCTAAATGATGGTGGACTTCTCGATTTGCTTTACTGTGGCGTTAAGCTTGGCATCTATCCACCGCTTATCTTCTTAGGCGTTGGCGCAATGACCGATTTCTCACCACTAATCGCAAACCCTAAAACAATCTTCTTAGGTGCGGCGGCACAGCTTGGTATTTTCTTTACCTTTGCAGGTGCACTACTTCTTGGCTTCACGGGAGAAGAAGCGGCTTCCATTGGTATTATAGGCGGTGCGGATGGCCCTACTGCTATTTATGTTACCAAGACTCTTGCTTCACATCTTCTCGGGCCAATAGCTGTTGCGGCGTATTCCTATATGGCACTGGTGCCAATTATACAGCCCCCAATTATGAAAGCTCTTACAACTAAAAAAGAGCGCAACATAGTTATGGAACAGCTTAGAACAGTTTCTAAAACTGAGCGTGTAATCTTCCCGATAGCGGTAACAGCAGTTGTAGCACTTATCCTACCGGATGCTGCTCCACTTGTTGGTATGCTCATGCTTGGAAACCTATTTAAGGAATCCGGCTGTGTGGACAGGCTTTCCAAAACAGCACAAAACGAGCTTATCAATATAGTTACAATACTACTCGGTGTTTCTGTTGGTGCTACCGCTAATGCGGCAAGCTTCCTTAATATTCAAACACTCATGATAATTGGCCTTGGCCTAACTGCTTTCTGTATATCCACAGCGGGCGGAGTGCTATTTGCAAAGCTCATGAATGTGCTCTCGGGCGGTAAAATCAACCCACTTATCGGCTCAGCAGGCGTATCGGCTGTACCAATGGCGGCAAGGGTATCACAGGTTGTGGGACAAAAAGAAAACCCATCAAACTTCCTACTCATGCACGCAATGGGGCCAAATGTTGCAGGTGTTATAGGTTCGGCTGTTGCGGCAGGCGTATTCCTATCAAACTTTGCTAAATAATATTATATCAATCTAAGATATATAAATTTTTGGGAAAAGCATAAGCTTTTCCCAAAAATTATTTTATAGGAATATATCCGAAAGCAAGCGGCTATAAATATTTTCAAGTGTAAAATTAAGCATATATTGCAGAGAAATAAATCCCACTAAACGCAAATGCCCACGCCAAAGACGTGGGCATTTGCATTTAAATTAATTTGTTTGAATTATAGTATTATCTACTAAGATTTCCACAAGCCGTGTAGGTTGCAATAAGCATATGCAGATACAACCTTGTCCTCGTCACAAATCATAAATTCAGTTTTAGGAGTGCCGTGCAGGATTTTTCTCTGATTGCCCTGCTCGGTTTCTATTGCTACCCAAGCAATATAGTGCTCACTTGTCATTGGGTGGTCTACTTCACCCACACGAACGCTTACACTGTTGCCATTTACAACTGCAACGGGAACATGTTTTTCTTCGGAAGCGTCAATTGCGCCTGGAATGAGTGGCTGCATGTTTTTGCTGCAACAAGTTACAGGGCCTCCTTTGTCTTCGACAAAGCCAAGCATGTTGCCACAAATTTCACATTTTAGAAATTTCATAAATATCAAACATCCTTTCAAAATAATTGTATTTTCTGCTTTGTCCAAAGCGTAATAACTAAAAAAATATATGCTACAAATTGATAAAATATAACTCATTAGATATTTTTCTAAGTTAATCTTATCACTAAAAACAAAATTTAACAAGCAAAATAAACCAAGTACAACAAAATTTGTAAATTCCGATTAATATAACTTGAAAATTATGGATAAAATGCCTTGAAGTTAAAATGATTTTGTAAAATTCAATTATCATTTTTAAATTGCGATAAGAAGTGGCATTGCCTTTACAAATATTATGCGCAAAATAAAAGGATTATTCTACCTGCACATGACAGGAAAAATAATCCTAAATAACTATTTTTTTCGGCTTGTTTTCTTTTTAGTGAGCTCATAGCTATTTGAAATCAGATGTGTAATTTCTTTTGGAGGCACACTTCCATCCAAAATAACAGTAATCCAGTGTTGTTTATTCATATGATATGCAGGGACAATGGATGAATATACCTGCTTCATAAAATCGCCATGCATCGGCTCGGTTTTTAAATTAAGCAAAACCTGCCCATCTTTTTCTACAATTAAAGCGAAAATTTTCTTGTTTGTTAAATGCCTTATGGTGCAGTAGTTTAAGCTGGTTGTTCTAAATGGGTGGTCCTCATATGAGCCGCCAAATGTAAGGCAGAGCTCGGTGATTTCTGCTTTAGTATTCATCTAAATTACTCCGCTTCCTCGACAAATTTAAAGCAATTAGTTGCATGATTATTCATTATACCCACCGCTTCTAAATAGGAAAAGCAGGTGACTGTCCCCATGAATTTAAACCCACGCTTTTTAAGGTCTTTAGACACTTTGTCCGAGAGCTCATTTTTAGTGGTAACGCCATCAAAAGGGCGGTATACTACCTTGTTATCGGTAAATCCCCAAAGATATGCGGAAAAACTGCCAAACTCCTCTACCACCTTTAAATAAGCCTTTGCATTTTGCACCGTGGCAAGAATTTTTGCCCTATTACGCACAATATCGGCATTTTCCATAAGCTGTGCAATCTTATCTTCACCATAGTTTGCAATTTTTTCTGCATCAAAATTATCGAAGGCGGCCTTAAAAGCCTCCCGTTTTTTAAGTATTAAAAGCCATGAAAGCCCACAATGGAAGCTCTCTAAAACGAACATTTCAAATAGATGCGCATCATCATGTGAAGCCACACCCCATTCATTGTCGTGATAATTAATATAAATATCGGAATTTAAAAGATTTGGCCAGTTGCATCTTTGCAAAACAGCACCGCCTTTCAGATGTTTTCTTAAACTATCCTTATTATAACATTCTTCTACAAAGCTTTTCAAGTGAGTTTTTTTAGAGAGTGAAAATGCTAAATGAAAATTATAGAATAAACACTTAAAAACACACCAATAGCCTATATACACTCTCCTCCACACAAGTTTTCACATAACTATTTGACATTTTTAAAAAATGTGATAGAATAAATGAGATATAAGAATTGACTTATAAAATAAATTACAGTGGGGAGTGTCTTTTTGTTAATTGTAGCCTAAATATATTTGATTTTGATTAATTTTAAAATCAAGCGTATGAGTATGCTTTGAAGTAGGGGCATAATAACGGATATAATCCGTGTTTTCTCATGCATATTTTTAAGGTGCTACATTACAAAATACACTCTTTTTAGATTTAAAATGCTATGGCAAATTTATGTTGGTTTTTTCTTAGTCCAATATAAATAATCGAAGTATAATTGATTTAAGAGTGTATGGGGTGTGCCTATACGCTTTTTTAATGCCCTAAATGAAAAACTAACTAAAGAAGGACTAAACTGAAATGGTAAAAACATATAAAACATTAGAATTTGATAAAGTGCTTGAGAAGCTCAGCGAATTTGCGCTTTCACAAAATGCCAAAGACAAGCTTTTGAGCCTCACTCCCTCACTCAGTGAGCGTGAGTGCAAAAAGAATATGAAAGACACCACCGAAGCTAAAAAAATCATCGAAAGCATAGGCGCACCACCGACTGTTTCGATGAAAGAGGTGGATAAAATTGTAGAGCTTTCGCAAAAAGGCTCAATGCTACTTCCCGAGCAGTTAACAGCGATAGCAAGCTTCATCCACTCCTGCAAGAGAATGGCTACCTTTCTAAAAAAAGCGGAACCCTTGCAGGTGAATCTCGCTTATTACAGCATGTCTTTCATCGACTTAGAAGCGCTCTTCGATGAGATAGAGAATTCAATTAGAAACGACAAAGTGGACGACACTGCTTCAAAAGCCTTGCAGGATATCAGAAGAAAAATAGAAAACAGCAAAGCCACGGTAAAAACGAAGCTCGACACAATTTTGCGCAGTAAAAGGGACTATCTGTCCGACAGCAATGTAGTAATAAGAAATGGCAGATTTGCGCTACCTGTGAAAAAGGAGCATAAAAGCCAAGTTTCAGGAACGGTGCTGGACACCTCGAGTACGGGCAATACGATTTTTATAGAGCCATCGGCAATAGGGAAGCTGCAATCGGAGCTATCGCTTTTAGAAATCGACGAAGACAATGAAATCAGGAAAATCTTATACACCCTTACCGCACTGATTGAAGACAATGCAACAGCACTAAATACCAATATGCGATACATGGAAACGCTCGATTTTGTTTTTGCAAAGGCTAAATATTCCTGCGAAATAAATGCGGTAGAAGTGCCAATAACCACTGATAGGGTGATAAGGATAAACAAGGGCAGGCATCCGCTTTTAAACAAAGAGGAGTGCATCCCACTTGACTTTAACTTAGGCGAAGAGTACAGAGGCATTGTAATCACTGGGCCAAATACAGGGGGTAAAACCGTTGCACTTAAAACAGTGGGACTGCTATCAATAATGGCGCAGTGCGGATTGCATGTCCCAGCAGAGCAGGGCAGTACATTCTCCATGCATGGCAGTGTACTGTGCGATATAGGGGATGGACAAAGCATCTCGGAAAACCTTTCAACATTCTCAGCGCATATAAAAAATATCGTAGCGATACTTGAAAATGTATCCCATGAAAGCTTGGTGCTATTAGATGAGCTCGGCTCGGGAACAGACCCTGCCGAGGGTATGGGAATTGCAGTAGCAATACTCGACGAACTGCGCAAAAAGGACTGCTTATTCGTAGCCACTACGCACTACCCCGAAATAAAAGATTACGCAAAAAATACCCCCTCACTGATAAATGCGAGGATGGCATTTGATAAAGAAAATCTAAAACCGCTCTACAAGCTTCAAATAGGCGAAGCGGGGGAGAGCTGTGCATTGTCCATAGCCGAGCGTTTAGGGTTGCCAAAGCGTCTTTTAGACAGGGCGAGAAAAGAAGCTTACCACGGCGGTGCAGAGAAAGTAAAGAGTGAAAGATTTACTGAGGATGTAAAGGAAGAAAACGAGTCCCTAAAAAAGGCGCCAAGCAAGATAATGAAAGATATTGCCACCCAGAAAAATGAAATTAAGCACAAATACGAAATGGGGGACAGTGTTATGGTTATGCCTGAAAAGGTGGTCGGCATTGTCTATAAACCAGCCAATGATAAAGGCGATTTGATTGTGCAGATAAAGGGCGAAAAGAAGAGCATTAACCACACCAGACTAAAACTAAAGACCAAAGCAAGTGAACTTTACCCACCCGACTATGATTTTTCCATTATATTTGACAGTGTAGAAAACAGAAAAGCAAGGCACAAAATGGGCAAGGGGCACAATGAAGAGCTTGTTATAAGATATGAGGATGTGTAGGGATGGACTGAATAAATAAAATATTTATTCAGTGAAACAAGAAATACTACAACCAATTCATTACTACTTGTTTTAATAAAAATATTACAAAGCCACGGAGTGGATAGCCCTTTACATGGTTATCCGCTCCGTGGCTGTTCGATTCCCTATTTTAGAGCACAAAAAAACCATCCTATTGGATGGTTTTCTTTTGGTGACCCGTACGGGAATCGAACCCGTGTTACCGCCGTGAAAGGGCGGTGTCTTAACCGCTTGACCAACGGGCCTAATATGGTAGCGGCAATAGGACTTGAACCTACGACCTGCCGGGTATGAACCGGACGCTCTAGCCAACTGAGCTATGCCGCCACATAAACATGTTCCTTAAACGGAACGAAATTTATTATAACACAGCATCTTCTCTTTGTCAATACTTTTTTTAAAAAAGTTTAAACAATACTATGAGCGACAATTCCTACTTTATGTTATGTGCAGAGCTTGTAAATGTAACAAGCTCGACACATCTGGTGATCCACCGGAGATTCGAACTCCGGACACCTTGATTAAAAGTCAAGTGCTCTGCC
>CAYJLI010000032.1:0-25239 GCA_964371155.1 uncultured Oscillospiraceae bacterium | reverse complement strand
AGGATATGGACAAATAGGCTTTGATGAATCAGGCTTTGAAGAAATCTACCCAGAATCATTTGAAACAGCGGTGAGAGCTTCTCAAGGTCCTGCAGGACTTACTTACATATGGACTACCACCCCAGTAAGAAACTTCGATGCGGCTGACGCTAACGACAGAGCAGAATTCTACTTCACAGGTATCGGCTACTACTACACAAGGGTGATAGACACCGAGGGCGATAAATACATGGCGTTTAACACTATGCCACACGCTGAAATAGAAGACGCAAACCCAAAAGCGCATATCGACTATGTAAACTTCCCCGGTAATATTAAATTCCATCAGTTCGGTGTAATGGAGCTCTTCATGGAAGAGGGACAACACATTTACGCAATGGAAGATGGTGTGATGTACACACTTGAGGACTTTGCAAAAATGCAGAGAGAAAATCAAGAGCTAATCTACGATGAAGAAGACCTTACAGTAGCATTCCAAATGAATGACTACCCAGATTCATTCATCTACTCGGATATTGAGCTTGAAATGCCCGTGGAAGACGAAGCAGTAGAAGAAGCTGGAAAGGAAATCCCTGAAACAGGTGGGGTTTTAGCTGAGTAATTAAAATTTAAGCATTAATTAATAATACGGGTGTATTCCTCCGTTTACGGCAGAGGAATACACCCGTATAGATTTTAAGATATAAAAAGGAGGTAGGTATTATGACCTGTATTATGTGTAGATGTGAATTAGAATTAAATGAAAAAAGATATATAGCAAGCCTTGAAAACTGTGTAATCATAATAAAAAATGTGCCTGCAATGGTATGTGCTTCCTGTGGAGAAACACATTATGGCGACGAGGTGGAAGATAGAATTAGAAATATTATAGATGAGCTTGAAAAATTTGTGGATGAAGTAGCTGTTGTAGATTATTCTAAAACGACTTATTAAGACTGAGCTCCCCTCTTACCGAGGTTTTTATAGAGCTTATAATTTAGGATTGGGGCAAACTAAACCGCCATAGGAGGTTTAGTTTGCCCCAAAGAATTTAATAGATGAAATATTGTTTGGATTATAGGGGTTACCCAATAGTGAAGTCTCAACGCAACAACACTGCACTTTAAATCATTTTTACAAAGAAAAATACAAAATTTCTTCATTTGCAAATAATATAGCGGCGATTATTTACACTATGCTCCACAGCATTTCTTATATTTCTTACCGCTTCCGCAAGGGCAGGGGTCGTTTCTGCCGACTTTATTAGTCACTCTGTCGGGAGTTTGCGCCACGCTTCCGTCGCCCCCTCTACCCGAGGTAGTTGGTTGTGCCACCTGCTCACGCTTTGGCTCTTCCTGTGAGCGTATCTGTACGGTTAGTACCATCTTGATAGTGTCTTCACGGATTGCGGCAATCATTTCGTCGAACATATCAAAGCCCTCATGTGTGTATTCCACAACGGGGTCTTTTTGTCCATACGAGCGCAAGTAAATACCTTTTTTGAGCTCTTCCATAGCGTCGATATGATCCATCCAGTGGGTGTCCACCGCACGCAGAAGTGCCACACGCTCTATTTCCCTCATGATTTTTTCGCCGAATTTCTCTTCCCTTGTGTTGTAAACAAAGTCCATACGGCTCTTTATCTGCTTAGCTACATCTTCCTTGGTCAAGGTTTTCAGCTCATCTTCGCTGTACTGCAAATCTGTTTCAGGAATAGCCCAGCCTTTGAATTTTTCCCTTAAAGCCACAAAATCCCACTCGGCTTGATTTTCTATATTGCCGATGTATTCATCAATAGCCTTATTTATAACTTCATCAAGCATATTTCTAACTACTTCTGAAATATCCTTGCCGTCGAGCACATCCCTGCGCTGAGTGTAGATAATTTCACGCTGTTTATTCATTACATCGTCAAATTTTAGGACATTTTTTCTTGTGGAGAAGTTTCTCCCCTCCACCTTGCTCTGAGCGGATTCAATCGAGCCTGAGAGCAGTTTAGCTTCGATTGGCATGTCTTCATCAATTTTGAGGGTGTTCATCATGGCTTCCATTCTGTCGCCACCGAAAAGCCTCATTAGGTCGTCTTGAAGTGAGAGGAAGAAGCGTGTCCTACCTGGGTCACCCTGACGCCCTGCACGCCCTCTGAGCTGATTGTCGATACGCCTTGATTCATGGCGCTCCGTACCAATGATGTAAAGTCCGCCTATATCCTTAACCTTTTGCGCCTCTATATCAATTTCGGCTTTAAATTTATTATAAAGCTCGGTGTATTTATTTCTTGCATTTATTATTTCTTCGTCTTCAGTGTCGGAATAACCCGTAGCTGCATTAATTAGCTCCTCGGGCATTTCAAGCTTTCTCATCTGTGCCTTAGCGAGATACTCGGCATTACCACCGAGCATGATGTCGGTACCACGGCCTGCCATGTTAGTAGCAATGGTAACTGCTCCGAGCTTACCTGCCTGCGATACGATTTCCGCTTCCTTTTGGTGATGCTTAGCATTTAGCACTTCATGCTTTACTCCACGGCGCTTAAGCATCCCAGAAATTCTTTCTGACTTTTCTATTGAAACAGTACCTACAAGCACTGGCTGTCCTTTTTTATGCGCTTCTTCTGCTTCGTCACAGATAGCCTTTAGCTTGCCATTTTCTGTTTTAAACACTGCATCATCGAGGTCTTTACGCTGAATTTCCTTGTTTGTAGGTATTACAATTACATCCAAGCGGTAAATTTCTCTAAACTCGGATTCCTCTGTGAGGGCGGTACCCGTCATACCCGAGAGCTTTTTATACATTCTAAAGTAGTTTTGGAAGGTGATTGTGGCAAGAGTTTTGGACTCTCTTGCAACTGTTACTCCCTCTTTAGCCTCAATGGCTTGATGAAGACCCTCATTATATCGCCTACCAATCATCAGACGGCCAGTAAATTCATCAACAATAAGCACCTCGCCATCTTTAACCACATAGTCGATATCCGACTGCATGATGCCATGTGCACGGATAGCCTGATTTATATGGTGGGAAAGTGTGCTATTTTCGGGGTCAGTGAGGTTTTCTATTCCAAAATAGCTCTCAGCCTTTTGTGCACCTCTTTCTGTAAGGGTGGCACGACGGGATTTTTCATCCACTATATAATCGGCGTCAATATCGTGGTCGTGCTCTTTATCGTCGCTTTCCTTTACTCTTAGCACCTTTAGAGAGCGTGCAAATTTGTCCGCACGCTGATATAAATCGGTGGATTTATCGCCCTGTCCCGATATGATAAGAGGTGTTCTCGCTTCGTCGACTAAGATGGAGTCCACCTCATCGACGATGGCAAAATTAAATCCTCTTTGCACGCAGTTTTGCTTATAGGTAACCATATTATCCCTTAGATAGTCAAAGCCGTATTCGTTGTTTGTACCGTAGGTGATGTCTGCGGCATAGGCGGCACGCTTAGCATTATTGTCCATCCCTGCAATTACAAGTCCAACTGTAAGCCCCATAAAGCGGTAAACTTTACCCATCCACTCGGAGTCACGCTTAGCGAGGTAGTCATTTACTGTTACAACATGCACACCATTGCCCGATAGTGCGTTTAGATAGGCGGGCAGTGTAGCAACTAAAGTTTTACCCTCACCCGTACGCATTTCGGCAATACGCCCTTGGTGCAGCACTGCACCACCGATAATCTGCACTGGGAAATGCTTCATCCCAAGCACACGATAGGAGGCTTCACGGCAGGCGGCAAAAGCGTCTGGTAGAATGTCGTCAAGGGTTTCTCCTGCGGAGAGTCTTTCTTTTAAAGTATTGGTTGTGGCTCTAAGCTCCTTATCGCTTAAAGCGGCATACTTTTCCTCAAGTGCAAGCACCGACTCCATTATGGGAGTAACTTTTTTAAGCTCACGCTCGGAGTAAGTACCGAAAAGTTTGTCTAAAAATTTCATTTAAATGCTCCATTCTGCCGCACAGCGTCGGCATAAAATAATAAGTAAACTTAAGCTCTTATCCCACGAGTAGTGATAAGAGCATTTTGTGCATAATGGATGGAAATCACCCTGCACATCGCCCCTTCGAGGATGTAGTTTAAAACAATTTTACACTACTCACATCTTATATAAACCATAAATTCACACATTGATAAAAGCCATTCAAGCAGGCTTAAAATGCAAATCCCCTTACAATTTGGGCAGGTTTAGAAAATTCTCCCACAGTTGGGATGAATTATACAAAAAATATTCCACTGTTAAGGCTATTGACATGGAATATCTATAACATTACTATTTTAACTGTTAGTATGCCCTTTGTCAAACAAATTAGAGCAATACTCTAAATAATTTAACCATTATTCACGATTTTATAAGAAAATCGTTCAATTACGATAGAAAAATGCTTTTTTAGCAAAATAGAAATGACACAAAAAAGGTTTTGTGATACAATATAGTTTGATAAAGAGTAAAAAGAAAGAGATTAAATAGATGAAAAAAATCAAAAGCGCTTTATTTATATTCTGCATGACCATTGCAGCCATACTCACGGCGGTGATACCTTTTATTGCAGTGGTGGATAGATTTAGAGAAATGTCCGCAAATATATTTTTTGTTTTAATAGTGTTTTATTTAGCTTACTATTTCAGCTTTTTTATACATATAATTTTGCACGAGGGCGGGCATTTAGTAGCAGGGCTTTTAAGCGGTTATAAATTTGTCTCCTTTAGGGTGTCGAGCTTTATATTCATTAAAACAAACGAGGGAATTAAGCTCAAAAGATATTCCATAAAAGGCACCGGAGGGCAATGCCTATTATCACCGCCCGACGATATGAACTCTTACCCCTTTTTGCTATATAATTTCTCTGGCGGTTTTTCAAACTTATTTTTTGCCATACTCGGATATATTTCTGTATTAGTGGTGGATAATGCCTATTTTGATTTTGTGATGATTACATTTGTCTGCGTGGGGGTGTATTTAGCACTTACCAATCTAATCCCCATTAAAAGCAAAACATTTTCAAATGATGGCTATAATATAGTGAGCATGAAAAAAGATGCCTCAAACAAGCACAGTCTTTGGAAGATACTAAAGGTCTATGCCGCACAGGCGCAGGGGAAATCACTGCCCGAAATGCCAAAGGAATGGTTTGAGCATCCAGATTGCGTCAAAGTTAAAAACGACCCTCTTTCTGCAAATGTGGCAGCGAATGTAGTTACTTATTATGTTGAGTGCGGCGATTATGACAAAGCGATAGAATACGGCAACGAGCTTTTGAAAAGTGCCCCCGAGATGATGGAACTTGTGAGGGTAATGATAATTTGCGAAATGATGTTTTCACTAATCATGACGGAAAAATCCGAGCAGTGCAAGCAGTACATGGACAAACGCACAAAAAAGATGGTGGAGGTGATAAGGAGCGAAATAGGTGTAGCACGCAGTGCATATCTCTACTATAAATATATCAACTTTGATAAAAAGCAGTCGGAGAAATGGGATAAAGCATTTAAAAAGCTCTCTAAAAATTTCCCGTTTGAAAATGTGGTTCGTGACGAAATAAGGCGTATAGAAGATGCCACCGAAATTTTAATTAAAAACACACAGGAAGATGTTAAAGATGAATTTTGAATATAGTTTTGAAAAATTAGGGGATAAAATAGAAATATGCATTACCCCCGAGCATAAATTTGGTACCGACGCTTTTTTATTATCCGATTTTATTAAAATGCGCAAAAAAGATGTGGCCTGCGATTTGGGTACCGGATGTGGAATTATACCACTGCTTTGGCTGAGGAATGAAAGCACTACCCCGAAAAAAGCCTATGCAGTGGATATACAGGAGCAAGCGATAGCACAGCTTAAAATCACCATTGATAAAAATAACCTAAACGATGGGATTACTGCGGTTTTGGGGGATTTAAAAGAGATAGAAAATTTATCGCTTCCACTGGGCAGTTTTGACGCAGTTACCTGCAACCCACCATATAAAATTATGGACACAGGAATAATGAGCGAAACAAGTGCAGATAAAATAGCCAGGCATGAGTCGCTATGCAATATAGACGATGTGGCTACCGCCGCCGCAAAGCTACTTAAATTTGGTGGTAGGTTATGCATATGCCAACGCCCAGAGCGCCTTTTGGATGTGATGCAAGCCATGCGAAAGGCTAAAATAGAGCCAAAAAGACTTCGTTTTGTGCAAAAAAGAGGCGATAGCGCCCCATGGTTGTTTTTAATAGAGGGCAAAAAAGGCGCAAAGCCTTTTTTACAGGTGGAAGCCCCATTTATAATACAGGGGGAGAATGGCGAGTTTTCGGACGAGCTTATGGGGATATATGGTAACGGGCAGTAATTAGCCGAGAAAGAGAGATTAATCAAATGGCAAAACTATACATAGTGGGCACACCAATAGGCAATTTAGGCGATATGTCCTCCCGTGCAGTGAAAACACTTAGTGAGGTGGATTTTATAGCGGCGGAGGATACAAGAGTAACGATTAAACTACTAAATCATTTTGATATAAAAAAGCCGATGATAAGCTATCATGAGCATAATATAAGGGAAAAAGGCGAGCAGATTTGCCATAGGATTTTGCAGGGAGAAAGCTGTGCGATAGTAACGGATGCAGGGATGCCTTGCATTTCAGACCCTGGGGAAGATTTGGTGAAGCTCTGCCATGAAATGGGGATAAAGCTCGAAGTTGTGCCGGGGCCGAGTGCGGTAATCTCTGCACTTGCCGCAAGCGGACTTATGACGGGCAGATTTGCCTTTGAGGGCTTTTTATCGGTGAAGAAAAACAGCCGAAGCGAGCATCTAAATAAGCTAAAACAGGACGATAGAACGCTGATATTCTACGAAGCCCCCCACAAACTACTTGCAACACTCGGCGATATGCTCGAAGTGTTTGGAGATAGAAAAATTTCGATAGCGAGGGAGCTTACAAAACTTCATGAGGAGATTATTTTTACCACCCTTACACAGGCGGTAGAAATTTTCACTGAGAGGGCGCCGAGGGGCGAATTTGTTCTTGTGGTGGAGGGTGCAAAGATAGAAAAAGAAGCCGAAATCACTATGGAACAGGCAGTGGAAATAGCGAAGAGCTTGATTGATGGAGGAATGTCCGCATCTCAGGCGGCAAAGGAAGTTTCGAGTAATTTAGGCGTTAAAAAAAGTGCGCTCTATTCCCTTTTGATAAAAGCAATGGATAAAGATTAAGGCTTAAAACAGATTTTGCCACGAATTAGAGCTTTTTAAAAACAAAGCCTATATCCGCTCACCAACATGAGCAAAAATACAAGCCTTTATTTTTTCGCTATGGGCACTATATTATTTTTTCCAATATAAAAATCACATTAGAATATAAAAAAATAAACAACACATAATAAATGGGTGTGGATAGTTAATTTATTTTTTGCATATCTTCTCTCCCCCTACGGCGTGAGAAAATGTGCAGGGTATTTCTTTTCATCTTTTCACTTTTTCCACCCCTTAAAAACTAACCGAAAGTAGGTGGGGCAATGGCTAAAAATAGATTTTTTGGCAAAGATATAGAGCATAGATGCGAATACTGTGAAAGAGGCAGGAAGTCCTCATCCTCCACGGCTATACTCTGCGAGAGAAAAGGGATTGTGGACGCAGGCTATTCCTGCAAAAAATTCGAGTATGACCCTCTTAAAAGAGTACCCAAAAGAATGAATAAACTGCCCGAATTTGATCCGTCGGACTTTTCGCTTTAATAAGTGCATGGACTTAAAATATCCGAAAAACATATAGAATATACCCTGTGCCGTAGAGCTTTATAGTAGTTATACGCTCAAAGCTTAGCGGCCAATGATATGCAGAAAAATTATGTGAGGTGGCAAATGAAAAAGAAGCTTTTACTACTTCTGGCGATACTTATCATTTTGCCACTTTGTAGCGATTCTTTTTATACAAGCTTAGCGCAGGAGAGCGAGGGGGAGGATTTTCTTTCAGCAGTGTTTATCAATACTGCATACAATGAAGATTTCCCTGCTAAGAGTGGCATGAGCAGCAAAGAGCTGAGGGAAGAAATTTCAAATATAATAAATTTTGTAAAAGACAGCGGCTATAATACGGTGTTTTTTGAGGGTGTCACCGGTGGTGAAGCTATGTATACCTCGAAAGATATACCGTTTAGCCGTTTTTTAAATAAGGGGAGTGGTTTTTTAATAGCTCCCGACCCACTTGCAATATTTGTAGAAGAGGGCAAAAAAGCTGGGATTGATATTTACTGCGTGATAGACCCCTTTTACATCTCAAATGAAGAAGAGGAAATTAATCAAAATAGCTATGCATACCAAAATCCTACACACACTTTTATAAAAGATGAAGAACTATTTTTAAACCCGACAAGCGAAGAAGTTTCTGAATATATCGCAAGAATTAGCCATGAACTCGCCACTAAATACGACATTGAGGGAATAGTCTTTGCAGGGCTTGACAACAACGGGCTTTTATCGACAGTAGCCTACTATGAAGAGATAACCGAAATGGTATCCTTAGCGGCTGAAAACATAAAAGACAGGGGCAAGGAAGTGGGCGTACTGCTCAACTCAAGCTCAAACACCACCACACTTGCACAGCAGTTAATAAAGACTATATCTGCTCAAACCGAGCTCGACTTTATCATGCCCTATATGTTTAAAAGTGTTGATAGCGGTGAATACACGGGTGAATTAGAGCGTTGGAAAGAGCTTTCCGACTCAGTGGATACAAAGCTTATCACAATGAATAATGCTTCTAAAACTTCAAGGCCAACAAGTGATGAAAATATGTACTCAAACCCATATGAGATGAACTATCAGTATATTACAAATACTATGATGGGGATTAATGGGTTTTGTGTGGATAGTCTGTGGTCGATTAGCGATAAACTCTCGCCTATAAATTACAGGCTTTCACCCCTTTTAAACTCGGAAACTCTCCCACTGACCACGGAGTATAAAATTGAGGGTTCGCTCAGCCTTAATACCGCTGAAAACAATATAATAAGCACGGCGGGTAGCTATTATGTGTCTGGAGTGTCAGACCCTAATGAGCCTCTTTATGTAAACGATGTTTTGGTGGAGAGTGTAGCAGGGAATGGAATATTTGGGATAGATTTGACCTTGGAAGACAGCTTTAACCGCTTCGTGTTTGAACAGGGCAATATTCGCCAAATTCTGATTATACGCAGTGATGAAGAGCCAACAGAGGATGAAGAGAGAATAGCTGAAATTATAGACGACAGCGCATATCCAACCACCACAAAAGCCATTGCTTTTGGTGGTAGCATAGAGGCGAGCTGTGTTGCACCTGCTGGGGCATCGGTAACGGCAACCCTTTCTGGAATGAGTGTAAGCCTTCAGCAAAAAGAGGAGCAAACCATAGGAAAGCCAGTGGAATACATCGGCGAAATTCCATATAATCCTGCATATGCAGATGAGGAAATCACCGATTTAGGCAAAATTTCCTATGCGCTCACAAATAGGAATACTGTTTCAATAGTGCGTTCAAGGGGCAGTGTGGTGCAGCTCTCCGAAGCGAGAGTCCCTGTTGCGAGTGTTGTTGATTACAAGGCTGGGGTGAGTGCCGAGCCGATAGACAACGGCAATTATTCATTTATATTAAAAAATGGCGCAAGGGATTATATCGTGGGTGAAGATGGTGATTTTTATAAACTCTACTGCGGTGGATATATAAAGAAAGAGAATGTAGAGATTGAAAAAAATCTCACCACCGCCGAGGGCGAATACACCGAATATTATGCTCAAAACGATGAAAGCAGTGAACTCTATCTTTTAAAAGGCACTACCTCACCTCCGATTAAAACTGAAATAAGCGAAAATCAGCTTATAGTTAAGTTTTACAACACCACCGATATGCCAAAGATGTTACCAGTCACTGAGGAAGTTTTTGAGGAAATCATCGCAGTGCCCGGAGAAAATAACACATATGAGCTTAGGTTTGTGTTTGCTGAAGATAGCAAGTTTTGGGGATATGATATAAACTACACAGGGACGGACAGTAGGGACACGGAAATATATATTAAATACACTCCCGAAATAAGCTTTACAAACGGAGAACCTCTAAAAGATGTAAGAGTAGTAATAGATGCAGGTAGCGGTGGCGAAGAAGATGTGGGTGATTTAACAGCGGTGGGAAACCTTGGCCCGAGCGAAGCTGAGCTTAATTTAAATCTCGCACTTAACACTAAAGAAGTGCTCGAGGAGCTCGGCGCAGATGTGATTTTAACACGCAGTGAAGATGCTTATATTAATGAGTTTGACAGGGTGAGGACTAACGACAGTGCAAAGGGTGACTTTTTCATCTCAATCAATCACAGTGGCACTCAAAATGGCAAAAACCCAGAGAATTTAGGCGGTGTGAATGTCTATTATCAATATAGAATGCATATGGACTTTGCAGGGGAAATAGCCTATGAAATTTCGCAGGGTGCAAATAGGGCACAAAAGGAAAACACCCTTGCATATATGCCCACAATAGGCACCACTCTCTGCCCTTCTGTGATTATAGAAGTGGGAAATGTATCAAATCCCGAGGAGTATATTAAGCTCATAGATCCCATGCAGTCCTATAAAGTATCTACCAGTATTGCAAATGCAATAATAGATTATTTAAAGATGCCGTCGCAGTATGATTAAGGGGAGCCCCTATAAAACAAGTATTAAAAGGTATATAAGCATCTATTTTATCCACCTGTGGCGGTAAAAGATGGGCAAAATATCAAATAGGAGCTATTATCTACACAGATTGTTAAAAAAATATTGACATTTAGCGCTTTAGGACTTATAATTTCATTGTTGGGTGGCAATACTTGAACACACACAGCCGATAAAAGCATCTTTTTGGCATTTTTTCGCCTTCACTCCTCACCTTACACGAGTAAGGCTTCATCCCTCAGACAAAAAACTACTCAAAAAACTGCCCTTATCGGTGCAGAGTAGTTTTAGTGGAGAGAATTTTTGCTAAGACAATGAAAACGCTGCAGGTAATACTTGCGTATTACCAAAGGGTTTGAAGTAGTATTAGTGAAAATTATTCCACTAATACCTGTGCGGGTTCAAGTATTGCCATCCTTAGAACTTATCCCATATATTAAAGGCTATGACGGGAATCACCCGATATTAAATCTGCCACAGAGAGGACGGCATTTGCTGAAAGCTGTCCACAGATAATATCGAGAAGCCACCCCCGAGCTGCTTTCGGAAATAACGAAAGCCGAATGGACGCGTTAAGTCTTTTAAGAGGCAATATTTTTATTGCAATCTGGGTGGTACCGCGGAGTTTTATGCCTTCGTCCCTGTTTTGGGATGGGGGTTTTTTTATTTTTATATATTAGAAACATGGTACAAGAGCAACTATATAATACTTATTTTGTGCAACTTAGAAAGGAATGGTAATAATTATGCAATGGATGGGAGTAAATGAACTCAGGGAGCGTTATTTAAAGTTTTTTGAGGGAAAAAATCACACAATACTTGGAAGTGCACCCCTTGTGCCAAAGGACGATGCTGGACTACTGCTTATAAACTCGGGAATGGCTCCGCTTAAAAAGTATTTTTTAGGCCTTGAAACACCCCCAAATAAAAGGGTGACCACCTGCCAAAAATGTATCAGAACCCCCGATATCGAAAGGGTTGGCAAAACTGCAAGACATGGCACATATTTTGAAATGCTTGGCAACTTCTCCTTTGGCGATTACTTCAAGCACGAAGCAACCGCATGGGCATGGGAATTTATCACCAAAGAGCTCGATATGCCCGTGGACAGACTTTGGGTGTCCATCTATCTTGACGATGATGAAGCATTTGATATCTGGACAAAAGAAGTGGGTGTATCCCCCGATAAAATCGTAAGGCTTGGCAAGGCGGATAATTTCTGGGAAATCGGAACAGGCCCCTGTGGCCCCTGCTCAGAGATATATTTTGATAGAGGCGAGGAGCATGGATGCGATAGCCCCACTTGCGCAGTAGGTTGTGATTGCGATAGATATGTAGAGTTTTGGAATTTAGTTTTCACACAGTTTAATTCGGACGGTGAGGGCAATTACACCCCACTCGAAAAGCCGAATATCGACACAGGAATGGGACTCGAAAGGCTTGCTTGTATTTCACAGGGAGTAAACAATCTCTTTGAAGTGGATACAGTACAAAAGATTATGAAGCACATCTGCGAAATTTCCGGTGTTACCTACCTTGCAAATGAGAAAACCGATGTTTCGCTTAGAGTTATCACCGACCATATCAGAAGTACAACTTTCATGATTGGAGACGGTGTAATGCCTCTAAACGAAGGCAGGGGCTATGTGCTTAGAAGACTTCTTAGAAGGGCGTCAAGGCACGGTAGATTGCTCGGTGTTACAGAGCCATTTTTATATAAAGTTTGTGCTACTGTAATAGAGGAAAACACTTCAGCATACCCAGAGCTAAGCGAGAATAAAGACTATATTATAAAAATAGTCAAAACCGAGGAAGAGCGATTTGAAAAGACAATTGGTCAGGGCATGGAGCTATTAAATTCGCTGATTGACAAGCTCGACCAAAGTGCAATCTCAAATGATAAAAAAATGCTCTCGGGTGAGGATGTATTTAAGCTTTATGATACATTCGGCTTCCCCATTGATTTAACACGTGAAATCTTAGAAGAAAAGGGTATTAGCCTTGACGAAGATGAGTTTTTAGCTAAGATGAGCGAGCAAAGGGAAAGAGCAAGAGCCGCAACCGCCGCTATGGGCGATAAAGGCTGGGAGGACGATCTCCTTGCAGGAATGGATATATCAACTGAATTCACTGGATATCACTCAATGAAAGAGGAAGCGAAAGTGCTTGCGATGGTATCTGATGGAATGTTAACCGAAGAGATGAATGACGGTGACGAAGGCGTTATAATCCTATCTAAAACACCTTTCTACGCTGAAAGTGGCGGACAGGTGGGCGATATCGGTGCAATTATGGTAAGTGGTAATGTCTTTAGGGTAATGGATACTAAGAAATCCCCCACGGGGCAGATTATGCATATAGGTAAACTTGAAGTTGGTGTAATTAAGATAAATGATGCAGTTACAGTGCAGGTTGATTCAGCTCACAGAAGAGCTTCGATGAGAAACCACACCGCCTGCCATCTGCTCCAGCAAGCGCTTAGAGAGGTGCTTGGAAGCCATGTGCATCAGTCGGGCTCATATGTTGATTCCAAGGTATGCCGTTTTGACTTTTCCCATTTTGACGCTATGACGCCAGAGCAGCTTGATAGGACCGAATACCTCGTAAATGATATGATTTTAAAAGATTACGAAGTGTCAACCTCCGAGATGAATATAGATGACGCTAAGAAAAAAGGTGCAATAGCACTATTTGGTGAAAAATATTCAGATGTAGTACGTGTTTGCGATATTGGGCAAAGAAGCATAGAGCTCTGCGGTGGTACCCATGTTAAGAGCACGGGTGGTATAGGGCTGTTTAAAATTTTAAAAGAATCCTCCGTTGCTGCTGGCGTGAGAAGAATTGAGGCGGTTACTGGTAGAGGCGTGCTCGGCGTAATCGACAGAATGAATTCTATAATGGTGGCAACTGCCGAAAACCTAAAAGTGGGCAATGTAAATGAGATTGCCGAAAAAGCAAAAATACTCTCCCTTGAGCTTAAAGAAAAAGAAAAAGAGATAGACAGGCTAAATCAAAAAGCCGCAGACATGCAGATGAAGGGCATGTTCAGCGATGCAGAAAAAATAGGCAATATTAGATTTATTTCCACCACAATCACAGGTGCAAAACCCGAAAGCCTAAGAGTGCTCGGCGATAGAATTAAGGAAAATCAAGCCGATGTGGTAGCTATTTTCGTAACAATTAACGACGATAAAGCCTCCCTACTTGCGGCTTGTGGCAAGGATGCAATAGCGGCAGGAGTGCATGCTGGCAAGCTTATTAAAGCAGTTACCGCACTCGTAGGCGGAAGCGGTGGCGGCAGGCCTGACAGCGCAATGGGTGGTGCAACCGAGATATTTAAAATTGACGAAGCAATAGCAAAAGCGCCTGAAATTATTAAAGACATGATGAAATAAGGCTAAATATTAATAGTGGGTGGGTAAGACCAACTTATTCACTCTCCGCTATTACTCATTCACTAAAATAAAGGGAGTGTTATTATGGATTGTATTTTTTGCAAGATTATTGCGGGCGAAATTCCCTCGAATAAGGTATATGAGGACGAAAACATCTTCGCCTTTAACGACATTGACCCTAAAGCCCCCGTGCATATTTTAATTATCCCTAAGACGCATATTAAAAGCTGTGACGAGATAAACTCCGATAATGCATCGGTGGTGTCTGATATTTTTTCTAAAATAGCCGATATAGCTAAAAATTCAGGCTTAAATGACGGATATCGAGTAGTAAACAATTGTGGCAGTGATGGTGGACAAACAGTTGACCATCTGCATTTTCACCTACTCGGAGGAAGAAATCTCACATGGCCTCCGGGTTAACCGAGTAGTTTGCAGGATGAAGAAATTTTAAGTATATTAGAGAGAGGTAAATTAAATGTCAGAATTTTATACATTAAAAGTAGCAGGGCTCACAAGGGAACTTCCAATATGCCCTGTAAATGAAAATTTGGATATTGCGGCATTTGTAATGTTTTCCGATGTTGAGTTAACTATTGCTTGTGCTGAGGAACTTTTAAAGAAAGCCCCTGAGTTTGATGTTATTATCACGGCGGAGTCGAAGGGCATACCGCTTGCTTATGAGATGGCAAGGCAGTCGGGCAAGAATTATATTTTGGCGAGAAAAAGTCAAAAGCTATATATGAAATCCCCTGTTGCAG
Organism: uncultured Oscillospiraceae bacterium; assembly: GCA_964371155.1. GTDB lineage: Bacteria > Bacillota > Clostridia > Oscillospirales > Ruminococcaceae > CAYJEQ01. Next base: position 10,453 of record CAYJLI010000032.1, on the reverse strand, counting down.
TTGATGTAAAATCCATCACCACCGCAAAAGAGCAGACTTTATACATGGATCAAATCGACATAGAGCGATTAGAGGGCAAAAAAGTGCTGATAGTTGACGATGTAATCAGCACGGGTGAATCACTAAATGCACTTGAGTTGCTTGTGAAAAAATCCGGTGGAGAAATATGTGGCAAATGCGCCGCTTTAGCCGAGGGTGATGCCGCAGAGAGAACCGATATATTCTTTTTAGCGCCACTTCCATTATTTTTTAAATAGTAATAGATGAAATATTAAATCATAACAAAAAAGCCAAAAGCAATTTTATGTAGAAATTGCTTTTGGCTTTTAAATTTAAAAACTAAACTATCTTTTTATCATAAAGCCTTGCTGCATTTAGTACAACAAGTACCGAGCCTGCATTGTGAACCAAGGCTCCTGTTGCAGGATTTAAAAGCCCCATAACCGATAAAATAATTGAAGCAAAGTTAAATATCATTGCCATGGTGATATTAAATTTAATGGAGAAAATAGTTGCACTTGATAGCTTTTTGATGTATGAAATCTTAGATATGTCATCACCCATAATTGCAATATCGGCGGCATCAATAGCTATATCACTGCCCATTGTACCCATGGCAATTCCCACATTTGCAGTTTTGAGTGCGGGGGCATCATTTACACCATCCCCCACCATGCAAACATCGCTTCCATTTTCCATAAACTCACTCACAGCTAATACTTTCCCCTCGGGTAGAAGCGAGGATTTAACTTCGCTTATTCCAACTTTATTAGCTATAAAATTAGCACTCTTTTCATTGTCGCCCGTAAGGAGTACGGTTCTATCAATCCCTGCTGATTTAAGGTTTTCGATGGCTATTTTTGAGGTGTCTTTTATCTCATCCGAAAGTCCGATAACACCAATAATTTTTTTAGTGTTCGCCACAATAATTACAGCTTTTCCCTGCTCTCTCAAAGCCGAAACAGTGGCTAAGACTTCGTTTTGAGTGGCAAGTTTTGCATTGTCTTCTATAAGCTTCTCATTTCCACAGAAAATTACTTCTCCATTCACAGTGCCTGTAACACCTTTTCCAACTACCATTGAAAAATATTTCATATCCGCAAAAATTATATCATTTGCTTTACCGTAGCTGATAATGGCTTTGCCGATTGGATGTTCAGAGCGGCTTTCTACCGACGCCGCAAGAGTTAAAAGCATATTTTCATCAAAATTAAAGGTTTTAATATCGCTCACAGAAAGTTTGCCCTGTGTAATAGTGCCTGTTTTATCAAAGCAAACAGTCGAGACCGTCCCCATTCGCTCTAAGGCTTCCCCAGATTTAATCAAGACACCGTTTTTGGTTGCTTGGCCGATAGCCGCCATAATTGAAGTTGGGGTGGCTAAAGCTAATGCACAGGGGCAAAATACAACTAAAATTGTCACGGCACGAATGAGCGCATCGTCAGGTCTGCCCAATGCAAAAGCGAAAATTATATAGGTGATTATCGCAATTATACACGCTAAAGGAACAAGATAACCAGCCCATCTATCAACGATTTTTTGCGTTGGAGCTTTTTGATTATCGGCATCTTCTACGAGCTTAATCATTTTTTGCAGCGAAGAATTTGCAAAAGACTTTGTTACTTTAACATCGACCGAGCCAAAGCGGTTAATAGTACCTGTAAACACTTCGTCGTCTTCAGCTTTATCCACAGGTAGGCTCTCGCCAGTCATAATGCTTTGGTCAACAGTTGTATTACCAAGGACAATAACGCCATCCGCTGGGAAGCTTTCACCCGGTAGTACTCTGATTATATCATTTTGTTTAATATCTTTCGCTTCGAGCATTTTTTCGCCGTTTTCGGTGATTACTCTGCCCTGTGCGGGAACAAGATTTAAAAGCATTTCAATGCCTTTTTTAGCTTTTTGGGCTGTTCTGTCCTCTAAAAGCTCACCGATTGCCATAATAAAGGCAACTTCCCCTGCCGCAAAGATATCGCCTATATAAACAGCGGCAATCATTGCGATAGTGATTAAAAGCGGTGAGGTAATTCGCTTGTCTAAAGTATTTACTATTGCAAGATAAGCAAGAGGAATACCAGAAATTATAAGTGAAACCCACGCAGGATTTATAGCGAATTCAAAAGATATATCCATTAGTGGCAGTATGTATTCAGTGATAAAGCTTGCAAGCAGGAATGTCCCCGAAATTATGAGCATTGGGACTGAATTTAGCTTCATTATATAACTTTTCATTGCGCTCTCCTATATTGTTTTAGAAAATTGATTGAGTGCTGAAATTAGCTTTTTGATTGTTTCCTCTTCCTGCCCACTGTTTATACCATCGAGAACACAGTGGTGCATATGCCCTTCAAGGATGAGCTGTCCTGTTTTGTGCAGTGCGGACTTAATGGCACCTATCTGAATTAAGATATCCTCACAGGGCTTATCTTCATTGACCATTTTACTCACGCCACGCACTTGGCCTTCAATTTTTTTAAGACGCTTATTTATAGCCTCTACATCCATGCATTGTATCATATTAATCCCTCCTATACTCTATACCCGTAGGGGGTATACTGTTATTATATTCAAGATACCACTTTTTGTCAATAGCTTTTATGCAAAAAAATGAGCTGTGTTTTAGCTCTGCTGATAATGGCAATAAAACGCTTTTTGTCGGCATTTTATTGCTCTATAAGAATTTGAAGTGTAAAATATGTTGCCTGCAAATTTTCTGCGAGCCAGATATTGTATGTAGAAAATTTCTCTTTCTAAACGCATTAAAATCCAGCCGAGTTGACTGGATTTTGATGTGTTTGTTTTTTATGGTATGAAGTGGTGTGTTTTAGGAATATGTGCTACAAGATGCTAATACATAGGTTTTGGAGTTTGCCACAATAATTCCTATTCGCTAATCCGAAGCACTAACTTTGAGCAATGGAAAAGTAGCCGCAAATGCTACGCATATAATTGCCATTGCCACCGAAATCCCGACATTGTCTGCAATAAATCCAAGCATGGGCGCAAAAATCATCAGAAATAGCGACTTCAACTGCGCAGAAGCACTGATGACAGTGGCACGGTTCGACTTATCAATATTATTATCTATCTCGTCAACAAATATGGGCTTGCGAATACTGTGCAAAATGTAGATGAAGAGATAAATTAAGCATACCATCAAATACTGCTCTGAAAAAAATGCAAGTAGTCCACATGAAAGCGCATAAGCTATATGTATTTGTGATAAGCACGCCAAACTCGTTCTTTTCCCTTTTAGTAAGTATGCCTTTTTTGAAAAATATGAGCCAAATAGATTGAGCAAAGCATAAATTAACCCCAATACCACCTTTAGATTATCGTCGGCGGATAGGGAGGCAATCAGCGAAATTCCACTGCCTAATATAATCATTTCTAAAATAGGCTGTATTAAGTCTTTCACATAGGAAAATCCAGCTTCAGCTATACCCTCTTCTATCAAGATATTTCTCAGTTTTTTATTTATGCGAAAGCTTTTGATAACATCTTTCGCCATATCCTTAAATGATGTCCCATGCTTTTTATCGGAATTATCTAAGAATTTTGGGTAGCTCATAATCAGAAATAAATCCAAAATATATGGCACTACCGAAAATAAGAAAATGTAGCTATCGGACGGCACACTGAGTATTAAAAATATGCCGAGCAGGCTGCTTATAGCACTTCCTATTAGTGAAAAGGAGCGAGTTCTGCCATATACAAATGTTTTCTCGCTCTGCCAATTTTTAAAATCCAGATAAGTGTAAATCATCGCCTTATGAGTCCCCGACCTAAAGGCTTCGCCCAAACCAAAGAACACCATTCCCACTGCAGCGAGTGTAAAAGTATCGGTGAAAAAGAAGACAATAAATGAAATTATATAAAAGCCAAAGCAGAAATACATCTCTTTTTTCCTGCCGAAATAATCGGCAATAAATCCAGATGGAATTTCAAATAGATTTACAATTATCTCCCTAATGGATATCAAAATGCCGATTTGAAAAAGATTTATATTGCTGCTCATCAAGTAAATAATCAAATACGGCTCAAAGAATTTTAAGTTTTTAAGAAATCCATATGCACAAAATTTCTTTATCTGAAAATCCTTTAGTATATCACCACGCAGTTCATTGCTCATAATTCACCTGTCAGCTCCTTAATTTTCTTCCTTGCCTCTCTGAGTGTTTCTTCGCCTTTTTCGGTGATGGAGTAATATTTTCGCACTTTGCCTTCATGGTTTTTACTCTCCACTGTCAAATGGCCCGATTTTTCTAAATTGTGAAAGATTGGGTAGAGTGTGCCAGGGCTTATATCATAGCCATGTGATTTTAGCTCCTCCATCATGAACGACCCAAAAATGGGCTCTTCCTTTGCGTGATGTAGGATATGAATTTGGATAAAGCCTAAAAAAAGTTTCCTAAGTACTTGATCTTCCATAATAACCTCCTAAATTATAAATCCGAGTCCCAAAACAGCCAACACTAAAAGTGGTGCAGGGATTTTGCCCCATAAAAGAATAACACTGCTTACTACTATAACTAAAATATTATCAATTGCAATTCCTACTTGCTGAAGCAAAATGAGCGAAGCTACAAATATCATACCACTTGCCACAGCGTTAATTCCCTTTAGAGCAATTTTGATGCCCTTCATTTTTCTTAAATCATTCCACACTGGATATACAAAATAAATGAGCAGATTTCCCGGTAGAAAAATCAATATTCCCGATAAAAACCCCATGGCAGTCTGGCCGATAACTCCAAATTCTCTGCCAGCCATACCGCCTGCATAGGCACTAAAGCTAAACATCGGCCCCGGTAATCCTTGCACTAAGCCATAGCCTGTTAGAAATTCTTCCGAGGTCATTACCCCTGAGATGTCCACCAGTTGGTTAAACATTAAAGGCACAACCACCTGCCCTCCACCGAATACTAAATATCCGAAGCGGTAAAAATGATAGATTAGATCATAGAATAAATTATCAAAAACAGTGGCTAAGACGAAGGTGGCAAGGGCAATTCCCATTAGCACAATTATATAAATCCATGGGAAGCTTACTTTTTGATAACTCCACATATTCTTTTCCTTATAAATAAGGCAGGCAATCACTCCACCCGAAATTAATAGCAAAGGATATATCCATGGATCTCGAATAAAGTAAATAATCATCGTGCTAAGCACTGCTAAAATAAGCGTTGTTCTGTCTTTGATTACCTTTTTTGATATTTTGTAGGTTGCAACTAAGATGAACGCTATCGCCATAGCAGGGATAAATCTAATAAAATCACTTGAGATATTATAGTGTGCGAGAAGTGGATATAAAAATGATAGCGCTGTCATAAATAAAATAACGGGCAATGCCCAAACTACCATGCTTAAAAATGCAAGCGATTTGCCACCCATTTTATAGCCTACTGCCACAACAGTTTGCGTGCTTGTTGGGCCGGGTAAAATACTGCATAGGGCATTCAGCTCAATAAGCTCTTCTTCCGATAGGTATTTCTTCTTGCTAACGAGCTGATTTAAAAATACCCCAATATGCGCCTCAGGCCCTCCGTATGCTCCGAGTGAGCATATTAAAACATCTTTTAAAAAACTTAACTTATTCATTTTTTTCTCCTTGGATAATCTTTATTACGAAAATCGTTATCGTATTTCGTAATAATAATAGCATATGATTTTACCACTGTCAAGTATAATATTTTTAGAATAAGAAAAGACTGCACCATGCAGAAGTGCAGTCTTAGGCTTAAATTATTAGTTTTAGGTAGAGAGTTTTATGTGAGCGGGGTGGTGATTGGGTGAGAATACTCCTGCACTCACAGAGGATAAAATCGCCTTGGGGGCAGTTTTTGCCTTGGGTGGCAATACTCGCCTTAGATAAGGCTTTTCATAGAGATAAGCTCTCATAAAACATATTTGCATTAGAGCTGCCGCCCCATTTGCTGTAATAGCTAAACACTACCTATGCTTATATCCAGTATAAATGCACATTATCATCGAAAAAACCGCAAGGTATGACCAAAATTTATGTTGTTTCATTTTTTTCGTCCTCCATTATGATTAAATCTTCTTTTTTCATTACAGGTCTTGTGGAAGCTCCTGTAAGTGCGATAGTGGAAGCATTGTGAAGCCATGCAGATGTGCTAGCCGTAATCACACCGAAAATGCCCAGAACAATTAAAGCGGTGTTAAAAGAAACTATTATTCCATACTGCCTATAAATTTTCTTCATAAGCTTTACAGATAATCTGCGTATCTCAACTATCTTTGTGAGCTCATGGGAAATCACCGAAATATCGGCAACTTCTCGTGCAATATCGGATGAACCATTTAAAGTGAGTGATACATCGGCAACACTGAGTGCAGGAGTGTCGTTTATGCCATCGCCAACCATGAGAATTGTTCTTCCCTCTGATTTTAGCTTTTCAACTATTTCGGCTTTGCCATCGGGCAGTACCGAGGCATAGTATTTATCAATTCCAAGCAGTGAGCAGGTGTGTTTTGCACTGCTTTCACTGTCGCCCGTGATCATGAATATGTCTTTTATTCCCTCGCTTCTAAGCATGTCTATTGTGTCTTTAGCGTCCGCCCTCGGTGGGTCGTTTATGCAAATAATTCCGATAAGCTCGCTATCCACAGCGAGATAAACTGCACTGTCGCTTCCGATTTGCTCGCTTATAAAGCTTTCTTTATCGGTGGGATATTCTACATTTTCATCGTCAAAAACAAAATGCCTACTGCCGATAATCGAATGTTTTCCATTGTATATACTCGCTATGCCATGTGCTACGATATATTCAACTTTTCCATGCTCTTCAGGGTGATGAATTCCCCTTAATTTTGCTTCTTTTACAATTGATGATGCAACACTATGGGGGAAATGCTCCTCAAGACAGGCAGCTATTTTAAGCACTTCTTCTTCGGTGTATCCCTCAGCTATCGGAATGATTTTCGACACTTTAGGTACAGCATTTGTAAGCGTGCCAGTCTTATCAAAAATAACTGTATCCACTTTTGATAGGACTTCAATATATTTCCCACCCTTAACAAGCACCTGATGATGAACACTCTCTTTGAGAGCCGAGATAACTGTAATTGGTGTTGTTAGTTTAATAGCGCAAGAAAAGTCAACCATGAGCACCGACAAAGCACGTGTAATACTGCCTGTTAGAGCTAAGGTGAGAAAGAAGAGCCCAAAGCTTATAGGCACAATATCATCGGCAAGTCTTTCCGCTCTGCCCTGTACTGCCGCCTTTTCTTTTTCGCCTGTGTCGATTAAATCAATTATTTTAGCCATGCGGGAATCAGTTTGCAGGCTGAGCACTTCCACATCAATTTCGCCATCCTCAATAACAGTACCTGCAAAAACTGTGCTGTCCACAGCCTTATGCACGGGGATTGGCTCACCCGTCATTGTGGCTTCATTTATAAGCGCATCACCCTTTACAACAGTGCCATCCATGGGGATTAAACTGCCTTTTCTTATGCGGATAATATCGCCCACCACAATATTGCTGTGATGCACTTGTATTTCCACCCCATCACTCACAAGCCAGACCTTGTCCACGCTTATTGTAAGGCTTTGAGCTAAAGCGTGTTTCGCCCTTAAATTTGAATATTCAAGGAGCAAATCCGATAATCCAAGCAAAAACATTGTAGAGGAGGCTGTTTTATAATTTTTCGAAAGCAGTGAAGCGGATATTGCCGTGCCATCCAAAACTTCAACATTTATCTTTTTGTTTGCAAGCGCCTTCATTCCATTTAAAATATATGGTGTGGAGCGCACTAAAGTGTAAATTCTATGCGGATATGCAGGCAGGAAAAAATGCCTCGCTAAATGACATACGCAGTGCTTTACTATGCGTTTTTTCATTTTGTTTTCTAAAGCTGTCGCACGATCTTCTTCCGTGGGGGCACCATCTTTAATGTCGGACAGTGACAAAAAAGAAAGTTTGTTTAAGATTTTCTCCCTTGCGGTGATCTCATTATACTCGATAAGCACAGAACCGTTAATCTCATTTGCCGATGCTTTCTCTACACCTGTAATAGAAAGGAGCAGGTCGGAAAGTCCGCAACACTGCTCCTTTGTTAGTATGTATTTACCAAATCGAACTCTGAGGCGGGAGGGCTTATCATAAACTATATGATATTTCATAAACTTCTCCTAAAATTTTATTCCTCTGAGCAATCGCAGTCATCACCAGATGTACATCCACTTTTAGCAGCCATTTTTGCTTCAGCGCAAATGTCATCAGCTTCTTCTTTGATATTAGCGGCAGTTTCTAAAGCCTTATCCTTTAGCATGATACCTCCCGCAACACTTTTTACAGCAAGATCACGAGCTTTTTTAGTTTTAATAAGCCCTAAAACAGCAAGGCCAGTTGCAGCGCCTGCAGCAAAAATCCATTTTCTCTCTTTAGTAATTAGATGTATCATATATATTCCCTCCATGTCATTTTATTTTATTTTACCAAATTTTAACCTTTTTCTTCCACTCCAAAACCGCAATTTTTGCGATATTGTGATGGCGTTTTACCATGCACAGTGCAAAATGCTGCCGCAAATTTACTTGTATTTATATATCCAATATTATACGCAATTTCGCTTATTGTCTTATTGGTTGTTCTCAGCATGGTGCGTGCCTTGCATAATTTAACATGGCGAATATATCTTTTTGGAGGCATACTGAATTTTTGTATGTAGAGCTGTCGGAGCGTTGTTTCAGATATATAGAGCATCTTTGAGATTTGTTTTTCAGTGAGCATCGTTTCAAGCAGTAGCCGCCTTGAAACATTTATGATAAATTGTGTTCCAGTTTGCATATATACCTCCAACAGCAGAAACCCAAGAATAATATTCTTAGGTTTCCATCGCTTTATTTAAAGTAAGTTTTACGCTAATTTTTCTCCGCAAGCTGTGCAAGCTGCTTCTGCTTCTGCATCAGGTGCTTCGTTGCACATATAGGACTCCACTGTTTTAGCTGTGGTTTCTTCTTCCCAGTTTCTCATCCACTCGCCATCACCCCAGCCGTATGAACCAAAGAGAAGTACATTTACTTCAGCAAGGTTATCTTTTACACTATCCCACATTGGTTGGAATTCTGTTTCTTCTAAAACCTCAGCACCCATGGAAGGGCAACCGAAAGCTATCGAAGTATAATTTGCAACCATATCTTTTGTAAATTTATCCGAAGTCATTACATCAACTTCTGCTCCCTTGGATTTTGCGCCTGAAGCTATAAAATTCGCCATAGCCTCTGTGTTTCCTGTGCCACTCCAATAAACTACTGCTACTTTGCTCATGATAAAATTCTCCTTTAAAAGTAATTTTGTTATTTATATATTTAGGCAACCGCTCGTTTTTTCACGGTAAGCCTTAAAATATCCTGTCCTTCTTGCCAGAGCCTTTTGTATACGGCTTTACACTTATCATATTTTGCAAACTTTAGCAAAGCCTCGCTTTCGTTTTCATATACTTTCCAATATCTACAAAGATTGCAATTTCTACCTTTGTTGCAGATAAATCCCTCAACATCGCTTGGTGGATAACCCAAAAACAAACCAATTTCGTGTGGGAATTCTTCATAGGCATTAAGCCTTTGCGACAATCGCTTTATTGCTAAATCCACACTTAAATCTTTATACCCATAGCGTGAAAGTACGGCACTTGCCTTTGCGTCATTCATATCATTTAGGAGCATATCCTGCCTGTACATATATACAAGCGCAAAATTTTCGGCCGTCTTTAATAGCCTTAGTTTTACTTCACTTTGAAAAAATTTCTCATTCCAAAATGATATATCGGCATTTAAGTCAAATTCGTTTTCGAATTTAACCCCAAACAAACTTGCTGTTTTTAGTGAAGATAATGTTAGTGAACAATGCTCTATAAGTGTTTTTTCAGTTATCATATTACATAGCCTCTGATATTTTTTTATATGTAGAAAATTTGCCTTAGATGCTCTTAGCAAACAAGGCTCGCACGGGTTGAGTTAGTTAAAAAAGACTAACTTATTATCTTAAAATTAACCGCCGTTATAGCGGTGATTTAATTAAAATAGGTTAGTTTTCGCTAACCTATTTTAATATACATTGTTTTAAAGTATTTGTCAATAGGTATTTAGCATATTTATATTCTACTTTGGGCAATTTATAATGATTTAACAAATCTATAATACTCTGCTAACTTCGCTACCGTAAGCACTAATATTATTCGGTGTTTTGTCCGCTGATTTTTTATCCATTAAAAAGGCTCTATAATTGAATTAATGCTGTATTCCTCCGCAGCAGCGGAAAAATACAGCATTATATCTTAATATTAAATCTTAAAAATTACTCAGCTAAAACCCCACCTGTTTCAGGGATTTCTTTTTCTGCTTCTTCTACTGCTTCTTCGTCTACGGGCATTTCAAGCTCAATATCCGAGTAGATGAATGAATCTGGGTAGTCATTCA
>CAYJLI010000031.1:0-26643 GCA_964371155.1 uncultured Oscillospiraceae bacterium | reverse complement strand
CTCCTGATTATATATGATAGATTACCACTGAACTCCGTCGATACTTTTGCCAAGGTTTTGCCCAGGGCCTGAAAATTTACCGCTTAAAACATTAACCACGAGTGCGCCTTGGTAGGGGATTGGTTTTTCTCCAACGAGTGCTTTGCCAATTTCGTAAGGCCTACCCTCGGTTACTAAAGAAGCAGTACCACGCAGTTCATAGCCTTCTGAAAGACCACCGGGTTTATGCAGGCATACTGAAATAGCAACGGAATTATTCTTAGCGATATTTTCAAGTGTTTCATTAAAGAAAACTGCTGAAATCATCACTGTTGCATCATCGAGCACTTCGGTGTGATACCCAGGAACAACATGTGCTCCCTTATCGCCATATGTAGCAATATGCCATACTTTATTAGCCTTTAGAAATTCCACTGTTTTTGGATTCATTTTCATAATTAAAACCGTCACTTTCTTATTAGTATGATTTTCTGAGTAAGAAGCAAAAACTTATTGACTATAATTTACTTCTTTGATATCATTATAATACTAAAAATAATAAGTATCAATTACGCAGAATAAAAAAAGATAGGAAGAAAAAAATGAGTAGTTCATGCTATACAAAGAAATGTCCATGTCAGGAAGTCTGTCCTTTAAAAACAGCTTGGGATTTAGTGGGTGGAAAATGGAAAATACAGCTAATTTGCGCACTCAAAATGGATGGTACAACAAGGTACGGGGAGCTCAAACGAAAAATTAATGGCATAACAAATACAATGTTAGCTTCCTCCCTTAAAGAGCTCGAACGGGACGGCATGGTGGATAGGGTGCAATATAATGAGATTCCTCTAAGGGTTGAATACTCCATAACCGAAAAAGCTGAAACAATAATGCATACACTGCACAGTCTTGCGGAGTGGGGAAAGAAAAACTGATATAAAGCCTAAATAAGTATATAAAAATGCAGGGGCTCCTCCTGCGTCTTTGCTCGAAATCAATGGAAAATCCAAAGTTTCGGGCAGTCGCATAGGAAAAGCCCCTGCATTTTTCGCTCTTCTAAGATATTTTCCGCAATTTCTAAAAGCTACATATATGTATTCACCCAAATATGCCATAAAATTTATTGCCAGAGCGTGCTTTTGAAGGACAGCAGAAATTAACAAGTATGGTGTCTTCGCCTATGAGCTGAATATTATCCCATGTGATAATAATGTCCTCTTCACGACCTAAAATCCCACACCAACGAAGCCGCCCATATATTACGATTGCACATATTTGAGCTGTTACAGTGTCAACCTCCACGTCACAGACACAGCCAAGCCTTGTGCCGTCTGAAACATTTATTACATCCTTATAACGCAAATCCTGTACTCGACAATACATAAAAATCCCCCTTCATCCCCCTAAAATCTCCTTTAAGTAAAAGGAATTTCATTCACTGCGGTGAATGTCTAAAAGCGTTGCCTTTGGAAACTATGATTTTTTGTAAAAAACAAGTAAAACTTTAATTTTTACAAAGCCTAATATAAATGTGACATTTGGCATCCTTGCCACGGCAATTTTAATCCATACATTATTATATGCAAAAAAATGAAAAAGCTCACTCGATAGCACGCTCATCTCATTAATAATGGAGAAGGACTTAATATTATAAGCCTAAATATTTTTTGCTGACAAAATAGAAGCTTTCTGCATAGTATAATTTGAACTGAATAAAATGCACGAGGTGATAATTTGAATACACAAATTGTAATTGTCAAATCTATAACCCATGCAATGAGAGGTCAAAAACTTTTGGAAAGCCGCAATATAAGAACTGCCATTACACGTAATCAAGAAGCTATGAAGAAATACGGTTGTGGATACGGCTTGCAGGTTAAATCCGCTCAACTGCATGAAGCGGTAAAAATACTAAATGAAAATAGGATAAAAATATCCACTATAATTTAATGAAAATTAAGGATTATAATAATTAACAAATTTCTTGTGGCATAGGACTGAAAAACAGTATCTGTGCCACTTTTATTTTATTTGCAAAAAAATGTGTTGCCGCAAAAGCGGTGGGGGGAGAATATGATTTATTTAGACAATGGAGCAACCACCTATCCAAAGCCGACAATTGTTAAAAAAGCGGTGATGAGTTATTTTGATAAATACGGAGCAAACCCAGGGCGTGGTGGGTATCAAATGGCGATGGACACAGCACTGAAAGTATATGAAACAAGGGAGGCAGTGGCGGAATTTTTCGGGTGTGATAGGGCGGAAAATGTTGTGTTTACGCTAAACTGCACACACGCTTCAAATATGGTTATAAATGGGCTGCTTAAAAAAGGCGACCATGTTATTATCTCAGATATGGAGCACAATTCCGTATCAAGACCAGTGCATAAACTTTTTACAGATGGAGTAATAAGCTATGATATCGCCACTACATATACGGACGATAAAAAAACAGTGCAAAGCTTTTTAAATCTCATAAAACCAAATACAAAGCTTATAATTACCACACATGCCTCTAATGTTATAGGTCAGGTGGTGCCGATAATACACATAGGTAGAATATGCAAACAAAAAAATATTGCCTTTATGGTGGATGCGGCTCAAAGTGCAGGAGTTTTGGATATAGACATGGAAAGGGACAATATAGATTTTCTTTGCATTGCAGGTCATAAGGGGTTATATGCTACTATGGGCAGTGGCATACTTATAGCAGGGAAACCTGAAATGCTCAGCCCGACTATCACAGGGGGAAGTGGCAGTTTGTCGGTATCGCTTACGCATCCAGATTTTATGCCCGATATGCTCGAAAGCGGCACAGCAAACACCCTTGGTATTATAAGCATTGGTGCAGGGATAAAATTTGTTAATTCCATGGGTCGTGATAATTTATATCAGGGTGAACTTTTCCATACAATAAAGCTATATAATATGCTTAAAGAAAATGCTAAAGTGAGAGTTTACTCTCCACTTCCGATAAAAAATCGCTCAGTACCTGTTATAAGTTTTAATGTAAATGGGTACAGCTCGGAGGAAGTGTGTGAAAGAGTGAGTAGGATGGGAATTTGCCTCAGAGGGGGACTTCACTGCTCTCCACTTTGCCATAAAAAACTCGGAACAAGCGAATTTGGAACAGTCAGGGCAAGTCTTGCGGCGTTTAACACCGAGAAAGATATAAATTTTCTTGTAAACACAATAAAAAATTTATAAATACGCTACAAAAAAACAAAAAAATGTGATAGAATATATTTATATGAATTAAATCGCTCATATAAGTGTAAAAAGTACGCTTTACTTACAGCGGAGGGATGTGAATTAGTTGTTGCAAGACGCTTTTTCTGAAATAACAGGTATATTTGGTTCAATACAAATTAAAGATATTATAGATATTGCGATAGTTACGGTGATTATTTACCAGCTTATAAAACTTATTCGCAACAGTAGGGCTATTCAGCTGCTGAGTGGGATTTTATTTTTGCTATTCATATATATCTTTGCTGAAATATTACAGCTAAATACTATAAGGTTTCTAATGACGAATGTTTTGCAGATAGGTGCAATTGCAATTTTGGTGGTATTCCAGCCCGAGATACGCAAAGCGCTTGAAAGCATAGGGAGAACAAGGCTTCATTCCTTTTTCTTATTTGGGAACACCTCTCCCGAGCTTGAAACCACTCAAGCGGTAAAGCAGGGTATAGAGATGGTTTGCGAGGCTTGTATAACATTATCTAAAGAAAAAACAGGTGCGCTCATAGTGTTTGAAAAGGAATCAAAGCTTGGCGAAATAGCACAAACAGGCACTGCAATAGATGCGCTTACAACAAGCGAGCTAATATGTAATATCTTCTTCCACAACTCCCCCCTCCATGATGGGGCGATGGTAATTAGAAACGGTAGGGTGCTATCGGCAGGTTGCTTCTTGCCACTTTCGGAGAACTACCATATTAGTAAGCAACTCGGCACACGCCATAGGGCGGCACTCGGTATGAGTGAAAGCTCTGATGCAGTAGTTGTGGTAGTTTCGGAGGAAACAGGATTTATCAGCTTTGTAAAAGCGGGCAGATTTGTAAGGCCGCTTACACCCGATAGATTAAAACAACTGCTTATTGCAGAATTTATCACCGAGACCGACGAGGAAAAGCAATCAGTAAATCCGATTATGAGGAGATTTACTAAAGGAAGAGTAAATAAGGAGTGAAGCGAAAGTGGAAAATAAAAAATCCATATTTGATGATAATAGAATAATTTTTTTACTATCGCTGATACTTGCTTGGCTTTTATGGCTTACGGCTACATCGGCAATTGAGCCAGATGCCGTAATTAGTAAAAATAATATCCCAGTAACAGTGGATGTGCAGGACAGTGCACTGGTGAAGCTTGGGCTAAATGCCATACAGGAAAATGTAGAGTATGTCGATGTCTCGATAGAGGGAGAGAGGATGGTAATAGGTAATGTGAATGCCGAGGATATACTCATAAAGGCAGACCTTTCGGGAATTACCGCACCGGGGATATACTCAGTTGACCTTATAGGCGAGGATGTAAACTCAAATGGATTTGAGGTGGTTTCAATAGAGCCAAGTACCATTGAGCTAACATTCGATAGGCTTTCTTCTGAAAAATTCACCGTAGAGCTTGATATAAGTGGTATACAAATTCCAGAGGGATATTATCTCGAAGATGAAATAGTGCTTCCAAGCGAAGTGACTATATCCGGTCCAGAGGTTGATATGGAGCGAGTGGACAGAGCAGTGGTTACACTTGAACTTGAAGATACACTCACAACTACTGAAACATTTAGCAGTGTTATTGAGCTAAGAGATAGGGAAAATAATCTTGTTGACACCACCCACCTCAATATGGATTATACAAGTGTTGATATAACGCTTCCAGTGCTAAAAATTAAAGAAGTCCCAGTGACAGTGAGCTTTTTAAATGTGCCACAGGGCTTCCCAATCGACGATTTAGAATACGCCATATCTAATGAGACTATAAGAATTGCCGCCTCTCAGGACAGAGTGGATAATTTTAGTGAAGTTAACTTAGGGTATATCGATTTTAAAAATCTAATGCCGGTGAGCACATTTGCATATGATGTGGTGCTTCCGTCGGGATTTGTAAATATAGATAATATCGAAACTGTATTAGTGGAATTTGAGATGGATGAGATGATAAGCCGCAATTTTATCGTGGACAATATTAATGTGGTAAATCCTCCTGCAAATTACGATGTTACAGTATTTACCGAGAGAATTACAGGGGTTAGTATGTTTGGCGAGGAAGATGTGCTCACAGGCATGACTTCGGACGACATTGTAGCAGAGATAAACCTTTCTGGAAGCGAGATATCGGCAGGTCAGATGAGTGTTCCTGTAACTATATCGGCACCGAGCAAAGGAATCGTATGGGCAAATGGTAACTATCAAGTAATAGTTACGATAAGTGAAAAGGATGAATAATGGCAGTAATAATAAATAATATACGCCAAAGCATTGAGCAGCCTAAAGAGGCTGCTCTTGCCAAAGGCGAGAAGCTAATTAAAAGATTCGGGGCAAAAATAAAAGAAATACATATCGGCAAAGTATCACTCGACGCAAGAAAAAAGAATGAGATGAGCTTTGTCTATTCTCTTGTGGCGGAGATAGAAGGAGATAGCGAAAGCTTCGTTAAAGGAGCAAACCATCCCGATATACGAGTTTTAAACACCGAGCTAAGTGAATTTGTTTTAGGGGACAAGGCTTTAAACGCACCTCCCGTTGTGGTGGGTTTTGGCCCGTCCGGTATATTTGCGGCACTCACACTTGCAAAGCATGGATATAATCCCATTGTGATAGAGCGTGGCGGTGATATGAGCAGAAGAGTATCGGCGGTGGAAGGCTTTTGGAATAATGCCATACTCGACTTAGACAGCAATGTGCAATTTGGCGAAGGCGGAGCGGGCACATTTTCCGATGGCAAACTCACTACAAGGGTAAAAGATAAAAACCTCCCCTTTGTGCTAAATGAATTAGTTAAGCACGGTGCACCAAAGGGGATACTTTTTGATGCTAAGCCCCATGTGGGCACGGATATGCTCAGAGGCATCGTTGTTTCTATAAGGGAGGAGATTATTTCTCTCGGTGGCAAGGTGATTTTCGAGAGTAAGCTTGAGGACATCTGCATAGAAAACGGTGGTCTTAGCAAAATCAAATACAGTGGTGAATGGCAGGAAGTGTCCGCAGTGATTTTAGGGATAGGCCACAGCGCAAGGGATACTTTTTACATGCTCAAAGAAAAGGGCGTAGCGGTTGAAAGTAAGCCGTTTTCCGTAGGAGTGAGAGCAGAGCATCTGCAATCTGAGATAGATAAAGGGCTTTATGGTGATATGGCAAACCATCCACTGCTTAAAAGGGGAGAATATCAGCTTTCCCACAGGGAGGGAAAGAGAGCGGTGTACACATTTTGCATGTGTCCGGGTGGAGTGGTAGTGCCGTCCGCTTCGGAGAGCGAAAGCGTGGTTGTCAATGGTATGAGCTATCATGCAAGGGACGGCGTGAATGCAAACAGTGCCATAGCCGTTTCGGTGGATAGCACGGATTTCGGAAATGACTGGGACGCAGGAATAGTATTTCAGCGAAAGCTTGAAAAAGCTGCATTTAACAGTAAAAATCCCTATAAAGCGCCGATACAGACACTAAACAAATTTCTCGCAGGCAAAGGCGGTGCCGATATTCGCAGAGTTTCTCCAAGCTACTGCATAGGCAGTTACGAGAGCGATTTTTCGGGTATATTCCCTGAGAAAATAACTGAAATGCTCAAAATGGGATTTAATAAATTTGATAGAAAACTAAATGGATTTGCAGCAGCGGATACCGTACTAACAGGGGTCGAAACAAGGACATCTTCACCCATTCGCATAGTAAGAAATGAAAAAATGCAGAGTGTAAATACCGAAGGGCTCTACCCCACTGGAGAGGGTGCAGGATATGCAGGTGGAATTATGAGTGCGGCACTCGATGGTATTAAAGCGGCTTCCGCCGTTATGAATATATATAAACCGTATGATTTATAAAGGAGAGTTAAAGATGAGAGATTGTATTATTATTGGTGCAGGGCCGGCAGGACTTACAGCCGCTATATATGCGGCAAGAGCAGGACATTCGGTAATTGTCTTTGAAGAAACTATACATGGTGGGCAGGTAGCGCTTACACCCGAAGTAGAAAACTATCCTGGAATAAAAAAGATAAGCGGAGTGCAATTTGCAATGGACATCTACGACCATGCAACCTCACTCGGTGTTGAAGTGCGTTATGATAAAATTGCAAAGGCTGAGTTTTCTGGCAAAACTAAAAAGCTCTACACTGCAAAAGAAGAATTTGAGGCTAAAACAGTAATTATAGCAAACGGTGCAAAGCGCAGGGAGCTCGGCTGTAAAGGCGAAGAAAGGCTAAAAGGCAGGGGTGTTTCATATTGTGCAACCTGTGACGGAGCTTTTTACAAGGATAAAATCACAGCAATAGTTGGTGGAGGAAACACAGCGCTCGAAGATGCACTCTTCCTTGCAAACAACTGCGAAAAAGTATATTTAATCCACCGCAGAGATGAGTTTAGAGGTAGCAAAATATTGGTTGACGCAGTGCTAAAAAATGAAAAAATTGATATAATATACGATAGCTTTGTAACAGAAATCAAGGGCGAAAACAAAGTTGAGAGCATAGATGTGCAAAACAAAAAAACCGACGAGAGCAAAACTCTTGAAATCGCAGGAATATTCATCGCAGTTGGCACAGTGCCCGACAATAAAGTATTTGGCGATGAGCTTCTACTCGACGAAGTTGGATATATAGTGGCAGGAGAAAAATGCCATACTAATATAGAGGGCGTATACGCCGCAGGCGATACAAGAACTAAGAACTTAAGGCAGATTGTAACCGCCGCTTCGGACGGAGCTATTGCGGCTGTTGAAATGTCGGCATATATTTTGGCAAAAGAATAGGGACTATACACTAATCGTCACAGCTAAGAAATAAAATCTAAATTAAAAGGGTAAGGAGGTGTGAGCGATGTCTGAAAAAGCTTTAGAAATGTGTAAAAACTGCATGGCGCCGCTTACACCGCCCACTCCATGCTCCTGTGGTGGGCAGTATGTGGAAAACAAAAAATATCACTTGGAGGCCGATACCCTACTAAGGGGTAACTTCTTTATAGGGAAAACACTTTCCTATGACGGAGAAAGCACTATTTACATCGGTTACGACAGAGAAAAGCAGGAAAAAATATTCATCCATGAATACTTTCCATACCCAATTTCAGTAAGGCATGAAAATAGAGAAACAGTCCTTCCGGTACCGGGGGGCGAGGTTTCCTATAAAGCACTATTATCCGAATATGAGGAACTTATAAAACTCCAAATGAAGCTCTCAAACGAGTACAATATAATATCGCCATACACAATCATGGGCGATAATAACACCGTTTATGGAATGTATAATTATAATAATTATACCGAGCTTGAGGAATACTTAAATCAGAAAAAACAACCACTTGTATGGGCGGATATGAAAGGTGCATTTTTACAGCTCTGCGGTGCAGTTTTAGCAATGCATAAACAGGGCTATATACATAGGGGTATAAGCAGTAAGACCCTTTTGGTGGACGAAAAGGGACATATATATCTAACTGGCTTTTCCACCGCTGCCAACAGAACACTTGAGAGCGAAGTGCGAGCAACACTTTTTAATGGCTACGCAGCCCCCGAGCAGTACAGCCCCACAAAATGGCAGGGCGAATGGACGGATGTTTATGGCTTATCGGCAATACTTTACAGATGCCTGACAGGTAGCTCACCCATATCACCCGAGGGTGGGAGGCTAAAATCAGCAATAGAATTAAATCCGGACATACCCGAATATGTCTCTAAGGCAATTGAATTTGGGCTAAAGAGCAAAACCGAGGAAAGATTATCCGATGTATCAAAGCTCACTGCAATGCTACTTGAAGATATATCGGCTAATACTACGGTGTTTAACGCTAAAGAAGCTGATGAAAAATTCGATATGTATACTTCGGGAATAAAGGATTTTAAGCATACGATACACGGCGGTACGCTGATAATAGAAAATGTAGAAAAAGCACTTTTAGAGGAGCAAAACTCACAGAAGAAAAAGAAGAATTTTAAACTGATAGCCTCAGTGGTATCGGTTTTTGCTTTGTTTTTAGCGGTGATAATTTTCTCCATTCCCGAAGAAGTTGCTTTGCCGGTAGAAGAAGAGCCTGAATTTGTGATACAGCCTTTTACAACACTCTATATGCCCGATTTTTCAAATCTGACAGTGGAGGAAATCCTCAGAGAAGAAGCTCAAGAAGATGGCTTTAAATTTGTGATAGAAGAGCAGTACAGCGACGAAATAGAGGATGGGCATGTAATTACTCAGCTGCCATCGCCGAATACACCCTATGTCAATAAGCCCTATGTGATACTCACCGTGAGCATGGGTATGCGCTCTGTTCCGATGCCGCATATAATTGGCATGGAGGTAACCGACGCCATGATTACCTTAGAAAACTATGGCATACAATACGATGTTTTTGAGGTTATAGACGATGAGCTCACACATGGAATAGTTGGGCGCACCAGCATAAGCTCGGGTGAAGCAGTGGATATTTATGAAGACACCGTATACCTCTACACGGGAAGCAGTGAGCACGACGGAGAGGAAGAGGAAGAAGAGGGCGAAGAATAGGCTTTTAGTACTCTAAGGATATGCCGAAAAAATAGCCTATATCTTTCACATCACAAACCTTATAAGTGGGTAAAAAGAGCCGATTTAGCAGTGGATAAATTATCCCCCCTACATCCATCACCACAACCCCTTTCTTATTGACAAAACACCCTTTTAACACTATAATTAACAATGAAATAAATTTGCAGATGTGGCATATGCCACTAAATAGGGAACACGGTTAAAATCCGTGACAGCCCACGCTACTGTAAGAGGGACAATCGGTATATACGCCACTGTATTATATGGGAAGGCATACCGTGCGGAAGAGCTTGAGTCAGGATACCTACTGCAATTGCCTAAAGCATCCTTCGGTGGGAGGGAATGCTATATTATAGTTTATTTACGCCACCGCTTGTCGGTGGTTTTTATTTTGGAGGAAAATACATATGTTAAAAGAAAATATAAACTCCGACATACAGCCGATTTGCAGAGAGTCAATGAAGCGTGCAAAACAGCGCTGGGACAGTGTGGCAAAGCCGCTTGAAAGCCTTGGAATACTTGAAGAGAATATAATTAAAATCGCAGGCATTATGAGGACCCCAGATATTTGCATTGATAAAAAAGCAGTGGTGATAATGTGCAGTGACAATGGCGTGGTAGAAGAAGGTGTAACACAAGCACCAATGGAAGTTACCGCCGTGGTTACCGAGAATTTTGCTAAAGGTGCCACAAGTGTAAACTGCATGGCAAATATCGCAGGAGCAAAGACCTTTCCCATAGATGTAGGTGTTTATAGGGATTTATCGGAGCAGGGTGTTATAAACAAAAAAATAGCCTATGGCGCAAAGAACTTCACCAAAGAGCCAGCCATGACAAGGGAAGAAGCTGAAAGAGCCATAGAAATAGGGATAAACACAGTAAAAGAGCTTACAAAAGAGGGATATAATCTCATCGCAACGGGCGAAATGGGAATAGGAAATACCACTACAAGCAGTGCGGTAACAGCGGTGCTTTTAGGAGTTGAGGTAGAAGCTGTCACAGGTAGGGGTGCAGGCCTTAGCAGTGAAGGCCTCGTTAAAAAAATTGATGCAATTAAAAGAGGAATAGCACTGCACTGCCCAAATCCTTCAGATGGCATAGATGTGGTGTCGAAAATAGGCGGTTTTGATTTGGCGGCACTGGCTGGGGTATTTATTGGCGGTGCAATATATAAAGTCCCTATTTTGGTGGATGGGATAATATCCTCTTCAGCAGCACTGCTTGCCGAGGCAATTAATCCACTCAGCGCTGAATATATGATTGCTTCACATATTTCAAAAGAGCCCTCGGGCGAAGCAATTATAAATAAGCTTAAATTAAAGCCATTTTTAAATGCTCAGATGTGCCTGGGAGAGGGTACTGGAGCGGTAGCGATTATGCCAATACTCGATATGGCGCTCTCTGTTTATAAAAACATGAGCACATTCAGTGAAATAGAGATTGAAGAATACAAGCCTCTCGACTAATAAAGGATGTGAAGTGATGGTTGCACTTATAATGGGTGGCACTGCAAGTGGAAAATCAGAATATGCAGAAAATCTGGCGGCAAAACTGCATGGCGATAAAATCTATCTTGCCACCATGAAAGCCTATGACGAAGAGAGCTTTAAAAAGATAGACAGGCACAGGGATATGAGAAATGGCAAAGGTTTTATCACAAGGGAAATCGCTGAGGACTTAGTAAATGCCGACTTTTCAGGGCGAGACACTGTTTTACTCGAATGCATCTCAAACCTACTCGCAAACGAGATGTACCGAGAAAAACCTAATACTTACCCCACAGAATATATAATTTCTGGGCTTGATAAAATGATTAAAAGCTGTAAAAACACCGTAATAGTAACCAATAATATTTTTTGTGATCACTATGAGTACAAAGAAATTAAAGATTATATAAAGGCACTTGGAGATATAAATTCATACTTGGCTGAAAAGGCAGATTTAGTTTGCGAAGTGGTGGCATCAATACCGATTATACATAAGGGCAGTGAAATTACATGAAGATTTTAAATAGTTTTTTAATAGCCTTTGCACTCTACTCAAAAATACCGATGCCAAAGGCTGACTGGGAAAAAGAAAATATGAAATATGCCATCTGCTTTTTTCCCTTTGTGGGAATTGTGCAAGGGGCGTTATTTATGGGATTTTGGTACCTGTGGCAATACTTAGGCTTTGGAAGTATACTCTTTGCCGCAATCGCCACACTCATACCACTTATAGTATCGGGTGGAATACATTTGGATGGATTTGCAGATACCGTAGATGCACTTAGCTCTCACCAAAGCAAGGAACGAAAGCTTGAGATACTAAAGGACCCAAATGCAGGGGCATTTGCAGTGATGTCAACCGCTGGGTATTTGATTTTATATTTTGCACTTTTAACAGAGATACAGCCAAGCTTTAATAATATGCTCACAATTGCAGTTGGATATGCTTATTCAAGGGCGCTGAGCGGATACTCCGTGGTGACTTTTGAGCCAGCCAAGGAAAGTGGACTCCTACGCACTTTCTCCGATGCTTCTGCAAAGCAGACCTCGGCGAGAATACTCGAGACATTTGCGGTAGTGATTGCATTTTTTATGATGTTTTTAGATAGCCGCACTGGGGTTGCTTGCGTAGTGGCATCAATCGGTGTCTTTGGATATTACAAATATGTTTCACAAAAGGAATTTGGCGGCATTACTGGGGATTTAGCAGGATATTTTCTCCAATTAAACGAAATTTTCATCCTAATAGCAATAGTTATATCGGATATTTTAAGGGGGCTGTGAGTTTGGTTTTTATTATAGGCGGTAAATCGCAGGGTAAAAGTGAGTTTATGAAAGAACTTGCAAACTCCGAAATAAAGCTCGGGGCAGAAATTTTATTTGATGAAGTTACAAATGCAAAAGCAATCGACGGTTTAGAACTACTTATCCTTAGAATGATTAACGACGGACACAGCGATGAGCAGATTTTTAATACCGCCATGAGCTTTAGCGGTGAATATATATCCTCTGCCGAAATAGGCGGCGGAGTGGTTTCCATGGAAGCATCTGAAAGAAGATATGTGGAGATTGTAGGAAGAATTAGCTGTGAAATGGCAAAGAGAAGCGATGTGGTATATAGAATGTACTGCGGCATGGCGCAGAAAATAAAGGGATAAATTTAAAAAAATCCGAGCTTGCTTTATTAAAAAAGCGTTTTATAGGTACTTTGTGCTTTGGCGGAAAGGGATAATATAAGTATGGAAATAATATTAATTCGCCATGGCAAAACATTTGGCAATCTTAAAAGAGTTTACTTAGGCACAACCGATGAATCACTCTGCGAAGAGGGGATGGCGGAAGTGCTGGAAAAGGTGAAATCACATAAATATCACGGGGCTCATGCAGTATATACGAGTCCACTCAAAAGATGTATCGAAACACTCATACTCATCTATAAAGGTGCTGACTATAATATATCCGAGGGGCTTGCCGAAAGAAATTTCGGAGCTTTTGAATACAAAAGCTATGAAGAACTTAAAAATTTACCCGAGTATATTTCGTGGATTGAAAACTCAGGCGAAGGCGCAGAGGGTGGATGTGAAGATGGCAAAGCGTATAAAGCAAGGACGATAAAAGCCTTTACGCAAATTATAAGCACCCATTTAGACAGCGAAAAAATTGCGATAATAGCCCATGGTGGCACAATAATGCAGATAATGCAAAGTGCAGCAGGTGGCAGTATATACGATTATCAAGTGAAAAATGGCGATGGGTATATAGTCACACTTGCAAAAGAAGATTATCTTAAAAACGGCAAAATAATAAGTTTTAGCAAATTATAACAAGGCGGTTATTTATGTATCAAGGTGTTTTAGCGGTGGCATTTAGCTTTATAATAGACTATTTAATAGGCGACCCACAGTACAGTTTTCACCCTATAAGGCTAATAGGAAACCTCATTGGATGGGCAGAAAAAGCATTGCGTCCCACAGCGAAAGAAAATCCCAAAAAGCTTGTTTTTGCAGGGGCAATGACTGTTGCTACGGTGATAATTATTACAGCCATTATGGTTTGTGCACTGCTTTATATTGCAAGTTTCTTTGGTGCTATCGCACTCTTTGTGGTGCAGGTGATACTTTCATACACAGTGCTATCGATGGGAAGTCTTAGGGATGAAAGCATGAAAGTGTACCGCAAATTAAAAGAAGAAGATACCGAGGGCGCAAGATATGCGGTCTCGATGATAGTGGGCAGGGACACAAAAAGCTTGGATGAAAAAGGCATCACAAAGGCGGCAGTGGAAACAGTTGCGGAAAACACCGCCGATGGAGTAGTAGCACCACTGCTCTATTTAATTTTATTCGGGCCAGTTGGTGGATTTGTATACAAGGCGATAAATACAATGGACTCGATGCTTGGATATAAAAATGATAAATACATTAATTTTGGCAAATGTGCCGCAAGGCTTGATGATGTAGTGGGGTATATTCCGGCAAGGCTTACTGCATATATGATGATACTATCAGCAAGTTTTATTGAGCTCGATAGCAAAAATGCGCTTAAAATATATAAGCGTGATAAGCATAATCATGCAAGCCCAAATAGTGCCCATTCAGAGGCGGCTTGCGCAGGGGCGCTCGGCATTATGCTCGCAGGCGATGCCTATTATTTTGGCAAGCTTTACAAAAAGCCCACCATCGGGGATAATAACAGAGATATAGAATACGAAGATATACGCAGAGCAAACAATTTGATGATCATATCATCATTTTTCACACTTGTGTTTACAGCGGCATTTGCAGTAGCTATTAAGCTTTTATTAGCTGCAATTTTACCGCTAATATAGGAGGATGTATGAAAATTACTCATGGGGGGGATATATATTCCCACAAATCAAATGGTGAAAGCCTACTTGATTTTTCGGCAAATATTAACCCACTCGGAATTGCTGAGAATGTTAAAGAAGCGATGATAAATTCTCTAAGTAAAGCCGAGGCATACCCCGACCCCCTTTGCAGAGAACTGACAGCGAAATTATCAAAACACCTCTCGGTTAATGCCGAGCACATCATATTTGGAAATGGTGCGGCGGATGTGATTTTTAGGCTTATATTTGCTCTAAAGCCAAAAAAAGTTCTTATGCCCTCCCCCACATTTAGCGAATACTCCGAAGCAGTAAAAGCAGTGGGTGGAAGTGTAAACTACTATCCCCTAAAAGAAGAAAACGGCTTTGAAATAGAGGCAGATATTATAAGTTTTATCGATAAAGATACAGATATAGTATTCATCTGCAACCCCAATAACCCCACGGGAGTATTAACAGATAAGAGCATTATAAAAAAAGTCCTAAACAGATGTAGAGAATGTGGCAGTATACTTCTTTTGGATGAGTGCTTTAATGACTTCTTAAAAGACGCCGAGGAAAACAGCCTTATAAAAGAGATAGAAGAATATAAAAATCTCTTTATATTGAGAGCATTTACAAAAATATATGCAATCCCCGGCATAAGACTCGGGTATGGGATATGCTCCGATAAAGAGCTTATCAATAAGGTGTACAGCTCTGGGCAGAGTTGGTCGGTGTCCGTTGTGGCGCAGGAGGCGGGCGTTTCTTGCATAGGTCTTGACGAATACATAAAAGAAACAGTAGCACTTGTAGAAAAAGAGCGTGAATACCTTAAGTCAGAGCTGTTAAAGCTCGGGTTTACACTATATAATTCTAAAGCAAACTATATATTCTTTAAAAATCCCTATAAAATAGATATAAAATCAGAGCTTGTTTTAAGAGATATACTCATTAGAAGTTGTGCAAATTATATTGGATTAGATGATAGTTTTTACCGCATTGCAGTGAAAAATCATGAGCAAAACAAAAGGCTCGTAGAGAGTTTAGAAGAGATTATCAAAAGTGGGGTGAACTGATATGGCATCCTATTTAGTTATAATTGATGGATTATATGATAACACAGATGCGATGCATGAGCTTAAAAACACAAAAGAGCATTTCCCAAATTTTCATACAGCACTTCCAAAAATCAAAAAAGCTTTTACAAATAATGATATAGCAGGCAGGGAGATAGACAGTCTAAACTGCATATCATTGCTACTGGGTTGTGCTCCTGAGAGTGTGCCACATGGACGCTCGTTTTTAGAAGCCATTTCCTCAGGGGTAAATTTAAATGAAAACGACTTAGTGCTAAGGGCAAATGTTTCACAGTTTGAAGAGGGTGTTTTATCAAAGGCAGGCATTACAGAGCATGAGCTTTGCAAGAAGATTTATAAGCACCTAAATGAAAAAATCCCCTATGCAGACATCTATCATATAGGAGAATACAAAGGGATAATAGTACTTAAAAACAGTGCACATCTCATGGAGGATATAAAAGCGAAACTCCCCCACAATAATATAGGCAGCACCTATGCAGATTTTTTACCAGAAAATAATATACTCTCAAAGTTCATTGATGAGAGCAAAAAACTTATAGATAAATTGGGACTTAAAGAAGATATTGTTGTTTTGCCATGGGGTGAAAGCAAGGTGCAAAAAATGCCATCGTTTAAGAGCATACATGGCAGAAATGCGGTGATGATATGCGGCGCACAAATTACCAAAGGTATAGCGACAGCAATGGATATAAAAGTGATTAGTGGTGAATTTGCCACTGCCAATACCGATACCGATATAAAAAAGAAAGTCAGCTTAGCACTTAGCATGAAAAATGAAGCAGATGTAATAATAATACATCTAAACGGTGCTGATGAAGCCTCCCACCGCAGAGATTTTACCGAAAAGCTAAGCTTTCTAAAAAGGGTTGATAATGAGCTAATAAAACCGCTTATATCCTCGCTGGGCACAGAGGACAATATAGCTATTTGCGCCGATCATGGAACAAATAGCAAAAGCGGTGAGCACATGGGCGGCTTGCATAGATTTTTTGTCCATGGCGATAGCAATGTGATAAGCGATAAGATATATATGGGTAATGAGCTGATATCACTGATTTTAAGATAGCAATATAAAGCTTAGGTATTTTTATACTCATCTATAAATTAAGAAATGTATATAAGAGAGTTTTATTGAGTAGATATTTTTGCAGTATGAGTAAAAAAATTGCTTTAAGTGCAAAAATGTAATACAATAAAAGCCCAAACTAAGCATTTCACAATCTCTTCCCCACAGCGGAGAAAGATATACAAAAAACAAACAGGCGCTATTTAAACAGATTATAAGCTGTTTAAATAATATAGCGGAATGGAGCATTAATATGGCAAAGGTAATAATGGTGCAGGGCACAACTTCAAATGCAGGCAAAAGCCTACTTACGGCAGGGCTTTGCAGGGTGCTCATGCAGGATGGATATAAAGTGGCACCTTTTAAATCGCAGAATATGGCGCTCAATTCATATATCACTGCCGACGGCAGTGAGATGGGCAGAGCACAAGTAATGCAGGCGGAAGCCGCTAATATAGAGCCAACGGTCGACATGAACCCAATACTGCTAAAGCCCACAAACGACACAGGCTCGCAGGTGATAATAAACGGCGAAGTATATGGCAATATGAGCGCATATGACTACCACCGAAGCAAAAAGCAGTTTGCTCCCATGGTAAAAGAAGCCTACGATAGGCTTTCGGAAAACTATGATATAATTGTAATAGAGGGCGCAGGAAGCCCAGCCGAGATAAACCTAAAAGAAAACGATATTGTAAATATGGGCATGGCAAAAATGGTAAATGCCCCCGTTATTATAGTTGGGGATATAGACAGGGGTGGGGTGTTTGCCTCCCTTGTTGGCACAGTGATGCTGCTCGACGAAGAGGAAAAAAGCCTTGTGAAAGGGCTTGTTATAAATAAGTTTAGAGGGGATGTAAACATCCTAAAACCGGGGCTTGATATGCTTGAGGATATTTCTAAACAAAAAGTTTTGGGTGTAATTCCCTATGTGAATGTAGATATAGACGACGAAGACAGCCTAAGCGAGCGCCTAACGGATGATAAAATCCCCGATTTAGTAGATATTGCAGTAATTCGCACACCGAGGATATCGAATTTCACTGATTTTAACTGCTTCGAGCGCATACCGGGGGTAAGCCTTAGATATGTAAATAAAATAGCACAGCTCAAAGAGCCCGACATGATAATACTTCCCGGTACAAAAAATACTATGGAAGATTTACTCTGGCTGAGACAAAGTGGCTTTGAAGCGTCAATACTAAAGCTTGAAAAGGCTGGCAAGGTAATCTTTGGCATATGCGGTGGATATCAAATGCTCGGCGAAAAACTATCAGACCCACACGGTGTGGAGCATGGTGGAGAGCTTAGAGGAATGGGGCTTCTCCCTTGCGAAACAATATTTGAAAAGCAAAAAGTGCGCACCCGAGTAAATGGCGTTACAAAAAGCCTTGGGGGCAAGCTAAAAGACTTAAGCGATAAAGAGTTTTTTGGCTATGAGATACACATGGGCAAAACAGCAAAACTATCAGCCATTTCCGATTTTGCAGATATAGACGAAGTTGCTGGGGGAAATGAAAGCCACTGTGATGGATATTTTAAAGGCAATGTCTATGGAAGCTATATTCATGGCATATTTGATGCAGAAGATATGGCTAAATCGGTGGTTATATCACTGCTTAAAGACAAGGGCATAAGCTATGAAGAAGTAGCGGCGGTGAATATGAAAGAGTATAAAGAAAAACAGTACGACATTTTAGCCGACACAGTAAGAAATAGCCTTGATATGAAAGAGATTTATAAAATCTTAGGGCTTTAGCATCCGAAAAAAGGGGGAAGTATGAAAAAGAAATTCAAATTTTGCATAACAAAGGATATAATTATTTTTTGGGTGGCTTCACTGCTTTCTCTTGTATTTGTCCTTGGCATGAATAATTATATACTGAGCAGTTATAGTTTCTTTAAAGAAGATGATCAGAATGTAATTGTAGAAGCGAGAGTTATAAGTATATTTGAAACATACGAAGAAGAAAACTATATAGGCGGTTCAAACTACTACACGCCATTCGATGCCGAGATACTAATGGGCGCATTAAAAGGGCATGTCGTCTCCTCCACGCAGGTGTACGATGTATTCATGGCGCACGAGCCGATAGAATTAGAGGTGGGCGATAAAGTACTGCTTTTTCTATCAGAAATAGTCGATGGTGAAGACGAATGGCTATATGGTGATATCATAAGGATAGACGGCATATATATGCTTGCAGGATTTTTCTTTGCCCTACTGCTACTGATGGGTGGCTTCAAAGGAGTTCGCACTATTTTTTCACTCACACTCACCTGCATGGCGGTCTTCTTAGTGCTAATTCCTGCGATACTTGCAGGGATGAATATATATGAGTGGTCTATAATTATAAGTGCATTTATAATAGTGATGACAATAGTCGTGGCAAATGGAATATCTAAAAAGAGCTTTGTGGCGGCAATAGGGTGCTTTAGTGGTTCCGCTGTCTGTGGAATACTCACCATTTTTATGGCGCAAGCATTAAAATTAACAGGTGCAGTGGATGAAGAATCCCTCTTCCTTGTAATGCTAAACCCAGATAAACCGATTGATTTAAACGGAGTAATATTTGCGGCTATATTAATTGGTGGTGTGGGTGCGATAATGGATGTAGCAATATCGCTTTCTTCTTCACTCTATGAGGTGTGGGGACAAAATCACAATATAACCCCGATGGCACTGATGAAATCTGGAATGACAATAGGTAAGGACATAATGGGCACAATGGCAAACACCTTGGTGCTCGCATATATAGGGAGTTCACTTTCGGTAGTAGTACTTTTGGTGGCATATAATAGCTCACTAAATGTAATATTAAACCGTGAGCTAATTATAACAGAAATACTTCAAGCGCTTGCAGGCAGTATCGGAATACTGCTCACAATACCGCTCACTTCATTTGTTTGTACGTTGGTCTATATAAGTCGCAAAGATACAAAAGGCCAAGATGAAGAAAATCAGCAAGAATTAAATAAACAATAATACAAATTCGGGGTGTTTTCTCTGCCATTAGCAGAAAAAACACCCCGAATTATTATTTATTATAAAAAATCATTTATTATTTAAGACTATTCATACTCTCAATAACATTGCCACAACGAGGGCAGGAAAGAGTATATAGATGGCTGAATTTAAAAAGCGGAATAAAAAAGAGATGAAAATAGCTGTAAGTATGTATTAGAGGAGCATGGCTATTAGAGCCACAGCTAATGCAATAAGTCGAAAACTTACCTTCCTCTTTCATTTTGTTGCCAACACCGCCAATAAAAAACATAAATTCACCCCACAAAGCATATATAAAACTGTAGCTGTCCATATGATGCATTATATACTAAATGTAGATATTAAGCAATAGCATCGCCAATACCTAAGCTCAAATAAGTGATGGAAAGGTGATATTTAGACAAAAGCCAAGAGAATTGTTACTAATTTGTAAAAAAACGCATTAAAATATTGCGTTTTGTACACTTTTATATTGATTTATCTATACAATAAGTGTAAAATTAAAAGGAACGCATTATTGCGTCCAATGGGCAGTGTTAATTTACCGCTACGCCTATTATAATCGGAGGGATTTATGAAGAAAATATCCGCATTAATTTTATCATTAATAATGTTACTATCCGTTTCATGCAGTGAACGTGGTACACAGCCCGAGGCATCCGCCTCGATTGACATAAACACCCAAAGCAGTCAGGCGTCATCGGAAGAAAATCCAGCGACAGAAGACAGCCAAGAAAGCGCTCCATCCGAGGAAGAACATTCTTCCAAAGTATCGGAGGAGAGTAGCAGTGAAGCATCCACCGTAGAAGAGCATTCTTCAGAGGTGAGCACTCCACCACTACAGCAGTCGCAGGCGGCAACTGCAGAGAGTGAGGAAGCGCAAACTCCTCCTTCTGAGAGCTCGCAAGCGCAGTCCGAAGAAGCGGAGAGCGAAGCAGACACCCCACTTAACGAGCTCGACAGCAACTCTTCACAAGCCTCCTCCCAAGAGCAGGAGCCTGTAAGCAGTGAAGCCCCCGAGGAGGAGGCACCAGAGAGCGAGGAAACTTCCCAGCAAAAAGACACTACCCCAGTGGTAAAGCCCGACGAAGTTCGTGCAGTATGGGTTTCATATCTCGATTTTTACAGTCTGCTCAGAGGTAAGAGCGAAGCACAATTTAAATCAAATATAGACACTGCCTTTAAAAATATAAAAGACAGCGGTTTTAATACAGCCATTGTGCAGGTAAGACCTTTTGCAGATGCACTATATCCATCCGAATACTTCCCATGGTCGCATATAATCAATGGAGAAGCGGAGGGGGTAAACCCAGGGTTTGACCCACTTCAGATTATGGTGGATGCAGCAAAGGATTATGGGCTCAGAATAGAGGCGTGGATAAATCCATACCGAGTGAGAGCATCGAGCAGTTTGCCGAGTGTTTCCTCCGATAGCCCAGCCACAACACTTAAAAATACCGATGCAGTTATAAACTACGGTGATGGAACATATTTTAATCCTGCAAGTGAAACAGCAAGGGATTTAATCACCGATGGGGTAATTGAAATCGTGCAAAACTATGATATTGACGCAATACATTTCGATGATTATTTCTACCCAACCACCGACACCGAATTCGATAAAGCCTCCTATAACGCCTATAAAAACAGTGGTGGCACACTCGCACTCGCTGACTGGCGCAGGGAGAATGTAAATAAACTCGTAAGTCAGGTTTTCACAGCAATAAACAATGTGAGTTCAGAAGTGGAATTTGGAATAAGCCCACAGGCTAATTTTGAAAACAATTATGATAAGCAGTACATTGATGTGGCTAAATGGCTTTCTAATTCCGGCTATATCGACTATATCTTACCGCAAGTTTACTTCGGATTTGAAAATGAAACATATCCATTTGAAGAAACAGTGCAAAGATGGAATGATTTAATTAAGGTAAACGGCATTGAGTTATACATTGGCTTATCCCCCTATAAAATAGGCACGGAAGACACATGGGCAGGAAGCGGTGCAAACGAATGGATGACCGACGATGAAATCTTAGCCCGTATGATAGAAGAAGCAAGAACTCTTAAAAACTACGACGGTTTTGCGATGTATAGATATGATTCGCTATACAATCCGTCAGGAGCTGTAAAATCTCAGATAAATGAAGAATTATCTGCGGTTGAAGATATTATGTAGAATATTATTTTAAGGACGATAAAAAAACACTCATTTAATATACACATCATATGTAAGGTGTAAATTAAATCTTTGAGTGCGGTTTTGATTTAAGAAAACTGTTTTATTGAATAAGGAGTGCAAAGTGTCAAGGATTAGTAAAGATAAAAAAGCAATGGCTATGATACTCATTACCCTAATGCTCGCTGTTACGGTGGGCATTGGGGTCTTTGCGATTAATTACAGTGGTAATATAACACTTGGGGAGTCCTCCAATGCGCCGTTTTTACCTCCTCCCTCGGATGAGGACACACCATCCGATGAAGATGTACCTGCGGGTGGGGATGTGGAGGTAGAAGCAGATGTTAGCACCCCTGAGGGTGAAGAGTCTTCCACTGCGGGGGATGTAGAAGTCGAGCCCAATAATAATTTCCAAGGCGTAGTAACAATGAATAAGCCAAATGAAATGAGGGCGGCTTTCTTAACACCTGGCGAAGAATACTTTGTGGCTGGAAGTGACGAAGCAACCGTAAAAGCGGAGATTGATGCGGCGCTCACTGCGGCAAAAGACCTAACAATGAATACGATTGTATTTGAAACACTCTATGAGGATAAACTCGTCTACCTCAACTCAACAATGCCAAATATACTAAGTGAATTTGATGCATTGGAGTATGGGATTACCAAGGCACGCGAGATGGGATTTTTCACCTATGCAGTCTACCATGTTAATTACCTGCCAAATGGAGAAAATGTAGTAACATCGCAATATATAGACAATGACGATATTGATATTATAACTGAAAATCTGCACAGATTTGCCTATAACTATTATGTGGACGGCATTATCCTCGACGACTATTACAATGTCGAAGGTGAGGAGAGCTATGCCCACTATCTAAAACACGGCGGTGGAATGGGGTATGAAAACTATTTAACCTCCACTTCCGAAGCGTTATTTACAATCTGCACCGATGTAATAAGGGATATTTCCCCTGCACTGCAAGTAGGGATGATGACTGAATCCGTATGGGAAAATCAGTCTGCAAACCCATCGGGCTCACTTACAGCCGCAACATTTACCACATTTGGCACAGGAAATGCCAACAATGTCTCCTACATACAGGACTTTATACCCGATTTTGTAATGGTTAAAACAAGCAGCCATACAGACAGTAATTCTATGAATTTCTCGGAGATTGTCGAGTGGTGGGATGCACAGTGTGCAGATGTAGGGATGCCACTTTATGTAGTGCATGCAACGAGCAAGGCGTGCACCGAAGAAGAGGGCTGGACTGAATATGATCAGATAATAAAGCAGGTAATGGTGGCGGAAGAGCTTTCTTCATTTGAGGGGAGCGCATTTGACTCACTTACAAGGATGGAGGAGAACCCAAAGGAATTCACCACAAGGCTACTCCAATACTACAATGATGAAATAAACCCCGAGCATATCCTAAAAGAGCTTGCGATAACACAACCGACTAAACTCACATATGAAACATTTGAACCTACGGTGATATTCATGGGTGCTTCCGACCCAAATGAACCCGTTACTTTTAACGGAGAAACTGTCGAAACAGATGAAAACGGATATTTCTCGGTAGCAATGGATTTACTCCCAGGTGCAAATCAGTTTGTGGTAGAGCATAAGGGTAAAACGCTTACATATAACATAACCAGAAGAGTAGTTATAATAGACCAGTACAATCCTACTGGAAGCTTAACACTTGACGGTGGAATGAATATCACCGTATCAGCAATGGCTTATGACGATGCAAATGTAACAGCAACATTTAATGGCAAGACAATTACTCTGCAAAAAGCAGAAAATCTCACTGAAGATGCCACAAACGATACAGGTTATAGCTATTTCGAGGGCGAATTCACATTGCCATCGGCTACTTCAAATGTCCAATCACTCGGAAATATAGTGATAAGTGGTAGCTGGGAAGGCTTAAATGAAACCAAAACAGGGGCGAGCGTCACCGTAAATAAAAAGATTAGCGTGGCGGACGGTTCACCAATTGTGGTGGTGGCAGACCAAGCAGAAACTTTCCCCACAACTACTATCAATAACACCTCAAGCCCATATTATTACCCACTGCCAAAAGGTACACTTGATTTTGCAGTCGGCGATAAAATGACATATAAATCAGGCGATAATACATACTCATTCTACAATTTAGCTTCGGGGCTGAGAGTATATGCGGCAGATATTCAGGCAGTGTCCGACAGTGAAGCACCGGAGGGAAATAGGATAGAGGATGTATCTGTTAAGAGCGATAGCAAATACACATATATAACATTTGAAATGACCGAAAAGGTTTCATACACTGCCAAATACAACGAAAGTAATTTCACAGTAAAATTCCATTATACAAACTCAGTTCCAAATGATGAGAGCATGTCCTCAAATCCAATGTTTAGCGCAATGGAGTGGGCGGATGAAACCATCACAATAGATTTAGTGAAAAGTGGCTCGTTCTTAGGATACACAGCCTACTATTCGGGGGATAATTTAGTATTTAAATTCCTAAATCCTCCAAAAGTTTCGAGCAGTTCACTAAAGGGCGTTAGTATAGTTATAGATCCAGGGCACGGCACAGGGGACCCTGGTGCACTCGGATTTTTGCCATCCTATCCTGAGAGCGTAGTAAATGCAATGATTTCAGAAAAGCTTGAAGATGAGCTTAAATCAAGGGGTGCTACTGTCTATACACTAAACACCTCGGGCTCATCTAAAATGGAGCTTGCAACACGTATGGATGTGGCGGCGGATAGAGAACCGCATATTCTAATCAGTGTGCATTCAAACTCAGTTTTGGGTAATTCGTCAGCTAAAGGTACCGAAGCGTACTACTTCACAATTTTCTCAAGAAATCTCTCGGGATATGTTTCCCAAGAAGTAGCCGCCGCTATGAATACAACCAACAGGGGCGGTAAATACGGTATGCTCTACATGACAAGGGATTCACGCTTTGCATCAACACTTGTTGAAGTAGGATTTATGTCAAATAGTGAAGAATATAAAAAGCTTATTTCTGAAACATATCAAACAGATGTAGCCGAAGCAATAGCGGATGGCGTGTATAGATATTTAAGCAATATGGGCGGTACAAGCAGTGGTGTAAGCTCATCAAATACAGGTGTTGCCTCCACTACCGACAGCAAAAGTGAAATAGAAGAAATTACCTTAAACGAATACGAAATAGAGCTTGAAGTGGGCGAAACTTTCAAGCTCACATACGACATAGAGCCGTTTGATGCCGAGGAAGACGATGTTGACCGCTATTCCGAGGACAGCTCCATTGCAAGTATTTCACAAATGGGCACTATAACTGCAAAAAGCCCTGGTAAAACGGTGATAGTTGTAGAAGCCGAAGAAGGGGATGCCTATGCAGAATGCGAAGTGACAGTAATAGGCGATGCTGAGGAATATGATGACGACTATATACAGGAAATCACGCTAAATCGAGAAGAGGTTTCGGTAGCAGTAGGGGGAACATATAAACTGTCCGCTGATATTTATCCCGAAGATGTGAAATACGATGATATTGAGTGGAGCTCCGACGATGAAGACATTGCCACAGTCTCCCAAAGTGGTACAATAACGGGGAAAAAGACAGGTACAACCACAATATATGTAGAAGCTGAGGATGGCAATGCTTACGCAGAGTGTGAAGTGAAAGTTACAAATTCATATTCCGACCAAGGAGTATCAGTTACAGGCATAAAGCTTGATGATAGCACCTATGACATGTATGTAGACGATGAAATCACACTCGACTATGAAATATCGCCCTCAAATGCCTCAAATAAAGATGTACGCTGGTTGACTTCTGATTCTAAAATAGTTTCGATAGACGATGACGGCGTTCTCACCGCACATAAAAGCGGTGAAGTGGAGATTATTGTAGAAACAGTGGACGGCTTAAAATATGATATGTGCGATATAAAGGTATATCTAACAGGCGATGACCCTGTTTCTTCAGTGGAGTTAACACCCTCATCTTTGACAATGCTTCCCGATGCAACGCAGCAGCTTAGCTATAAGGTGCTCCCAGCAAGTGCGGAGAATAAGGATGTATCCTTTAAAAGCAGTAATACATCGGTAGCCAAAGTGAGCTCTTCAGGCAAAATCACAGCGGTTGCAGCAGGTACGGCAACTATCACGGTAACCACCGATGACGGCGACGAAACAGATAAGTGCACTGTAACAGTAAAATCAATTTCTGCAGGAGAGACTGCACCAGAATACATAGAAGTGGAACTTGAGGAATTATATCTATATGAGGGCGATGATGATAGCCTAAATGTAGAGATTTTCCCCTCGAACACCACCGACAAAGAGCTCGATTTTAGCATTGAAGTCATAGAAGGCAACCGCCCTGTGAGCATTACTCTTAGTAATGGTAAGCTGAATATCGAAGCGAACAGTATTGGTGAAGTTGTGGTAGAAATTTACCATAGTGAATATGATTTTATTAAAACTGAGTGTAGAATTATAGTTGAGGAATAATTTTTAATACGATATCATAATTTCGCAGGATATCTCCCATGTATGGCTGAGATATCCTGCGATTAATATTAAAAAAGCATTAGTATTTTAAAATATAAACATTCAATTTTGAAACACCGATTATATAAACAAAAAACAATTCACATCATCTATTTTAGTGATGTGAATTGTTTTTTATAAAGTGGAGCTGAAGATGGGGGTCGAACCCACGAACCTGCTCATTACGAATGAGCTGCTCTACCAACTGAGCTACTT
>CAYJLI010000030.1:2755-28544 GCA_964371155.1 uncultured Oscillospiraceae bacterium | reverse complement strand
CAGTGGTAATAGCAGTTTTTGTCTCTAAAAGGGATAAGTAA
This sequence comes from uncultured Oscillospiraceae bacterium, assembly GCA_964371155.1. Lineage (GTDB taxonomy): Bacteria > Bacillota > Clostridia > Oscillospirales > Ruminococcaceae > CAYJEQ01. Next base: position 28,503 of record CAYJLI010000030.1, on the reverse strand, counting down.
ATAGTTTTTTAAATTAAGTTAACTAATATAATTATTTTAAGGATGGTGCTTTATAATGAATGAAATGGTTAAACCTTATGATGCTAAAATGAACAAAACTCTTGATGTGCTTGCAGGCGAATATGCAGCTATAAGAGCGGGCAGAGCAAATCCAGCGGTGCTAAATAAAGTAACTGTGGATTACTATGGCACACCCACACCAATAGCACAGATGGCGGCGATATCCGTTGCTGAGGCGAGAATACTTTTAATCCAACCATGGGATAAATCAACACTTGGCGCAATAGAAAAAGCTATACAAACATCGGATATTGGAATTAATCCAAACAACGATGGTCAAGCAATCAGAATTGCATTCCCACAGCTTACAGAAGAGCGCAGAAAAGAAATAAGCAAGGGAATTCACAAAACAGCCGAGGAATCAAAAGTTGCTATTCGTTCTATCAGAAGGGATGCAAACGAAAAATTCAAACAATCTAAAAAAGCAAATGAAGTTACCGAGGACGATTTAAAGGCACTCGAAAAAGAAGTTCAGGACTTAACTGATAAGTACTGCAAAGAAATAGATAAAATGGCTCAGGCTAAAGAAAAAGAAATCATGGAAATATAAAAGCCTTTAATTAATCGGCTTTTTAAAAGTTGTACTTACAATAGGTAAAAGCCCATCGAAAGTATTCGATAGGCTTTTATCACATATATTGGTGTATATAGGTAGCATTAAATTTTTATATTGCCCTTAAAGGTTGATGTAAAAAGAGAGATTTGCATAGGAGATGAGGTGCTGTGATGTCCGAGGGACTTAAAAAAAATATTCCCACCCATATTGCCATAATAATGGATGGAAATGGCAGATGGGCAAAGGCAAAGGGACTGCCAAGGACTGCAGGGCATAAAAAAGGCACTAAGGTATTTGGAGATATCGCTAAGCACTGTATGAAAATAGGTGTAAAGCATTTAACTGTCTACGCTTTTTCAACAGAGAATTGGAAGCGACCAAAATCCGAAGTGGACAGTATTATGAATCTCTTAAAGCAGTATCTTAAGGATCTTCTCAAAAGCAGTGAAGAGGGTGCGAGACTTAAATTTATCGGCAGTAGGGAAAATATGCCAGCCGAGCTTTTAGAGCTGATGGAGCAGGCAGAAAGCAAAACCGAAAACTTTGATAAATTTACAGTGAATATAGCACTAAATTATGGCGGTAGGGCAGAGATAGTTTCCGCTGTAAAGAAAATTGCTGAAGATGTAAAATCAGGGAAAATGGCGTCCGAAGAGATAAATGAAGATGTTTTTTCAGATTATATATACACAAGCACTCAGCCCGACCCCGATATAATAATTCGTCCGGGTGGAGAAAAGCGCATTTCAAATTTCTTGCTATGGCAAAATGCTTATAGCGAGCTGATATTTATGGATGTGCTCTGGCCGGACTTCACCGAAAAAGATCTCGATGAAGCGGTGGAGATATATGCATCAAGAAATAGAAGATATGGGGGATAATGCCCTTGAAAATTAGAGTAATATCATCTGTGGTGGGTTTAGCACTGCTATTTGCAGTATTTTCACTCTACCACACAGTAATGCTAAACATAGGAGCAAGCATTGTAGCGGCGATAGCTGTCTATGAAATGCTCTCTGCAACAGGATATAGTAAACACAAATACTTGCTATACAGCAGTATGGCGGTAGCGGTGTATCTTCCGCTCATTTCACTGTCATGGGTGAAATTTGTGATGCCGATTGTGCTTTTTGCATATGTGTTGGGGCTATGCCTAATGCTAATACTCAAGCATAAAACTGTGAAGACGGAAGAGCTTGCAGTCTGCATATTAACAGCCATATTTATACCGCTAACACTCACCTGTTTAGTGCTTTTAAGGGACACTCTCGGCAGTTATTTAGGGCTTTACTACACCTGCATAGCGATGGCGGCGGCATGGGGCTCGGACACAGGCGCATATTTTGTAGGCGTAACCATGGGCAAGCACAAGCTATGCCCCGAAATCAGTCCGAAAAAAACAGTAGAAGGCTTGATAGGCGGCTTAGTAACAAGCATGTTACTTCTTCCAGCGCTCACATATGGATATGTGGCGGTAATGCCAGAAGCGGCAGTGGAAATAAACTATATTTCAATAGTGCTTTTTGCACCGATTCTTTCGGTGCTTGGAACCCTTGGGGATTTAACTGCTTCTGCAATTAAAAGGCAGTACAAAATAAAGGATTTCGGCAATATTATGCCGGGTCACGGTGGAGCGCTCGACAGATTTGATTCAGTGCTGATGGTAATACCAATGGTGCTTATTGTGACAACATACTCCCCATTCATAACCGTAGTAGGATAATTTCTAAAGGCAGAAATGGCGGAAGCGTAAATTGAAATTTCAGCTATAAATAATGGTATACCGCTTTCATTTGCATGATTTTCATACATAGATTTCACAATTCCATACCGAAAGTATCATAGCAAAAAGCTTTTAATATAAGGGAATAAAGATGAAAAAAACAGTAACAATACTTGGAAGCACGGGCTCGATAGGAGTCCAAAGCTTAGAAGTATGCAAAAACTTAGGGTATGAAGTTTTAGCACTCACCGCTAAAAGCAGTACCGATTTAATAGAAAAGCAGGCGAGGGAATTTAGCCCTCGTTTTGTGGCACTCGAGGATAAAAATGCGGCTCAAACTCTAAAGATAAAGCTTGCGGATACCGACATTAAAGTACTCTCAGCAATGGAGGGTATATGCGAAATATCCGCCATGCCCTGTGATGTACTGCTAAATTCGGTGGTGGGAATGGCAGGCCTTATGCCCACACTTATAGCCATTTCAGCTTCAAACGACATAGCGCTTGCAAACAAAGAAACCCTTGTGGCGGCAGGTAGGCTTGTAATGGGCTCGGCGTCCGACATGGGGGTGAAAATTCTCCCAGTGGACAGCGAACACAGCGCAATATTTCAGTGCATGCAGGATAAACTAAACCCACCCTCAAAGCTGATACTCACAGCCTCCGGCGGGCCATTTTTCGGCAAAAGCTACGAAGAGCTTGAGCGGGTAAACCTTAAATCAGCACTCGCCCATCCCAATTGGAGCATGGGTGCAAAAATCACTGTGGATAGCGCAACGCTAATGAATAAAGGGCTTGAATTTATCGAGGCGATGTGGCTTTTCGATGTGCAACCAAAGGACATTGAAATAGTCGTGCACCGAGAAAGCATAATACATTCGGCGGTGGAGTTTAAAGATGGGTCGATAATAGCACAGCTCGGACTTCCCGACATGAAGATACCCATTCAGTACGCCCTCACATACCCAGAGAGACATGAAAGCAATGTGAAAAAACTTTCACTTACAGATATAGGCGCACTTACCTTTCACAAACCCGATGCAGAAACATTCATCTGCCTAAAAACGGCTATTTCAGCGGCAAAGCTCGGGGGACTATATCCATGTGCGGTAAATAGTGCCAACGAAGAAGCGGTAAAATATTTTTTAGCAGAAAAAATTTCTTTTAATCATATTGGAAAAGCCGTAGAGAATATTATGAATATGCCCTATCTATCGGGGGAAAGCTACAATTTACAGGATGTTTTAGACCTTGACACAGAAGTAAGGGAGAAAACAAGGGAATTTTTAAATATAAAATAAACAGCATGGGGGAATTAACATCAGTACTATAACAACAATAATCTTAGCAATCTTAGTTTTCGGACTTCTAATATTTATCCATGAGCTCGGGCATTTTGCGGCGGCGAAATGGGCGGGTGTAAAGGTTAATGAATTCGCACTCGGCATGGGGCCGATAGTATTTAGCAAAACCAAAGGCGATACAAGATATGCACTTCGTCTCTTCCCGATAGGTGGATTTGTTTCGATGGAGGGAGAGGACGAGGACAGTGCTCATGAGAATTCGTTTACCAAGAAAAAGGCGTGGAAACGCTTTATAATCATAGTTGCAGGTGCAGTGATGAACCTTATTTTGGGCTATTTTTTAATGGTTTCACTTGTGCTTATGGATGGCTCAGTGGGCACTACCACAATAGCCGACTTTAGAGATGGTGGAAATAGTAGCGCATATCTTGCACAAAATGACGAGATAGTATCGGTTAATGGAAACAGAGTGCGCACTCCAAACGACATTACATTCGAATTCATGCGTGATAGGGACGGCCTTGTGGATATCGAAGTAATGCGAGAGGGAGAAAAGATAAGCTATAACGCTATTCCCTTTGAAATGGTAGAAATAGCAGAGGGTGTGAGCACCATTAGCATCGACTTTAGGGTGTACAGTGAGGAGCTCTCCCCCACGGGTGTAATCACCTATGCGTTTAACTGGACTGTCACTATCGCAAAACAGGTTTGGGTATCACTATTAGACCTTATCACGGGCAGATTTGGATTTAATCAGCTCTCAGGGCCAGTAGGCGTTGCCTCGGCAATAGGTGAAGCGTCCTCAATGGGGCTCGATTCGCTAATTATGATGGTTGCATTTATTACGATAAACTTAGGTGTGTTTAACCTGCTTCCATTCCCAGCACTCGACGGCGGAAGACTCGTGTTTATCTTCATTGAGATTATAACGGGCAAGGCAGTAAAACCCCAGTATGAGGGATATATACACACAGCAGGAATACTACTGCTCTTTGCAGTCATGATAGCCGCTACCTTTAACGACATTATGCGGATAGTTGGGGGGCTTTTCGGGTGAATAGCTTAAATAAAACGAAAATATTAAAGGTGGGTAACCTCTTCTTAGGAGGGGGTTACCCAGTTTTGGTTCAGTCGATGCTCTCATGCCCGAGCGAGGATATAAAGGGCAACATAGAGCAGGCGATAGCACTTGAAAAAGCAGGGTGCGATATTGTGCGTGTAGCACTTCCCACGGCTAAATCGGCTGTGCTTATAAAAGAGCTTAAATCCGCTGTTGATATGCCGATAGTTGCAGATGTGCATTTTGACTATAAAATTGCCTTAGCGGCGGTGGAGTCAGGGGTGGATAAAATCAGAATTAACCCCGGCAATATAGGCACAGCTGAGAGAGTGCGTGCAGTGGTAGAAGCCTGCAAGGATAAAAAAATCCCGATACGAATTGGGGTAAATGGTGGCTCGCTTGAAAAGCATCTGCTTAAAAAATATAAAACACCAACAGCCGAAGCTATGGTGGAAAGTGCCAAGCACCATATATCTCTACTCGAAGCAGAAGATTTTACCGATATAGTGCTCTCCCTTAAAAGCTCAAATTTACATACAATGCTCTCGGCATACAGGCTTGCGGCAAAAGAATTTTCCTACCCACTGCATTTAGGGGTGACCGAAGCAGGGACTGAGAGAATGGGGATAATTAAATCCGCAATAGGAATAGGCGCACTGCTAACCGAGGGAATAGGGGACACCATAAGGGTGTCACTCACTGCAGACCCCACAAAGGAAATAGCTCCAGCAAGGGATATAATCAAAGCGTCGGGTAGGGATAAAAGCGGAATTAATATAATATCATGCCCCACCTGCGGACGCACAAAAATTTCACTGATAGAGCTTGCAAACCAAGTGGAAAAAGCGGTGGAGGGTATGGATAAAAATCTCACCATTGCAGTGATGGGATGTGTGGTGAACGGCCCCGGAGAAGCCAAAGAAGCAGATATAGGCATAGCTGGCGGAAACGGCGAGGGGCTTATATTTAAAAAAGGCGAAATAGTGGAAAAAGTAGCCGAGGATAAGCTGCTTGAAAGGCTTATACAGATGATAAACGAATTTTAAATAGAATGTAGAAATAATCAAAGCACAAATAACTATTAGTATTATTTGCCTTGATTATTACAAAATAGAGCTGATAAAGGATGGTTAAATAGCTTGGGTAATAGGCTTAAAGTATTGTTTGGCAAATACATAGATTTTAAAAAATACGCCGATTTGGGCGAAGCGGTAGTGACTAAAGCTTCGGTGGCAAAGGAAAGCAGAATAATGGAGCTAATAGTTGCCCCAACTCAGGAGCTCGACAGGGTAAACATTTCACGCTTTGAGAAAGAGTTTGCAGCATCGCTTTCCCTCACATCGGTAAAGGTAAATACAAAATATGAGCCTCGGCAGTTTACTGCCTCGGCTCTGCTTGGCATTACCCATATGCTAAAAGAAAAAGGCTATATGGTTAATGGCTTTTTCGATAGAGCGTCCGCCAGACTGGAAGCGGACAACTTCATAATCACCCTTTCCCACGGTGGCGAGGAGATACTCGATAAGCAAAATATAAGGAGTGCTATTTCTAAAATAATTTTTAATAACTACGATTTAAAGCTAAATGTGGAGTTCGACGGACTGCGAAGCATAGACGAAAACACCCCACTCTACAAAGAGCAGATAGAAGAGGCAATAAAAGCGCTGCCAAAGCCACAAATAATCGAAAGACCACCTGAAACAACCGATAACAAAGGCGCACCACAACCCAAGGCATTAAACTTAAATTTCGACACATCACATCTGCCATTTGATAAAAGCAGTGCAATGCTAATAGTGGGCAAGGACATAAAAGAAAGCCCTGTTCCTATGCATAGCGTAAATTCTGAATCGGGCAAAATAGTGCTCTGGGGAGAAGTGTTCCGCAAGGACAGCCGTGAGATAATGGACGGCAAAAAGACGATTTTCACCTTTGACTTTACCGATCTCACAAGCTCGGTGACAATGAAAATCTTTGCAGATAAAAACAAAAAAGAAATGCTCTCAGGGCTTGATGTGGGAGATACCATAATAGTCCGTGGTGAGATACAGTATGATAGGTACGACAGGGAAAATATACTGATGGCAAACGACATTGCCACGGTGAAAAAGCTTAAGAAAAAAGATAATGCCGAGAAAAAGCGTGTTGAACTACATATGCACACAAATATGTCCACGATGGATGGGCTTACCCCTGCTTCTGCACTGGTAAAAACAGTTGCAAACTGGGGGCATACCGCCTGCGCAATAACCGACCACGGTGTGGCACAGGCATTCCCCGAAGCAATGGCAACTGCCGAGCAGATAGGCAATGGATTTAAGATAATATACGGAGTAGAAGGCTATCTGATAAACGACCTTATAAAGGCGGTAGAGGGAGATGGAAACTGCGATTTTTCAGAAGAATTCATAGTGTTCGACCTTGAAACCACGGGGCTTTCCGCCGCAACTGAAAGAATGACGGAAATTGGTGCGGTGAAGGTTAGAAATGGCGAGGTTGTGGATGTATTTAATACATTTGTAAACCCCGAAAAGGCAATCCCTGCAAAAATCACCGAGATTACAGGCATTACCGATGCAATGGTAAAGGATGCACCGAGTGAAGCCGAGGCAATGAAGGCGTTTTATGAGTTTTGCGGAAGTGAAAAAGCTATACTCGTGGCACATAACGCACCTTTTGACACAGGCTTTTTAAAGCAGAGCGCAAATAGGTGTAAAATGCCCTATGCCTTTACAGCGATAGACACAGTGCAGATAGCACGCTCACTGTATAAGGATATAAAAAACCACAAGCTAAACACAGTGGCGGCATATCTAAAACTGCCACCCTTTAACCACCACAGAGCAAGCGACGACGCAAAAATACTCGCAGAGATATTTAAGTTGATGATGGAAACCCTCAAAGAGGACTTTGGAATAAACGATGTAAAAGGGATAAATTCAGGGCTTGCAGGGGGGGATTTAAAGAAACTTGCCCCCTATCACATAATTTTACTTGTAAAAAATAAAGAAGGACTAAAAAACCTGTATAAACTGATATCGATGTCCCATATAGATTACTATTATAAGCGTCCGAGAATACCTAAGAGCATGATTGAAAAACATAGGGAGGGGCTTATAGTTGGCAGTGCTTGCGAAGCGGGCGAACTTTATCGTGCAATACTCGATGGCAAGCAGTGGAATGATTTAGTGCAGATTGCAAATTTTTACGACTATTTAGAGATACAACCCACCGCCAATAATATGTTTTTAGTGCGTGAGGGCAGGCTAAATTCTGTAAAGGATTTAGAGGACTACAACCGCAGTATAGTCCGCCTCGGTGAAAGGCTAAATAAACCCGTAGTAGCCACGGGGGATGTGCATTTTGCAACCAAAGAAGAGGGTAAATACAGGGAAATCCTAATGACGGGTCAGGGCTTTAAAGACGCCGCCGATCAAGCTCCACTATACCTTAAAACCACTGCTGAAATGCTCGAGGACTTTTCCTATTTAGGCGAAGAAAAAGCCTATGAAGTGGTGGTGGAAAACACCAATTTAATAGCGGATATGGTGGAGGAAGTGCGTCCGATACCAAAGGGCACATACACACCTAAAATTGATGGTGCGGACGAAGATTTGCAAAACATCACAAGGGGAAAAGCAAAAGAAATATATGGCGACCCACTCCCCGAAACAGTCGAAGCAAGGCTTGAAAGAGAGCTTGGCTCAATAATAAAGCACGGCTTTGCGGTGCTCTACATAATATCACAAAAACTCGTTTGGAAGAGCGAAGAAGATGGCTATCTGGTGGGTTCGAGGGGGTCTGTTGGCTCGTCGTTTGTTGCGACTATGGCAGGGATATCGGAAGTTAACCCATTGCCACCGCATTATGTCTGCCCAAAATGCAAAAAGAGCGAATTTATACTTGATGGTAGTGTTGGCTCGGGGTACGATCTTCCTGCAAAAAATTGCCCCGATTGTAATACAGTATACATAAGGGAAGGGCACGACATCCCATTTGAAACCTTCCTTGGATTTAATGGGGATAAAGCCCCCGATATCGACCTTAACTTCTCTGGTGAATATCAGGCAAATGCGCATAAATACACCGAAGAGCTCTTTGGCTCGACCCATGTATTTAAAGCAGGGACAATTTCCACTGTTGCGGATAAAACCGCATATGGTTTTGTGAAAAAATACCTCGAGGGCAAAGGGCAGATAGTGCCAAGGGCGGAGGAAAACAGGCTGACCGTCGGCTGTACAGGGGTAAAACGCACCACAGGACAGCACCCGGGGGGAATGGTTGTAGTGCCGAGGGACTTTGATGTCTATGATTTCACACCGGTGCAACGCCCAGCTGATGACGATAGCTCGGACATCACCACCACCCATTTCGACTTCCACTCACTGCATGACACAATACTAAAGCTCGATATACTCGGGCACGATGTTCCCACTATGTATAAATACTTAGAGGATATGACGGGTATTAAAATAAGGGATGTGGACATGAGCGACCCCAAGGTAATAAGCCTTTTCACCTCCCCGAATGAACTCGGAGTTACAGCGGAAGAGATAGGCTGCAACACTGGAAGCCTTGCACTCCCAGAGATGGGCACATCATTTGTAAGGCAGATGCTAATAGAAGCAAAGCCAAAATGCTTTTCAGACCTGCTTCAAATATCGGGGCTTTCACACGGTACCGATGTATGGCTTGGAAATGCGAGGGATTTAATACAAAATGGCACCTGCACCATCAGTGAAGTAATAGGCACGAGGGATAGTATTATGACCACCCTGATATACAAGGGTTTAGAGCCTGGGATGGCATTTAAAATAATGGAGATTACCAGAAAAGGTAATGCCGCCGCACTTTTAACCGATGAGCATTATGAAGCGCTTAAAAAGAATAAGGTTGAGGATTGGTATGTTGAGAGCTGTAAAAAGATAAAATACATGTTCCCAAAAGCACATGCCGCCGCCTATGTAATAGCGGCTATTAGGCTTGGTTGGTTTAAGATATACTATCCAAAAGAGTTTTACGCAACGCTCTTTACAGTGCGTGGTGAGGACTTTGACGCACTCACGGCAATAAAGGGAGTGAGTGCAGTTGATGCAAAAATTGCCGAATTATCAGCTAAGGGCAATACTCGTACAGCAAAGGAAAATGGCGAGCTTGGCACACTTCAGATCACAAAGGAAATGCTTGTGAGAGGTGTCGAGCTTCTGCCCGTTGATATGTATAAATCCCATGCAAATATTTATAAATGCGAAGACGGAAAAATCCGCCTGCCATTCTCTTCGGTAGCAGGAGTGGGTGGCAAGGCGGCGGACTCGCTCTATGCCGAGGCAAAAAAAGGCGAATTTATCTCCTGTGACGACATTATCGCAAGGGCAAAAGTTTCCAAAACAGTGATAGAAACACTAAAAACAATAGGCACATTAAAAGACATACCGGACAGTAGTCAGGTGACATTGTTTTAGTGATTAGAACCGCAGGGGCATACTTCGCCACAAATTTAAAGTTTTAGTCGATTTTTTACTAAAAAATCGTGGGTTGTTAGGGCAACGCCATAACTCGCTCGCCGCAGTGAGCGAAATATCTTTTACTTCAAAGGAGGGATTTTTTTGGGGCTTTTTAATAAAAACTCTACTGAAACGAAAAAGGTGTCCGCAGTAATAGTGGCGGCAGGGAAATCGAGCCGTATGGGTGGTATTGATAAGCAGAGCGAAGAGATTATGGGGATACCTGTGATAGTGCACAGTATGCTCGCCTTTGAGCAAAATAAAAATATAGCCGAGATTGTGCTTGTCACACAAAGCGAGAATATACTCCCTTTTACAAAGCTTGCACAGATGTATGACATCACAAAGCTAAAAAGCGTTGTAAAAGGTGGGGACAGCAGGCAGAAGTCAGTGCTGGGTGGCATAGAAGAAACCTCGCCCGACACCGATTACTACTGCATACACGACGGCGCAAGACCGCTTATTTCACAAAAAGTGATAGACACCGCCATAAGTGACGCCATAGCTTTTAATGCGGCTACTGCGGCGGTAAAGGTGAAAGACACCATAAAAGTAGGAAGTGCAAACTTTGTAAAATCAACCCCCGACAGAAGCAGTCTATACCAAATACAAACACCACAAATTTTCGCCTCCAATCTATACCGCACAGCGGCAGAGCAGGCGGCGGAAAAAGGGGAAGAATACACCGACGACTGCCAGCTAATAGAAGCGGTGGGGTATAGTGTCTATCTCTCCGAGGGGGACTACTTTAATATTAAGATTACCACCCCAGAGGATTTAGTGATAGCGGAGGCACTGCTTAGTATAATTGTATAAAAAATATTAGTTAGCAAAATAGTGGAAAATAAAGTTTTGCAGGGTTTTTTCAAAAAATCGTGGGGTTATACACAATCTAAATCGCCCCTGCTGCTCGCAGGGGATTACCCTTAGTTAGGGGGATTTTTTATCACAAAAATTCCTCCTCTTTCAAAACAGTCCACTGGACTATTTTGAAATTCATCCCCCTTAAAACTCCTTACAGTAAGGTTTTTTCGCTCACTGCGGTGAGCGACTTAGGGCTTTGCCCTAACAACCCACGATTTTTTGAAAAAAATCAAGTAAAACTTTTAATTTCTGAGAAGTTACAACGCCTAATATAAATTTGCCGTGTGGGCATTCTTGCCAACGGTAATTTAAATATATATTTACCTTCTCCGAGGAGGGGGCAGATATAGAAAAGAAAGGAAAATGTAAAATGTTTAGAATAGGGCATGGATATGATGTGCACAAACTAAAAAAAGGGCTCGCCTTTACACTTGGCGGTGTGAAAATAGAGCACACAAAAGGCTTTGTGGCACATTCCGACGGTGATGTACTTCTTCATGCAGTCATGGATGCACTGCTTGGTGCAATGGCTTTAGGCGATATAGGTAAGCACTTCCCCGATACCGATATGAGGTATAAGGGGATTAATAGCATGGAGCTTTTTAAAAATGTTTGGGATATGGCGAAAGAGAGGGGATACTCCCTTAATAATATCGACATTACGATAATAGCGCAAAAACCCAAAATAGCACCGCATATAGAGGAAATGAAAGCTAATCTCTCGCTTGTAATGAAGGCACGACTTGACGAGATAAATATAAAAGCCACCACCGAAGAGGGTCTTGGCTTTACAGGCAGTGAAGAGGGAGTGGCGGTGCACTGCGTGGTAATGCTTGTGAAGAAATAAATTCTCGTGAGGTGGGATTTAATGAAAATAAGGGCTTACAATTCTGCTGATTGCGCCAAGTTAGCTAAACTTTTTTATGACGCAGTACATGAAGTTGCCGCAAAAGATTATACGGAAATACAACTAAATGCATGGGCGAGCGGGAAAGAGGACTTATCAGCGTGGGAAGCATCTTTTTTAGAGAACCATGCATTAATTGCAGAGCAGGACGGTGCAGTAGTGGGCTTTGGGGAGATAAAGAATGACGGCTACCTTAATATGCTGTATACTCACAAAGACCATCAACGCAAAGGCATTGCAACAGCTATTGTAGCAATGCTTGAAAACACAGCAAAACTTCAAGGAATAACCACTATAACTACACATGCCTCCATTACCGCTATGCCTTTTTTTGAAAAGCGTGGGTATATGTTTGTGGGAGAAAATAAAGTTATTCGTGAAAATGTAGAGCTTACAAATTTCTTAGTGGAAAAAAATATTGTGTAGTAAAAATCAGATGCTATTGCCCATATAAATAAATTTTACGATAGTTTGTGCTAAAGTGCAGAAAGGGAAGAAAGGGAAGATGAGTATGAAAACAAAACATAAAATTATACTCCTCATAGCTATAATTTCTCTTATTTTTGCGGTGAATTACACCAAGTCCATGACTATTTCTGAGATAAGTGGTGGGATGGACATCGCAAATTACACCTCGGCAAGAGCATATTATAATATTGCCCCGATGGTGGAAGATGAAGAAGTAGAGCTTGAGGGGGAAAAATTAGCAGAGCTTTTAAAGCTCTTAGGCGAGCAAAATTTTAGCAAATCCCTTACAAATTTACTGCCACAGGGAAATAAAACCCACAGAGTAAGAGATGGCGATTTCGAGTGGTGGATTACACTGCACACTTATAAAGAGGTTTTGAGCGACGGAAGCAGTATAAGTGGCGATATGCTTCATATCTCAAATTTCTACGGAGATTTAGAAATTCGTTTTGATTTGGAAGGTGATATTTACACAGTGGACAATCAAGATGAATGGCTAAAAAGCGTTTTGGATTTAATATCAAATTGATGCCATAAAAGCAAGCTTTGGGTACAATCTAATTTAATCTGTTTGCTAATATTGCAAGGCTTTATCAAATAATACGCTGCATAATAACAGTGAGTAGAAAAAACCTACTCACTGTTTTTGTGATTATTAAAAGAGTATGATACTATGTTTTACAAGCTAAAGCGATGGTCAATTATAATTTATAGCCAAAGGTGACAACTTTAAAAAATCCTGTAAAGTAGTTTTAAGTGAGGCTAAAATATGGATGCAAGCCAAACTTTGTGAAATAAGTCAATTTGCACTTAAATAAGCAGTCAGATGTTCTAATTAACAATTCTCTAATAATAAACTAAACTTCTCCCCATCGCTCAAGGCGATGGGGAGAAGTTTATATAAAAATTATGTTAAATTTAATCCCAGTCCCTAACCGAAACTTCACCAGAAATAAGTGTAATGCGTTCACCATTTTCATTTTCCACTATCAGATGGCCGAGTGAATCCATATCCACAGCTTTTGCAGGGTAGCTTGTTTTTCCATTTGTCACGGTGAGATTTTTACCCATTACAAGCTGATTTTTCTTATAAATGGCTATAATCTGTTCGGTGGAATAGTATTGATATAAATCGAAAAATTGGGTGATAATTCTTGCCGCAAGGTAGTTTCTCTCTATCGAAAATCCTTGTTCAAGCACGGAGGTAAACACATTTTCAAGCTCAGGGGGCATGTCCTCAGCAGTGGTGGAAACATTTATCCCAATTCCCACTATCGCCCAATCCACCACACCGCTCTCGGCAGTAAATCCAGCTTCGGTAAGTATACCGCAGACCTTTTTATTATCCATATATATATCATTAACCCATTTAATTTTAGAGGGTATTCCGGTTTCTTCGAGTAGTGTTTTGCTCACCGCCACCGCCGCAAGTGCCGTAAGGGTATTAACTGGATAATCAGCAGCAGGGCGGAGCAGTATGCTCATATATATGCCCTTACCCTGTGGTGTGTGAAATTTTCGTCCAAGTCTTCCACGGCCCGAAGTTTGGTTTTCTGATAAAATTATTACACCTTCGGGCAGATTTTCCACTGCGAGCATTTTGAGGTGATTATTTGTTGAGTCCACTTCTTTTAAAACACGGATATCCAAGGGGGTGGTTGTCCCAAGGTTTGCATATATTGCCTCATGCCACATCTTATCGGCAAATGGGGAGAGGGTGTATCCCGTGCCGTGCTTATTATCTATTACATAGCCCTGTGATTTCAGCGAATGAACTGCTTTCCACACCGCAGTGCGTGAAACGCCTAATTGCAACGCAATTTTTTCACCCGAGATGGAGGTGCCCATATTTTCAGTCAATATTTTCAGTACACTTTCTTTTACCTTCATTTATATCACCCCGAAATTAATTATTTCTATTTTTATTAAATTATAACAGAAAATAGCAAAAATATATATAGTAGAGCAAATATTTTTAAGCATTAAACAGTTTTTACATAATTTTTAATTCTAAAAAGTTAAAAAGTCGATTACTAATAGTAATTGTCGAAAATTTTATTACACTTTCAACAGTTTCCACAGAGTTTTCCACAGGTTTCAAGTGGAAAACTTTCTAAAAAGGGTAAAACTTCTTTTTAGAAAATTAAAAATTGCCGTCTTCAAAGATAAAATCAGTGAAAACGGCAATTATAATAAATCTATTTAACTAAAATATTAAAGCTTAATCGAAGTCGAAGTCATCGCCCGAGTCGTAGTCATCGCTTGAGGTGTCGTCATCGCCCGAGCTATCATCAGCACTTGAGTCGTCGCCGTAGATGTTTGGAGCACGGTCGGTGTCATCATCGGCATTTTCAGCATTTTCACTCTCAGAGTAATCATAGATATCAAATGTACCCGGTGTGTGGTATACTCCATCGGTATCTGAATGGGGGGAATTATTTACAGGGGGAGCATGTACGGTATTAGCCGCAGTTTGCTGCTCTCTCTGCTCAATAAGCTGCTTTTTCTTTTGACGAAAATATATGTAGATAACAATGGGAACAAGCACTATCGGCAATGGAAGCTCTAACAGCAAACTTAAAACTACCGCAGCTGCGAATATTGCCACGAGGGCAATGAAAAATTTAATCATATAAACATCCTTCACATGTAAAATTAAGAAATCTAATCACTATTATATAAATTTTAAAAATATATGTCAATACAATTTGAGCAATAGAGGTACAAAGAACTTTAGCGATTTGATGCTTTTATCAGCTGTGTGTTCGGGTATTTCCACCCAAGGGTAAGCCCTATAATCCGAATACGCCCAAAACTTAATAACTCACTTATACTACATCATCGGTGCAAACAATCTGATAATAGAACGCAAAAGTCTGGTGGGCATATTCACCTTTTTGCAGTCTGCAAGGGTGAATTCGATGGACTGCTTAAATGTGTTGTTAATATCATCTTTAATTGTGGTGATAACAGGTGAGTCGTAAAAATTCACTCCGCATTCATAATGCAGATAGAAGCTTCTAAAATCCATGTTTACAGTGCCCACAGTTGCCACTTTATCATCACTAACAACCATTTTTGCATGTATAAATCCGGGCTCGTATTCATATATCCTCACACCATTTTCTACAAGCGGAGTGTAAAACGCTCGAGTGAGTATATGTACATACCATTTATCCGCTACATGCGGGGTTAATATCCTCACATCCACACCGCTCTGAGCCGCCATTATAAGCGCTGTTTGCATTTCGTGGTCAATTATTAAATATGGGGTGGTGATGTAGATATAGTCGGTGGCTCGGTTTATCATTTGCATATAGTTAAATTCGCCAACATTATACATATCGTGGGGACTGTCGCCATAGGGCTGTACATATCCTTTTGTAGGATAGCTCTTGGTGGGTTTGTAGCAGGAGTAATCGGCTGGAGGATTATTGTTTTCAATATCCCAGTTTGATAAAAACATTGCAGTGAGGCTAAACACCGCTTCGCCATAAATTACCACTGCGGTGTCCTTCCAATGCCCATGCTTTTCATATGCGTTTATATATTCGTCCGCTAAGTTTACCCCACCGCAAAAACCCACATTTCCATCTATAACACAAATTTTTCGATGATCACGATAGTTTACTGCCATATTAAGCCTTGGTCTAAATGGGTTGAAAACCGTTGTTTTTATGCCCAGTTTTTTAAGCTTGAGATGGTAGCCGGCAGGAAGTGTTTGTATGCAGCCCATATCGTCATACATCACCCTAACTTCAACGCCTGAAGCCGCTTTCTCGGCAAGTATCTTAAGTATTGGGTCCCACATCTTGCCTTCTTCTATGATGAAATACTCCATGAAAATGAATTTTTCCGCCTTGGAGAGCTCTTCCTTCATGCGCTCAAATTTAACTTCGCCTAAATTTAAGAAATCGGCAGAAGTGTTTTCATAAATCGGACTTGTGGCAATTCTCTTAATATAATTAGCTTGTACAAATAAATTTTCATCCTCTGATTTTAGGCTTTTAAATAGATCTTCATTTTTGGGGAGCTGTGAGGTTATCTCCGCCTCTTTTGTCGCCATTTGTTTAAGCTTTGCAGTTGGCACACCGCCCCGTCCCCATGTGAGATAGAAAATAGTTCCGAATGTGGGGAAGACAAGTATAGTCACAACCCAAGCAATTTTATATGAGGGGTTTAAATTTTTTGATATAATGCTCACCACGAAAATCAGCCCTAAAAATTCCAAGAGCATAAATATGCCCGTAGCATATTCGCTCAAAGCGGTGAAAATTAGAAATAAATATGCAAGCTGAATTAATATAAGCAAGGAAACGATAAATAAGCGACTGAGCAAGACCTTTAGCAGTTTTCTTATGAACATATTTCCACCTCAACAATTTTTTTACAAAAACATCTTAAAAAATTTTCAAACATAGTGTATAATGTAATTACCACCTTTATTTGCCCATAAATCAGCGGTAAATTAGGATAACATTTATTAAAAATATAAAAAACCAAATACTTAATGAGGTTTATTATATCAGTGTTTTACAAAAAAATCTATAATGGATAGTACAAAACTATTAATTTTAATTTATTTCGTATAATGTACCGATTAGTATTCTGCATTTTTGTATATTTTCAGTCTTTGCAGGGGGAAAGCGTACAAAAGGGAATTTGATTATAAATACTTTATTAATATTGAGGAGGGGCTTAAATGGCTTTAATCACATATCAGGATATAAAAAATAATGAACATGTAAATAATTATATAATTTGTGCAGACCATATGCTTACAAAACTTGGCTATACCGAGCATTCCTTTGCCCATGTGACAAAGGTTGCAAATGCCGCCTCACAGCTATTGCTCGACTTAGGATACGACTCAAGAACAGCGGAGCTTGCGGCAATTGCTGGCCATATGCATGATATAGGCAATGTGATAAACAGAATAGACCATGCCCAAAGCGGTGCAGTAATGGCATTTACTATTTTAGAGCGCATGGGTATGCCAGCAGGCGAGATAGCGACCATTATCACTGCAATAGGCAATCACGACGAAGGCACTTCGAGCCCACTTAGCTCGGTTTCGGCGGCACTTATTATAGCCGATAAAACCGATGTGCGCAGGAGCAGGGTGCGTGGCAAGGATAAAACCCTATTCGATATTCACGATAGAGTAAATTACGCAGCAGAAGAGTGCAAATGTGAACTCGATAAAGAGCTTAGAACATTCACACTCTCACTTAAAATAGATACTACAATCTGTGCGGTTATGGATTATTTCGAGATTTTCCTAACCCGTATGCTACTCTGCAGAAGGGCGGCTGAATACCTTGAAATTCAGTTTAAATTAGTGGTTAATGGCCAGATTCTCCTTTGATTTTGGAAGACAGTCCCAAAGAATAATAATGATTGTAAAGATAAATGCAGTTGAAAAAATAGACCAAATAGTAGTGATGGTGTAATTATAAATCACTATGCCACGGAGCATAAAGCTTTTAGTGAATACGCAGGAAATAGTTATTGCTATAATTGGCTTTACTATCCAGTTTTTAAAGTCGATATAGACATCGGCAATTTGTGTAAGCCTATTAAAGCTCAGGGCAAAATTAAGTATGTTTCCTGTAAATATCACCACGAGATAGCCATAAATGCCGTGTATGGGTACTAAAAAATAGAGCATTACTACACGGACAGCGGATTCTATGATATTGTATTTAAGGGATTTCATCTGCTGGTTTAAACCCTTTAGCACACAGTCGACAACATCATCTAAAAACATAAATATAATGAGTGGCGCAAGTAGCATAATATACTTGCCCACTTCTTCATTTTTATAGGCTATATAACCGATTTCTTCGCCGTATGTAATAAAAATCCCACTCAGTGCCACCGAAAAAATTATTGTAAGCCCAGTGGATTTCATGATTGCCCTGCCAATGGCACGGCGATTTCCATTTTCATAAAATCTCGATATCTCGGGAATTAAAAGTGCGATGAAAGAAGAAAGTATCGACGCAGGAAAAACAACCACGGGTATCGCCATCCCCTTTATTACCCCGTACGACGCCATTGCCACATCTGCGGCACTGCCATATTTTCTAAGCCCTATTGGCACAAGGAAATTTTGCAGCATATTCAAAAAACCCCTGATGCACCCACTCATGCCAATCGGCAGTGATATGGAGGCAAGCTCAAATATGAGCAGAGGTGTGCTTTCTTTTTTGCCATTGTTTACAAGTAATGTGAAAGCGGCGAGTCGTATCAGTGCTGAGAAAATATCGGAGGCGAGAGAGGCGAGTGCGATGCTTATCAGATAGCTTTCTGTATCCGGCATAGACACATTCATAGCATATAAAGTTACAGCGATTCTAAAAAGCTGTTCCACTACCATTAATACCGTGGAGAGTATCACCTTGCGTGAACTCATAAAAAATGCAGTTACAGAGGTGGACACTGCCACAAAAGGGAGCGAAAAAACTATTGTCCTCAGCGGATAGAGTGTGCGAATATCATTAATCCATTCGCTTACGATGAAATCGGAGGCAAAATAAAGCGCTATGGTGGTAAGCCCTGCGGTGCAGACCGATAAAAATATGCCCTGCCACACGGCAAGCGAAGCGGCATAAGGTTTTCTTTTTTCAAGCTCCCTTGAAGATATACGAGTGACTGCAATGGATATACCGCCTATACCAACAGTTACACCGAGCATGTAGACCGATATAATAAGCTGAAAAAGCCCCATCCCCTGTGCGCCGATTATATTGGAAAAATATATGCTTAGATAAAGGCCTATCATCTGCATTACGAGCGAAGCGGATGTGAGTAGCAGACCGTTTTTAATGAATTTTTTACCGTTCATAACTTCACCGACTTTTCAAAAAATATATATTAGTAGAATTAAAGGTTAGCCTTTTGAATAGGAAATGCCAATTAAAAGTCCTGAAATCAATATAAGAGAAGAGCCTAATAAATCGAAATATCCAAATGTTTCGCCTAAGGAAAACACCCCTATAAAAACTGCTGTTAGAGGGCAGATATTTGTAAGTGCTCCCGAAAGCGATATGGGCATAAGTGGTAGCGCATAATTGATTAAGAATGTGGCAAGACCCGATGCCAAAATGCCGAGGTAGAGTGCGGGAAAAATAAAGTGTGGGTCAAGCGCTGAGGTGAAATATGGCATAATATCACCACTTTTTATATGCCTGTAAAGTGAAATAGCAGTGAAAATAGCGCCGGCATATATATTAATGAGCAGTGTGAGCTCATATGCGGAGTAATATGGGGATATTTTTTTTACATATACACGATAAAGCGAGGTTGAGAAGATATTTAGCGCAGTTATGAGCAGTCCGTATAATCCGATGTTTCCCACAGTGTCCCCCATGCTTAAAACTACTACTCCACACAGCGAAACCATCATCAATATAAGCCTTGTAATGGTTGTTTTTTCATTTATGAGCACTACTGATAATCCCACCGAAACAATAGGCACTAAACTATATAAGATCCCAAATACTGAGGAGGGTATGAGCCGCAATGCAAGTGCCTCGGAGGAAAAAGCAATTATGGGGTTTAGCAGTGCTAAAAACAAGGGGTAAATAATAGGCTTACCCTTGTAATTTATCTTTTTTTCGCCGAGGGTGATAATTAAGTATATGAAAAAAGTGGCGAATATAAACCTGTATGAGAGCAGTTTATAAAAATCAGCAGGTGATTTTGAATTTGTATAAGCTATAATAAAAAAGGTGCTTCCTAAAATTATATTAGCAAGCACGGAAAAGGCAATCGCTTTAGATTTTATCATCTGAGATACCGCCTAATTAGAAGTCGGATTTATGGGCATGGGAAAAGCCACATAGTAAAATACTATGTGGCTCAGACTGAAGACAAAAGCGAAACCGCAAAAAATCTTATGATTTTTTGCTTACTGTGTCGCTTAAAACTTTCAAATTACGCTCATATACCCTCGTATTATTCGCTTATTTAAAAGCTTTGCTCCTTGTATTTCATCTTTTCTCTTTAGTCTATCAGATTGCAGACTATCTCTGCAATCTCAGCCACATAGTAAAATACTATGTGGCTTTTATAAGTTTAAGAACTATTTACGCTTTATAAGCTACTACTTCAATCTCAACAAGTGCAGCCTTTGGTAGGTCTGCTACTGCAAAAGCGGCTCTTGCAGGGCACTCACCTGTGAAAAACTCAGCATATACTGTATTCATTGCAGCAAAATCGGCAATGTTTTTAAGTAAAACGGTGGTTTTTACCACATCGTTCATTGTATAGCCTTCTGCCTCTAAAATGTGCTGTACATTTGCAAGGGATTGCCTTGTCTGCACTGATATATCATCGCCTGCAAATTCGCCCGTTGCCGCAACTAATGGAAGCTGTCCGCTCACATAGATGAAATTACCTGCCTTGATAGCCTGTGAATAAGGGCCGATAGCCGCAGGAGCTTTGTCTGAATGAACTACTTTTTTCATTTTAAAAACCTACCTTTATTATATTTTTTCTTTGAAAAGCAAATGCTCTTCTAATATAGTAATGTTAGCATTATTGGCAGAAGATGTCAAGAAAGAAGCTTTCCAAATCTTTTTATCTGAAATTGCTTTATAGGCTTGTGAGAAAGCAAAATATGTTGTATAATTAGTGGTAAAGTGTCGGCAATTTAGGGATATTTTCCCATGTGTCCGATTTTGAAAGTTCTTTACTTTATAATATTTAGAGAATTCTATTAAAATTAAATCAGAATAAAAGGGGATTTTAACGATGAAACGCACCGAGATTAAAAAGCTTTTCACCGAAGTAAGCAATTATATAGGGGCACCGATAACAGTATGCGGCTGGATTAAAACCGCAAGGGACGCTAAATCAATAGGATTTATCGAGCTAAATGACGGTTCTAATTTTGCGAGTTTACAAGTAGTTTATGAGCTGAGCAAAGTGGAGAACTACAAAGAGATTTCCAAATTAAATGTGGGCTCGGCTATAATCGTACAGGGAAATATTGTGCTCACACCAAATGCAAAACAGCCCTTTGAGCTTCACGCTACTTCAATTGAAATAGAGGGCCTTTCCACGCCTGAATACCCACTGCAAAAGAAAAAACACACCCTTGAGTATCTTCGCAGTATAGCGCATCTAAGGGCACGTACAAATACATTTAACGCTGTTTTTAGAGTGCGCTCAGTAGCGGCATATGCGATACACAAATTCTTTAACGACAGAGGCTTTGTCTATACAAACACCCCAATAATCACAGGGAGCGACTGCGAGGGTGCGGGAGAAATGTTTAGAGTTACCACACTCGATGCAAAAACTCCACCGCTCACAGAGGACGGCGAAGTGAACTTTTCCGAGGACTTTTTCGGCAAAATGGCAAGCCTTACTGTTTCGGGACAGCTTTCAGCCGAAACAATGGCACTTGCATTTTCCAATGTATATACCTTCGGCCCCACATTCAGAGCGGAAAACTCAAATACCCCACGCCATGCGGCAGAATTTTGGATGCTTGAGCCTGAAATTTCCTTTGCTGATTTAGATGATAATTTAGAGCTTGCCGAAGCGCTTATGAAGTTTGTAATTTCATTTGTAATGGAAAATTGCCCACAGGAAATAAACTTCTTCAATCAGTTCTATGATAAGGGCCTCCTTGAAAGGCTAAAAAATATCACCAATTCCGATTTTGGAAGAATAAGCTACACAGATGCGGTTGAAGAGCTATTAAAGGTTAAGGATAAATTTGAATTCCCAGTTTACTGGGGCTGCGATTTGCAGACAGAGCATGAGAGATACCTCACAGAGCAGGTATTTGAGCGCCCTGTATTTGTAACCGATTATCCAAAAGAGATAAAAGCTTTCTACATGAGAATGAATGACGATAATAAAACCGTTGCCGCTTGCGATTTACTCGTTCCTGGGGTGGGTGAAATTATCGGAGGCAGTCAGAGAGAAGAGCGCTACGAAGTGCTATTATCAAGACTAAAAGAATTAGAGCTTCCCGTAGAAGAATACGAATGGTATCTCGATTTAAGAAGATATGGCAGTGTGCGTCATGCAGGATTTGGGCTTGGATTTGAAAGGCTTATAATGTATATCACAGGCATGAGCAATATAAGGGATGTAATTCCATTCCCAAGGACAACCGGCAGTGCGGAGTTTTAATATATCTTAGCATGCCATCCTATACCCACTTTCCCACCGCTTAGCGGAAACCGAGAGTGATGGTAGGATAATATCAAAATATCAAAAACTCTTCGAATTGATGATATAATAAACGAATGGTCTTTCCGACAATGACGGAAAGACCATTTTATAAATTATAGCTCTATAATAAAAATATTGGTGTATTCCCCCATCGAAGGCGAGAGAATACACCAAATAGAATTTCATCATAGGAATTTGTATATTTGCATAGATGCTAAATTATTTGCTTTTATAGATAATTTATAGCTATGCCACAAAGTTTATTGAACCTGCTTGGAAATTACTTCCGTATCGGTGGATATGCCCACACATCTGAGCTCGTCACTTGTTTGGATTAGCTCCCCATCCACCTTAACTATCGGATGTGATATGTCATTTGGTAGTATGTATTTTATAGTGCCCTCCCTGCCGTCGCTGAGAGTTGCCACGCTTCCTATGAACAGCGGTGTCATTTTAAGACAGAATAGTGACACCACCACGGGGTCAAGTCCAGAGAAACGCCCTGTTGAAAATAGATTTATTACATCGAGGGGATTTCCAGCTTCCTTGTAGCATCTTTTGGAAATCATTGCATCATATATATCGGACACGGCAGTTATTCTTGCAAATGTTGGTATATCATCGCCTTTAAGTCCATCGGGATAACCACTGCCATCCATCTTTTCATGATGATAAAGCACACCGTGCTTAACCTTTTCATCCAAAGTGTTATCATCTTTTATTAAATCGTATGAATGTCTGGGGTGCAGTTTTATCTCCTCGAATTCTTCTCTGGTAAGTGTTCTTGGAGCGTTTAGTATTTCCATGTCAATCTTGGTTTTACCTAAATCGTGCAGTACACCTGCAAGCACCAAAGCGGAAATATTGCTTTTTGAAAGCCCTAACCACTTCCCGATAAGCCCATTTACAATACCTACATTTGCAATATGTTTTTGGAGATACTCGTCCATGGGTCTGGGTGCGTTAATGCAGTCTATTACATCTTTTACATCAAGTTCATCAATCTTAGTGGATATATCTTTTTGGATTCCAACTGCGTGGGTTTTGTTTACCTTGCCCGAGCTTGAGATGGTGTCTAAAAAATTAGTGGTGGAGTCTATAACCACGCTATAATTCATCTTTTCATCGGCAGTTAGCTTTTTAACCTTAGCTTCGGTAGGCTTATTTTCCACAAGGTAATCAAAGGTGCTTGAAGACACCAATATGCTTTTATTATCATCATTAAATTTCTGAAGTCTTAAAAGCTTGGCGTGGGTGAGCACATCGCCTTGGCGAAGCAGAATTACTTTTCCAGTGTGGTTTAAAATATCATCCTTAACTCGCATTCCGCTAAAAAGATAGTCCATCGATATAGGGACATATTTAGTTTTAAAATCACTCATTTGAAGCTACCTCCTCGCCCTCGGACTGATTATCATCCTGTTCTTCTTCCGGCAGTGCTTCTTCATCGGCTTTATCATTCTCAAGTAGCTTACAGCCATATTCAGTAGAGCTTATGCTTCTATCCTTAATTCGAACAACCTCGCATTTGAGTATGGCAGAAAACTCATCTCCCTTTAAAGAGAGCTTTACTATCGATTTTTTGAAAAATACTGAGGGTTGAGAAACAATTAAAACACCGTTAGCACTTATATTTTCAACTAAAACCTCAAGTGGTTTATGTAGTTTAACTATTTGTTCGCCATAGCCTACCGCTATTACATTCCCATGACCTGCAAGATCGTATCGTGAGCTGGTTCGGTAATCCTTTTCCCTGCCTCCGTATACAGCAAGTTCAATGGCATTTATCACCGCACCCTTGCGCAGCGTGCCATTATATTCTATAATATGCTCAGGTGCAAAAATATCAAGTGAAAATCTACTTGCATTTCCAATTACAGAACGATTATTGAGTGCTATGCTAATAGTGTGGAATTTATTATTTTGTTCCACAACCTTACTCTCAAAAAGAAATCGGCCATCCTGCTGTGCACGCACAACAACTTTATGCCCAACCATATTGCTCCAGTTAATTGAATCAGCCATAGTTTTTCCTCCTTATTACTTTTCAGTCCAATATAAAGTAATTATACAATAAACATCTGCATTTGTCACCTAAAAAGGACAAAAACAAATATTGTTTATTATAAATAGAATTAATGTCAAATAATGTCTTGCAAAACTTGTGCACAATTACCTTTATTAGAGGGGATAAGTCCCAATTATTAGTGCAAAAAAAAGCTTGACTAATATATATATAATATGGTATAGTATTAATTACCTCAAAAGGGTTATTTTTTATGTCCTAAAACAAATAGAGTCCCCTTGAACCTGAGGGAGGCAAACAAAATCCGAATTTACAGGAGGTGCCGATATGAGGGTTAAAATCACATTAGCTTGCACAGAGTGCAAACAGCGCAATTACAACACTATGAAAAACAAGAAAAATGATCCTGACAGACTGGAAATGAACAAGTTTTGCAGATTCTGCAGGAAACACACAGCTCACAAGGAAACAAAGTAATGCGAAAGGCGGATTTTAAGTATGGCAACAGAAAACACAGGTAAACGCCCTGGTTTGTTTGCGAGGTTAGGCCGTTTTTTCAGCGATGTAAAAGGTGAGCTAAAGAAAGTAGTTTGGCCGTCAAAAAAGCAGGTAGTTAACAACACATTTATCGTTATGGTAGTTGTGGCAATAGCCGCAGTTGCAATCGGTGGAGTGGATTTTCTACTTTCCACAGCTGTTAATCTACTCTTTGGCGCATAATTTGGCGTATTGGAGGTTAAGTTATGTCTGAAACTGCTAAGTGGTATGTCATTCACACCTATTCTGGTTATGAAAACAAAGTGGCAACCAGCATTCAAAACGCGGTAGAAAACCGCAAACTCCACGATCTTTTTGCTGAGATAAAAGTCCCAACAGAAATGGTTACGGAGTATAATAAGGACAATAAAAAACGCGAGGTTGAGCGCAAGCTTTTTCCTGGCTATGTGCTTGTCAAGATGATAATGACCGATGATTCATGGTATGTCGTGAGAAATATTCGCGGTGTAACAGGTTTTGTAGGTCCTGGCTCTAAGCCCGTACCTCTCACAGAGGAAGAAGTTTCACGTCTTGGTGTTGAAA
>CAYJLI010000030.1:0-2669 GCA_964371155.1 uncultured Oscillospiraceae bacterium | reverse complement strand
CTAATACTTTATGATGTAGGCTATTTAGCCAAAAAATAGGCTGAGCAGATGAAGTGCTCAACCTGTGGGAGGAGCAAATTATTTGTTCCGAAATTAACCACTAATATGGAGGTATACGAAAGATGGCACAAAAGGTAACCGGCTTTATTAAGCTGCAAATCCCTGCCGGAAAGGCAACACCTGCACCACCGGTTGGTCCGGCTCTTGGTCAGCACGGTGTAAACATCATGGCGTTCACAAAAGAATTTAATGAACGCACAAAGAACGATGCGGGTCTGATAATCCCTGTGGTAATCACAGTATATGCCGACCGCTCATTCTCATTTATTACAAAGACTCCCCCAGCTGCTGTTCTAATTAAGAAAGCGATTGGAATCGAGAGCGGCTCAGGTGTTCCCAACAAGACTAAAGTTGGAAAAATTACAAAAGAGCAAGTGAAGAAGATAGCTGAAACCAAGATGCCCGACCTCAATGCTGCTAATATTGACACAGCAATGAGCATGATATGCGGTACTGCCCGCAGCATGGGTATCGAAGTAGTTGACTAACGCTCCCCGGGTGGGAGGAAAAATCCGTTATATACCACAGGAGGAGAAACAATGAAACACGGTAAAAAATATATAGATAGCGCAAAGCTTATCGACAATACAAAACTGCACGACACTAACGAGGCTCTTGACCTTTGCGTGCAGACAGCAAAAGCTAAATTTGATGAAACAGTTGAAATCCATGTAAGACTTGGTGTAGACTCCCGTCACGCTGACCAGCAGGTTAGAGGTGCGGTTGTACTTCCAAACGGTACTGGTAAAACTGTAAGAGCACTTGTATTCTGCAAGCCCGAAAATGAAAGCGTGGCTAAAGAAGCAGGCGCTGATTATATCGGCTCTGACGAAATAATCGCAAAAATCCAAAACGAAAACTGGATGGATTTCGATGTAGTTATCGCATCCCCCGACATGATGGGTACAGTTGGTCGTTTGGCTCGTATCTTAGGCCCAAGAGGCTTAATGCCAAGCCCAAAAGCTGGTACAGTTACACCTGATATCGCAAGAGCGGTAACAGAAGCTAAGGCTGGTAAAATCGAGTACCGTCTTGATAAAACTAACATCATCCACTGCCCAATCGGAAAAGTTTCCTTTGGTGCTGAAAAATTAGGTGAAAACTTTGACACATTAATGGCTGCAATAGTTAAGGCTAAGCCTGCTGCTGCAAAAGGCCAGTATGTTAAGTCCTGCGTTATTGCTACAACAATGGGCCCTGGTGTTAAAATTAACCCAGCTAAGTTTGTTAGTGCATAAATTTACATTTAAAATCCGCTTTCGCCACTGGCGAAAGCGGATTTTTTTAGGTAGAGGGTAGGGGAAATTCTATCTACTTCTCCACAGATTTTTACTGTCTAAAATATAAACAAACCATTGCAAAAAGATGACGAATAGGTTATAATTCCATTAAGGATAAATTATCCAGTATAAAAAACAAAAATATGGAGGAATTAAAAATGTTTAAGAAAATTTTAGCTTCTGCACTTGCAGTGGCAATGCTTGCAGGCATGAGCGTGACAAGCTTCGCATCTAATAACATACCTACAAAGGCAGAATTAAAGGTTGGAGACCTCTTCTTTGAAGATGGAGTGAATGGGATTTTATTTGGTTTCCCTTTCTGGTTAATAGTCGATAGTGATAACATCGTTGTTAGTGATGATTTTAATGATTCTATTTGGTTAAGCAACCTTGATGTCAAAAACCTACAAGCCGGGGATAAAATCGTTGCACCACTTTTAGTAGTTACACAAACAGATGACCCTGCTACTGTCACTGTTAATGAGTTTTCTTATACAACAAGGGTAACAAAAGACGATGTAAGCCGCTGGAAATCTGATATAATCTGGGATACAGATGATGGCGAAGATATTGTAGAAGCTATTACAATCGAGCCGTTTACAGTTGACGGTGAATTGAGGTATGGTGTAGCAATCCAAATCAAAGAAGATGTAGAAGTGGATATGACTGATTTTGTAGGTAGACTACAAATATACAAAAATCGTAGCAATCCAACTTCCCAAATGCAGCTAAATGCAGACTTTTTTGCTACAAAAGGATACGGACAGCTCGGCTTTGACGAATCAGGCTTTGAAGAAATTTACCCAGAAGATTTTGAAACACTCCTGAGAATTGAAACAGCTGACCTGTTTTTAACAACTCCAGTAAGAAACTTCGATGCGGCTGATGCTAACGACAGAGCATCATTCTACTTCACAGGTATCGGCTACTACCACACAAGAGTGATAGACACCGAGGGCGATAAATACATGGCGTTTAACACTATGCCACACGCTGAAATAGAAGACGCAAACCCAAAAGCGCATATCGACTATGTAAACTTCCCCGGTAATATTAAATTCCATCAGTTCGGTGTAATGGAGCTCTTCATGGAAGAGGGACAACACATTTACGCAATGGAAGATGGTGTGATGTACACACTTGAGGACTTTGCAAAAATGCAGAGAGAAAATCAAGAGCTAATCTACGATGAAGAAGACCTTACAGTAGCATTCCAAATGAATGACTACCCAGATTCATTCATCTACTCGGATATTGAGCTTGAAATGCCTATGGACGAAGAAGCAGTAGAAGAAGCAGAAAAAGAAATCCCTGAAACAGGTGGGGTTT
>CAYJLI010000029.1:0-28727 GCA_964371155.1 uncultured Oscillospiraceae bacterium | reverse complement strand
TCCAAGCTTTTCACCAGCTCTACATCGGTATCAAGATAAATACCACCAAAATTATATAAAATATCAAGTCTTGCATAATCAGGTACAAAGCCCCAGCGTTTAGCCTTATAGGCTTGATGCATATATTCATTTTTTGTAATGTCATAATTATCTTCGTTCCATTGAATAATCTTATAGTCAGGGCATTTTTTTGCCCAACCATCAATATAACGCTGAAGTTCATCGGGTATTTTATTTCTCCCAAACCAGCAGTAATGTATTATCTTTGGAATAATAGGCTCACCTTTTGGGAGAGTTATATCGGCTTTTTCGCTACTGATTTTATTTGTAAATATCAGTTGTGAAAAATACACTTTTGTTTTTGCCAGTTTATCATAAGCAGTTAAATCGTCATAAATTTCTTTACAAGCTAAAGTCGCTATAACTATTATATCACATGGTGTTATTCTGCTTAACATGCTTTCTTTTGAAATGATAGAAATATTAATGCCATCAATATCTAAATTTGTATTCCATTTTTTAGCATTATTATCTACAAGTATCATTTGCTTTAAATCTATGCCATTATCTTTTGCAAAATCGCAAAAATCCTTACCCATGGCACCAGCACCAAAACAATAAAGTATGGAGGATGGTTTAAGATTTTCGCTTATCTGTTCTATTGTGTTATTCCTATCAATTAGCATAACTATAATAAACTCCTAAATCCACCACTTATAATCATCAAACCACAGCATATAAGACAGTGTCAAGTCTGCTTCCACTGTGATGCCTTATGTATATCTTATATTCAGGCACTAATTGTTTAATATATAATGGAATTTCAAAAATATCTTCATTTTTATGGTATAAGCATATAGCAAGCTTGGGTTTATGCTGTTTTATAGTTTTTTCAGCACCTTTTAATGCTTGTAACTCAGCTCCCTCTATATCAAGCTTAATAAAAGTAACCGCTTCATCTCCACATATATTATCAATGGAATCCACTTTAACTTTCACTTTGCCTAAATCGCTTACTATTCGACTGCTACCACCTTCGATAATATCAAATTCGAGTTCCGTTTTTTCACTCCATAAACCTAGAGGGAAAAGTTCAGCATTTCTCAGTGGTTTGATATTATCTTTAACTGCACCCACTCTTTCTTCATCGGGCTCGAATAAAAAAACCTTTTTATATTTATTCTCTGCCCAACTCGCAAAATCGAGCGAAGTTTTACCGTCATAAGCTCCCCCATCAACAAAGATTTCATTTTCATTAGCTTTATTCATTTCAGGGATAAAATAACAATCATCGTCATAAAAATAAGTAGCAGAAAATATATTTTCTATATTGATTTTTTGTTTGACTATGTTAAATACTTCTTCAAAATATTTAGTTGTTGCAATAATGACACTGCTGTTACTGTGATTTTTAAACAACTCTTCAGGAGATATCACTCGATAACCTTCAAACTCATGAATCTGCTCAAAGTTAGAATCACAATACAAAATATTTGTGTGCGGGAATTTTTTAATTAGTTTTGTCAAAATGTGCCCACCTATTTTCCCCGCTCCAAAAACAATAATTTCCTCTGGATTATCCATAAATAAATAACAGTTCACACGAGAATTCACTCTGATATGCTCTGAAGTATGTTCTAATATTCTTTTTATACTTTTGTTACTTTTAGTTATATTGTACTCTAATCGCCCGAGAAAAATATTTTTAGAAATATCGTCCTCTAGAAAATTATAGATTGTCGACGCATCTCCAATAAAGTTAGCAAAATCCTTGCTTTCACTGCTCCCAAACATAACACTTCTCCTATCATTATCACAAATTTAAAAACAAAATCTCTCACTACACAAACCTAAGCATTTGCTCCACAATTTCATCCACCGAATATTTCTCGGTTTGAGCAATAAAATCTGGATTTACTGGTGGCTCATATGGTGCGGATATTCCAGTAAAATTTGATATTTCTCCTGCCATCGCTTTTTTATAAAGTCCTTTTGTATCACGCTGTATACATTCTTTTATTGAAGTATTTACATATACTTCGCAGAATTCTTTGCCTATTATCGACTTTGCGTTTTCACGATCCGCAGTATATGGTGAAATTGCCGACACCAATACAATTAAGCCTGCGTCGTTCATGAGTTTGGCAGTTTCTGCTATTCGCCTAATATTTTCTGCTCTGTCTGCGTGGCTAAATCCTAAATTATTACTTAGCCCCATTCGGACATTATCACCATCAAGTATCATGGTATGTTTACCACCAATAAATAGAGCCTTTTCAAGTGCATTAACAATAGTAGATTTACCGGACCCCGAAAGTCCCGTAAACCAAAATGTTTTAGCTTGTTGGTTTTTTTGCTTTGATCTAATTTCTTTTGTTATATCTAAATGTTGCCAAGTAAGATTGTCCGAGCGGTGTAGTCTATACTTGATTACACCACAAGCGGCGGTCATATTGGTCACTCGATTAATTAAAATAAATCTGCCTAAAGATTGACAATCTTCAAAGTTTTCAAAAACAATCTTTTCAGGCAGGGCTATGTCGCAATTAATTATATCATTTTTCTTCGCTTGTTGTTGTAAAATGTGCTCTCCTGTATTTACATCGGTGCAATAATGTATCTTTATTATCGTCGCTGGAATAATTTTAGTAGCGATTTTTAGGAGATAGCTCCCGCCTACAAATAACTCATCATCATCCATCCATAGTAAATTGCAGCGGAATAGTCTACCCGTGGTAAGCTTGTCATTTTTAGTAATAACAGAACCCCTGGAGCAATCAACCTCTCTGTTTAAAACCAATGTAACGGCTTCATTTGCATTTGCACTTTCTGCTTCTTTATCGGTTACAAATATCTTCTCTATTTCTACTTTTTCTCCACTTGGCAGGATTTTAACTTCTTCTCCTATTCGGACGCTTCCCCCAGCAACCTGCCCCTGAAAGCCTCTAAAATTAAGATTTGGCCTTGAAACCCTCTGAACGGGCATTGAAAAAGATTGTTCGTTATGTATTTTCGATAAATCAACATTTTCCAGATAACCTAATAATGCTTCACCCTTAAACCAGTCCATATTTTGACTGAGTTTTGTAATATTGTCCCCCTCAGTAGCTGAAACAAGAATTACATAGTAATTTCCTCTTAAAAGTGGCTCCATTAGATCTTCAATCTCAATCTCTATTTCTTTGTATCTGCTGTGATCATAATTAATCAAATCCATCTTGTTGATTGCAAATACAAACTTATCTATACCCATTAGCCTGCATATACGTAGATGTCTTTTAGTTTGCGAAAGAATACCCTTAGAAGCGTCTATTAATATTATAGCTAAGTCCGCAAAAGATGCTCCGACTGCCATATTTCTGGTATACTCTTCATGACCTGGGGTATCCGCTACAATAAAACTTCGCTTTGGCGTATTAAAATAGCGATATGCAACATCAATAGTTATCCCTTGCTCTCTTTCAGCTATTAATCCATCCAGCAGCAAAGAGTAATCTATACCCTCGTCCCGACTGCCAATTTTACTATCTATAATTAATCTGTTCTCTTGATCTGCAAAAATAAGCTTTGAGTCATATAATAGGTGTCCAATAAGAGTGGATTTTCCATCATCTACACTGCCACAAGTTATAAATTTAAGTAAATCTTTCAATTTAGAAATACCCCTCTCTTTTTCGCCTTTCCATGCTTCCTGTGGCTTCATGATCAATAGCTCTATTGCTTCTTTCAGATGATACAGCGCCCAATGTTTCGTCAATGATAGCTTCAAGCGTATCGGCATTTGATGATATTGCACCTGTAAGTGGATAGCAACCAAGTGTCCTAAATCTCACTTGTCTTTTTTCTACAACTTCATTTTCGAATAGTTTCATTCTATCATCATCAACCATAATTAAGCTTCCATTTCTTTCTACTACTGCTCTTTTTTTAGCAAAATACAATGGAACTATCTCTATATTCTCTCGTTTTATATATTGCCAAATATCAGCTTCTGTCCAGTTTGACAAAGGAAAAACACGGATGCTCTCACCTTTATTTATTGCAGTGTTATATAAATTCCAAAGCTCAGGCCGTTGTTTTTGAGGGTTCCATGTATGGAATTCATTTCTAAAGGAAAAAATCCTTTCCTTCGCACGGGATATTTCTTCATCCCGTCGGCCACCACCAAATGCGGCGGTAAATTTGTATTTATCAAGACCTTGCTTTAATGCTTCGGTTTTCATTATATCTGTGTAGGTTCCTCCATGCTCGAATGGATTTATATTATTTTCTACACCGTCTTTATTGGTATAGACTAACATTTCAATTCCTTTTTCTTTTGCTACTGTGTCCCTAAATTCAATCATTTCTTTAAATTTCCAAGTCGTATCTATATGCAGAAAGGGGAATGGTGGTTTTTCAGGATAGAAAGCCTTCAAAGCGAGATGCAGCATAACCGAGCTATCTTTTCCAATAGAATAAAGCATGACAGGATTTTCAGTTTCCGCCACGACTTCCCTCATAATATAAATGGCTTCAGCTTCAAGCATATCTAAATGGGACATATCACTCATATCACTTCACCTCTTAAAAATAGATATTTTCACTTGAATTCACTATGTAAAATCCTTTATCATTCAGTGAATTTTCTCTGTTGTAACGCATTTCACTGCCATCCATCTGTTTAAAAATCCCCCCCGCTTCTTCGGCGATAATTTGCATTGCTGCTGTATCCCATTCCATAGTTGGGTTGTGCCTATAATAAATTTCTGCATCGCCTTTTGCTATAAGGCAGCCTTTTAAAGAGCTACCTATTTTAGTGAAATTTTTAAACTTATATTTTTCGATTAGCTCGTCCATTTCTTTGCACCCATGGGAACTACTCATAACAAGTCTTATATGCTCAATATTTTCAATATTTGATACTTCTATTTTAGAGATATCACCCTTGCTATTACGATAAAACGCTGCATTTCCCTTGCTCGCAAAATAAAGCTCCTTTGTAGCCGGCACATAGATTACGCCTAAAATAGAGCGATTATTATAGGAAAGTGCAATATTCACTGTAAACTGCCCATTGCGTTTAATAAATTCTTTTGTGCCATCGAGTGGATCAACGATGAAGCAGTACGGATTATCAAGTCTTGATAAATCATCCTTTTCTTCCTCTGTGAGCAGTGCATAATTGGGATATTGTTTTCTCAGGGCTAATGCAATAATTTCATTTGATGCCGTGTCCGCCAATGTTAATGGTGAGTTATCAGATTTAAATTCAACAGTACTAAATAGCTTCTCATCATTATAGATTTCCATGATTTTTTCCCCAGCATTTACTGCAATACCACAGCAAAATTCTTCTATGGCCTTTAGCTCGGACTGGGTTAGGGCATTATTCTCCATCTTTTCTGATATTTCCTCTCCATCTATTTTTAAACTTCTCAATATCTTCTTCTGAGTAGAAATGCTTTACATATGGTTCGCTATAGCATTTATCAAAGTATTTATTCTTAATCCTATACTTGAAATTATCTGTATCAGAAATGACATATCATCTCCAATATACTCACTAATAGCATTGAATTTTTTAATCTTCCAAGCTCATTTGCATATTTTTCAGCAAAATAATTAGCAAACATTTTCCCTATACTCAACATAAAAATATTTCACATCATCAGTAGCAAAGGTAGCTCCCTATCATTCTCCATATTTACAAATTCATCAATTAAGTTAAATTTAATATATTACATACACTTGATATTATCGACTGTTTTATATAATAAATAAGATTTTATTACATAATCCATTGCTTTTATCATATTAAATGTATATGTAGTCCGCATATATATTTACACACAACTAATATTATAATTACTATGATAACACATATAAATCCAATTTAAAACTTAAAAGTATAATTTTAGTAAATATGCTCATGTTCATCGGAATAAAATCCTCCCCTCACCCCATCTATCAGTGCATTTTTCTCCTCCATGCTCAGCTCCAAAGAGTTAACTTTAGCCACTGCCGCCTCTGCATGAACCTTTGCAATTCTATCTTCAAGCTCTAAAACTTCTGTCCTACCTTTAGGAAAATACATAATAGCTTTCATCATACGCCCTCCACTAATAGAGCCTATGATGTCCTTCTTGTCCTTTATGTCAAACAAATCGGTGCTTGTTCCTCCACGAGATTTTAAAAAACTATCCCACCCCCAAAATATAACTTATACCCCCACAGCCACTATGTTACAATAGAAAAAAATGTAACATCTACAAGGAGGTGCATATGAAAAACCAACATTCTTCTAAAATCGCCATATACTCCCGCAAATCCAAATTCACAGGTAAGGGCGAGAGTATAGAAAATCAAATTGAGCTTTGCAAAACATATATCGCCACCCATCTATCGGATGCTACCTCCGAAAATATCATAATTTTCGAGGATGAGGGTTACTCCGGTGGGCACCTCGATCGTCCTAAATTTAGGGAGATGATGAGCCTTGTTAAAAAGAAGGAGATAGGCTGTGTTGTTTGCTATCGCCTTGATAGAATTTCTCGTAATATAGGTGATTTCGCTGGGCTTATTGAAGAGCTAAACGACCTTGGTTGCTCTTTCATTTCGATTAAGGAGCAGTTTGATACTTCCTCTCCCATGGGGCGTGCCATGATGTATATCGCCTCGGTGTTTTCTCAGCTTGAGCGTGAAACTATCGCCGAGCGTATTCGTGATAATATGCGTGAGCTTGCTAAAACTGGGCGTTGGCTTGGTGGGGTTACACCTACTGGATACACTTCCGTGGCGGTGGAGAAGGTGACTATTGATGGCAAGCTTAAAAAAGCGTTTAAGCTCGTGCCGATTGAGGAAGAAATTGCTTTAGTAAAGCTGATTTTTTCTAAATTTATTGAGACAAACTCCCTTACTGCAACCGAAGCTTATTTAATTCAGAATAATTATAAAACCAAAAACGGCAGAGATTTTTCAAGATTTACAATAAAAAATATATTAGAAAACCCTGTCTATATGTGTGCTGACAAGGCTTCCTTTGAGTTTCTCACCAAAAACAATGTTGAGATATATGGTGGATTTGAAACCTTCGATGGTAAATCAGGCATTATGGCTTATAATAAGACCCTCCAAAAGCGTGGCAAGGCACACGAAACTCGTGATATGTCCGATTGGATAATTGCAGTGGGCAAGCACGAAGGCATTATTTCAGGCAGTGATTTTTCTAAGGTTTTTGGTATGTTATCTAATAACAAGGACAAAAATTATCGCAAACCTCGCTCCCATGTGGCACTGCTTTCAGGCGTTTTGTACTGCACTTGTGGGGATTATATGCGCCCGAAAATGACTGGCAGAGTAAGTGCAGAGGGGGCATTTATCTATTCCTACCTTTGCACCATGAAGGAAAAAAGCAAAATGCAAAAATGCGTTATGAAAAACCCAAATGGCAATAATTTGGATAAACTCGTTTGCGAGGAGATAAAAAAGCTGTCTTCTCAGCCGTCCATGTTTTTAGCCGAGCTTGAGCGTCTTCGTGGTGAAGTAAAGACCGATAGCGAAAGTGTTTCTGCAAAGCTTGATAGGCTAAGTAAACTGAGAGCGGATAAGCAAAAAGAGATTGAAAGGCTGACTGCCACTGTGGCAAATATTATTGGCACCCCAGCCGAAGTGCATCTGCTTAAAAAGCTAAATGAGGACAGCGATGAGCTGAAAAACATCGAGCAGAGCATTGCGGAATTTAAAAGCATTGCAAAGCAAAATGTAATGACCGGCAGCGAATTCGATTTACTTAAAGACCTGCTCTCAAATTTTGCATCTACCTTTGAAGATATGAGCGTGGAGCAAAAACGAATGGCACTTCGCAGTTTTATTAAAAAGATAGTGTGGGACGGAGAAAATGCCCATATTTATCTGTTTGGCTCGGCAGAGGATGATGTGGAGCTGCCCACTACCCAAAACATACCTGACTATGCTCACGGCGAGCATATAAATGCGAGTGATAATTCCGAGCATACCGCAAATCAAGGCTCGCAAATTGCCGGTGGTGGCTCGCCACAGCCACTGTGTGAGTATATCAAATGAAATACTGATGTACTTTAGAGGCAAAAAGAAGAGCGCACAGGATGTCTACATATCCGATCCCATCGATACCGATAAAGAAGGGCATAGCCTAACTCTCATGGACATTATGGCGGAAGATGACGACATGCTCGAGAGTGTTGACCTCAGGATTAATTCCGAAAAGCTTCACGATTTTATAAACACCCTTTTAGAAGAGAGAGAGAAGCAAATTATATCAATGCGCTATGGCATACTCGGCTTTACCCCACACACTCAAAGAGAAGTGGCAAAAAAAATGCAGATTTCAAGGTCGTATGTTTCGAGAATAGAAAAACGAGCACTTGAAAAACTTCGCTTGGCGTTTGGGAGAAGGTATTGACAGTCAAGGGTCTCCTGAGTTACAGGAGTAAGGCAAAATATTAAATTTTATCGCCCTTTCTATAAAAGCCTTAACCAAACAGATAAAATCGCATAATAAAAAATTTTCCTCCTACGCTTACATTAAGATATGAACTGCCCCAAAATGCACATTCAGTACATTTTGGGGCAGTTCATATAAAGCTAATTTTATGCTAAATGGCAATGAGCTTCATGCACGGATTAGTTGAAAATAGTGCAAACTAATTTCATCCCTATTTATTAAATTTGGTTGATATGCTCCGTCATACTAAAGTAGAATAGCAGAAATATTTTAAGGACGAAGAAATATCTTCGTCCTTAAATCAAGTAAATTTATAAATTTTGGGCTATCGCAAATTGCAAGCCTAAATATTTTTATTAAAGCGACTCTAAAAGTCTTATTCCCTCTTTAATACGATTAACTGTTTCATCTTTGCCAAGTAGCACGCAAAGCTCTATGCCACCACCTGGGGTAAACTGCTTACCGCTCACCGCCACACGTACAGGCCATAGTATATAGCCATTTTTAACGCCGAGCTCCTCTATTTTAGCAAAGAGTGCTGTGTGTATTGAGTCCATCGAATAATCGTTGAGCGCTTCCATTACGGGTAGCACTGCCTTTAATGCTTCAAGGGAGGTTTCACAGTTTGTCTTCATCTTTTTGCTGATGTAGAGCTCTTCACTGTATGTGGGGAGTTCGTCGATAAAATCGAGCTGTTCGGGGATTTCGTTTAACACTTCACAGCGGTTTTGAATTATCGAAGCGATAAATTTTGTGTCTACATTTTCATTTTTCACAGTCTGTCTTATCCAAGGAAGTGCCATTTCATGAAACTCTTCAGGGGTAAGCTTTTTAATATACTGCGAATTTATATATCTGAGTTTCTGAGGGTCGAATATTGAGGGGGATTTTGAAATTCCCGAGGTGTAAAACTCTTTTGTCATCTCCTCAAGTGTGAAAATTTCCTCTTCACCCTTAGGGCTCCAGCCAAGTAGCAAGATGTAGTTTAGCACTGCATCCTTTAGATAGCCCTTTTCGATTAAGTCTTGATAGGAGGCGTCGCCATTTCTCTTAGAGAGCTTGTTTGTAGCATCTTTCATTACAGGTGGGCAGTGAATATACACTGGTAAATCCCAGCCGAATGCTTTGTATAAAAGATTGTATTTAGGGGTGGAGGAAAGATATTCGCTCCCCCTGATTACATGGGTCATGCCCATGGTGTGGTCGTCCACTACGTTTGCGAAATTGTAGGTGGGCATTCCATCCGCTTTTATAAGCACTTGGTCATCAAGGGAGGAGTTTTCCACTGAAATAAGCCCATATACTTCGTCGTTAAATGAGGTTGTCCCCTCGGTGGGTATATTTTGGCGCACTACATAGGGAACACCCTCTGCAAGCTTTTTCGCCACTTCTTCCTTAGTGAGGTGGTGGCAGTGCTTATCATACTTTGGTGCCATGCCGCTCGCCTTTTGCAGTATTCTGCTCTCTTCAAGCCTATCCTTATCGCAGAAGCAGTAGTATGCAGAGCCGTTTTCTATAAGCTCTTTGGCATAATCCATATACATGTCCATTCTCTCACTCTGCACATATGGGCCGTAATCTCCGCCCACATCGGGGCCCTCATCCCAGTTTAGCCCTGTTTCACGGAGAGTGTTATAAATTATATCAACCGCACCTTCTACAAGGCGCTCACGGTCGGTATCTTCTATTCGCAGTATGAATTTGCCCTCCCCTGCCTTTGCTGTGAGGTATGCATAAAGCGCTGTGCGCAGATTTCCCACATGCATATAACCTGTGGGACTGGGCGCAAATCTTGTGCGTATATTACCGCTCATATATTAATCACCATTCCTTTTTTTAAAATCACATCAATGTGCTAAAATTTAAGGACTTAAGGCCCTTTTATTACATTAACAATAGTATAATAAAGCCTTGTTTTTGTCAAGCTATCGAGCGGCTAAATGATACCACTTATATAAATGTTTATCATACTTCTCGGTGTTTAATACAAGTCATATTAAAAGAAACAAATTCTACAAATGGTAGCATTAGAAATCAGTGGAGATTTATGGAAGATTTATTCTCTATATCAGTTGATTTAAGCTTTAATAGATAGTATAATATAAATTGTGTGAAGTATTATTTATATTTTGTATAAAGCCAAAATATTGAAAAATAAATAATGAATACTGAAAGGGGTTTTTTGCAATGTCAATTATTAAAAAA
Source organism: uncultured Oscillospiraceae bacterium (assembly GCA_964371155.1). Classification (GTDB taxonomy): domain Bacteria; phylum Bacillota; class Clostridia; order Oscillospirales; family Ruminococcaceae; genus CAYJEQ01. Next base: position 18,058 of record CAYJLI010000029.1, on the reverse strand, counting down.
GTCTATGCTCGTGAGGTTATTGATTCAAGGGGTAATCCCACAATCGAGGTAGAAGTGCTTACCGAATGCGGTGCTTTCGGCCGTGCTATGGTGCCCTCAGGCGCTTCAACAGGAGAAAGAGAAGCACTCGAATTGAGGGACGGAGATAAAAGCCGTTTTATGGGCAAGGGTGTACTAAAAGCAGTGAGCAATGTAAATGATATTATTGCTGAGACTGTAATTGGAATGGACGCTACCGACCAAAATGCGGTGGATAAAGCAATGCTCGACCTCGATGGTACCGACTTTAAATCAAAGCTTGGTGCAAATGCTATATTGGGTGTATCGATGGCGGTAGCTCATGCGGCAGCGGACTATTATGGTATGCCACTTTACAAATACTTTGGTGGATTTAATGGCAAAACCCTTCCAGTACCTATGATGAATGTAATCAATGGTGGAAGTCATGCTGATTCAACCGTAGATTTCCAAGAATTTATGATAATGCCTGTTGGGGCTAAAGATATTAAAGAAGCGCTTAGAATGGGTGCTGAAACTTTCCACACTCTACGCAGTGTGCTAAAGAAAAAAGGATATAATACAAATGTTGGTGACGAGGGCGGTTTTGCCCCAAGCTGTAATGACGGCAACGAAGAACCACTCACATTGATAGTGGAAGCGATAAAAGCGGCAGGATATACCCCCGGCGAAGACATCTGCATTGCACTCGATGTAGCGGCTTCTGAATTCCACGACAAAGAAAGTGGAATGTACGACCTTAAAAAATCGGGACAGGGCGTTAAGAGCACCGAAGAGATGGTTGAAATGTATGCGAGCTGGTGCGAAAAATATCCGATTGTTTCGATAGAGGACGGACTCGGAGAAAGCGACTGGGACGGCTGGAAAAAGCTTACCGACCGCTTGGGCGAAAAAATCCAACTCGTGGGTGACGATTTATTTGTTACAAATCCTAAAATCCTCAAAGAGGGCATAGAAAAGGGAATCGCTAATTCTATTTTGATTAAAGTAAATCAAATAGGAACACTCACCGAAACATTCGACGCTATTGAAATGGCTAAAAAAGCAGGATACACCTGTGTGGTATCTCACCGCTCCGGCGAAACTGAGGATGCCACAATTGCCGATATTGCAGTGGGACTCAATGCAGGCCAGATTAAAACAGGCTCAATGAGCAGAACTGACCGTATTGCAAAATACAATCAACTATTGCGCATTGAAGACGCCCTTGGCGAAATCGCTGAGTATCAGGGTAAGAATTGTTTTTATAATATATAACCCTCCTCACTTAATTTAATACAATTTTTACACCCCTATCGCCATCGTGGAGATAGGGGTGTCGTTTTAGTGATTATTTAAAGTGGGTGGCGTAATTTAAAGCATCTTATAATCTTAAATATTCGAAAAAACCTAAGAAAAGATGCCCATCTAAAAAACAAGCTGACACTTGTATGTGCCAGCTTGTTTTATTCTTATGCAGGGTGTGCTCATAATAGGCAGTGCTAATTTAAAAATTACTCAAAGCACACACTATTACAAATCACGCTTTGTAATAATCTTATTTTTAAACATGCATTCATCGAGATGGTGCAGATAATCAATTATATTCGGGTAGTCATTTTTTTCATATTGTGCATACCCAATAGCAACTCCCGACATATTATTATTATCAAAAGTTTTTAGTTTTTCTTGAATTAGAAGCAATCTTTCTTCTAATATATCAAACTGCACATTATATAATATCGCCGAAAATTCATCTCCGCCCACACGGTAGCAATGTCCATACTCTTCTAAATGCTTTTTCGCTAATTCAGCAAAACAAATTAGATAATTATCGCCTGTTTGATGTCCCATATTATCATTAAAATACTTCAAATTATTTAAATCAAAGGTGATTATAGTTTTTGTTGAGTCCGTACTTTCTTTAAATGCTTCTAAATCCCTTTCAAATGCATGCCTGTTTAATAGTGATGTCAATAAGTCCGTATATGCAATTTTACTTAAATACTCCGTATGCATATTCTCAGCCCAAACAGTCCTTAGTTTTAGAGCTGTTGATATTAAGCAAGCCATTAGATATACTAACATACCTGTTTGAAGGCTTACACCGATTGAATTCATATTATTACCAAAATAAAAAACAGATAGTTCCACAAGGGCGGTAAGAATTAGTAATGATATTTGCAGTAGTATTACCCTTGCATCTTTATTCTTTTTAGCAAATGATTCATATGTTATAGAGAATATGAAATACAGCAAGGTAGCAACCATAATCAAATGCACTATCCATAATGTATTATAATAATAGGCTATCCCCGTAAAATGAAGCAGGGTGGATGCAATGAAATTCGCAATAAAGGCAGCGCAGAGATACTTTGATAACGACCTGTGTGACGGGGTGTACATTCCGTCCACATAGAAGATAAAAGGTACAAATAATAATTGTATTGACCAATAAGGAAGATATCCTAATATAAAAGTATCGCCAATGAAAAATTGCAGTAAATTGGATTCACTAATCAACCATATAGCTATATTAGTTGATAATAATCCTAAATACAGTATTATATTATTTTTAAATCCTTTTGAAACAAAGAGCCATGTTATCAAAAGAGTAATGCCGATAATCAGTATTATTGATGATATAAGCAGTTTCAAAGCACTTTTATAAACTAAAAATAGGGCAGCTTCGCTTTCTTCTGCTAAATATATATCGATTATGCCGATTGAGGTTTTGTCATCACTTGGTACAACATCTATTCTAATATCATTATCTGGCTGAATATATGGAAGCTCCACAAAATGCCAAATGCCTCCATTGGGTGCAGAAAAAATAGTGCTGCTATCCTGCCCAAACTCATAAATAACATCCGAATTTACACTGAGAGTGAAAGCTTGATGCATACTCTCAAGCACTATAACCGGCTCTTTATGCTCACTTGTGGAGATTGTGCTTATAAGGCTGTAAGGCTTATAGTTCGTATCCCGTGGATTAAAATCCGTCATCTCAATTTGCCCATTTACCCCATCACTTTCCAGTGTCCATGTATCAAGCTTTATTATAGCTGTTTCATCATAAGTTAACAGCATATTTGTTTCACTATTAAGAAAATAAGAGGCAGCACATAGTGCAAATAAAACTACAACACAACCAACAAATATGTTCAATAATTTTCTACTCATATTTTCTCCTTTCCGCTAAAAGAATCTCCGCTCTTTTGCTCCTAAAAATTTACTTCTTTTTTTGGCTTCGCCTATTTATTTATGGGGTTTCACCCCATACCCCATGATTTTTTTGAAAAAATGGAGGTAAAGCTTCACTTTTCACTAAAAACTATTATACATCACAAAAAATATGAAATCAAGAAAAGTTTAATTGTAGGATTAAGAAGCGAGCATTAATTCTTTATAAAAAACTGCTAAGGATTCCATTATAATTTAAGTATTAATGCTATAAATGCCATATCACCGAAGGAAGCAGGGTGACATGGCATTTATAGCATTTTATAAGTAGTTAAGGATTAATAGGAAAAAGCTTATCCCTTGTGCCCGATTTTGATAATACCTCTCTAAAAATCGGAAGAAGTATTATTGAAACAATAACCGCCGTTACGCCATTTGTAAGTGAAGCGATTGCCTTTGGTATCAGTGAGGCTATTACTGCTTCGTACGCAAGATGGTTTAGCAGATAGTCGGTCACGAAATTTTTGCCTAAGTAAAGCACTGTATATGTTAGTGAACCGCAGATTGCCCCTGTAATGTTAAATGGAAGGGATTTTGCATCTCGTTTGCCACTGTATGCAATGCTACCGCAGATATATGCCATCAAGAATTTAAACACGAGGGTGAAGGGAGCACTGTCCGCCCAGCCACCGAGTATATCAAATATCATAGAGCCAATCCCTGCCGCCGCTCCGCCCCTTTTCGCTCCGAGTAAGAGACCCGAGAGCAGGCAGAAAATATTGCCGAAATGAAGCATTGTCCTGCCTATCGGAGTGGGAATTTCTATCCTTAAATAGGTTGCGACAAATACAAATGCCGCCATAAGTGCTGTAACCGATATCGAGTAAATCGAATTATTTTTGTTGTTTTCGCTGTGATGCATTAAAATTCCCCCTCAAACACTTTTAATTAATTACAGGTAGCAATAACTTTAATGCAGGGTGTTTATATTCTCCTCGGATATTTTAGAAAAATACAGAGCATAATTCCCTTTATGTAGGTTATTTTTATTGTAGAGGGTTGCTAAAGGACTTTGAAATTTTTAAGCACTTGATCATTTGTCAGCCATGAAAGCGATTTCTCGAGCATTACCCCATACCTTGTATCACTTCCATAACTAAATGTGGTTTTAACAGTGGTTTCAACAAATCCTGTTGCTCTGTCCATCGCCATTGGCAGACTGTCCCCCCTTAAAAAGCTGCCGACGAGCACTGCGGAGTATATATCCCCCGTGCCCGGATAGCTTGCTGGGACATAATCGCCTATAACACACCAATAGGAATTGTTTTTTCTGTCGTACCCTACATTTGCCATTTCTCCACTTGCAAGCTCAACCCCTGTAATAATAACAAAATTAGGGCCGAGTTGCGATAGATTGGCAAGCATACTTTTTAGCTCACTCCTTGTGTGTGGGGTGTGGCTATACTCCTTGCCAAGAAGCATATATGCCTCGGTGAGGTTTGGAGTAATAACATCTGCCGCCCTCACAAGCTCACCCATGCGTTTTTGCATTTTTGGGGTATATGTCTTGTAGGACTTGCCATGGTCACCCATTACGGGGTCCACCACTATTAATGATTTATCATATTGCTTAAAAAATTCAAGGCAATGATCCACCTGCTCTTCAGAAGCTAAAAATCCGCTATACACACATTCAAACTCTACACCAAGCTCCTTATAGTGGGATAGTGTGGGCGATATAAAGTCTGTTAAATCTCTGATTTGCGGTGTGCCAAGTCCCCCTGTGTGGGAGGAGAGCACCGCTGTGGGCACAGGACATACTTGCACGCCCATTGCTGATAGAATGGGCAAAATAACTGTGAGCGAGCACCTGCCAAATCCAGATAAATCATGTATGGCGGCTACTCTTGGTGGTCTATTCATATTTACCTCCGTCAACCTGGATAATACTACCCTTGTTTTTATTATATTGCAAAATTTTGTTATTGTAAAAAATGGGAAAATTGTTTTGAGTTTTTCTTCAACTGTGAATATATCACAATTACGACACTGAGTCAAGAGTGCAAATTGTTTGTTTTGAATATGTATTTTTCAGTTTTTTTGATACCTAAAATTTTAAGGGTGTTTTTGCACAATTAATTAAATCATAAAGCTTTGATAATTGTGCATATGGTAGAATGGATGATAAATTTCCATTATATATAAAGTCATTTTTGGCGCCAAAGAGCACAAAATATCAATAGAGCGAAAAAAATGTCTTTGCAAAAATCGTGGTTTTTAAATGCAAAACCTTTAATCGCTCAGCGAGGCAAGTAAAACTTCTATTATAAAAGGCGTCATAAATTATGCAAAGCTGATTTTGAAATATTCGGGTTCATCTAAGGATGCCGTCGTGTGTCCCGGGGATTTATCCGCTTTAAAAATTAATAATAACTTATTTCCCCACCGCTTTGGTGGGGAAATAAAAGAAAATTAAGGAGGTAGCAAAAATGAGCAATAAAAATTTCGGAATGGTCATTACCGGTGCGGCGGTTACGATGGCTGCAGGTGCCGCATATATGGCAACAAAGCGGAGTGGTAGCACCCGCAGAATGAAAAAGCTTAAAAAATCAACATCGGTTGCGATGAAAAATGTAGGCTCGGTTATAAATGATTTAAATAAAATCATGAGCTAAACTTTTGCATATTATGATAGAGCATAATAAAAATTTACTACTCACTCATATGATCATTAATATATGATTATTCGAATTGGTTTTAATATTTCGCCATGGGTAGGGGTGAAGATATACCTCAATGTCAACAACTTAGGCTGTAAAATATTTTTTGTATACCTTTCCCCGCCTACGGCGGGGAAAGGTATACGGGATAATTTTCTTAAGTTGTTGCCATTGAGATATCCCTCCTGTGGCGAAGTTTTACATAAAATTTAAAAAATGCTGTTGACAAGTAAAACAATCATGCTATAATAATAGCGAATTACAAATAAGGAGGTGCAGATATGGTATTCGAAAAAGTAAGAGCCATCCTTTGCGATCAACTTGACTTGGAAGAAGATCAGGTAACCATGGAAAGCTCTATTGTTGATGACTTAGGTGCAGATTCACTCGATGTAGTGGATGTGGTTATGAGCCTTGAAGAAGAATTTGATGTTGAATTACCGGATGAAAATATCGAGAATATTAAAACCGTTGGCGACATCACTAAATTCATCGAAGAAGCAATTGGATAATGAACTATTTAGTTTTTAAAAAAATGTGCACTATGCCAAATGCGCACAAAAGACATTAAAACTTACACCCCTATATCTCCGCCGACGGCAGGGATATAGGGGTGTAAAAAATTTATTTAATATATTACTGCTCTATTTTTTCCTTATTATAAAAGCCAAGTCCCACTATTTTAGGGCCTGCGTTTGTTACTATGCTTGCGCCTGCATCACATTTATATGCCGCTTTTTTACCGGTCTTCTTATAGATTAGCTCTTCGAGTTCGTCGCCATATTTTTTATCCTCTCCGTATAATATGCCATAAAAATCACTATTTGAATATTTAAAGAACTCCTCAGCAAGTGCAGGCACCACACTTTTATCACCTCTTGCTTTTTTAAGGATGATATTTTTGCCCTGCCTGAATGTTGCTATTGGTCTTATGCCGAGCGCCTCGCCCACTATGCTTGCAAACGGGCTTAACCTACCCGATTTTTTTGCATATTCAAATGTGAAAATAGCAAAGCGGATATCCATTTTCACAAGCTCTTCATTTATAAATTTAATTATTTCCTCGGCACTGCTTCCAGCCCTCACCTTTTCACAAGCTTTCATTACTGGATAGCCATATCCAAGTGAGAATGTATATGAGGGAATGCAGTGGATTTTAAGTTTATCTTTTTGCTCGGGGTAATTTTCATAAAAAAGTTCCCTGCCCGCTTCGGAAGAGGAAAAAGTTGCCGAGCCATGCTTATTCATCGAAACATATATAACAGTATTATATCCCTTTTCGCTCGCAGCTAAAAATTCCTCACAGAATGTTATCGGATTAATCTGCGAAGTGGTGGGGATATTTTTTGCATTTTTAAGTATTTCATAGTACTGGCGTGGTGTAAAATCCCGTCTTTCATAATAGCTCTCACCGTCTATTACCATCGGTATATATAAAACCTTGAGTGGGTTTTTCTCTTCAAATTCATATGGTATATCGCAGGGGGCATCGGTCATAATCAGTATTTTTTCTTTCATAGTTCCTCCAAAAATCTTCTAAGGGATTTATTCCTATTCCCATTTGTATTTTGTAAGGCTTCCCTTGTTTATAAGCTCGGGATAATCCCATTGTCTGAGCACTTCGTAAACAGCTATTGCCACCGTGTTTGACAAATTCAGGCTTCTTATTTCACCCTGCATCGGTATCCTCACCGAGTTTTCACGATTTTTTAGCAGTAGCTCTTCAGGAAGTCCAGCATCTTCCCTGCCGAAAATCAAAAAGCTATCGTCGGGATATGATGCGTCGGAGTGGGTGTGCTCAGCCTTGGTGGTAAAGTAAAATAAATTTTCTGGGTGCTTTGAGTAAAAATCTTCAAAGCTCTCGTAATAACTTATATCTAAATGCTCCCAATAATCAAGCCCTGCACGCTTTAGTTTTTTATTGTCTATCTCAAATCCAAGCTTGCCCACAAGATGCAGTGCCGCTCCGGTGGCAGCGCAGGTGCGTGCAATATTTCCTGTGTTTTGCGGTATTTGAGGCTCAACGAGTACAATATTTAATTTTGCCATTATAATGTTTCCTTACACAAAAATTTGAATAAATATAACAAATGTTACATTTAACATTAAACTACATTATAATATATAAGTCAATCTTTTTTTGATTAGCTATGTGAATTTTAATAAATTCGCTATAATTTGACAACCGCCGTATTGCTCATGAGGTATTATTTATAAGTGATAGGGGTAATGAAATTAAGGTATTTTTATTTACCCTGCGCCCATAATTTGGGAAAAAATTTTATGCAATATATGAGCTAAATAGACATTTACTACAAATAAAATTCTATATTCAAATTGCTTTAATATAGAATAAGTGCAAAGATTTTGTTATCATTTGCTTTTTTTCCTTTATTTTGGTAAAATGTTACTAATATTATTAATTTTGTAAGGGAATTAATAGTAAATTAAAACACCTTAAAAAAGAAAGGAGACTTGCCATGATAAAAATCAAGAATGTTTCAAAATCATACAAAAACAATTTGGTAATCGACGATGTTTCGCTGGATGTCTGCAAAGGCGAATTAGTGGCGCTGATTGGCCCCTCGGGTTGCGGCAAAACTACTACGCTAAAGATGATTAACGGTTTAGAGAAGTTTCAATCAGGCGATATCGAGCTTGAGGGGAAAAATATTAAGGATGTAAACTTAATAGAGCTTCGCCGCCATATGGGTTATGTAATCCAACAAACAGGGCTTTTCCCCCACATGACAATACAGGAGAATATCGAGATTATTCCTAAACTCTCAAAAATGGACGCAGAAAAAATAACTAAACGCACCCACGAGCTTATGAGGCTTATAGGGCTTGATGCTGATACATTTCTATGGCGCTACCCACCGCAACTCTCGGGCGGACAACTTCAGAGAATAGGTGTTGCAAGGGCTTTTGCGATGGATCCTGAAATCATACTCATGGACGAACCTTTCTCGGCACTCGACCCTGTTTCGAGGGAGCAGCTCCAAGATGAGCTCATTACGCTTCAAGAAAAACTACATAAAACAATAGTCTTTGTAACACATGACATGGACGAAGCGATAAAACTTGCCGACAGAATTTGCATTATGGATAAGGGAAAAGTGCTTCAGTTTGACACACCTGAAAACATCCTAAAACATCCGATAAATAAATTTGTAGATGATTTTGTTGGGAAAAATCGCATCTGGTCAAATCCAGATTTAATCAGAGCTACCGATATAATGATTTCAACACCTGTCACAGTGAATTCGCATACTACGCTTGTAAAAGCTATGGATCTAATGAGGGCAAAACGAGTGGATAGCTTGCTTGTTACCGATGAAGATAAGAAGCTGCTTGGTTTAGTAAGGCCAAGGCATATAAGACTGGCAGATGATTTATCACTTACCACGGGCGATGTTATGGTAGATGTAGAGTACAAGGCATATCCTGACGACAGCCTTGTAAAGCTCCTTGAAATATTTAAAGATGCCGACCTTCCTGCAATCCCAGTTACCGACAGGGGCGGTTTCCTTGAAGGGCTTATCACGAAGAGTAGCCTTGTTACTACACTAAGCTCGCAGTTTATCGAGCTTGAGAGATGGGAGGATAAATAATGAGTGGATTTTTTGAATTTTTAGCTGCCAATATGGATGAATTCCTACTTCTCCTCACAACCCATATCAGGCTTGCAATAGTTTCTATTTTAGTTGCAATTATTGTTGGTATACCGCTCGGCATTTTAATCTCGACAATTAAAGGGCTTGACCGCCCCGTACTCGCCTTTGCAAACATCATGCAGGCAGTGCCAAGCCTTGCGGCTCTCGGTCTTTTAGTGCCGATTTTAGGGATAGGAAGTCTCCCAGCCGTGCTGATGGTAGTGCTTTATTCACTACTACCAATACTTAAAAATACATATACAGGACTTGTAAACATAAATAGGCAGACAGTAGAAGCGGCATACGGCATAGGAATGACACCTTTTCAGGTGCTCACAAAGGTGCGATTGCCACTTGCAATGCCCGTTATAATGTCGGGTGTGAGAATTTCCGCTGTTACCGCAGTTGGACTTATGACAATTGCCGCATACATAGGCGCTGGTGGTCTTGGTAACTATGTAATCTCAGGCATTCAAACTGCAAATGCAAATTTAATGCTTGCAGGGGCACTTCCAGCCTGTATGCTTGCACTGCTGATGGATTTTGCTATTTCGAAGATGGAAAAAGCGGTTATGCCGATAAGCATGAGCTTTAACCCCACACAGCTCACACAGGAAAAGATTAGATCTGCTAAATCGGCTAATCGTCGCATACTTGCAACAGGTCTTGCAGTGGTGATTGCCGTGATAGGGAGCTTTGCTTGGAGAGCTATCGCAAACAGTCAAGACCGTTCCATTGTAGTTGCATCAAAAGCGGCGGCTGAGGGTGAAATTATAGGGCATATCATCTCCTATATGATTGAGGAAAACACCGAATTAACCGTTGAGAGAAAGCTTGGAATGGGCGCTACTATGATAGTATTTAATGCGCTCAAAGAGGGCGAAATAGATATATATCCCGAGTATTCGGGCTCGGCATATGGTGGGATTTATGGAGAGCAATTCGTACCCGGCACATCTCCTGAGCAGGTTCAAGAATATGCAAAAGAGCTTCTTTTAGAAGACGATATAATTTATATGGATATGTATGGCTTTAACAACAGCTACTGCATAGGGCTTCTCACCGAAACTGCAAACAGCCTCGGTATTAAAACAATTTCCGACTTACAAAAAGTGTCCGACGGGATGAATTTTGGCACCTCGCAGGAATTTCCCCACAGGGAGGACGGACTTCCCGCACTTGAAGGGCAGTATGGGGCGTTTGGATTTAATGTGCTTCAGTTCCAAGGCACGCTGATGTACGATGCACTTGTTGCAGGCGAAACCGATGTAATGACGCCATATACCACCGACGCACAGCTGCTCGACTATGATGTTACCATCTTAGAGGACGATAAAAACGCCCTCTCAAGCTACACAATGGCAACAGCAATTAGAGCAGAAATAGCGGAGGAATACCCCGAGCTATTAGAAGTACTCGGCCGTCTTGAAGGGGCAATCAGCAATGAAGAGATGACCGCACTAAACTATGAAGTGGTAATAAATCAGCGCTCAAGCTCCGAAGTGGCATGGGAATTCTTAGTGGAAAAAGGGCTTATAAAAGGATAGAGTTATCAGGTTATAATTAAATGCTTTGATTTATAATTACAGATAAAAACAAGCTGGCACCAACGAGTGCCAGCTTGTTTTTTATAAATTATATAGAATTTTAAATAATGTGAAAGCCCATTGTAGGGGGGATGGATATTAGTATTATATCTTACTTACCCTGATTTTTCCTGTATCTCAAATAATTCTCCAAAATTATCACCGCCGCCACGGCATCCACCACCGCTTTGCGCTTTTTACCCCTTGTGTCGGTGATATTTAGGTAGTTGTGGGCGGTTACCGTGGTGCCACGCTCGTCCCACATCACTATTTCGACATCTGACAATTCGCCGAGTTTAGCGGCAAACTCCTTGCAGATGTCCGCTCTAAAACCCTCACTGCCGTCCATATTTTTTGGAAGCCCCACCACTATCATTTCACAGCGGTGCTCCTTTGCAAGCTCTGCGGTTTTTTCCGCCACTCGCTCCATTTTGCGCTCGTTTATCACCGTGACAGGTGAGGCGAGCGTTTCGCCTTTATCGCATACGGCAATGCCAGTCCTTGCATCGCCATAGTCCACTGAAAGTATTTTCATTCTTATCTCCGTTTTAGATTTGTATTTTTTACATAGCTTGGGCATAGGTAGGGGCGAACCTGTCTGTTCGCCCGTATCCGTGGTTTTCATTTTGTTTTAAACCCTCTAATAAGGTTTTACAGTGCCCACTATTTCATTTATATCGGAAACTGAGTTTTTCTCCATGAATTCTTCTATTCCTCGGGCAATTTTAATCGGTGCATAGCCATCATAAAACATCGCCGTGCCCACCTGTATTGCAGTGGCGCCAGCCATCATCATTTCCACTGCGTCCTGCCATTTTTCCACGCCGCCAAGCCCTATTACAGGCACTTTTACAGCATTTGCAACCTGCCATACCATCCTCACAGCCACTGGGAAAACCGCAGGGCCTGAAAGCCCACCAACATTATTATGCAGTATCGGGCGGCGGGTGTTTATATCAATTCTCATTCCAAGGAGTGTGTTTATCAGCGAAATGGCGTCCGCACCCTCGGCTTCAACCGCCTTTGCTATGCTTGCAATATCGGTGACATTTGGGGAAAGCTTTACAATGAGCGGCTTTTTGCAGACTTTTCTAACCTCTCTCACAATCCCAGACGCTCCCTCACAGCTCACACCGAATGCCACTCCCCCCTCTTTTACATTGGGGCAGGAAATATTAAGCTCCACCATGTCTATCTCTGTTTCGGAGAGCTTTTCCACAAGTGCGCAGTAGTCCTCTATGGCGCTACCTGCCGCATTTGCAATTATTACTGTGTCCTTTTCTTTTAGGTAGGGCATATCATTTTTTATAAATGCTTCTACCCCTGGATTTTGCAGTCCCACGCTGTTTAGCATACCGGCTGGAGTTTCGGCTATTCTTGCTGGGGGATTGCCGAGCTTTTCGTTGAGTGTCATCCCTTTAAGGCAGATACCACCCATCATTTCCACAGGGTATAAGCTCTCGTATTCTCTTCCAAAACCATAGCAACCCGAAGCCGCTATCACAGGGTTTTTAAACTCAACGCCTGCAATATTTACCTTTGTGTTAATCACTCAAAAATCACCTCGCTTCCCTCAAATACAGGGCCGTCCTTGCAGACATGCTTATATGTTTCGCCATTTTCCCTTGCCACCTTACAGGCACAAACAAGGCAGGCACCCACACCGCAACCCATTCTCTCCTCGAGTGAAACCTGACAGCGCACACCGTTTTGCTCGCAGAGTTTTGCCACTGCTTTTAGCATGGGTGTTGGGCCACAGGCATATACTATATCGGGTTTTGCACCCTTTAACTGCTCTACTAAAACATCGGTTACAAAGCCTTTTGCACCCTTTGTGCCATCGTCCGTGGTGATATGTACTGCTCCACAAGTTTTATTAAAGTCTTCGCTTAATATCACAGCATCTGCGCTTCTAAACCCTATTATGGCAGTGGCGTTTTTGCCGTAGTGTGAAGCGGTCTCAAGCATTGGGGGCACGCCTATTCCACCACCTATAACCACCGCTTTTTTATCCTGTGAAAGCAAAGTGAAACCTTTGCCAAGTGGTGCGAGTAAATCCATCAGCTCGCCTACATTCAGCCTCGATATTTCCTCAGTGCCCTCACCCCTTACCTCGAAAACAAGGCGAAGAGTGCCATTTTTCCTATCTATTTCGCAGATTGATATTGGGCGTCGCAGGGTAAATCCCTTTGCACGAATGTGCACAAACTGCCCAGCTTCCGCTAAGTCTGCAACTTCGGGGCAATGCAGGGTATAATCAAAAATCCCCTTTGCTATCGCCTCTTTTTTTATTATCGGATATAGCCCTTGTTTATATGTCATCTATTTTCCTCCCATGCCTTACGCAAAGTATAGGGTAGCCATCCCAAGTAATAGTGAAGAGTGAATAAAGCTTTTGAGCTCCATCACTGCTTCACCTATAAATAACCATTTAGTCTAAAAATTCTAAAAGTGCAAAATCAATCTCACCCGAGGAAACATCTGCGGCGGCAACTCGAATTTTCACCCTGTCGCCCACGGTGATTGTTTTTTTAGTAGTGCTGTCGGTATATCGCATATTGTCGTCATACTCGAAATTATACCCCTCAATATCGGCTGGCTTAAACATACCCTCAACCGTATTTTCAAGCTCTGCATATACCCCATGGGAAGCAACCCCCGATATAACCGCCTCAAATTCTTCGCCAATATGGGAGAATATGTACTCAGCTTTGTATGCATCCTCGCACATTCTCTCGGCTTGCATGGCATTTATTTCTCGATTGGTGGACTGATTTGAGCCGAGTGCACTAAATTCTCTAAAGCGTTTTTCTATATTCTCACGCTTCATATTCATAAGCTTTGCCGACATAAATCTATGTATCATAAGGTCGGGATACCGCCTTATTGGTGAGGTAAAATGCGAATAATCCTTTAAAACCAAGCCAAAATGCCCTATGTTTTGTGGGCTGTATTTCGCCTTAGCCATCGTGCGAAGCACCGCTTTATTCACCATCTTATTATACTTGCTTTCCCTTACATTTTCAAGTAATTTTGAGAGTTTGGCGGAGTCTATTTCTCCTTTTATTGGCGATGTGTCCACCCCAATGCCCTCGAGGATTTTCTTTAAATCGGCTATTCTGTCGGGGTCGGGGCTTTCGTGCACCCTGAATACGAATGGCAATTCCTGCCTTTGCCCAAAGAGTGCCGCAGCTTCATTTGCCTTTAGCATGAACTCCTCTATAATCCTCTCGCTTACCCCTCGCTCCCTTTCTTTAATGTCCACCGCAATGCCGTTTTCATCGGTGATGATTTTCGACTCCGTCGAGTCTAAATTCATTCCACCCCTTGCCATGCGTGCCTCATTTAAGATATTTGCAAGCTCGTCCATCAGTGCGATTTTCTCGAGCTGGTCGGAGTATTTCGCCATTATTTCGCTGTCCGCTGTGCTGTCGAGTATTTTATTTATCTCGGCATAAACTCCTTTTACCCTTGAGCGAATAACTGTCTTTTCAAAGTTATAACCGATTAATTCGCCCTTGCGGTTTAGCTGTATCATCGCCGAAAATGTTAGCCTGTCCTCTTTTTCATTTAGCGAACAGATGCCGTTTGAAAGCGCTTGCGGAAGCATTGGCACTACCGAGTCTGCAAAATAAACCGAAGTCCCACGCTTTAGCGCTTCGTTATCGAGTGGGGATTTGTGCGCCACATAATAGCTCACATCGGCAATATGTACCCCGAGCATCCAGCCAAGATCGTTTTTTTCTATCGAAACTGCATCGTCGAGGTCTTTACTGTCGGCGGAGTCAATTGTGAATATATTCTCTTCTCTGAGGTCACGCCTTACCGCAATTTCTTTAGGATGTATCCCCTTTTGAGATATCTCCTCAGCCGCCGCTACAACCTCCGCTGGAAATGTCCTTATAATATCTTTTGATTCGAGTATAGCCTCGCAACACGCCGCAGCAGAAAGCGCACTGCCATGTATGCTATAAACTGCCGCCACATGGTCAAAATGCCTGTTGCCATATCTATGTATATATGCGGTGATTTTATCGCCGTCTTTAACAAAGGAATAATCTGTTTTTCTAAGTGTTATGGGGGATTTAAAGTCCTTATCAGGAATTACCACACATTCACGCCCCGCTTTTTTTACGGTGCCTGAGAATTTGTATTTGGCACGCTCGGTTATTTCCACTACTTCACCGTCGGGCAGTCCCCTACTGCTACCAAGCACCCTCATCCTCACCACATCGCCGGGCATTGCACCTTTTAGGTATTTCCCGGGGACAAATGTATCGCTATCCGCCCCCTCAGCACGAACAAATCCATAACCCTCATTCACCCTCACCACAGTGCCTAAGACACCCGGTTTCTTTTTGGGGAGGAGTATGCCTTTGGGGGTGTTTAAAAGCTCGCCGTTTTCTATAAGCCTTGCGAGATCTTTTTTAAAGAAAGGTACTTCCCTCTTTTTAACATGAAGTATTGATATCATATTCTGTGAGGGTATTGCTTTGGGTTGTCGTTTTTTAAGCTCTTCAATAATCAAAGGTGCAAAATTACGCATAATACTCTTCCTTTCATTTTAAGGGGGTGTCTGAAAAATTTGGATTTGCATAAAGCTTTGGCAATATTTCCATCATACTTTTTAAAAATGCGCATTAATACAACAAAGTATTTCTTGCACTTTTCTTCTGATAAAAATTTTGCTCATGTTTTGCAAACCCTTTATTTTTCAGGCACCCCCCTTTAAGCTATTTTAAGATTAAATGTGGGAAATCAAATTTATATAAAAAAAATGCCGCAAAAAAGCGGCATCATTTCATACTATGCTGTGATTGATATAAACAATACTACACCTGTAACCACAAAAAGTGCAATTGCTGACACTTTTGTAATCATTGCGAGTGCGGCCTCATTTGTGCGGCCTTTGCTTTTATCGTAATGTGTTTCGCTTACTCCACCGCCAATAGCACCAATGCCACCTTTAGAAGATTCTTGCATAACCACACTGCCTATTACTAAAATACAGGCAATTATAAGCACAACTGCGCCAACCATTTCAATAGTTCCCATTTTTATGACCATTCCTTTCTATAAAAGACACAAAACAACCATAAATATGGTTATAAATGTGCTGTGTTTTTCAGTAGTTCATTTTTAGTGAACGAGAAAAACCTATTTTTAAAGTACAAAATATAGATTTATACTTTTAGCTCATTATAATATAGCATATTGATAAAAAAAATGCAAGGGGATTTTACAAAGATTTTTAAAATATTCTCAAATCCATATCACGCCTTTTTTGTGTTTAACACCGCTAATTATTCTGCCATTTTTCCCTTATGCCCTCATACCACTCCACCACCGCAAAAGCAGGCACAAATTCGGCTTTTTCGTTTAGCTCATATATTTTTTCTGCATCCTCATTTTCATGCTCAGACGCTGTGGGCAAGCACAGTGGTGGATACATCACGCACCACCAATTTTCCCCCTCAGCACTGCCTAAATATATCCTCACAGCGGCGTACTCCCCAGCAGGCATTGTGATTTCCCCATAGCTTTTTGTAGGGAAATACATATTCACTATTTCTCCACTCGCTTTGTAGGGGAGTAAGTTTTCTTTTAGCACTTCATTTGCCCTTTCCACCGCCATGGACAAAAGCTCCTGCGCCCCCTCTTTTGCACTGCCGATATCGTCAAAGCGTAAAAATTCACTGCTCACTTGCTGTATTATTTCATCACGTACATCAAGCTTTATATTTTGGTCAGCTTCGCTGTTTGAATTTGCCATTATATGTACACGAATAGTCCCCTCCCTCACCTCTTCGCAACTGCTTGCAAAGGCTGTTACCTGTGCAAAAATCAGCGAAATTATAAACGCTGTCAAAACCGAAATTTCATACCTATTCATTTTGTCCTCCTATGTATAATAATTTTCAGCCATATTATTGGCTGAAAAAAAATTAATATACATTTTTGAAAACACAATAGCCTATTTACTTTTTAAACCCACAAAGGTATTATTATATGTAAATTATCATCTATTATACAGGATGAATTTAAGCTTTTCACTGCACTTTCCACCACCAAGCTTCGGTGGAATATACGGACAAAGCTCTTAAAATAAGAAACGGAGGAAATAAAATGGATCAAAATATGAAACTTTATTATGACTATGCAGTGTCGCCACTTGGGGAGCTTTTTTATCGCACTGTTTGGAGTAAGCTTAGTATCGAGGGGTGCAAAGTCTTGGATTTTGGCAGTGGCTTTGGCTTTACAAGCTCTTATTTAGCCGAAAAAAATGAAGTGACCGCTGTTGAAATTGATGCAAAGATGATTAAAGCATCAAAGAAAGATGAAGCGGTAAAGCAAATATGTGGAGACATAAGTGAAGTGAAGAAAATGCCCGACGAAAGCTTTGACGCTGTTATTTGCCATCTTGTTTTTGAATTTGTTGATGAGCAAAAAGAAATCCTCACAGAGCTTGTGAGGATTCTTAAAAAAGGCGGTATTATGTCGATAGTGCGCCACAATAGACGGGGGAGAATAGTGCAGGCAGTAGTGCAGGACTACGACCTCGACGATGCTAAAAAGCTTTTAGCAGGAGGAAACTCCTTCTCAAGTGCATTTGGCGATATTAAATATTATGAAAACGACGATATCTTAAAATGGTCGGGCAATGAGCTTAAAATAGAGAATGTTTATGGGGTGCGTGCCCTTGCAAGCCTCCACAACTCGGAGACAAAGTCAAGGGAAAACTGGCTTCGAGACATGCTTGAGATAGAATGTGAGCTATTAAAAGATGATAGCTTTATAAATATCGCCTTTTTTAATCATGTGATGCTTAGAAGGATATAAAGATAACTATAAATCTAAAACAAATCAATTGGAGCGAAATCCGCCTTTTAAAAGGTGGGGGCATTAGGAGGTGTGA
>CAYJLI010000028.1:0-30248 GCA_964371155.1 uncultured Oscillospiraceae bacterium | reverse complement strand
TTACTCACTTATTTGCATATTTAGTTCCTTGCCTTGCAAATTTTTTGATAGTCTGGCATCGTGTTCAAAAAAGCAAAAACTTTTATGACACGATAAGAGGGTATTTACACCACTAAAGGCGGTGCAAATACCCTCTAAAATTACCATAAAGTATTAAAGATTTTCTGCCATTTCAATGAGCTTAGCTTTTGGAACTACACCTACCGACTGGTGAACAACTTCACCATCTTTAAATACAAGTACAGTAGGAATTGTCATAATACCGTATTTAGCGGCTATATCCTGCTCATCATCAACATTAACCTTAGCTACAAGTGCTTTGCCTTCAAGCTCTTTGGAAACCTCATCAATTATTGGACCCATCATACGGCATGGGCCGCACCATGGTGCCCAGAAATCAATCACTGCAACACCTTCACCATTTAAAACTTCTGATTCAAATTCTTTTTTTGTAAATTCTAAAGCCATAAGTAAACCTCCTGTTAATATGTAATTATTTTGTGTGGATTTTGCATTATTACTCATGCAAATATTTAAAATAATTCCTTATAAAGTATTATACACTCTTTTGGTATAAAATCAATACTAAAGAATAATATTTACAACGAGTTAATAGTAATTACAAAATTTTAAAATTACTACTATTATTATAATATATGGATATAGGTGTAAATGTCCATGTGTTTTAAAGTTTTATTAAATTTGATTAGTAAAAATTAATAAAATGAAGCAGTCTTATTGATTTAATTAAGATAAAAAATTTATCCACCCATTTGGAATAGGTAGATAAATACATAGATAATATTAAAGATTGGTGCTGTGGTTATGGCTCTGGATATGGCGTTGCATCAAGTCCCATATCAATCCAGCGATTGTGATCAACATTAAATGAAGAACCAGCAAGAGCCACTTCCCCCGTAGAAGTACTCACATGTATAGCAAAATTTGCTTCGCCCGCAAGGTCGGATTTAGAATCATGAAACTCAATTTGAAGCCAATCAGGATCATCCAAATAGTAATCGCCATCGATTACCGCTTCGCCGCCAAGAACTCTAAATAAACTTTCGGCAAAGGGCAGAAGTGCATCCACATCACCGGAGGTAGCATCTAAATCATCATCACCTGCATTGTCATTAAAGATGGACTTTCTAAATGTGTCATTATGTCTAACGAGTATAGACCCCTCGGTAACACCAGCACCTGATTCAGTGCCCGTTATCCAAAGAACTTCAACATATTGCCCTGGTGGCAGATTATTGAGTGGGTCGGCTATTGCGGTAGTTGCCGCACGCACTATATTGGTTGCAACTTGTAAATCGTCAGATTGCCTTGCTCTTTCAAGATATTGGGTGTAGTTAGGGGCAATTACAGCAGATAAAATTGCAATAACTCCAATAACAATTATAAGCTCTATTAATGTAAACCCTTTATTTTTAAGATTTTTCATAAATTACTGCTCCTAACTAAAATTGTAGTTACATGTATAAGCGTAATAGTAAAAACTTTAATATAATCCTGCTTTATTTACATAATAGTCAAGCCTTTTCATGATTTTTTCGCCACCGGCACCGTTTTTCCTCGATACATCGGCAGCTATTAACTCGGCTAAGAAAAGCGGTGCCATATATGAATTGAAAAAGCTAATACTATCAACACTGGTTGAGAGTATTATATCTGCCTCCCTTGCATTTGGAGAAGCAACGCCTTCAGTCATAAATATTGTTTTAGCGCCCTTGTCTTTTGCCATTTCAAAAAGTGTGTCTATTATTTTAGGGTATCTTGGAAAACTAATAAAAAATACACAGTCATCCTCGGTTAGTCCATTAAACATTTCCACTGAAGCAAAATCAGAAGAAGTAACCGCTCTGGCATCGGGCAAAATATGACCCATTGCAACTGTGAGGGCTGTGGCAATTCCTGCTGCAACACGAAAGCCTACAAAATATATTCGCCTACTTTTTATAAGAGCATTAGAAACTGCATCAATTTTTTCTAAAGAGTTATATGAAATGGTTGACTCTAAATTTTTAATTGACATGTGAAGTGATTCATTTACAATATCGTTGCTATTTAATATATCCATACTTGATAAAAGTTTTTCAGCTGGGGGGAGAACCCTATTAGAACCAAATCTAACTTTATATGAAATGCTTTCCTGTATTTCTTTTTGAAGCTCATTAAAGCCGGAATAGCCCACCGCTCTTGCCATTCTAATAACCGAGGCATCACTTGTGCCGAGCTCACCAGCAATATCTGCAGCAGTCATAAAGCCTACTCTTGCTTCATTTTCAAGGACGAACTGCGCTATTATGCTCTCGGTTTTTGTAAGCTTTGCGGCCATTATTTTTTCTTCTAAAACAGTATTCATATTATAACTTCCATTTCGTTTGCTTTGTAGTAGATACTACAAAATCGCTTTTATAATTATTCTAATACTTTTTAAAAGTAAAATCAAGTGAATAATTTAAAATATGTTCTAAATATTGTTAATAAAATAATGCATAATAAAGGCAAAGCGTAAAAAATAAAAGCAAAATGTGATTGTATATAGCTTTTTATCACTTAGGTGTAATAATATATATATAATTAACAAATTTGTCTATAATCACTATAAATAATTTTAAAGTGGTTGACAAAACATTCTCAATGTTTTATTATATGCATGATATTTGTAGCAAACACTACAAAAATAGTTTTATTTGCAGTACTGAAGACATCCACATCTCAAAAAATAGGGGGGAGTTAAATGTTTAACTCAGCGGATCATTTAATGTTTGCAACTTATTTTGCACCGAGGGGCAGAGAAAGGTTACTTGAGCTTGGCAATGCGTTTGCTCAAAGGCATCTAAAACCTGACGACAGACTCATAGCACTTTTAGGGGATTCAGGCTCGGGTAAATCACTGCTTGCAAAGGGAATGTTCCCAGGGCTTGATCTAACAAATGACGACGAAGGTGTACACATCAGACCGCTTCCAATTGTAGAAGAGCATATGGAGGGCAAATTTAAACGCCACTCATATCATCTGGACATTCGCCTTGAATCAGGATTTACACAACTCTACATACTCGCAGATGCAATTAAAGGTGCACTTGATGCAGGGAAGAGAGTTGTCGTTGAACACTTTGAAATGGTGTATGAGATGGTTGGTAGAAATGCCGATATACTCATAGGAATAGGCGAGGAAGTTATCGTAACAAGGCCTACCATTTTTGGTCCACTGCCAGAAGACATAACAAAGCTTGTATACGATACTATTGCATACAGGAAAAAAGCACATACAGCTGAGATTATCACTTGTGACCTGCTCGAGAAAAACTACGGGCTCGATATCATAAAAAGTTTTGGTGAAGTTAGAAGAGGTTTCATTATAAAACTAACACATAATCCAAACCTTGATATTGATTTTTTAAATCAGCAAGTAAACAAAGTAATTTCATATAATCTTCCGGTAACATATAAAGATGAAGAGCATGTATCGGTAGGTGGTGAAATTATCCATTCAACAGGCCCCCGTATCCATGTGAGCAACACCAAGCAAATAGAGTTTTTCAGAATTCTACCCGACATCATTTATGATCCAGTAGAAAAGCTCTATAACCTTGTAGGCGTTGTTGATGAGAAAAGGCTTGAATCAGTTAACGATATTAATAAATTTAATTTGTGGTAAATGAAAGGATGAATAAGAAATGAGTACAAAGACTTTAGTAATAGGTGTAATCGGAGCCGATATACATACTGTTGGAAACAAAATTTTAGAATTTGCTTTTAGAGAAGCAGGGTACAATGTAGTAAACTTAGGCGTACTTGTATCGCAGGAGGAGTATGTAAAGGCAGCAGTTGAAACTAATGCAGATGCTATCTTAGTTTCTTCTCTCTATGGACAAGGCGAGCTTGACTGCCCAGGACTTAGAGAAAAATGCATTGAAGCAGGTATCGGCGATATTCCACTTTATGTAGGTGGTAATATTGTAATAGGTAAAGCTTCATTTGATGAAGTAGAACCAAAATTTAAAGCTATGGGCTTTAATAGGGTATACCCACCAGGAACAGCACCTGAAGTTACAATAGCTCATCTAAAAGAAGACTTAGAATAGTCCATCCGATACAGGGAGGATAAACATGAAAGCTGCACTATTTATAGACATAGGAAGTACTTACACTAAGGCAACTTGTGTGGATACTGAAAAAGCAGAGATAGTAGCAACAGCTAAATCACCCACAACAGTTACAACGGATATAAAGATTGGATTTTTAAATGCTATATCGGCTATAAAAGAGCAAGTTGGGGATGTAGATTTTGAAGTTATAAAAGCTTGTAGCAGTGCGGCTGGTGGTCTTAGGATGATTGCAGTGGGCTTAGTGAGGGATTTAACCGCCGAAGCGGCAAAACTCGCAGCTCTGAGTGCTGGAGCCAAAGTAATAAAGGTCTATGCAAATAAGCTTGATAAAACTGAACTGCAAGAAATAGAGGAAATAGACCCCGACATCATAATGCTTGCAGGCGGTACTGATGGCGGCAACAGCGAAGTGATACTCCACAATGCAAAGCTTTTATCCACTCTACCAAAAAACCTACCTATAATTGTAGCTGGAAATAAAAGTGCTTCGGATGAAGCTTGCGAAATGTTTGAAACTGCTGGCAAAGATGCGATAAAATGCCAAAATGTAATGCCCGAGTTTGGAGTGCTAAACATAAACCCTGCACGAGAAGCAATCCGCAAAGTGTTTTTGGACAGGATTATTCAGGCAAAAGGGCTCAGCGAAGTGCAGGACATGGTAGATGGTGAGATAATTCCAACCCCTTCTTCAGTAATGATTGCAATAGAAACCTTAGCGAGAGGCACAAAAAATGCACTCGGCATTGGTGAACTTGTCGCAGTTGATATAGGAGGAGCTACCACGGATGTCTACTCAGCAACAAATGGTTGTCCGGTATTTCCGGGAGCAGTGCTCAGAGGCATACCACACCCAGCGATAAAACGCTCGGTAGAAGGCGACCTTGGGATGAGATGGAATGCACATTCGATTGTATCGATTGTTGGAGAAGAGGAATTTTGTGAATATGCTCAGGTTACACCTGAAAAACTAAGGCAAACACTTGATATATTCAGAGAAAACCCCGAACATCTTCCACAGGATGAAGAAGAGAAAAGAATTGATTTCACCCTTGCAAACAAAGCTACATTTATAGCGATGCTAAGGCATGCAGGAAGCATAGAAAAGCACTTTACACCACTCGGTGAAAGCTATATTCAAACAGGCAAAGATTTAAGTAAAATACAGCATGTAATCGGCACAGGAGGCCCCGTGATAAATAATCCCACACCCTCACAAGTGCTATCTGGAGTACTTTATACTCCACAAGAACCCTTTTCGCTAATGCCCAAAAACCCCGACTATATGCTTGATAAAAAGTATATACTCTCGGCTATGGGATTACTAAGCAGTATAAATTCCGATATGTCACTAACAATTATGAAGAAAGAGATGGTGAACTTATAATGAGTAATATTTCAAAGAAAATGAGCATGGATGAATATAACAAAACCCGTGCAGAGATAATTGGCACATGGCCAACAGGTAAAGACGCAGATTTCCAAAAAGGTGTTGACTACCATAAATCTTTAGACAAGAGCAGAGTTTTCGGTGCAAAACTTGAGCAGGCTAAAAAAGATAAAGTTACACTAATTCAGCCAAGAGCGGGCGTTGCTATGCTTGATAAGCATATTGAACTGCTTCAGTACCTTGAAAAAAATGGTGATGCTGACCTTTTGCCTTCCACAATAGATAGTTACACAAGACATAATAGATACGAAGAAGCACAGGTTGGTATTGAAGAGAGCAAGAAAACAGGGAAATCCCTACTAAACGGCTTCCCCGCAGTTAACTGGGGTGTTGATGCTTGCCGTCAGGTAGTTGATTCTGTATCCCTTCCAGTACAGGTAAGACATGGTACACCTGACGCAAGACTACTTGCTGAAATCACACTTTGCGGTGGTTACACTTCCTACGAAGGCGGCGGTATTTCCTACAACATTCCTTATGCTAAAAACCACACACTTGAAGATACAATTAAAAACTGGCAGTATGTAGATAGACTAATTGGTCTTTACGAAGAAGCAGGCGTTTCCATCAACAGAGAGCCATTTGGCCCTCTAACAGGAACACTTGTACCACCTTGTATTTCTCACTCCGTTGCTGTTCTCGAAGCACTACTTGCAGCTGAGCAGGGCGTTAAGAGCATTACAGTTGGTTATGGCCAGTGCGGTAACCTCTATCAGGACGTTGCGGCTATCAAGGCTTTAGAGCAACTCACAGAAGAATATCTCGCTAAGTTTGGATTTAACGACTGCGTAGTTACCACAGTATTCCATCAGTGGATGGGCGGATTCCCACAGGATGAAGCAAGAGCTTACGGTGTTATTTCTTGGGGTGCTGCTACTGCTGTACTTTCAGGCGCTACAAAAGTTATTGTTAAAACACCTCACGAAGCAATGGGTATTCCTACAATGGAAGCTAATGCTTCCGGTCTTAGAACAACAAAACAGCTTACAAACATGCTTGATTGCCAGATTTTCGGCAATGTAGCTGAAGTTAAAGCCGAAATAGATATGATCACAGCAGAAACAAGAGCTATCGTTGATAAAGCACTTGAGCTTGGTAAAGACGATTTTGTTGACGCTTCACTTGCTGCATTTGAATCAGGTATTCTTGATGTACCATTTGCACCATCTAAATTCAACAAAGGTCTTGCTCTGCCTGCACGTGATAACAACGGCGCAATCAGATTCCTCGACTTTGGTAATCTTCCATTTAATGATGACATCAAAGCATTCCACAGTGACCGCATGAAAGAAAGAGCTGCATTCGAAGGTAGAGATGTAAGCTTCCAGATGGTTATCGACGATGTTTACGCAATCTCAAGAAGCCGTCTAATCGGTAGACCAAAAGTATAATAAGCTAAATGTAGTTTAAATTGAGAGGTTTTATAGTTTGAAATAAATTTCAAACTACATCCTCGCAGGGCGATGTGCAGGACGATTCGTTCGCTTTGTTCACTACCGTCCCTATGCACAATAATGCTCTTATCATTCCTTGCTCAGCAGATAAGAGTGAATTAAATTAATATTTTATGCCGATGCTGAGCGGCAGAATGGAGCATTATTATGAAAATCAAAAAGGTAATATGTTCAGGCGGTAGAACAGGCTTTTTCTTTGACGACCAAAAAGCTATTAAGCAAGGCGCAAAAGCTGACGGTTCAGCGTATATAGGCGAGCCTGCAACTCCAGGTTTTACAGCAGTAAGACAGTCCGGTGAGTCCATTTCAGTTCAGCTCATACTTGAAGACGGACAGATTGCATACGGAGATTGTGCGGCAGTTCAGTACTCAGGTGCAGGCGGTCGTGACCCACTTTTCTTAGCAACCGATTTCATTCCTTTTATTTATGAAAAAATTGCTCCAATTTTAGAAGGTGCTGAAATAACAACCTTTAAAGAAATGGCTGAAAAGATTGATAGCATGGTTGACCCAGACACAGGCAAACAAATCCACACAGCTATAAGATACGGCATTACACAGGCCATTCTCGATGCAGTAGCAAAGAGCAAACACTGCATTATGGCGGAAGTTATAGCTGAGGAATACAAAACAGGTGGAGTTACTACAACACCAATTCCAATTTTTACACAATCGGGTGATAATCGCTATGACAACACCGATAAAATGATACTTAAAGGTGCAAATGTACTTCCACATGGTCTTATTAACCATGTTGAAACAAAGCTCGGTAAAAATGGTGAGCTACTTGTTGAATATGTAAAGTGGCTTGCAAAAAGATCGAGAGAGCTTGCTCCTTATGAGGGTTACCAACCAATAATTCACATAGATGTTTACGGCACAATCGGCATAGCATTTAACAATGACTGGGAAAAAATCACTGATTATTTCGCAGTACTTGCAGATGCGGCTGACGGCCTAACAATCCGCATTGAAGGCCCAGTTGATATGGGTGAAAGAACTGCACAGATGGAAGCGCTCAAAAAGCTTACAGCTATGGTTGACGAAAGAGGAATTAATCTTGAAATCGTTGCTGACGAATGGTGCAACACTTATGAAGATGTTGTATATTTTGCCGACAACAAAGCAGGACACATGCTTCAGATTAAAACCCCAGACCTTGGCGGTATCAACAACACTGTTGAAGCAGTAATATACTGCAATAAAGCAGGAGTTGGCGCATATCAAGGCGGTACTTGCAATGAAACAAACCGTTCAGCGGAAGTTTGCGTAAACCTTGCTATGGCTACAAAGCCTCTTCAAATCCTCGCTAAACCAGGTATGGGCGTTGATGAAGGTCTGATGATAGTTTACAATGAAATGCAAAGAGTAATTGCATTTATGCAAAGCAAATAATTTATTAGGTCGGTATTCTCCTGTTTTCAGGGGAATACCGATAAAATTAAGTATGAGAAAAGCGGTTTTTTATATTTCACCTATTTATTAAGGCGGGAATGTAAAAATATTGAGTTTTGATTATCCAAAGATAAGGTTAGCCATCAGCAAAACTCTTCTTTTCTATCTTTTCCACCCTCGTACGGAGTAGAAAAGATAGAAAAATACATGCTATTCGCAATTATTAAAGCAAATAAAATATAAAAGCTTTAGTTTTGATTATCTCTAAAGGATAAGGTATAAAAGGAGTGGGTAAAATGAGAGAAATATCTGTAAATACAGTTAAAGAAAAGATAAAAGAGCTGATTTTAGAAGCTTCATATGTAATTGGCGAAGATATTTATGAAAGTCTTTGTGATTATAAAAAGAAAGAAATATCACCTGTTGGAGTGTCGGTCCTTGACCAGCTCATACGCAATTACGATATAGCTAAAGAAGAGCGTATTGCAGTATGTCAAGATACTGGTATGGCAGTTGTTTTCATTGAAGTTGGGCAGGAGGTAATGCTCACAGGTGGAAATATCACCGAGTGGGTAAATCTGGGTGTGCGAGAAGCGTACGATGAGGGATATCTTAGAAAATCTGTTGTAACAGAGCCAATTTTCAACAGAAAAAACACAGGGGACAACACCCCAGCAATTATACACTATTCAATTGTTGACGGAGATAAAATAGACATAAATGTAATGCCTAAAGGCTTTGGAAGCGAAAATATGAGCGCAACAAAAATGCTTGTTCCTGCCGATGGAATTGAGGGAGTTAAGCAATTTGTACTTCAAACAGTTAAAAATGCAGGTCCAAATCCATGCCCACCAATAATTGTGGGTGTTGGTGTAGGTGGTACAATTGAAAAAGCTACATTGATGTCTAAAAAAGTACTGCTGCGTAAAGTTGGGGAACACAATGAAAATCCCGAATATGCAAACCTTGAAAAAGAGCTTTTAAAGGAAGTTAACAAGCTCGGAATAGGCCCTGCAGGTACCGGTGGTAGAACCACTGCGCTTTCGGTGAATATAGATTATTATCCCACACATATAGCTTCATTGCCAGTGGCTGTAAATCTATGTTGCCATGCCGCTCGCCATGCACATGCTACAATATAAGGAGGCGATAAAATGGAAATTAAACTTACAACACCAATTACCGAAGAACAAGCACGCTCACTAAATGCAGGGGACAATGTGCTTATAAGCGGAGTGATATATACTGGAAGGGATGCGGCTCATAAAAGACTTATAGAGTTACTAAATGAAGGCAAGGAACTTCCAATTGATTTAAAAGATCAGCTAATATACTATGTTGGCCCAACGCCAACAAAGCCTGGTAATGTAATAGGCTCATGCGGCCCTACAACAAGCTATAGAATGGATGCATACACACCACAGCTTTTAAACTTAGGACTGCGTGGAATGATTGGCAAAGGGAAGAGGAACGACACTGTTATAGACTCCATGAAAGAAAACGGTGCTGTTTACTTTGGAGCAGTAGGTGGAGCAGCAGCTCTTATTTCAAAATCAGTTGAAAGCGTTGAAATTGTTGCATATGAAGACTTAGGTCCCGAAGCTATTCGCAAATTAGTTGTAAAAGATTTCCCCGCAACCGTCATTATAGACTGTAAAGGCAATAATCTTTACAACACAAAACCGCTTGAAGACTAATATTTTATACTAAATTCAAAAGCTCATCTGCTAAAATTCTCAAGCAGATGAGCTTAAATATTATATTCATAAGTTTATTTGTAAAATTATGTACATAAGATAATGTTCTCCTTTACAAAAGAAAAATAATAAAGTATAATTAATTTAAACTAACAAACGAAATAGTTTTATGTAATTTTACTCTGTGAGGTGGTACGGTGAAAGATAATAATACTCTAAACCAATTAAGCTCTATTACTAACAAATTAAATATAATGCTAAATACTTTCGCACCCCAACACAAAATTGAATCTAATACACCTGAAGATATATGCATAGCAATTGAGGCGCTTGATAGTAATTGTAAAAAAGCCATTGATGTTATTGATGTGATATTATCGGGTGAATATACTAATGATCTTGAATCGGATAATGGATTATTATTAAATAAAATTGGTGAGATTGAAAACAAATTAATGCAGCTCTATGGCATTGTAGCAAGAATTTCAAATGGTGATTACTATGTGGATACTGATTCGCTTGGAAATCTTGGGAATTTGATGACTTTACTTCAATCCAATATTAGAGAGCGTGAAAAGATAATTATCGATCAAGCGAATATGATGGAGCGCTCGGCGGAATCCTTAAAATCTCTATTAGGTGCTGTAAAGGATTGGATTATTGTTACAAATGCAAGCACGGGCGATACTGTATATGCAAATGAATCCGCCAAAGGATTTTTCTACAATCCGGAAACCAATACCCATGTTTGTGGTGATGGCTGTGATTTAATTGATTATCTCAAGACTTATGGTAGAGACATAACCGATGCATATGTGATGTATAATTACAGCTGTAAAAGAAATATAAGGCATTTAGTTGTCACCTCGTATTTGATTTCGTGGGACGATTTGCCCGCCTATGCACATTATATTGAGGATATCACTGATCAAATTGAATACAGGGAAAGAATTGAAGAAATGGCATTTACAGATCCTCTAACCGGTTTGTTCAACAGAAGATATTGCCTGAATAAAATGGAAGAGATGATGAAGAACAAGATACCTTTTGCATTTACACTTATTGACCTTGATGGTCTAAAATTTGCAAACGATACCTTTGGCCACTTAGCAGGTGACGAATATCTAACAGCTGTTTCATCGGAAATGAAAAGTTCTACAAGGAGCACAGATATTCTTTGTAGGATTGGAGGGGATGAGTTTGTTATTATATTCCCTAAATGTCCAAATGATATTGCAATTAAGAAGATGTCGATAATGGATCAGCTACTTCAGTCTAAATCAAAAGAATATCCAATGTCGATGAGTTATGGTGTTGTAAGTGTTTACGAAGAAGCAACATATGATGCCGAAGAGATAATAACTGAAGCCGACGAAAGAATGTACAAGCTTAAAAAAGAAAAAAAGAAAGATCGCAAGAAATAATAATAAAAAAACTATTCCCCCGCTTATATAGCGGGGGAATAGTTTTATATAATAATATTAATTAATCAATATATCCTTGATGAGCAAGAAGCTCTGCCATCAGTACAGCACCACCTGCAGCACCTCTAACTGTATTATGCGATAAGCAAACAAATTTATAGTGATACTGACTGTCTTCACGAAGTCTTCCCACTGATATTGCCATGCCTTTTTCAAGATCTCTTGCAAGCTTGGTTTGTGGCATGTCTTCCTCTTGGAAGTAGTGTAAAAATTGTTTTGGAGCAGAGGGGAGGGAAGCCGATTGAGGAACTCCGCTAAACTCTTTCCAAACTTTGAGTATTTCTTCTTTGGAAGGTTTTTTATCAAACTCTACAAACACAGCCGCTAAATGACCATCCGATACAGGCACACGAATGCACTGAGTGGTGATTTCAGGAGAAGCAGAGGATACAATCACGCCGTCTTTTACTTCACCCCATATTTTTAACGGTTCTTTTTCGCTCTTATCTTCTTCGCCGCCGATATAAGGTATTACATTATCATTCATTTCAGGCCATGTCTCAAAAGTCTTTCCTGCACCGGAAATTGCCTGATATGTGCAAGCAAGCACTCTTTTAATTCCAAATTCGTCAAGTGGGTAAAGTGCTGGCACATAGCTCTGAAGTGAGCAGTTTGACTTCACTGCAATAAATCCTCTTTTTGTGCCAAGGCGTGCTCTCTGTGCAGGGATTACTTCGCTGTGATTGTCGTTTAGCTCGGGAACAATCATCGGTACATCCGCTGTTCCTCTGTGAGCGGAGTTGTTTGAAATTACAGGGCACTCAGCCTTTGCATAAGCTTCTTCAAGTGCTTTTATTTCATCTTTTTTCATGTCCACAGCGCAGAAAACGAAATCAACCTGTGAAGCAATTTTTTCTATGTCATCAGTTGCATTGTATACTATCATGTCGGCAATATTTTTAGGCATAGCAGTTTGCATACACCAACGGTCACCCACTGCCTCTGCATATGTTTTGCCTGCTGAACGAGGAGAAGCCGCTAAAAGCACAATTTTAAACCAAGGATGGCCATCTAAAAGCGTGATAAACCTCTGTCCAACCATTCCTGTTGCGCCAACGATACCTACTTTAAATTCTTTCATCTCTACTACCATTCCTTCCTAATTTGGAATTTTATTAAATATTTGTTGAAAAGTGATTGACAATGCAATATAATGGTTACATTGATAACCATAAATAGCATTTTGTTCTCCGTGCAAAGTCAACTGTTTTTCACCCGAGATAATAATAGCATTAATACCCCTACTTTGTCAAATGCTTTTTGGGATATTTTATATATTTTTATAAACTTTTTTATGCAAAATCACTTTTGTTTTCGAAAATAGTATGTTATAGTATTAAATGTATTTGAGAGAAAAATTTTTGAGCCTATGTGTTTAAAAAATTAAAATTGATATCTCGCATTGCAGGGTGTAGGGAAATCTGCACCTTTATGTATAAATAGCTTTTTTTATTTTATGCCGACGCTGAGCGGTGAAATGGAGTGTTTTTATGAAAAGAACTGATTTTTATTATGAATTGCCGGAAGAGCTTATTGCACAAACTCCATTGTATCCAAGGGATAGTTCCAAGCTATTACATCTATCAAAGGAAAATGGAGTTTGCTCCGACGGAAAATTTACCGATATAATAGAGCTTCTCAATGAGGGTGACTTACTTGTTTTAAATAATTCAAGGGTGCTTCCTGCAAGGCTTTATGGAAATAAAGAAATGAGCGGCGGAAAAGTGGAGTTTCTACTACTTGCTCAAAGGGAGAAAGATGTATGGGAGATTATGGTGCGCCCTGGCAGAAAAGCACAACCAGGAACTTCTTTTGTCTTTGGAAATGGAATACTTAAAGGCGAGATATTAAGTGTGCTTGACGGTGGTAATAGACTGGCTAAATTTAGCTATGATGGCGACTTCTATTCAGTCCTCGACCAAATCGGAGAGATGCCACTGCCACATTATATAACTAAAAAGCTTGATGATAAAGAGCGTTATCAAACTGTTTATTCAAAAGAAAGAGGTTCGGCGGCAGCACCCACGGCAGGACTTCACTTTACCCCCGAGGTAATGAACGCACTGGCAGAAAAAGGGGTGAGCATTGCCTATGTTACCCTTCATGTGGGACTTGGGACATTCAGACCTGTTAAGGCTGATGATATAATAGAGCATAAAATGCACAGTGAAAGCTATTTCTGCCCTAAGGAAACAGCGGATATTATTAATAGGACTAAATCCGAGGGTGGCAGAGTGATAGCAGTCGGGACTACAAGTTGCCGCACAATAGAATCCATTGCCACAATGTATAACGGCGAGATAAAAGAATGCAGTGGGGATACCGACATTTTTATATACCCAGGATATGAATTTAAAATTTTAGATGGGCTTATCACAAATTTCCATCTTCCCGAGAGCACACTGATTATGCTTGTGAGTGCATTTGCTGGATATGAAGAAACAATGTCGGCATACAGGCATGCAGTGGAAAATAAATATCGCTTTTTTAGCTTTGGCGACAGTATGGCGATTCTTTAGTAATTAAACAAATGCTTCTGTGTGGCTTACAATAGTTATGCCACATATTTTAAGATAGAACGGAGAAAATTTATTATGTATAAACTTATTAAAAAAGAGGGTAGTGCTCGAAGAGGGGAGTTTCACACTGTCCATGGAAGTGTACAAACACCTGCTTTCATGAATGTGGGCACATCTGCCGCAATAAAAGGCGGTATTTCCTCCTACGACCTAAAAGAGCTTAAATGTCAAGTAGAGCTTTGCAATACATACCATCTTCACCTGAGGCCGGGTGATGATGTAGTGCGGGATATGGGAGGTCTTCATAAGTTCATGGGCTGGGAGGCGCCAATTCTCACCGATAGTGGTGGGTTTCAGGTTTTTTCACTTGCTAAGCTTAGAAAGATAAAAGAAGAGGGAGTATATTTTCAGTCGCATATTGACGGCTCGAAAATCTTTATGGATCCCGAAGCAAGCATGAGAATTCAGTCCAATCTTGCCTCTACAATTGCAATGGCGTTTGATGAGTGTATTGAAAATCCTGCCGAGTATGAATATACAAAGAAATCAATTGAGCGCACTACAAGGTGGCTTGTTCGTTGTAAACGAGAAATGGACAGGCTAAATGCACTGCCCGAAACCATAAATAAAAATCAGCTTTTATTCGGTATAAACCAAGGCTCAACATATGAAGACCTTAGAATAAAGCATATGAAAGACATTGCAGAGCTCGACTTAGACGGCTATGCGATAGGCGGTCTTGCAGTTGGAGAGAGTGCGGAGGAGATGTACCGCATAATAGAAACAGTTGAGCCATATATGCCAAGCGAAAAGATCCGCTATTTAATGGGAGTGGGTACTCCGGCAAATATCATCGAAGCGGTGCACAGAGGAATAGATATATTTGACTGCGTAATGCCAAGCAGAAATGCAAGACATGGGCATCTATTTACATGGAGTGGTATAATAAATATAAATAACGCCAAATACGAGCGTGATAATTCCCCAATTGATAAGGATTGTGACTGCCCAACTTGTAAAAATCACTCAAAGGCATATATAAGGCATTTGTTTAAAGCAAAAGAAATACTCGGAATGCGCCTTACTGTAATACACAATCTCTATTTCTACAATACTTTAATGGAAACAATAAGGGCAGAACTTGATGCAGGAACATTTGCTGCATTTAGAGAAGCGCAAATTCCAATTTTAAGCAAAAGAATTTAAAGCCCTAAAACACCGCTCGTTTAGGAACAAAAATATAGGTAAACACTGAAGAAGTATCGCCCTACCACTCCACACGACGGCAGCGATAAAGTATTAGAAAAAACAATTATATTATCAACAGCAATTTTATTTGTACTATTGCAAAATAATACAGTTTTTGGTATAATACCAACAGTGAAATAAAAAAATATAATTGTCAGAATTTTTTCTGACAGAAACGGAGTAAGAAAATGACTAATCTAATGTCAATGTCAGCTGATAGCAGCGCTTTTATGTCACAAATGCTGCTGTTAGGAGTAATGTTTGTTCTACTTTATTTTGTAATGATAAGGCCACAGCGTAAAAGAGATAAAGAAACACAAGCAATGCGAAATTCTGTTGAAATAGGCGATGAAGTTTTAACCATTGGTGGTATAGTTGGATTGGTTGTCAGCGTAAAAGACGACACAATTGTAATTGAAACATCGGGCGACAGAAGTAAAATCAGAATCCAAAGATGGGGTGTTCACTCTAAAATAGCCGTTAGGGAAGATTCATAGTATAATTTTCTACCTCTCTCATATATTTTATTAAAGAATATGAGAGAGGTGTTTTTTATGCGTTTGCAGACTTTAGAAAAAAATACAGCAAAAAATGATTTAAAGATAATTTTAAAAGGCTCTTTAGCAAGTTTGATATTTATGTGTATGCTCTATTTAATTGTTGCAGTTTTGAGCAGTTACATCAATATTCCATTTTTTCTCTACCCCGTGATAGCAACAGTTTGCACGAGTCTGGCCTGCTTTGTTGGTGGGTACTTCATAGCAAGATGTAAGAGGGAAAATGGTTTTTTATATGGAATCATAGCTTCAGTTTTATTTTTTGCCACAACATTTTTGATTGGTACCATGTTTTCAGAAGATGTAGTGGGGAGTGGAGCATTAGTTAGATTTTTTGCAAATGTTTTAATGGGTGCAATAGGTGGAATAATAGGTGTTAATAAAAAAGTTAGACGAAGATAATTTCTACTCATCGCCTGTACAAACTCTGCAAATAACTTATTTAGATAATTAAACCTAAATTTTTGCACTAATGAATGTTAGTTGTTTTGATTATCTATTAAACAATGATAATTGTGGATGGGATGTAAAAAAATGTTT
Organism: uncultured Oscillospiraceae bacterium; assembly: GCA_964371155.1. Classification (GTDB taxonomy): domain Bacteria; phylum Bacillota; class Clostridia; order Oscillospirales; family Ruminococcaceae; genus CAYJEQ01. The sequence goes on along the minus strand of CAYJLI010000028.1, from coordinate 13,786 downwards.
GAAAATATTTTTGATATTACAGAAGATAAATATATATACACAGTAACTAATTCGGTAATCGATAGAGTGAAAAAAGAGGCTAAACGAGCAAAGAGAATAAGCTTATTATCAGGTATTTTATCAATTATTATGTTTTTTATAGCGGCGCTTGTGCAATCATGGCTTTATGCAGGTACATTTCTTTTAATTGCAACTATGTCGATATATGGCTACACTTATCGCAGGGAAGCGAGATATAGAAAGCTTTATAGAAAAACAGTTGCAGGAATGAAAGAGCAGAAGTGGATTAGAAAAACTGAATTTAATGCAGCTATATCAATCAGCGAAAATGGAGCAAATATTAAAATTCCCTATACTAAAATAACGGATATAACAGAAGATGAATTTTTTTACTATTTATTTAGAAGTGTAAATGATGTCATTTATATCGATAAGCAAGGCTTTAAAAAAGGAAATGCAGAAGAATTTTTACCATTTATTTTAGAGAAAATAGGGAAAAATTAATTTAAGTGATTATATGCACTAAATAAGATATAATCAGTACTAAAGGGTATTGACATATGAAGTTATATATGCTAAAATATCATTTGCCGCATGTTACAGGCTATAAGTGCGTCATAACGCCGCCTGATACAGCGAGTTTATAGAAAGAGACAGGTGTCTGAAATGTACGCAATTATTGAAACAGGCGGTAAACAATACCGTGTGCAAGCGGGCGATGTACTATTTATCGAAAAATTAACAGCTGATGCTGAAAGCGAAGTTGTTTTTGATAAAGTTATCGCAGTAGGCAAAGAAGACGGTATGGTTGTAGGCGCTCCAACAGTTGATGGTGCAAGTGTTACAGCTAAGGTAATTAAAAACGGTAAGTCAAAGAAAATTACTGTATTTACCTACCGCAGTAAAAAAGATTCTAAGCGTAAGATGGGTCATAGACAACCTTACACCAAGGTTGAAGTTACCGAAATCAACGCGTAATCGGCTATGATTAGAGCTGAATTTTTCGGTATGAACCGAAAAAATGCCTTTAAAGTAAATGGACATGCAGGCTTTGCAAATTCAGGCGAAGATATCGTCTGTGCGGCTGTATCCTCAGCGGTGCAGTTGACTGTAAACGGCATTACAGAAATAGTAAAGGCAAAGGCATTAGTTGAAGTTTTCGAAAATGAAATTTCACTAAAGCTACCCGTAGATGCTTCAGATACAGCATATGAATTTATAGATGCACTATATCTTCAAATGAGTATATTAGAAGAAGACTATCGGAAATATATTAAGGTAATTGTAACGGAGGTGTAAGTGATGATTAAAATTAGTATTCAGTTTTTTGCACATAAAAAAGGTGTTGGTTCTACAAAGAATGGTCGTGATTCCGAATCTAAGCGTCTTGGCGTTAAGAGAGCGGACGGTCAATTTGTATTAGCAGGCAATATCCTTGTTCGTCAAAGAGGCACACACATTCACCCAGGTCTGAATGTTGGCAGAGGATCCGATGATACTCTATTTGCAACATCCGACGGTGTTGTAAGATTTGAGCGTCTTGGTCGCGATCGCAAAAAAGTTTCTATCTACCCTGCAAACTAATTTAAACTAAATTTGTTTCTAAAAACCTTATACTCATCATCGATGAGTATAAGGTTTTTATTTTTGATGTTAAATATATATAAGATATTAAACAGGGTTTATAAAAAATAGGGAGTGTAAGTATATAATTTAACACAATTGATTTCGAAATTCAAATTGACAATTAATTACATACATGATAAACTTTTTATAAATAAAAAATTGGAGGAATTACATATGAAATACCAAATAATTGGCGGAGATTTTCCAGCAGTACTCTGTGATTTAAATGCGGGGGAGTCAATGATTAATGAAAGTGGTTCAATGGCTTGGATGACACCAAACATGAAAATGGAAACCATAGGCGGCGGCGTAGGAAAAATATTTGGCAGAATGCTTTCAGGGGAAGCAATGTTTCAAAATAAATATACAGCGCAGGGCGGTGTTGGTCAAATTTCATTTGCAAGCAGTTTCCCAGGACAGATTAAAGTGATTGAAGTTAGTCCTGATAAGCCTGTAATCCTTCAAAAATCAGCATTTTTAGCGGCTACAGAAGGTGTGGAGCTATCCATGCATTTCAGAGGAAAAGTAGGAGCAGGATTCTTTGGCGGTGAAGGTTTTATCATGCAAAAGGTTAGTGGGCATGGTATAGTCTTTGTTGAAATAGATGGTGCTGCACATGAATATGAGCTTGGGGCAGGGGAAGCTATGATTGTGGATACAGGTAATCTTGCAACCATGGATGCAACTTGTAGCATTGAAATTCAAACTGTTCCAGGAGTGAAAAATATGCTCTTTGGAGGAGAAGGAATATTTAATACAGTTGTAAAAGGCCCAGGTAAAATAACTCTGCAAACAATGCCACTGAGTGCGATTGCATCCGTTATATACAAATACATGCCCACATCCAAATAGTTAATTTTTATTTTAAAAGGTGCTGTTCAAACATGAACAGCACCTTTTAAGTTAATTAATTTTTAATTGTTTTAATGCTCATTAAAATAAAGATTTTCAAATTCAGGCATAGGTATAGGCTTAGAAAAATAATACCCTTGAGCTAAATCACATTTAATCTTCTTTAAAAATTCGTATTGACGAAGATCTTCAATACCCTCAGCAACAGTGTGAATTCCTAAATTACCAGCAAGTGCCACTACGCTCTCTACAACAAGATTTCCTCTATTGTATTCATCCTCTTCTTCAAGGTCGGTAAAAAAGCTCTTATCTAATTTGAGAGTATCAACCTTGAAATTCTTAAGCATACCCAGTGAGGAATATCCAGAACCAAAGTCATCAATAGCAACAAGAAATCCATTTTTGTGAAGCTCGGCTAATATATTTATGAGCTCTTTTTCATTTTCCATAACAGTGCTCTCGGTAAGCTCAATTTCAATATATTTAGGGTCTATTTTATATGAGGAAACAATTTCTGCAATCTCTTTTATAAAGTTTTTGTTTTGTAGGTGAAGGCGAGAAAAATTAATTGAAACAGGGATTAGCTCTTTACCGTTTTCTCTCCACCTGCATAACATTTCACAAACATTTTTAAGCATATATATATCAAGCTCTACAATAAACCCATTCTGTTCAAAAAGTGGTATAAATTCATTAGGGAAAACCATTTGTCCATCGTGCTCCACCCACCTTACAAGAGCTTCGGCACCGGATATTTTTCCATTTTCAACGCTATTTTTAGGTTGTAAATAGGTTTTGAACTCATGATTTGCTAAAGCTTTGTGCATCTTATTTGCGATTTCGGTGTCACGAAGAACTTTCTTGGTGAAATTATCATCATAATCCCAAATGTTAGCACCTCTACCGCCCTTGGCAAACGCATGAGCTATATTTGTTTTACCAACAATAACATTAACATCAGTTTCACCCTCGGGTATGAAGTAGCGCCCATATCTAAAAGTAAATTGGTGCTCGGATAAAGTTGGTAGCATGGATTTAAACCGTTCTTCATAATCCTTTGAAGTATGCTCTAAATGCTCAAATACAGATTTTTCAGAGAAAAACATAAATTCTTCCGCACTTACTCTTGCTTGAATAAAAGTGGAATTTTCAACATGCTTGCCGACTTCTGCAATTGTCTTTATAACTTCATCTCCTGCTTTAAATCCAAACATTTCATTCACAGCTTTAAAGTTTATCAAATCCATTTTTACCATGGTGTATTTTTTATCAGGATCTTTTTTAAGAGCCTCGCTTACAAGTATTTTAAATTTATATAAATTTGGAATGTGTGTAAGCTCATCATAGTATGCAACTTTTTCTAATTCTTTTGCTGAATTATTTTTTGAAATTACAAAATACAGTAGCAAAATAAATGAAAATATAATAATTATTACACTATTTAAAACCATGCTATTTGATATTGTCTGGATACTCTCAACCATACTTTCCTCAGAAATTTCAAAGAATAATATCCAGTCATTAATTTCAATAGGTCTGTATTCACCAAATTTTTTCACACCATTTAAAGTATATGAGATACTTCCGGATTTTCCTAATTTAAAATCTTCTACAACAGTTTCAAAAGTTTCATTTCCGTCAAATTGTGCATTTTTAAAAGCGTCAAAACTGAGTACAAAGGAGTTGGTACTTAGCATAATTTCGCTGTCTGAATTAATTAATAGGTTTAATCCACGGCTATCAGTGAAGCTTGTGAGCAAACTCGATAAATACTCGGTGCAATATTCCACTGCAAGTACGCCATCAATATCACGCCCAACATATATTGGCACAGCTATCGCAACAACTTCTTTTTGTGAAATTTCAGAAAAATATGGCTCGGTGGCATCTATTACTCCTTTTATTGCATTTTTAAAGTATTCGGTATGTGAAACATCTATAAATTCACGGTCGGAAGTATAAGCCATGCCTTCGTTATCTATAAGCATAGCCAATTCAAAGTTTAATTCAGTTCCTTTTCGATTTACATATTGGATAATCTCGTAATCTGCCTCACCAATTATTGGCAGTGTTTCTGAAACGCTTATTAAATTAAAAAGCATACTGTCAAGCTGTCTGTTAAGTGAAATTTGCTGCTGATTTGCCATGTCTACAAGATTGTTTCTAACAGATTTTTCAAGTTCATGATTAACAGTATTATTAAATAAAATCATAGCATAAGCAGTAACAAGAAAAAAAAGCACCCCTAAGGAAATACTAAATAAAAAGTTTTTATTTTTCATAATGCCCTCTAAATTAATTTTATGGAAAATTGGTTGTAGATATTAAAATGATTTTATATCTAATTTTAACAATTTTATTTATTATTGTCAATGCTGATACCTTTTTAATATACGATATTTTTTATCTAAATAATCTTCTAAGATTTAATATTTATTTATATTATTTAACTTTACTAATATTGATTTATGCATAAGTATATGTTATATTTTTTGATAAGATTATTCATTCATCATATTTACAGGAGGAAAGGTTTATGAAAAACAGCATGCTTGTGGTTGTTGATTATCAAAATGATTTTGTCGATGGGAGCTTAGGCTTTTCAGGTGCGGAAACAATGGACGAGGAAATAGCGGCATTTATAGAAGAGTATATTTGTGGTGGTGGGATTGTAGTTGCTACAAGAGATACTCACAGTAGCGAATATCTAAATACAAGGGAGGGGAAAAATCTCCCCGTGAAACATTGTATCGAAGGTGAAAACGGTTGGCAAATTTATGGCAAAACTGGCGCTATGACTGAAAAATATTCTGCGGATATACATTTTATTGATAAATATTCCTTTGGCGTTTCTCCAGAGCAGATGTTAAAATTAAAAGAAAAATTTTCTCCACAAAAGATTCTTATAGTAGGGCTTGTGAGCAATATATGTGTAATAAGCAATGTGTGCTGTTTTCAGTCAGCATTTCCAGAAGCTGATATTAGCGTTAAAAAAACAGCCACTGCAAGTTTTGATAATGACTTAAATGCTAAAACACTCGATGTTTTAAAAGGACTTCAAATAGAAGTAATTAAGTAAATATTCTTATACACCTAAAAGTAATAGTAAGAAGATGCGAAAAAGTGTCCAAAAAGGAGAAATATAAATGAAGCTTTCAGAAAGAGTTATTAACTGGACTAAAGAATGGTTTTTAGAAAACGATAGAAAGACAGCTGTTGTCGGCATTTCAGGTGGCAAAGATAGTGCAGTAGTAGCGGCGATATTAGTCCATGCATTGGGTGCGGAGAATGTATTTGCTGTTTTAATGCCAAATGGTGAGCAAAGCGATATTTCAGATTCAAAGCAAGTTGTAGAAGAGCTTGGCATAAGAAATATCACAGTGAATATTAAATCTTCCTTTGACGGACTTTTAAGCGAAATTAAATCACATTTAGGGGAACTATCAAATGAAGCAAGCATCAACACCGCCCCAAGAATAAGGATGAGCACACTCTACGCAGTTGCACAAACACTTTCCGAGAGGGATGGTGCTAAAGCTTGTGTGGTAGGCACGGGCAATGCCTCCGAAGGATATGTGGGATACTGCACTAAATGGGGTGATATGGCACATGATGTAAACCTTTTAAAAGATTTATGGGTACATGAAGTAATTGAGATTGGCGACGAGCTTGGTTATTTCCCAAATATTATACATAAAGCACCTGCGGACGGTCTGAGTGGCTCTACGGATGAGGAAAAGCTTGGAGTGAGCTATGAAGAGGTTTATAAGACTGTTGTTGGTGAAGAAGTGTCCGAAAAAAGCAGGGCAAGAATTGAAACACTTCACAAACTTGCAAAACATAAGCTAAACCCTATACCATATTTTAAAAAATAGGTATAAATATCTGCATATTAGTAAAACTTAATGCAATTATCCTGTATATTTATTCCTTGATATTTCGGGGAGAGATACACAAAATATCCAACTGATAAGCCGTAAGAACAAATAACTACTGATATATTCACTATAAAAATCCATATTAGTAGATAAAAATTTTACATCCAACACTATGGACATATTCAGTTATATGTGATAAAATACAAAGAAAGAAAAGATACCTTTAAATTAGTCCCGTGAGGCTGATAAGGCGATAATAGTAGAACTATAACTTTGTGGGTGTACTTATATCCACAGGTAAAATTGTACTAAAGCTCTATCCGCTCACACGGATGGAGCTTTTTATTTTGCAGAAAGGATATTTAGATGAAATATATTTTAGATGATAAAGCGGTAAACAGAGCAATAAACAGAATTTCATTTGAGATAGTCGAAAAAAATAAAGGCACCGACGATATATGCATTATAGGTATAATCACAGGTGGCGACTACATTGCAAAGCGAATTGCTGAAAAAATATCCAAAGTAGAAGCAAGGGAAATACCTGTTGGCAAACTTGATATAACTAAATTTAGAGATGATATAAAAAATAATCAATCCGCTGATGATAAAACATTTATCCCATTTGACATAGACAATAAAAAAGTTATCTTAGTTGACGATGTAATATACACTGGGCGAAGCGTGCGTGCGGCGATAGACGCCATTATGAGCAGGGGAAGACCACAGAATGTACAACTGGTAGCTTTAGTGGACAGAGGGCACAGAGAACTTCCCATAAGAGCTGATTACATAGGGAAAAATTTACCCACCTCATCGGACGAAATAATAAAAGTAAAGCTTACAGAAATAGATGGAGAAGATGCAGTTGTAATTATGGGAAAGGATGCTTAATTAATGGTGATATTGATAAAAGGTGGACAAGTAATAAGTCCACAAAATAATATTAATTTTATAGCCGATATACTGATAGAAGACGGCGTAGTAAAAAAGATAAGCAAAGATCCACTCATAGCAGATAGTGGCACTGAGGTAATAGAAGCAAAAGGTAAATATGTTATACCGGGGCTAATTGACCCACATGTGCACCTAAGAGACCCAGGGCTAACACATAAGGAAGATATACTCACAGGTGCTATGGCAGCAGCAGCAGGGGGATTTACCTCGGTAGTCTGCATGCCAAATACCAAACCACCGATAGACAGTGCTGAAACTATAAAATATATCATAGACAAAGCTAAAAATTCGGCAGTGAAAGTTTACCCCTCCTGTTGTATAACAAAAGGCATGGCTGGGAATGAACTCTGTGATTACGAAGCGTTAAAAGCGGCTGGAGCGATAGCGATTACCGATGACGGACATCCAGTGAAAAACGCCGCAATGCTTCAAGAAGCAATGATAATGGCAGAAAAGCTCGGACTTACAGTAATGAGCCACTGCGAAGATATGGACATAATAGGAAATGGCATAATAAATAAAGGCGAGGTGTCCAACACCCTTGGAGTAGAGGGGATGGACAGAACAAGCGAAGACAGCATAACTGCGAGAGAGATAGCAATAGCAGCAGCAACAAATACAAGCATACACATTTGCCATGTGTCCACAAAAGGCTCTGTATCGCTGATAAGGGATGCAAAGGCAAGGGGAGTAAAGGTGAGCGGAGAAACAGCACCGCACTATCTCCACTTTACCCATGAAGAGCTACTAAAAAAAGATGCAAATTTTAGAATGAACCCACCGCTTAGAGAAGAAGCGGACAAAAAAGCGCTGATTGAGGGGCTAATTGATGGCACAATAGAGATGATTGCCACCGACCATGCACCCCATGCGAAAGAAGAGAAAGCGGACTTCCTAAAAGCACCTAATGGCATAATAGGACTTGAAACTTCCTTTGCAGCGTCATATACCGCACTTGTGGACAGCTCACTTATTTCACTTAGTAGATTAGTGGAGCTAATGAGTGTAAACCCTGCAAAGCTTGTAGGAATAGAAGGTGGTAGCATTGAAGAGGGAAAACCTGCCGACATAGCTATTTTTGACACTGAAGAGCTTACAGTTACAAAAGAAATGCTTAAATCAAAATCGGAGAATACGCCTTTTATGGGTAAGAAACTAAAGGGGCGAATATTATATACAATACTAAATGGAAATATTAGTTATGAGAGAAAGGCGGATTAAAAAATGGGGTTTGACAGGCTGATAAAAAAGATAATCGAAACAAAAAATCCAACAGTTGTGGGGCTTGATCCGAAACTTGAGTATATACCGGAATATATAAAGGCGGAGTCCTTTAAAAAATATGGCGAAACACTTGAAGGTGCGGCGGACGCCATACTTGAGTACAACAAAGGCATAATCGATGCAATCTGTGACATAGTGCCTGCTGTTAAGCCACAATGCGCTTATTATGAAGCTTTTTGCTGGTATGGCATGAGGGCATTTGCCAAAACAGTTGATTATGCAAAGAGCAAAGGAATGTATGTGATAAACGACGGTAAGAGAAATGACATAGGCTCTACAATGCAGCTCTATGCCGATGCTCACCTTGGAAGAACTTTAGTCGGAAATAATAGCTATGAAGCATTATGCGGCGATGCACTCACAGTAAATGGATATCTTGGCACGGATGGAATAGAGCCTGTGTATAAAGCTTGTGAAGAGTATGATAAGGGTATATTTGTACTTGTTAAAACTTCAAATAAATCCTCGGGTGAATTACAGGATAGAAAACTTGAGGACGGCAAAACAGTATATACACTGATGGCAGAGATGTGCGAATTGTGGGGAGAAAAATCCCGTGGAGAATATGGATATTCCGCAATAGGTGCAGTGGTGGGTGCTACCTATCCAGAGCAACTTAAAGAGCTCAGAGAAGCAATGCCACACACATTTATACTTGTACCGGGTTATGGTGCACAGGGTGGCACGGCTAAAGATGTAGCCACTGCATTCGATAAAGACGGACTTGGCGCAATAATAAATTCCTCTCGTGGAATACTCACTGCGTGGCAGAAAAAAGGCATGGATGAAAAAGATTATGCCAAAGGCGCAAGAGAAGCTGCAATAGAAATGCAAAAAGATATAACATCACATATACCTGCTTTTAAGGGGTAGAGAGGAAGTAAAGAATGATTAAAAGAGACAGAGCTTATTTAATACTCGAAGATGGCAGTGTGTATAAAGGTTATGCAATTGGTGCAAAGGGAAGCACAATTGGGGAAGTTGTATTTGCAACGGGCATGGTTGGATACCAAGAGGGACTCACCGACCCAAGCTTTGCAGGACAGATAGTGACACAAACATTCCCATTAGTAGGCAACTATGGCACTAATGATGAAGACTATGAATCAAAAACAGCCTATCTAAATGGTTATATAGTAAGAGAAATATGCGATAAACCTTCAAACTTCCGCTGTGAAAAATCCCTTGAAGATTTTTTAATAGATAAGGGCGTAGTGGGTATTTGTGGACTTGATACAAGGGCGCTAACAAGGAAAATCAGAGAGGTGGGGGTGCTAAACGGCATGATTACCACCGAGTATAGCGAAGATAAAAAGGCTGATATAGTAAATGAGCTTAAAAGCTTTAAAATAAAAGGTGTGGTTGCACTTACTTCGGTAAAAGAAAAAGAGTTTTATAAGAGTGAAAATAGTAAATACCATGTTGCGCTAATCGATTATGGATATAAATTTAATATCAGAAGATGTCTGCTTCAGGCGGGATGTGATGTTACAGTTGTGCCATACAATACCACAGCAGAAGAGATAAAAGCACTAAATCCCGATGGCATTATGCTCTCAAACGGTGCAGGTGACCCAGCGGAAAACACAGTCCCTATCGCCAACTTAAAAGAAATATTCAAGCTCGGTATACCTGTGTTTGGTATTTGCTTAGGGCATCAGCTTGCGGCACTTGCAAACGGCGCTTCAACCGAGAAGCTCAAATACGGGCACAGGGGAGCAAATCAGCCTGTACTCGATATAGAGAGGGACAGAGTATATATCACAAGCCAAAACCATGGTTATGCAGTAATATCTGAAAGCGTTGACCCTGCAAAGGGAGTTGTAAGCCATATAAATGTAAATGATAAAAGTTGTGAGGGTGTAAGATATACATTTGCACCAATAGTAACAGTGCAGTTTCACCCCGAGGCATGTGGAGGCCCTAAAGACACCGCCTATCTCTTTGAAGAATTTGTGGAAATGATTAAGAAATATAAGGGGGTAAAGTAATATGCCTTTACGCAGTGATATTAAGAAAATACTTGTTATAGGCTCAGGCCCTATTGTTATAGGACAAGCAGCAGAATTTGACTATGCTGGCACACAGGCTTGCCGTGCACTAAAAGAAGAGGGTCTTGAAGTTGTACTTATAAACTCAAACCCAGCTACTATAATGACTGATAAAGCAATGGCGGATAAGATATATATAGAACCACTCACAATAGATGTGGTTAAAAAGATTATCCGTGAAGAGAAACCTGATAGCCTGCTTTCAACACTTGGAGGGCAAACAGGCCTTACACTCTCTATGCAACTTGCTAAAGACGGATTTTTGGCAGAGCAGGGAGTAAAGCTTTTAGGTGCAGACCCTGAAACAATAGACAAAGCCGAAGACAGACAAATATTTAAAGACACCATGGAAAGCATAAATCAGCCATGCATACCCTCAAAAGTGGTAGAAACTGTTGAGGATGCTATGGACTTTGCAAAAATTATCGACCTACCAGTAATAGTTCGCCCAGCATTCACACTCGGTGGCACTGGTGGTGGTATAGCGTATACCGAAGAAGAGCTTCGCAAAATCTGTACAAATGGTCTAAGACTTTCACCAATAACACAGGTGCTTATTGAAAAATGTATTTCAGGTTGGAAAGAGATAGAGTTTGAGGTTATCAGGGATAGTAAAGGCAATATAATCACAGTTTGTTCAATGGAAAATGTCGACCCAGTAGGTGTCCACACAGGTGACTCCATCGTTGTAGCGCCTGCTGTTACACTTGCGGATAAAGAATACCAGATGCTTAGAACCGCTTCTATCGACATTGTGCAGTCCCTCGGCGTAGAGGGCGGATGCAACTGCCAGTTAGCGCTAAATCCAGATACATTTGAATATGCGGTAATCGAGGTAAACCCAAGGGTTTCAAGGTCTTCCGCACTCGCTTCTAAAGCAACAGGATACCCAATTGCAAAGGTTGCCACAAAAATAGCTATCGGATACACACTCGATGAGATACTTAACACTGTTACAGGCAAAACCTACGCATGCTTTGAGCCTTCAATTGACTACATTGTAGTAAAATTCCCAAAATGGCCATTTGATAAATTCGTATACGGTAAGCGTACACTTGGCACACAGATGAAAGCCACAGGTGAAGTAATGGCAATAGGCACTTCATTTGAACAAGCGATGATGAAGGCTGTGCGCTCGGTTGAGCTTGGGATCGACACACTCACACTAAAAGCTTTTACTGAACTATCTGACGAAGAAGTAATAGAAAATCTATCGGTTTGCGATGATAGAAGAATTTACTGTGTTTATGAAGCACTAAAGCGTGGAGTATCGGCGGATAAAATATTTGAAATCACAAAAATTGATAGATGGTTCACTGAAAAGCTAAATAATCTTGTAATGCTGGAAGAGGAATTTAAACGCACTGAAATGGATGAAGAGCTTTATAAAAAAGCTAAGGACATGGGCTTCCTTGACAGCACTATCGAGAGAATAAGCGGCAAAAGTGTTGCTGAATTTTCAAGACCGGGTGTTTATAAAATGGTTGACACCTGTGCGGCTGAATTCTCTGCTGAAACACCATATTTCTACTCTACATATGATGAAGAAAATGAAGCGGCGGACTTTATTGCAAATAAAAATTCTGATAAGAAAAAGGTAATTGTATTTGGCTCAGGCCCTATAAGAATTGGGCAGGGGATTGAGTTTGACTACTGCTGTGTACATTGTGCATGGGCGCTAAGAGAGTCAGGTTATGAAGCTATAATAGCGAATAACAACCCCGAAACAGTTTCCACCGATTTCGACACAGGGGACAGACTATATTTTGACCCACTCACACCCGAGGATGTGGACAATATCCTTGCTACAGAAAAACCATGGGGCGTAGTGGTGCAGTTTGGTGGACAGACAGCTATCAAACTAACAAAACATTTACAAGAAGTGGGAGCAAATATACTTGGCACTGCCGCAGACAGCATAGATGCCGCAGAGGACAGAGAAAGATTTGACGCACTCCTTGAAGAATGCTCCATACCAAGACCAATGGGGCACACCGTATTTACAACAGAAAAAGCAGTTGAAGTTTCTAACGAGCTTGGTTATCCAGTACTGCTAAGACCTTCCTATGTGCTCGGTGGTCAGAACATGATTATCGCATATAATGAAGACGATGTTGTGGAATATATGACTATTATCACACAGCAAAAGCTTGAAAATCCAGTGCTTATTGATAAATACATGATGGGTAAAGAAGTTGAAGTAGACGCTATCTGCGATGGACAGGACTATCTAATCCCAGGTATTATGGAGCATATTGAGAGAGCTGGTGTCCATTCGGGCGACAGTATCTCGGTATACCCAGCACAAACACTCACCCAAAAGACAAGGGCTACAATTATCGACTACACAGGCAGACTTGCAAGAGCGTTAAATGTAAAAGGGCTTGTGAATATCCAGTATGTTGTATATGGTGGCGAAGTTTATGTAATCGAGGTAAATCCTCGTTCATCAAGAACAGTACCGTATATCAGCAAAGTAACAGGTGTCCCAATGGTTGATCTTGCTACAAGAATAATGCTCGGTGAAAAGCTCGCCGATATGGGTTATGGCACAGGGCTATATCCAAATGCGGACTATGTGGCGGTAAAAGTGCCCGTGTTTAGCTTTGAAAAGCTGCACGATGTGGATGTGCATTTAGGCCCTGAAATGAAATCAACAGGAGAAGTGCTCGGCATAGCAAAAACTTTTGAAGAGGCTCTCCTTAAAGGACTTGCGGCGGCAGGATATAAATTTAAGCACAGCGGCGGAGTATTAGTATCTGTTAAGGATGCGGATAAAGAAGAAATTATGCCTGTTGCTGAAAAGCTATTAGATCTCGGATTTGATTTATATGCCACAGCAGGCTCTGCAAGAAAGCTAAATGAAAATATGATTGCTACAAGTGCGGTAAGAAAGCTTCAAGAAGAATCACCAAATATTGCTGATTTATTTGAAGAGGGTAAAGTGGATTATGTAATATCCACTTCTGCAAAGGGAAGAAAGCCAGCAGAATTCTCGGTGCAGATGCGCCGTCGTGCGATAGAGCGCTCCATTCCATGCCTCACTTCAATTGATACAGCAGCGGCACTTGCTCGTTGTATAGCGATGAATAAGCAGGTTACAGATCTTGATATGGTTGATATCACTAAAATATAAAA
>CAYJLI010000027.1:12938-32695 GCA_964371155.1 uncultured Oscillospiraceae bacterium | reverse complement strand
TTTACTGTGGTATTTTGAAATCTCCCCCTCCCCTTTACAAACATTTTAAATGCAATATAATTATACTATAAGATAATTTTTATTTTTTAAGTAAGTTTAAGGTTTATAGTATAATATTGTTTATGGGGTGAAAATTATGAGGATATTACTTTGCGAAGATGAAAAAGAGCTCTCCAATGCTCTTGTAAAAATACTAAAGCATTATCATTATGCAGTTGATGCAGTTTACGACGGTGAAGAAGCGCTTATGTTTTTAGATACCGAAAATTATGATGCAGTGATTTTGGATATAATGATGCCCAAAGTAGATGGGCTTACCGTGCTTAAAAAGATTCGTGAAGAAGGTAATCACATTCCAATTATTATGCTAACTGCAAAATCCCAAGTTGACGATAAAGTCACCGGGCTTGATTTAGGTGCAAATGACTATCTAACAAAGCCATTTGATACAAAAGAATTACTTGCAAGACTCAGAGCAATCACAAGAACTGTAAGCGATAGTAGTTCATCTATTTTGACAGTGGGTGATTTAAATTTAAATCGCAAAACCTTCGAATTATATACGGATAAAAACTCATTCAAACTCGCAAGCAAAGAATTTCAGATGATTGAAATGCTGATGATCAACAAAGGCCATATTATCTCAACAGAGCGTTTTATGGAAAAGGTTTGGGGATTTGATAGTGATGCGGAAATAAATACTGTGTGGGTGTATATTTCCAATCTAAGAAAAAAGCTTGCTTCACTTGAAACTAATGTGAAAATCAAAGCCACACGAAACACCGGATATTCTTTGGAGGAATGATAAGAATGCTTAAAAAACTGCAAAGAAAATTTGTTTTTCTTACCACAATTATCAGCATAATTGTAATGCTACTTATCGCTATCTCGATAAATGTTGCAAACTATATATCGATTATGAGGCATTCCGATGAAGTTTTAAATCTAATTGCCAGAGGAGATTTAAAAGTTGGTGAGTCTTTTACTCATCCTGAAAAATTGCCGAAAGAGATCGCTTTTACAACAAGGTTTTTTGTTATGCACTCGAATATAAATGGCGAAATAAATCATATTGATACAAGAAATATTAGCTTTGTTTCTTCCGAAGAAGCTTTAGAATATTCTACACTTGTAAACGAAAGCGGAAAATCAACAGGAGTAATTGATAATTTTAGATATGTAAAAGCTGAAGATGACTATGGTTTCACATACTTTTTCCTTGATATTGAAGAAGATTTAATTAGTTTTGAGATCTATATGTATTATTCCATCTTCATTTTATTTAGTGCAATTATATCAATATTTATTTTGTCCATCTTATTATCGAAAAAAGCTGTCTCCCCTATTGTTTACAGCTTTGAGCGGCAAAAAGGATTTATCACAAATGTCAGCCACGAGTTTAAAACACCTCTTGCAATCATTAGAGCGGATTGTGATGTTATTGAAATTGATAATGGTGAGGGTGAGTGGACCGATAGCATTAAAACACAAATATCAAGGCTTAATACGCTTGTGGATAATCTTGTTTCCCTTACAAAACTTGATGAAAAAGTTGAGATAATCAAAACGGATTTTTCCCTTTCCGATGCAATAATCGATACAACAAACGAATTTTCTTCTAAGATTAAAAGTGCTGAACTTAATTTAGTATTATCAGTGGAAGAAAACATTCCTTATAACGGTGATGAAGCTGGGATAAGAAATGTAATTGCAATTCTAACAGAAAATGCAATAAAATATTCTCTACCACATACAGATATTGATATTTCTCTAAAAACCTCAGGAAAGAAAAAAATATTTACTATCGAAAATTCTTGCCAAGATATTGAAATCGGAAAGCATAATTTGTGGTTTGAGCGCTTTTATCGTGAAGATAAATCAAGAAATAGCGAAACAAAAGGATATGGCATTGGTTTATCCATTGCTAAAAGCATCTGTGATTTGCACTCTGCAAAAATCACAGCAGAGAGTAAAACAGGAAAAGAAACCATAATAACTATAATTTTTTAAATCAAATAGATATCATAAAAACATCTTACAATTAACTGTAAGATGTTTTTTATAAAAATTTTTAGAATTTTAAGTAAGTTTAAGGTTAAGTTTATATAATAATAATGTAAACTTGAAAAGGAGGGATTGTTATGACACAAACAAACTTTAAAAGGTATGAGCTTAAATATATTTTAACTATCGACCAATATTCCAAACTAATGTATCAAATGCCGTCCGATATGATGCTTGACGATTATGGCAGGCATAAAATCTCCAATATTTACTTCGACACCGAAGATTATAGGATTATTAGGCATTCTTTAGAAAAACCTAAATACAAAGAAAAACTTCGTGTCCGGTGTTATGGCGAGCCGAGTGAAGATGCCACAGCTTTTATTGAGCTTAAGAAAAAGTTTGACGGTGTAGTCTATAAAAGAAGGATTTACGCTGAGCAAAGCAAGGTTTTTGATTATCTGTGCAGTGGAGCTGATTCCGTAGAGCAATCGCAGATACTTAGTGAAATTGATTATTTCAAAAATTGTTATGACGATATAAAGCCGAAAGTATATCTATCCTATCAAAGAGAAGCATTTGTCTCCACTCTTGATGAAAATTTTAGGCTTACTTTTGATTTTAATATAATGACAAGGGAGAATGATGTATCGCTTTATAGCAGTGATGAAGATAGGGAAGTTTTATCTAATAAATATGTTTTGCTTGAAGCTAAGACGGTTATGGGGCTTCCAAATTGGTTTGTGGAATTTTTAAGCGAAAACTGTATTTATAAGACTTCGTTTTCAAAATACGGAACAGCATATAGGACATATTTCATGTCTGGATTTGTAAATAGTTTAGGGAGGGCTTTAGATGCTTAACGAATTTTTCGGCAGTGTTTTCGATGTGACTGCCACAGTAAATATAAATATCATAGATTTTTTAATCTGCATGGCATCCGCTATCATTTTAGGTGTATTTATGGCAAAGATGTATGCGCTAAAAACGAAAAGTACCAAGAGTTTTGTTGTAACACTTGCTTTGCTACCACTGGCGGTAACAATGGTTATAATTATGGTAAATGGAAATATTGGTGCCGGTGTTGCTGTTGCGGGGGCATTTAGCCTTGTTCGCTTTCGCTCCGTTCCAGGTACTGCAAAAGAGATTGTAGCAATCTTTACCGCAATGTGCACAGGGCTTACCATTGGTATGGGTTATATAGCATTTGCGGTGCTATTTTCTGTTATCGCTTGCCTATTTGCTCTTTTCTTAAATCTAACAAACTTTGGCGAGGAGAAGAATAACACAAGCCGTACACTGCAAGTCACAATCCCCGAAAATCTGAATTACACAGATGTGTTCGATGATATCTTCGAGGACTTTACACAAGAAGCAAAACTCGTTGCCGCTAAAACTACCAATATGGGAAGTTTATTTAAGTTAAGTTATGAAATAGAACTTAAAGATTTGAGCAGAGAAAAAGAGTTTATCGACAAAATACGCACAAGAAATGGAAATCTTGAAATTATCATAACAAAGCAGGAAATTCTTCCGAATGTGCTGTAACACAATAGGAGACTATTATGCAAAATGCAATTATTATTATACCGGCATACCAGCCAACCGAAAAACTGATAACCACGCTCGCAGAGCTTAAGCAAAATGGCTTTTCTAACATAGTTATTATTGATGATGGAAGCAATGCTTCTTGTGCACCAATATTTAAGCAAGTAAAAGAGCTTGGAGGCTTACTTGTCAGCCATCCTAAAAACAAAGGAAAAGGTGCCGCTTTAAAGACCGGAATTCGGTTTGCACTGGAAAATTTCGGCTCACAATATGGATTTATAACAGCGGATGCTGACGGTCAACATAGTGTAAGAGATATTGTTAAAGTAGCAGAAGCTTTAAAGGCAAATCCTCATGCGCTCGTACTTGGGATGCGTGATTTCAGCAGCAAAAATGTCCCAATCAAAAGCTACTTGGGCAACAAAATAACTTCTTTAGCTTTTAAATCCGCCACCCAAATCACCTGCGAAGATACACAAACAGGATTGCGAGGAATACCTGCAAACCTTATTGACACTGCATTACAAACTGAAGGCTTACGATATGAATATGAGTATAATTTTCTTCAAGAAGCAGTAAAGCAAGCAGAGCTTTATTCTGTGAGGATAGAAACGATATATTATGATAAGAATGAACAATCACATTTTCGTCCTATTCGTGATTCCATGCTAATATATCAGCGACCAATAAAATTCATTGGAAGCTCTTTTATAGGATTTTTGGCAGATATTCTTTTATTCGCTGTTATTTCTATGATTTTAGAAATATACTACCTTGAAAGCATAATAATTGCTACCGTTATTTCAAGGGTCCTATCGGGATTTGTTAATTATATTATTAATAAAACCTCTGTTTTTGGATTAAAGGGGAGCGCTATTAGTAGCAGCATAAAATATTTCGCTCTCTTCTTCCTTATAATGGGTGCAAGTGCAGTTGGCACAACGGGTGTTGATATGCTGATTGAAAATTCTGTACTATCAAAGGTCATTGTTGATATAGCTTTGTTTTTCTTTAGCTACTCCATTCAGAAAAACTGGGTTTTTGTAAAAAAGATGAATAAAGGACAAATATCAAAAGTGTGGAGAGCTTGCGCTACCTTGTTTTTTATTGGATATGTTAGCTTTACATTGCTGAGCAGATTTGTTATATCTCAAAATATTGTTGCTTTAGACGATCTCTATGCACAGCAGCATACAGAACAAAATCAAACATCCGATGCCGAGAGTTCTGAGGATGAAATCACTGGGGATGTTGAGGCCACAGCCGAAGACGAGTTGCCAAGTGATGAGCTTTTAGAAGCTGAAAACTCTTCGAGTGAAAACAATACCGTAATTACTGAGCCGATTATTACCGAAAACTCTTATATAGATGAAAACACACAAATTTCAATAAATACAATCCGAGAATATAATACCGATATATATATTGCAGAGATAATTGTTAGCGATAGTTCACAGCTCATGGCGGGACTTGCAGAAAACTCTTTTGGCACAAATGTAAAAGAGCAAACCTCTGTAATAGCCGATGCAAATGATGCAATTATTGCGATTAATGGAGATTATTATGGCTTTCGAGATTATGGTTATGTAATGCGCAATGGGTATCTTTACAGAGAGGTGGAAATACCAAATGGCAATGAAGATTTAGTTATATTTGAAGATGGCAATATGGAGATAATAGAAGAAAGCGACATTTCAGCACAGGAGCTTGCAGAGCTTGGTGCAATGCAGATTTTTTCCTTTGGTCCAGGTCTTATTTCCGACGGTGAAATAACAGTCGATGAAGAAAGCAAAGTTGATCGTGAAGATGAAAGCAATCCCCGAACAGCAATAGCTATGATAGAGCCTAATCACTATATCTTTATGGTTGCCGATGGTAGAACTCAGATAAGCGAGGGATTATCACTGTATGAAATGGCAATGGTGCTTTCAAAATACGACTGCGAAGTTGCTTATAATTTAGACGGTGGCGGTTCGGCTACAATGGTGTTTATGGGCGAAGTGGTGAACAATCCCACAACAAACGGCAGGACTTTTAAAGAAAGGAGTGTGAGTGATATTGTCTATATCGGAAAATAGAAAAGGCATACAGGTGTTTTTTATTAAAAAATGGATAAAACCATATTGTTTTATAACACTTTTTTGCATGCTCTTTTCATATATTTATTTTCAGTTTTCCCATGGAGTGAGCTCACCTCACATGACATATCTTTTTTTATACCCTCTGCTTTTTGGGGTTTTGATAGGAATACTGCTTTACTTCTTTGAAAAAAAGAGTACGGATTATTTTTGGTCATCGCATCTTTACCACACAGGCCTTACAGCACTTATTTTAGGCTCGATATTAAGGGGCATATTTGACATTGCAGGAACAGCTTCTATATACCAAAGTGCACTGAGCATAGGTGGAGCAGTTATGCTATTTTGCGGTGTTATCGGTTTTGTATTGTGCAAAATACGACTTTAAGTTAAAACAGCTTTTAAATATTAAAATTATGATAAAAAAGGAGCAACTTTATGAAAAAGATTTTATTAATAGCTTTATCGATTTCACTGCTTATCTTTAGCGGCTGCAATCAAGCCAATGATGCAGTAATCGACAGTGAAGTTCCAAGTGAGAATATATCAAACGATGTAGAAAACTCGGTTGATGGAAATAGTGATGCTATTGCATTTCCAGAGACAGATTTACAAGACGAAATAAGCACTTCTCCGCAAATTATAAGCGATGACGAAATTCTTATAACAGAGAGTGGAACTTATGAGTTTACAGGTGATTATTCGAGTATCACAGTTAATGTGAATAAAGACATTGATGAAGGTGCAGTTTACCTTGTGCTAAAGAATGCCAACATAACAAGTGAAACTGGCACACCAATTAGCATTATTGAGGCTAAGGATGTAGTTATCATGCTTGAGGGTGAAAACACTGTAACTCAAGGTGAAATTATAACTACTGATGAAGAATTTCCATCGGGCGCTGTGCATTCTAAAGCCGACACACTTATTACAGGTGATGGAAGCTTAACTGTGAATACACTTTACATGGATGGCATTAATAGCCGTGATGACCTTACAATCGAAAATGCAACCATCACTGTAAATGCAGTAGAGCATGGCATAGAGGGTAAAGATTTGCTTGCAATAGATAATGCAAATATAAATGTTACCTCAGGTAGGGATGGAATTAGAACATCCAATGACGAAGATTTAGAGAAAGGTAATCTTATAATCACAAGCGGTAATTTTGTGGTTAACGCATTGCATGATGGAATTGTGGCTGAACAAACCTTGCAAATTGACGGCGGTAATTTTGATATTACAACTGGCGGTGGATTTGTAGAAGTGCTAAACGAAATCACAAGGGGTGAAGGCTCTGGAAACACCGTTTCGGCAACGGATTTGCTTGAAGATAGTATGCGTTCTTTAAAAGGTACAAATATCACAATCAACGGTGGTGATTTTGTGCTAAGCTCATATGAAGATACTGTTCACGCTAATGGAGTGCTTACAATAAACGGCGGTGAGTTTAACATTCTCTCAGGTGATGATGCACTTCACGCCGATACAGATTTGGTGATAAATTATGCGGACATCTTAGTCCAAAACGGCTATGAAGGTATCGAGGGTGAAACAGTTACTATCAACGACGGAGATATAAATGTCACTGTTTTAGACGATGCTATAAATGCAAATAGCGAAACAGGCTTTATTAGGATTACGGGTGGAAATATTTATCTAAAATGCCAAGGTGACGGCATAGATTCAAATGGAGATTTGATGATAGAGGGTGGAGATATTATCGTAGATGTAGATGCTATTTATTCCGGTGGTGATAGTGAAATAGATGTGAGTGGAACATACACCATATCCGGTGGTAGCATAACCGATGAAAACGGAAATGAACTATCCCCTAACGCAGGTGGTGGCGGCGGCGGTGGCATGGCGGCCCCCAATAACAGGCCCAGCGGAGGTCAAGTTGGTGGAGGTCAAGTTGGCGGAGGTCAAGTTGGCGGAGATCGAGTTGGTGGAGGTCGAGTAGGAGGATGATTATAAAAGAAGGTAAAATCAGTTATTAAAAGAACTAAATCATAGTGCTCTTTTACAATTATTCCACAGCTTTTTTCGGACTATTGCATTTACTTATGCAAAGAGTGTGATATTGCGCTAAGGATGATAAAAACAAAACAAGTGCCCTAAATTTGGGCACTTGTTTTGTTTTTATTTTAAGCATTACTCTTCGATAGAAAATCTTTCGTCTAAATTTGCAACTTCTTTTTCAGCTGCCGACTGCAATATTTCGCCAAATGGCATTTGAGCAATGAGTTTATATTTTGTGTCCACTTTAAAAAGTGTGCGGACTTCTGTTTCGATTAATTAATTAGCAAGCTATTTTTATTGATAAATATTTCCATCCCCACAAATACTGTGTGGGAATGGAAATATAATCTTAATGTTTATAGCCTATTATTGATTTTACTAAAAGATATTACAGTCTTTTAATGTCTATATCCGCATTTTGGGCAGACACCATCATTCATAGCTATCCCACATAGTGGGCATCGGTCGATATCATTGTGTGTGGTAAATTCAGCAGAGGCAGCATTTACACCGCTTGTAAATGTAATTTTAGCGATATTTAGTTTTGCTTTTAATAACTCATAAACGATTTTTATAAAGCCTTCAACTGTCATTGTTTCTTTTGTAACTACTAAGCGACAATCCGGATAAGCGGTTGCAAGCTCTGTTTTAAAAGCTTCGCCTTTCATTGTGTTTTGTGGTGTGCCATCTTTTATACCTGTTTCTTCATATACTTTTAGTATTGCAGGTAGAAGTGGGTCGTCTTCTCTTAAAACAAGTGCATGGTCAAAATTTTGCAGAAGTGCCCATGCTGTTTTTTGGATTTCATTACATGGGAAAACCATATTTACGCCTTCGTTAACTGTGTCCTCAACTTCGATAGTTAAAATACCGGTGTGCCCATGCAAATATTGCGCTTCGCCTTTAAATCCATAAAATCTGTGTGCGTATTGTAGATCAAATGTAGCTATACTTCTCATAATTTACTCCTTCTTTCAATGCATTGATTTAACTGCTGTGCAAGCATTTTGCACCGAGCAGCACTTTCCGATTTTGTTGTATGAATGTTATCAGAAACGCCATTTTTACATATGTAAAAATTAGACTTTCCTTACTAAAATTTTATATTAAGTAGTAATCATTGTCAATAAGAAGCCAATATTTGCTAAATCAATTGAATGAATTTACACATAATCATTATACAAGGTAACTTTTTAGATAATATGGATAAACAACCTTAACAAACTGCTGTTTTATTTTCTTGATATATTTTTTGATAAATTATAATTGTGCAAATTTTCATAAGAATTTTTATTATTCAGTAGTAAGAATGCCGCTGTATAATGCTATTTTTTCTTGCATTTAGCCTGTAGAAATGATAATATATTTTTAAGATAGTCTGAGCTCCCACTACAAAATAATATGACTTTAAAAGAAAAGGAAGTGCTTTTTGTTATGAAGAATTTTAAAAAAATTTTTATGTCCATCCTACTTATCTTTTGTTTTTCTCTAACTGCTTGTTCCTCCGTATCAACTGTCGTTGGCACAACTTGGCATCATGATTTCGTGGGATGCACAGTTGACTTTGCTGAAGACTACTCCCTCACACTCTACTCAATACGCATTACAAACGGAGTGTATAATGGTGAAGCAGTTGTAGACACAACTATTTATCTGCATGAGGGCACCTATGTTTGGAATGATGACGATGAAACAGGCGAATTTTACTTTAACACTGACTCCGATGTAGGGATGTCCGGCACTATATACATTGTTGATGAGGGTATTGTAATGGAAAATACTGAAGGTACTTATTATACTTTCATGGAACAAGCTGAGATACCCGAGGGCGAATACATAATGGCAGAATAATAATTTTCTTAACAAAAAATCCTTATTGCTTTCGCAATAAGGATTTTTTAGTGATGTAAATAGAGGAATTTTCATCCTCATTATATTTTGATGACACCTAACAAGCTTTAACTAAAAACATATGGCAGTATCTTCCCCAACATAAAACTCTCTCAGCCTTTAATTTCTTTTAATAAAATGCTTTCACAGGCAATCGCTGTACACCGTTTAACTTTGATTAGGCTTCCCTACTAAAATAGCGATAACTGATTTATAATTACACTGTCCCTTTTTCGCTCTGTTATAAGTGCATTCGGGTTTACCTCGCCGATAAGCACGGGAGAGCATGGGTTGTGTTTTTTCATATTGGCAAGTGAGGTTTTTTCATTTTGCAATGCATAGCAATAATTACAACCGTTTGCACAGCAGTTATATGTACCTATATCGATGCTTTCAAGGCAGAGGCATTCGGGACGTTGATTTTTATCTTCAGTGCCGATGATACTGCACCCTAAAACCTTCTCTATAATGCTTTTATCAATACAAGCTCCATGCTTTATCCCATACTTTGCGAGATTTATTTTCTCGGCGCAGGTGTAAATCTCTAAAGCATTTTCCTTGGCAATTTCTGCGAAAATCTGTGCGAGTGTATTGATATTGTGCTCTGTCATAAGGTAGGATGGATCTTTTCCCATTCTCGACATTACATTTTTATAGTTATCTACAAAGCTGATAACACAGCGCTCAGTGCTATTTTTTAGACGCTTTGCCATATAGGAAAAGCGCTCTTTGTGATATTCTACCGTATATGTTTCATCGATAATTATCGGATCGTACCGCCACACCATGCGGTGTTTGCCGAGTTTTCCTGCAAGATTTTTAAATGTATCCAACAAAATTTCTTTGTCGGGCAAATTCCGCTCAGTTTCTTTACCATAGGGTGTGAGGGTAAATTCAAAATAATAGCTATAACCCATTTGGTCAATCTCGGGCAGATATTTTAAAAATGGGATTGGGTTTTTCGTCCAAAATACGATTATATCTACATCACTCGGCGTTAAATAGGCTTTCGAGTAGCGGTCGTAATTGTATGGGTTTTGAATAAGCAAATATCCCTCTTTAAGGCGGTTTAGAAACCACTCGCCATAAAAAGAGGGAATATCGGTTCGCCTTGTTGCACTAATTATCATAGCAGATATGTATTGGAGTCGCTCGGTGCGCACTCTCTATCAGTATCACTATACTCACGCACAGCCTTGCAGACAGTTATTTTGTAGCTTTCAAAAAGCTTGTTTTTACCCTCGGCTTGGCTCATTCTGTGCTGTAAATTATTTCTCCACTTTTCAATCGCTTCTTCACTCTCCCAGACATTCATGGAGAGAAGTTTTCCCTCTTCATTTAAGCTCTGAAATCTTTCGGCACTTATAAAACCCTCTGCACCGCTCAGCATTGGTTTTAGCATTGCCGCAAGTTCTAAATATTTTTCCATTCCCATCGCTGTGGGCTTTACTTCAAACAGCACTATAATTTTACTCATTATATAATTCCCCTACTTCCTTAAAATCTTCTCCATTGCTTTGCCTTTTGCAAGCTCGTCAATCAATTTATCAAGATAGCGTATTTCTTTCATAATAGGCTCATCAATTTCTTCTATTTTCACACCACAAACTGAGCCTTTAATAAGCGCTCTGTTTGGGTTTAGATTTGGTGCATTTTCAAAAAAGCTCGTCATATCGACATCATCACTCATTGCATCAAGTGCGTCCTTTGTGTAGCCTGAAAGCCAGATGATTATTTCGTCTGCCTCGGCTGCTGTTCTGCCCTTTCGCTCGGCTTTTGAAATATATAATTTTCTCATCTCATTCCATTTAAATGTGTAAATGCTGTGTGTGCTCATGTTATTTTCCCCCAAAAATTTATTTTCTTCCTGCATTCCTAAAAACCCACAGCCTGCTCAGCAAGAAATTAAATATTAGTGTAATGACGGTAGTGAGTATCTTAGAAATTAAAATATCCAGTAATAGAAATTGGGTAAAAACTGCTAATACTACTATACTTATGCCCATAGTAATTAAATTTGCTGCTGCAAATTTTACAAATGTTGGACTAAAAAAGCTTTCACCACTTTTAAATGTCCAATTTCGGTTTATAAAAAAGCTGTTTATCATTCCACAAGTATATCCCACTATCTGGGCAGGATATATACCGATTATCGGGCTTACAAGAAAAAACACAACAAAATCGACAGCCGTATTTAGCACACCAGTAATCCCAAATTTTATAAATGCTATAAAATCTTTTTTGTAATTAAACTTCATTTTACCTCTTCTATCTCCGTAAACAAATATATTTAAAACTATCTTATTAATATGTATTATCCTTAAAATGATTATATAAAATAAAAAATCCTGTAAAATACAGGATAGAAGTGTTAAACTATGGTTTTATGCCAATAATTAAGTAAAAAGCAATGCTAAAGACATAAGACGCACCCAAATATTTTTTTCAGTAGCATGCTTTATATTCGGATTTATTTAAAACTATTGACATTTTAAGTCAATGATAAAAATAACCAAATTTTTTGCAAAAAAAATGTTGACATTTGCAAATGAGTGTTATATAATTATATAATGTATCATCATGGCTAACTATGCATTTCTACACGAATAGTATAGCACATGAAAATACAAATTTCAATAGATTTTTTGCATTTTTTTGTATTAATTTGCAATTTAATTTATAAAATTTGTAAAAACAGCAGATATATGAATGGAGTGAATGAGCCTATGGTAAATGTTAAAACTGTTTCTCTGGGAAAAAACGAGCGCAAAAGCTATTCTCGTATCAACGAGGTAGTGGACATGCCCAACCTCATTGAAGTGCAGAAGAACTCCTACAAATGGTTCCTTGAAGAGGGACTTCGTGATGTGTTTAAAGATGTGTCCGCCATTACCGATTACCAAGGTAATCTTGTATTGGATTTTATCGACTTCAATCTTGATAGCACACCTAAGTACTCAATAGGAAAGTGTAAGGAAAGAGATTCAACATATGCGGCTGCGCTTAGAGTGCGTGCGAGCCTGCATAACAAAGAAACCGGCGAACTAAAAGAGCAAGATATCTATATGGGAGATTTCCCACTGATGACCGACAGCGGTACATTTATTATAAATGGTGCTGAGCGTGTTATTGTATCGCAGTTAGTGCGTTCACCCGGTGTATACTATTCTTCATCGAGGGATAAAGCAGGTAAAGAGCTTTTTGCTTCTACCATTATCCCAAACAGAGGTGCTTGGCTTGAATACGAATCAGATTCAAACAGCATCTTTAGCGTTCGCATAGACAAAAACAGAAAGCTTCCTGTAACAACTTTTATCCGTGCTTTAGGTCTTGCTACTAATGACGAGATTGTATCTGTTATTGGCGATAGCGAGATGCTTCGTGCAACTTTAGAAAAGGATAGCACACAAAACACTGAAGAAGCATTACTTGAAGTGTATAGAAAGCTTCGCCCCGGCGAGCCTCCAACCGTAGAAAGTGCTCAGACTCACATTGATACCCTCTTCTTCGACGCAAGAAGATACGACCTCTCAAGGGTGGGTAGATATAAATATAATAAGAAACTTGCTATAAGCGGCAGAATTATCGGCCGTACACTCGCAGTACCTGTTGCAAATCCTCTCACAGGTGAATTAATCGCAGAAGATGGCGAAACTCTTACAAGAGAAAAGGCACTTCTAATTGAAAAAAGCGGTGTGGATACTGTTTTCATTAAGCTTGACAATGACGCTACTCTAAAAATTATGTCAAACGGTATGGTTGACATTAAAGATTATGTGTCGTTTGATTGCCTTCCATACGGAATTAATGAAAAGGTAAGATTTTCCGTGCTTTCGGAAATACTTGAGTCCTGCTCCGATGAAGAATCTTTAAAAGCTGAGATTACCAAACGCTGTGACGACCTACTTCCAAAGCACATTATAAAGGACGACATTTTTGCAACTGTAAACTACATGTGCGGCCTTGACTGTGGAATAGGTAATACCGACGATATTGACCATCTCGGAAACAGAAGAATTCGTTCAGTGGGTGAGCTACTCCAAAACCAGTTCAGAATTGGTTTCTCGAGAATGGAAAGAGTTATTCGTGAAAGAATGGCTACACAAACTCAGGACATGGAATCAGTTACTCCTCAGGCACTTATAAATATCCGCCCAGTTGTTGCGGCTATAAAAGAATTTTTCGGTTCTTCTCCTCTATCACAGTTCATGGATCAAACCAACCCACTTGCCGAGCTAACTCATAAGAGAAGGCTTTCAGCACTTGGCCCCGGTGGTCTATCAAGAGATAGAGCTGGATTTGAGGTTCGAGATGTGCATTACAGCCACTATGGCAGAATGTGCCCTATCGAAACCCCTGAAGGACCTAACATCGGTCTTATCTCCTACCTCGCTACATTTGCTCGTATAAATGAATATGGATTTATTGAAGCTCCATATCGCAGAGTAAATAAAGAAACTGGCGTGGTGGAAAGCGAATTTGTATATATGACTGCTGATGTCGAAGATAATTTCATTGTTGCACAGGCAAATGAACCACTGACAGAAGACAGCCAGTTTGTTAAGAGCAAAGTAAATGTCCGTTATAGGGATTCCATATTAGAAGTGGAAAAAGAGCGTGTAGACTTCATGGATGTATCACCTAAAATGGTTGTATCCGTTGCTACTGCTATGATTCCATTCCTTGAAAACGATGACGCCAACCGTGCACTGATGGGCTCTAACATGCAACGTCAGGCTGTGCCACTACTAAAAACCGAGTCCCCAATTGTAGGTACAGGTATGGAATACAAGGCGGCAGTCGATTCAGGCGTAGTTGTACTTTCAAAAGTTTCCGGTATTGTTGAAAGAGTTTCAGCAAATGAAGTTGCAGTTAAATCAGAAAGCGGTGAATTATCCATTCACCCACTGATTAAATTCCTCCGTTCAAACCAAGGTACTTGTATAAATCAGCGCCCAATAGTAAGCGTTGGTGATATTGTGACTAAAGGTCAGGTTATCGCCGATGGCCCTTCTACTGCGGACGGTGAAATCTCCCTCGGTAAAAACATGCTCATAGGCTTTATGACATGGGAAGGCTACAACTACGAGGATGCTGTACTTATTAATGAGCGCCTTGTAAAAGAAGATGTTTATACCTCCATTCATATTGAAGAATATGAAATAGAGGCAAGGGATACAAAGCTTGGCCCCGAAGAAATCACAAGGGATATACCAAATGTCGGCGATGATGTGCTTAAGCATCTTGACGAAAGAGGCATTATCCGTGTTGGTGCGGAAGTTCGTGCAGGTGATATTCTTGTAGGTAAGGTTACACCTAAGGGTGAAACTGAGCTAAATGCGGAAGAGCGTTTGCTTCGTGCAATCTTCGGTGAAAAAGCAAGAGAAGTTAGGGATACTTCCCTCCGTGTTCCCCACGGTGAATACGGCATAATTGTTGATGTTAAAGTATTTACTCGTGAAAATAGCGATGAGCTCTCCCCTGGCGTAAATATGGTTGTTCGTTGTTATATTGCCCAGAAGAGAAAGCTCTCCGTAGGGGATAAAATGGCGGGTCGTCATGGAAATAAGGGTGTTGTTTCAAGAGTACTTCCTCAAGAAGATATGCCATATCTTCCGGACGGTCGTCCACTCGATATCGTACTAAACCCACTCGGTGTTCCATCTCGTATGAACATCGGTCAGGTACTTGAAGTGCATCTTGGAAGAGCGGCAGCTGAACTTGGATACAAGGTCATGACTCCTGTATTCGATGGTGCACACGAAGAAGATATCCGTGTGGCACTAAAAGAAGCTAACCTAAATGAAAACGGTAAGACCGTCCTATATGACGGAAGAACTGGTGAACCATTTGACAACTCTGTAACTGTTGGTTACATGTACTTCTTAAAACTTCACCATCTTGTTGATGATAAAATCCATGCTCGTTCCACAGGTCCATACTCACTCGTTACACAGCAGCCACTCGGCGGTAAAGCACAGTTCGGTGGTCAGCGTTTCGGGGAGATGGAAGTTTGGGCACTTGAGGCATACGGTGCGGCATATACACTTCAAGAAATACTCACTGTTAAATCGGATGATATTTCAGGTCGTCTTAAAACATTCGAGGCGATTGTTAAGGGTAAAAATGTTCCTAAACCAGGTATTCCTGAAGGCTTTAAGGTTCTTATTAAAGAGCTTCAGTCACTCAGCTTGGATGTTGTGGTGCTCGATAAGGATAATAATCCTATTGACCTAAAACAGAGCTATGATGACGATGATAATATAGGATTAGTACCTGCGGATGCGGAAATTTTCGATAACACCGCTGTTGAAGTTCCTGGCGAGCTCGATGACGGATTTGAAATTGAGCAACCTGATTTAAATGATCTCGACCCCGATTTTGAAGATGTTCAAGCAATGGATGATTATCCATTCATTGATCTGGGCGTGGACGAAGATTTAACCGATGATAATTTTTAAGGAAGAAGGGACACAATTTGGAATTTAATGTTTTTGAATCAATAAAGATTGGTCTGGCTTCCCCTGATCAAATGAGGGAATGGTCATACGGCGAAGTTAAAAAGCCTGAAACCATCAATTACAGATCTTTAAAGCCCGAGAGTGACGGTCTTTTCTGCGAAAAAATCTTTGGCCCTATGAAAGACTGGGAGTGTCATTGCGGAAGATATAAGAGAATTCGCTATAAAGGTAAAATTTGTGAACGCTGTGGCGTTGAAGTTACCAGAGCAAGAGTTAGGCGTGAACGCATGGGTCATATTGAGCTTGCGGCACCTGTATCCCACATCTGGTACTTCAAAGGTACTTCTTCAAGAATGGGTCTGATACTTAATATGTCTCCCCGTCTTTTAGAAAAAGTACTCTACTTTGCTTCCTATGTAGTAATTGACCCAGGAAGTACAAATCTAAAGAAATACGCCCTACTCTCTGAAAAAGAGTATAGGGATTTAAGAGAAGCTTATGAAGATGAGTTTGAAGCTGGCATGGGTGCAGTAGCTGTTAAAAAACTACTGCAAAACCTAAACCTCGACGAACTTGCTGAAGAGCTAAAAGAGGATTTACAGACAGCAACAGGCCAAAAAAGAGCTAAACTACTTAAAAGACTTGAAGTTGTAGAAGCATTCCGTTCCTCAGGCAATAAGCCTGAGTGGATGGTTCTTGACATCATCCCCGTTATACCACCGGACATTCGTCCAATGGTACAGCTCGACGGTGGACGCTTTGCAACAAGTGACCTTAACGACCTTTACAGAAGGGTTATCAATAGAAATAACCGTCTTAAAAAGCTACTCGAACTCGGTGCTCCCGACATTATCGTGAGAAACGAAAAGAGAATGCTTCAAGAAGCTGTTGACGCACTTATCGACAACGGCAGACGTGGCAGACCTGTTACAGGGCCTAATAACCGTCCTTTAAAATCGCTTTCTGATATGCTAAAAGGTAAGCAGGGACGCTTTAGGCAGAACCTTTTAGGTAAGCGTGTTGACTACTCCGGCCGTTCGGTTATCGTAGTTGGCCCCGAGCTTAAAATGTATCAGTGTGGTTTGCCAAAAGAAATGGCACTCGAGCTCTTTAAACCATTTGTTATGAAGAGACTTGTAGACCTTAAAGTTGCTGCAAATATCAAGAGCGCAAGAAAAATGGTTGAGCGTACATCTGTTAAAGATGTATGGGATGCACTTGAAATAGTTATCAAAGACCATCCAGTGCTACTTAACCGTGCTCCTACACTTCATAGACTTGGTATCCAAGCATTTGAGCCGATACTTGTTGAGGGTAGAGCGCTAAAACTTCACCCACTTGTTTGTACAGCTTACAATGCTGACTTTGACGGCGACCAGATGGCGGTGCATGTACCGCTTTCCGCCGAAGCTCAAGCAGAAGCAAGATTCTTAATGCTTGCGGCAAACAACCTATTAAAGCCCTCCGATGGTAAACCTGTTGCCGTTCCTTCACAGGATATGGTACTCGGTTCATACTACCTCACCATGATTCGTGAAGACGAACCAGGTGCTGGCAAAGTGTTTAGGGACTTTAATGAGGCTATCATGGCTTATCAAGCAGGCGTAGTAGGGCTTCATGCTCCTATTAAAGTTCGTGTGACTAAAGTTATGGGCAGCAAGAAAATTTCTAAACTTATAGATGCCACAGTTGGTAGAATTGTGTTTAACGACCCAATTCCACAGGACTTAGGCTATGTGGATAGAACTGATTCTGAAAAACAATTTGACCTTGAAATTGGCTTCCTTGTTCGCAAGAAAGAGCTTGGTAAAATAATTGAAAAGTGTATCCGTGTACACGGTACTGCAAGGACTGCCGAAGTTCTTGATAAAGTAAAATCACAGGGATTCCAGTATTCTACAAAGGGTGCTATCACTGTTGCGGTTGCCGATGCGGTTATTCCTCCACAGAAGAAGGAATACCTTGCACAGGCTGAGGCAGAAGTTGAATCTATCAAGCGCCAGTTTGATAGGGGCTTTATATCAGAGGATGTTCGTTACGGCCGTGTTATTAAGATATGGAATGAAACAACTCAAAAGGTTAAAGATGCACTTAATGAAAACTTCGGTGAATACAACCCCATCTTTATGATGGCGGACTCAGGTGCCCGTGGTTCGATGGACCAGATCCGTCAGCTTGCAGGTATGAGGGGACTTATCTCCAACACCTCCGGTAGAGCGATTGAAATTCCAATCCGTTCAAACTACCGTGAAGGACTTAATATCCTTGAATACTTTAACTCCTCCCGTGGTGCTCGTAAAGGTCTTGCCGATACCGCACTTCGTACAGCCGACTCAGGTTACCTCACAAGGCGTCTTGTTGATGTTTCGCAGGATGTAATCATTCGTGAAGATGATTGTGGCACTACTGAGGGTATTATCATTCAAGAAATCACCGACAGTGGTCGTGTTATCGAGGATGTGGAAGAGCGTCTAATGGGTAGATACCTCACTGAGGACTGCATCGACCCAAATACAGGTGTGATGATTGTAAGCAAAGACAAGATGATGGATGAATTTGATGCTAAGAAGATTGTAAGTGCAGGATACACAAGCATTAGAATTCGCTCTATTTTGAATTGCCAGTCTAAATTTGGTGTATGCTCCAAATGCTACGGTGCGAATCTCGCAAATGGTCAATCGGTTGCTATTGGTGAAGCAGTTGGTATCATTGCGGCTCAGTCAATCGGTGAACCCGGTACTCAGCTGACCATGCGTACTTTCCATACCGGTGGTATCGCCTCTGCAAGTGATATTACACAGGGTCTTCCACGTATCGAAGAGCTCTTCGAATCGAGAAAGCCTAAAAATGCGGCTGTAATCAGCCATATAGACGGTAAAGTTTCCTTCCAGAAGGATGCAAAGGGCAATGACTTTGTTATTGTTACAAATCCTGAAACAGGCGATATCTTTGAAAAACAAGTTGTTTATGGTTCGGTGCTAAAAGTTCGTGAGGGCGATATGGTAACTAAGGGTACTCATATCACCGAGGGTTCTGCAGAGCCTAACGAAATTCTCACAGTACAGGGCGCACTAGCGGTTCAGGATTATCTGATAAGCGAAGTTCAGCGTGTTTACCGTACACAGGGTGTTGATATCAATGATAAGCATATTGAGGTAATTGTTCGTCAGATGATGCGTAAAGTTAGAATTGATGAACAAGGCGATACCGCTCTAATTCCTGGATCATATATTGATAAATCCGAGTTCTTCAAAATTACCGAGGAAATTAATCAGCAGAATGCTGAGGATGGTGGCGAACGCAAACCTGCAACCTACCTCCCTGTTCTCCTTGGTATTACCAAAGCTTCTCTTGCAACAGAGTCCTTTATGTCCGCAGCTTCATTCCAAGAAACCACAAGGGTTCTTACTGAAGCGGCTATTAAAGGTAAGGTTGACCATCTGCTTGGTCTTAAGGAAAATGTTATCATCGGTAAGCTTGTTCCTGCTGGTACGGGTACAGTTAATTATGATGATATCAATCCAACAGGCCCTGCTATTCAACAAGAAGAAAGCACTATGCCAAATATGATTGAGGTTACTATTTAGTTTAAATTAAATGGTAATTGCTATAAAAGAGCCGACACTTGATGGTGTCGGCTCTTTTTGTGTGGGTATGGTTAAATTTTAGATGTAACTTGCTTGTTTTATTAGTACCAATCCTCTTCTCTTTGACGCTCCTCTTCTTCTCTTTGGCGCTCCTCTTCTTCTCTTTG
>CAYJLI010000027.1:0-12838 GCA_964371155.1 uncultured Oscillospiraceae bacterium | reverse complement strand
CCTCTTCTCTTTGACGCTCCTCTTCTTCTCTTTGGCGCTCCTCTTCTTCTCTTTGGCGCTCCTCTTCTTCTTCTCTTATGTACTCACTATCATCCCAATTGTATACATACTCACCACGGTCATAACTATATCCATCTCGTGATATGTACTCATATTCTCCCGTATCATAATTACAACAGAATTTTGGCATATGCAGCACCCCTCATTGTATAAATATTTTATATTAACCCTATTATAACATTTTGCAAATCTAATTACAAAGATAACATAATGCTATGGTATGACTAAAAATGTTGATTTATTTTTTGTACACCCTCTCTGCAATCTTATCATTAATTTCAGATTACAAGATTATCCTACAAGCAAGAAAGCACACCACATTTGGTGCGCTTTCTTACTACAATCATATTCTCACTCACTCAAAAAGTAGAATTAGTCATCATCACGATCATCGTCGTCGTTGTCGTCGTTGTCATCATCATCGTCGTTGTCGTCGTCGTTGTCATCATCGTCGTCGTTGTCGTTGTCGTCGTCGTTGTCATCATCGTCGTCGTTGTCGTCGTCATTATCGTCACGATCATCGTCGTTGTCGTCATCATCGTCGTCGTCATCGTCATCATTGTCCACTACTGGAGTTGTATTTGGTGTGGAAGCTGGGGTGCGGAAATCATCATCGTCGTCCATGTCGTCATCATCGTCCATGTCGTCATCGTCGTCCATGTCGTCATCATCGTCCATGTCGTCATCATCGTCCATGTCGTCATCATCGTCCATGTCATCATCAGTATCAACCGAGCTGTATATAATTTCACCAGTCATAGCGTTTATTACATATTCGTGCTCTACGCCGTTTATTTCAAAGTCAACTTCATATACCTGAAGACCATTTTCTACATCAAAGTCGATATCTAAATCAGTTGCTTGCTCTAATGTCACTCCTGCAGCTGCAAATGCTGTTTCGCCTGCTGCTATATTTCCAAGGTATGCGTCTTGGTTTATTGCACCATTAATTGCAATGTCATCATTATCTTCAAAGATATCATCATCGTTTGCAATTTGGCTTAGCTCATGCACTGTGAGTCCTGCTAATTTCTCAAAACTCTGGGTGCTGTCCTTCTCGATAATATCTTCAATTAAGCTTGCCTTACCTGTGGAAATTACATTTTCTGACGCAATTTGCTCAAGTGCTGTGTCCGCTTCTACCACTTGGGATATTACTGCATATTCACTTCCTGTGCCAGAAAGAATGTTTGATATATCAGTTTCTACCTGTGCTTTAATAACCTGTGCATTTTCTCCCTGCACGGATACGAGCACTGTGTTTTTCTCAGGTGTTAGATAACCTTTGCTAAGCATGGAGCCGATTACAGCATTCATAGCTACATCAAGATCTACACCGTCTAAATCCATATCGTCAAGTATTTCTACTGCTTCTTCATTATAGGTGTTAACTGTATTAACTTCTTGATCTGCATTTACTTCAATCTCCAAGCCTGGGTTTACATCAAGTCCTACTATCGCTGTTGTTGCATTAGCTGTTAAGTTTAGGTAGTAGCTTCCGCCCGCTGTAAGCATTGCTGCCGCCGCTATACCTGCTACCCATCTGCTGAACCCTTTATTTTTCTTAGTATTTGTATTAGTCATATTAACCACTGCTCCTTCTCTACATTCCCTCTCAATTTTTGCCCATACATCGGGTGTAGCGGCAGAAATAGCCTTTCGGAGCTGTTTTTCTGTATTAAAATCTCTCTGTTCCATAAAAATACTCCTTTCTTAGTTTTCCGCAGAGGCAATTTTTTTAAGCTTTTGGATTGCTCTATTGTACTTTGACATTACGGTGGACATCGGCATATCAAGCATTTCTGCTATTTCTCTATGTTTAAAGTCCGCTACTGCAAACAAAATTACAATCTCTCGCTCTTCTTCACTGAGCTTACCTAAGTATGTCTCAAGTACTATTTTATCCTCTGTGGAAAGCTCTCGGCTTTCTGCCACAAAATTTACAAATTCTTCTTCGGATACATCCACTGTTTTTTGGCTTTGTCTATACTTCATCATACACAAATTTTTAGCCACTGTAATAATATAGGCCATTGGCTTGCCTTGAGCTTTATAGAATTTTGCTCCCTTGTAAAGCTGAATATATGTATCTTGAAGTATGTCCTCTGCATCCGTGGGATTTTTCACCGTAGTGAGTGCATATCCATATACGGATGCTCTTGTGAGGTTATAAAGCTCTTCAAGTGCCCATATTCGCTTATCTTCCGACAATTTTTCATTGCCTAAATTTAAGAGCATCCGCTCAATAACTTCGTCTTTCGACTTATCCCTTGTTATAGTATCGTCTGAAATTACAAAGAACATTTTGTATTCTCCTTAGCATTTGGTACCACCTGCTACATATAGGTAATGCACGAGATGGCTATTTTATTGCATACTTTTTAAAAAAATATTATTTTTTTTTAAAAAAGTAAAATTAACTAATTTATTATCCTTAAATAGCTTTATGAGTGATTTGCAATATATTTATTGTAACACATTTTTCAAAAAATTTCATCATTTCTCTTTGTACTAATATAATAAATCAAAACAAATCCCTCCTATGATTGAATAGGTAAGTTCGTCATAGGAGGGTTAATGTCAATAATATTTGTTATTGCAGGGATTAATTATCCGTTTTGTCCTGCTCAGTTTCCGCCGTTTGCTCATTTTCCTGAGCAGCTACAATATCTATATTTTCAGATACTGCTTCTTCAGAAACTTCCTCTCCACTTTCTTGTGGAGCTTCGAGTGCTTTCTCTGTGGTTTCTGTTTCAAGTGGTGGGAGTATGCCGCCCTCCATCAATGTGTTAAATTCATCGGCTTCAAGTTTTTCTCTTTCAAGCAGACTATTTGAAACAATATGAAGCTTTTCCATATTAGTGGACAAAATTTCTTCAGCCTTTTTATAGGCTACATCTATCACAAGTCTTACTTCTTCATCTATTTCGTGAGCAACTACATCGGAGTAGTTTTTAGATTGTGATATATCCCTGCCGAGGAATACCTCTCCTTGGTCCTGCCCATATACAACTGGGCCAAGCTTATCGCTAAAGCCATATCTGGTAATCATAGCCCTTGCAATTTTACTAACTCGCTCTAAATCGTTAGAAGCACCTGTGGAGATATCATCGAGCACTAATTTTTCAGCCATACGACCGCCTAAAAGTACAACAAGTTCTTCACTCATCTGCTTTTTGGTGCGGTAATGCTTATCCTCGGTTGGTAGGCTCATGGTATAACCACCCGCCATACCCCTTGGTATAATGGAAATTTGGTGCACGGGGTCTACATTTTTCATAAAATAGGTACAAAGTGCATGGCCTGCTTCGTGGAATGCAGTCAGGCGCTTATCCTTATCGGTGTAGACATGGGAGCGTTTTTCAGGGCCTGCTATAACTTTGATGGTAGCGTCCTGCACATCTATCATTGTTATCGCTTTTCTGTCCGCCCTTGCAGCTAATAGTGCCGCCTCATTTATGATGTTTTCAAGGTCTGCGCCTGTAAATCCTGCGGTAGTTTTAGCTATTACCGAAAGCTCTACATCGGGTGCAAGCGGTTTATTTTTTGTGTGGACTTTAAGAATTTCTTCCCTACCCTTTACATCGGGATAACCCACAACAATTTGTCTGTCAAATCTGCCCGGTCTTAATAGGGCTGGATCGAGTATATCACGGCGGTTTGTAGCGGCGATAATTATAACACCGATATTAGCGGCAAATCCATCCATCTCAACAAGTAGCTGGTTTAGTGTTTGCTCTCTTTCGTCGTGTCCGCCTCCGAGTCCTGCACCTCTGTGCCTACCAACGGCGTCGATTTCATCTATAAATATTATGCTCGGTGCGCTTTTCTTAGCTTGATCAAATAAGTCCCTAACCCTTGAAGCACCTACACCGACAAACATCTCAACAAAGTCCGAACCCGAAATTGAGAAGAACGGCACCCCTGCTTCACCTGCAACAGCTTTAGCAATAAGGGTTTTACCGGTACCGGGAGGGCCCATTAGTAGCACACCTTTTGGTATTCTTGCACCGAGTGCGCTAAACTTGCTCGGTTGTTTTAAGAATTCCACTATTTCTTCGAGTTCTGCTTTTTCTTCGTCAGCACCAGCTACATCTTTAAAGGTAACTTTCACGCTGTCATCGGCTGTTCTTGGCTTGGCTTTACCAAAGCCCATAACATTTCCGCCGCCACCACGTGTTTGCCTTAGCATCATATACCACAGTATTGCAAGTCCGCCAAAAATCAGTATTGAAGGCAGTATGCTAACCCACCATGGGAGCTGTGTGAGTGGTTCATAGTCGTATACCATTTTCTCTTCTGGATTGGTTTCATTATACCCCTCTATGAGTGGCTCAACATCATTTACAAAGAGTGATTGGTTTGGCACTGTGTATTCTATTGTTTGAGTA
Organism: uncultured Oscillospiraceae bacterium; assembly: GCA_964371155.1. Lineage (GTDB taxonomy): Bacteria > Bacillota > Clostridia > Oscillospirales > Ruminococcaceae > CAYJEQ01. The sequence continues at coordinate 8,387 of CAYJLI010000027.1, read as the reverse complement.
GTTCCATCCTCGTTTTTTATTGTCATAGTAAGCAGACTGCTACTTTGATCTAATGTGAACTCCTCAACCATTTCATTTTCAAAATAGCCAATTATCACAGAATATTTTTCTCTTGGTTCTTCATTGTTAAACATGCCACTTGTAGACACAATTAGCATTAGCAGTAGTATCAGTCCTACATACATGCCAAGTCCTCTGACACTACGATTGTTTTTATTATTCAATTATTTCACTCCTCAATTTATGCTATACTTTAAGCTTATCCCTGATAAACTTCGGGCTTTAGTACCCCTATTTCAGGGAAATTGCGATATTTTTCATTGTAATCGAGTCCATAGCCTACCACGAATTCATCGGGCACGGAAAAACATACATAATCAGGTATTACATGCACTTTTCTGCGTTCTGGCTTGTCTAAAAGCGTGGCTATCCTAATACTCTTCGGATTTCTTTTTGAGAGTATTTTAAGTAAATAACTTAGGGTGTTTCCACTGTCGAGTATGTCTTCTACAATAAGTAAATCATATTTCTCAATCGGAAAATCGAGATCCTTTATTATTTTCACCACACCGGAGCTTACCATGCCACTGCCATAGCTTGAAACCGACATAAAATCAATTGCCGCAGGTATCTCAATCGCACGCATAAGGTCTGCCATGAATATCACAGAGCCTTTAAGCACACTCACCATAAGCAGATTTTTGTCTTCATAGTCCTTTGTAATTTGCGCTCCTATTTCAGCGACTTTCGCCTTTATTTCCTCTTCGGAAATAAGTATTTTTTCCATGTCATTTCTCATTTTGTCCCCTCCACAATAATCGCTAAAAATTTTTTAGTGTTTTCATTTTTAGAAAGTATTTCGCTATAACCTATTCCTTCAACCCACAAAACTTCTTCTCCTGTGGATAGGACTAAGTGTTCTTTACGGTCTTTTACAGGTATTTTATGCTCATTAAATAGCTTTTTAAGCTTTTTGCTATAAGATGATTTATTTAGCTTAATGATGTCGCCATCCACCTTCTGCCTTATAATCATACTGCTATCTATTTTATCATAAGAAAGGAGATTTTTTAAGTCTAAATTTTTATTTATTGCAAAATTTTCAACTTGTTCACAACTTAGAATATGAAATTTATATTTTTTGCCGTTTAGAAGCTCATATTCCCCGTTATTAGACATTATTTCACCAATTGTGGTACTGAAATAGGAAAGTAATTTCTCCTCGGTTATGATACTGAAGTGATTTTTTTGAGCATCGAAAAAATACTCTTTGTTTAGCTGTATTCTTCCACCGTTTGATATTATAGTCAGAATATCGTAAATCCTATCATAATAGGCTGAAATATTTCTTTCCCTTAATAGATGTGCAATAAGTGTGGTTTTTATATATTCATCAAGCTCTGAAAATTTTTCTATGCTATATCCTTTTGTGGTAGTTATATTTTCAATTGCCTCTAAAGTTGTCTTTTCTATAAAGCTTTGATTTTGTCTTACTTGCTCATATAACCTTGCAAAAGCTTTATCCGCCGCTGCATTTATATTATAGAGCTTCGGTATTACCTCATGGCGCAGCATATTTCTGCTGTAATCGGTGGATAGATTGCTACTATCGGTAACATAGCTTAATTTATTTTCAGTAATATATTCCTCCACCTCACTGCGTGTAACTGAAATTAGCGGGCGAATGATATAATCTCGTTTTGCACTTATCCCAGCCATTCCCTCAAGCCCCGTGCCCCTTGTGAGGTTGAATATTGTGGTTTCCATGCAGTCGCTGAGTGTATGCGCTGTGGCTATCAGTGCATTTGTTTTTTTATGCACATCGGCAAAGAATTCATACCTTGCCACCCTTGCGCCAAGCTCGGTGGAATAATGCTCCCTTTTGCAGAGCTCGTTTACATCAACTCTCTTAAGAAAAAAAGTAAGCCCTAAACTTTCGGCGAGATCTTTTGCAAAGTTCATATCCCTCTCGCTCTCCTCATCCCTGAGACAGTGATTTAGATGGCAAACAAATAATTCATTTATCTTTAGCTTTAATTTATTTTCATATAAAAAGTGCAGTAGTGCAACTGAATCTGCACCGCCCGAGCAGGCGATGCAGACAGAAGAGTTCTCTGTTATTAAATTATGTGTTTTTATTGTATCAAAAACTTTATTCTTCACTTCTAAACAACTCCAAATTGCTAAACCTTGTAAACTGTCCATCCCATGCAATTTTTACAGAGGAGGTTTCACCGTGGCGGTTTTTTGCCACAATACATTCTGCGACTCCCTGCTCTTCAATGTTTTTATCATAATACGCTTCACGGTATAAAAATAAAACTATATCCGCATCCTGCTCTATTGAGCCTGAGTCCCTCAAATCTGAAAGCATCGGTCTGTGGTCCGAGCGGGATTCAGGGCCACGGGATAGCTGAGAAAGAGTTACAACTGGGACATTTAGCTCTTTTGCCATGATTTTGAGCGAACGGGTAATTTCTGAAATTTCCTGCACACGATTATCATTTCTGCGGTTTCCAGTCATGAGCTGGAGGTAATCTATTACCACGAGTCCTAAGTCTTTTATGCGCCTTAGTTTACCCTTCATCTGTGCCACCGAAATGCCCGGTGCATCGTCTATATATATGGGAAGTTTGGAAAGGATTTGTGCCTGCATACCAAGACGCACCCATTCATTTCCCGAAAGTTCGCCCGTTCTAAGGCTTTGGCTGGGTATCAGTGCCTCTGAAGAAAGCACCCTTGACACAAGCTGTTCCTTACTCATTTCGAGCGAGAATATTGCCACTTTTTTGCCAGAGTTCTTGGCTACATTTGTAGCAAGATTGAGTGCAAAAGAGGTTTTACCCATACCGGGTCTTGCCGCAAGTAGTATTAAATCGGATTTATTTAGCCCAGTGAGCACTGAATTTACAGCACTAAATCCACAATCAAGGCCTTGGAATTCTGATTTGTCGTCTCCGCTGAGCTTTTGCAGGCGGTCGTACTCTTCTATAATTACTTCATCAATTCTCACAAGTCCCGTGGTGTCTTTTCCACTTCTGATATCAAATATGCTCTGCTCCGCCATGTCGAGCAATGCAGTGGCATCGGTTTGCCCTTCCTGTGCAAGGTCAATCACGCTTTGGGAAGCCGTCATAAGGTTTCTTATATAGCTTTTTTCCCTTACAATCTTTGCATATGCATTCACATTAGCAGTGGAGGGCACAACTTGTGCAAGCTGTATTAAATAAACCTTTGCATCTTCTTCTGAGGCAAAAACATTTGAGATTTTTACCTCTTCGAGCACTGTTATAAAATCTATTATCTGCGAGGAGAGAAACATCCTGAGATATATAGAAAAAATTTCTTTATGCTGAGCTCGAAAAAAGCTTTCCGGTTTTAGTATCTCCATAATGTCGGGAAGGCAGGTTGGGTCTATTAACACCGAGCCAAGTACCGACTGCTCTGCTTCTAAATTATATGGCAATGAAGAAAATATCGTGCTTTGCTCTATGGCTTCCACCTTAATTACCTCCAAACACTATTCTCCGACACTCACTGTTACCGAAGCCGAAATACCCGGTATTAGTTTTATCTCAACAGTGTAATCGCCGAAAGATTTTATTTCACTGCCCAGTGAAATTTTTCTCTTATCTATATCAACCTTAAAATTCTCTTTAATGGAATCGGCTATTTCTTTAGATGTTACCGAGCCAAATAATCTGCCACCCGTGCCTGCTTTTGCTTTTATGGAAATCTTCTTTTCATGCAGTTTCTCTTTTACTTCAAGCGCCGCTTGCTTTTCCATTTCGGCGTGATGTGCCTGAGCTGATTCTTTGTTTTTAAGCTCATTCATAGCTTGTGAATTCGCTTCCTTAGCAAGACCTTTTTTAAGTAGAAAGTTTTTAGCATATCCATCCGAAACTTCTACTAACTGTCCTTTTTTTCCACTACCTTTTACATCCTGTGTTAAAATTACCTTCATGGTTTTCTCCTTTATATCTATAAATCTTATTTTGTATTTTCGCAATGGTATTTATCTATTGCTTCGTTTAGCATTTCAAGTGCTTTTTCGATGGTTATCTCTTTAATCTGTGCGCCTGCCATGGTGAGATGTCCCCCACCGCCAAGGGCTTCCATAATAATCTGCACATTGATTTTACCAAAGCTTCTTGCGGAAAATGCAATTTGGCCACCATCTTCAAATAGTACGAACGAGGCATCCACTCCAGATATTGTTAAAAGCTCATCTGCCGCCTGTGCCGATACAACTTTGATGTCGGTGTTGCTCTTAGCTGTAACTATCGCACATCCTTTATATATCTTCGCTGAAGAAACAAGCTCCGAACGCTTTTGGTAGCTCTCTATGTTTGCACTAAAGAGCTTTTTAACCTCTATGGTATCCGCACCGTTCTTTTTAAGGAATGCCGCCGCTTCAAATGTGCGCACACCTGTCTTTATTATGAAATTCTTTGTATCAAGCATAATTCCTGCAAGTAGTGCTTCCGCTTCCATCTTGGTAAGGCTTCCTCTTGCTGGCATTAGATATGGTATCAGCTCGGACACCATTTCTGAAGCGGACGAAGCATAGGGCTCATGGAAGAAGATTACTGCATTATCTATATAGCCCACCATTCTGCGGTGATGGTCGATAACTACAATATTTTTACAAGCTCTATAAAGCTCTGAAGACTCTAAAAAGCTCTCTATATGGGTATCTAAGATTATGAGAAGTGTTTTATCATTCACTTTTTCCATCAGTGCTTCGGGTGTGGCAAATATGTCCGCATAGCCATTTTCCTCGAGGCGTTCATATAGTGGTGAAACAAGATGGCGATTTTTTCTGATTGCTATATTTACTTTTTTGCCCATTTCACTCACACATTTACTAAGGCCCACTGAGGAACCGAATGCATCTAAATCGGGGAAAGAATGCCCCATAAATATTACATTATCGCAGGTTTCAATAAGCTCTAAAAGTGCAGTGGCAATAATTCTTGTTTTCACCTTGGTACGCTTTTCAACGCCTTTGGAGACACCGCCATAGAAGTCGTATCCGTTTTGGGTTTTGAGTGAAGCTTGGTCCCCACCCCTACCCAGTGACATATCGAGTGCTTGCTTAGCAGCTTGCTCGAGTGTTGTCATATCGTCATTATTTCGGCTGACACCTATTGAAAGTGTAGCAGTCATTTCTTTTCTATCGGATAGATTTCTCACTGTGTCGAGTATGGAGAATTTGCCCTCTATTATTTTATCAAGGCCATAGCTTGGCAAAATCACGGTGAATTTATCCCTTTCAGTGCGGACAAATAATCCCCCGTGCTTTTTAATATAGCTCCTCACTTCGTACTCAACTCTGCTTATGAGCTCCCTACCCTCATTTTCTTTTGAATTTTGAATAATATCATCGCAATTATCTATTACCATGAACATTATTGCAGACCTTATTTTGCTGTATAGCTCGGCATTATCTTTAAGTTCAGTATCATCAATAAAATAAAGGGAAATCCCACCATTTTCATTTACACTGTTTTGTGTAACTATAACACTGTATCTTTTATTTTCGTATGTTACCGATACCATCTCTCCCTCAGAAATGCTTTCAGTGGTAATCTCCGAAAATAAATCGGTGATTAATGTTCCAAATAATTCATTCTCACTTTTGAATGTCTCATTAAACTTTTCGTTTATCCACATTATTTCAAAAGTACTTGTACATATAACCACAGGTATCGGGAATGCAATTAGGGTGCTATCATACATAGTGCTTACAATATTACTCACATCTTTAAGATATGTATTTGCATAGGTATTAAACTGATGATTTCGGTACACAAGATAGCCCACAGAGATTAGCACTATCGGAGATATATATGCAAGTAAGAGAACATCAAAAAGTACCACTACTAATGAAATTGCCACAAATGACAATATTGCTGTATTAATTATAGGTCTAAATAAATCAATTTTATTTTTCATACCTTCACTCCAATCTATATGTGATATAGGAATAAGCCAAACTACACATTTTAATTAAATCTTCTCTATGTGTATGGTGAATATTATATGGTTTTGTATGCTTTTCATCTATGCTTTGAGAGTTTACGAATACAAGAGTGAGTTTTGCTCATGACTATATATGATACTATCTTTTTTATTTTACCACAAAACTCAAATAAAAGAAATAGAAATATTAAGCTTTTTTGAATCTATTTCCAATTTTTTAGAAATGCTTTATTTACACAAAAAGAAATAAGAATACTTCTCCTTTTCATCATGGAGAAGTATTCTTATTTATATATTAGTATTTAAATCTTAATAGAAGTATTATCTTAGAGATTAATAAATCCAAATCCACTGAGAAGTATTACAGTAATTGCAATTGGTGCTAAATATTTTACACAGAAAGTGTAGGTTTTCTTTAGCTTAAATTTCATACCACTACTTTCTATCTCATCAGAAACATTATCAACACCCCAAATCCATCCTGCGAATATGCAGAATAAAAGTGCTCCGAGTGGCATTAGGAGTTTATCGGTGGTGAATTCCATCCAGTCGCCCACTATTGGGTAGGTTAGACCATTAGCATCCATCCATGGAAGTTTTAAGTCCATATTAGCCTGCGATAATGTGTAGAACATTCCTAAGAAGTACATTATAAGTGCAAGTGCAATGGCAGTTTTAGTCCTGCTAAGTTTAAACTCTTCACTAAAGAATGCTACTGTTCCCTCGAGTATTGAGATAGCCGAGGTAATTGCAGCAAAAAACATTAGGAAGTAGAAAATAAATCCAAATATTTGACCTGCAGGCATTGTTTTAAACGCTTCAGCCATTGAAATAAATCCAAATCCAGCGCTTCCAGCTCCTCCGGGAATTTCAAGTCCTGCAGAGAAAGCTATTGGAATAATTGCGAAAGACGCTATGAGCGCTACTGCTGAGTCCAGTCCACAGATTGTAAATGTGTCCTTTACCAAATCTGAATCATTGCTTAAATATGAGCCATAGGTACACATTACACCCATTCCAAGTGATAATGAAAAAAATGCTTGCCCAAGTGCTTGCATGATGGTGTTCGGTGTGAGTGTGCTAAAATCAATTGTGAGTAGATGTGCTATACCCTCCGAAGCGCCTGGCATTGTGAGTCCGCGTATACCCATGACAATCAGCATAATAAATAGTGCTGGCATAAGTATTTTATTGGTTTTTTCAATACCGCCGGAAATGCCTTTTATTACTATAAACACTGTAATTAGCATAACTATTGCCGGATATATTATTGCTCCCTCAATTGGGAAAGAGCTCGCCCCTAAAACATTTTCAACTAAAAATGAAGTTGGATCATTGAATATTACTTCGGGTGTAAATAGGTATCCTACCGCATATTTTAACACCCATCCGCCAACATGGCTGTAATATGAAAGTATAATAAACCCTGTGAGTATTCCAAGTCCGCCTATGAATGACCATTTTTTATTGAGCGTCCTCAGCGCACCTACGCAGTTTTTATGGACTTTTCTCCCTATTGTGAGCTCGGTGAGCATTACAGTGGCACCGATAAATACTACTATAAATATATAGATTAAAATAAATGCTCCGCCGCCGTAGTTAAATGCCATGCGTGGAAATTTCCATATATTACCGAGTCCTACTGCGGAACCAGCAGACGCTAATACAAACCCAAGGGAAGAGCCAAATTGACCCCTTTTTTCAGGTGATTTAGACATTATTTTCTTTCCTCCTTATAATATAATTAGAGTAATTATACATTAAAGTTATCATACTTACAATATTAAATTAACATTTTATGTCTAAATTATGTATATATGCACAAATATATTTCATTTTTTTAACAATTAGTATGAATTTTACTGTGTTATTAATTAAATTTTGTTTATATTATTTTATTCACTGCTTCGTGAGGGGGTGATAGTACCCAAAGAAAAAATATACAAAAGGAAAATATCATATTTAAGCTCTAAAATCTACTACCCTACACACAGATTCACAAAAACATTTTTTGTTTTAAGCTATTAGGAGCTAATTTCCAAGCTTTACATTGGTTATTTTTCATAAAAACCAATTATGCATTTGCACAGCTTTCACAGAAATTTTATTTTTGTATCAAATGTTACATCGTGTCAGTGACAATAAATGCTGAAAATGATATAATGAGCGCAAGCAAAATCCGAAAAATTCATCCTATACCCATTCACTATATTTTATACACACTTATTATTTACCCTAACTGCTGGCTAATTTTATTATAAATCTTTCCCTATATCCTCTTATACCATGGTGAGTTGCCATGATGGGTGAAGATATGAAATTTTATTGTATTTATTATTTTCTGCTGAAGTAGCTCAGTTGGTAGAGCAGCTCATTCGTAATGAGCAGGTTCGTGGGTTCGA
>CAYJLI010000026.1:10296-32878 GCA_964371155.1 uncultured Oscillospiraceae bacterium | reverse complement strand
TCTCGCCTTACAAGGTGGGCTGACATAGGTATGGGGCTTTTGGGTAAATAAAAAAACGGTTCGTTTTTGGGAAGTTACCCTAAGTAGATTTTATAGAGATTAGCTTAAAATTTATTTTAAACTATCCCAATACTACATTTTTATCTCGCCGATCAAATCATATTCATCGGTGGCGGTAATAAGCACATTTACAAATTCTCCGGCTTCATGCTGTGTACCGCTCACGAAATACACCCTTGTGTCAATATCGGGTGCATCCATGGCACTTCTGCCTAAATACAGACCCTCATTTACATCAAAGCCTTCCACTAAAACAGCGAGCTCTTTCCCGATGCTTTTTTCGGCTATTTCGGTGGCAATACCATGCTGTATTTCCATTATTATGTCTTTGCGCCTTTGTTTTAGCTTATCGTCAATTTGGTTTTCCATCAAAAATGCAGGGGTGTCCTCTTCTGGGGAGTATGCAAATGCTCCAAGGCGCTCAAATCTCACCTCTTCTACCAAATTGCACAGCTCTTCAAAATCTTCATTGGTTTCACCCGGAAAACCTGTGATTACAGTGCTTCTAAGGGTTATTTCAGGCACTGTTTTTCTGATTTTTTTCATCAGTGCCGATATGCTGTCCCTATCTCCACGCCTGTTCATCTCTTTTAATATTTTTCCACTCGCATGCTGGATGGGAATATCTAAGTATTTTACTACTTTAGGCTCGCTTGCCATAACATCTAAAAGCTCATCCGTTATCCTTTCGGGGTAACAGTAGAGTATTCTAAGCCACTCCACACCATCGATGGTACAGACTTCTTTTATCAGCTCGGGCAGTTTAAGCGCTCCATATATATCTTCACCATATCTCGTAGTATCCTGTGCGATGAGATTAAATTCCTTTACCCCTTTTTGCACAAGTGATTTTACTTCATGGATGATATTTTCCATCTTACGGCTTCTAAAATTACCTCTTATAAGGGGGATGGCGCAGTATGAACATCGGTTGTCGCATCCCTCTGCTACCTTTATATATGCATAGTGGGGTGGGTTTACTAAAATGCGCTCACCCTCTATGATATGCTCTTCTTTAGGCGCAAAAAGCGCTGTTTTTTCGCCAGTGAGTGCCCTGTCTATTACATCGACTATATCGCTATTTTTGCCGATACCAAGTACAACATCCACCTCGGGCATTTCCTTTGCAACTTCTTCTCTATATCTTTCTGCAAGACATCCTGTGACAGCCACTACCTTTAGACTGCCCTCGCCCTTCATACCGCAGAACTCAAGAATATTGTCTATCGACTCTTTTTTTGCATCCTCTATAAATCCACAGGTGTTTATAATTATAGCGTCGCACATTTGTGGGTCGGCACAAAACTCATACCCTGCTTTGCCAAGCAGTGATAGCATAAGCTCTCCGTCCACCTGATTTTTTGAGCACCCAAGGGACACCATCCCAATTCTTCTTGTCATTATTTATGATCATCCCTTTCTTTTGCAAAGCAGAAAATAACTATAAAAAGGCTTTGTATATTTAAAGCCTGAAATTTACTTTAAACTTCATCTTCCAAATATTCGGCACAGCGTGCAATAGCTTCCTTTATATCGCTGTATGAAAATCCCTGTCTGGCTAAATACTGGAATGCACGATTTTTTTCCTTAGGGTCTAAAAGCTTATCGCCATATCGTCTTTGTAGTATTTCCTCTACACGGGACGCTTCCTGCTCCTCTTCAAATTGCTCGGAGGCTTCCTTTGCAAGCTCTCGGTCAATACCTTTTTGTACAAGCTCCATCACGATTCGCTTTTTAGAAAAGCTCCTCAGATTATATAAATCCCTCGCATAAGCATATGCGTACTCTGTATCATTTATAAGCCCAAGCTGAGCCATTCGCTCCACTGTCTGCTCGCAAATTTCGGGTTCTCCATATTTTAAAAGCTTTTCATAGAGACCCTTTGCGGTATAACTCCTCGCAGACAATAGCTTAAAGGCTCTGTCCCTCGTTATCTTACCCTCGGACAGCGCCTTAAGCTCTAATAGTTTATCAAACTGCATCTCACAGCCGACAGTTATCTGCTCGGCATAAAATACATCTTCATGTAAAGCGGCGAAAAACTCGCCGTCCGCATATATGCTATACCGCCCTTTTTTAGTGACGGTTATCTCGGTTATACGCATTATTTGTCGTCAACTTCTACTGCAACATCCACTGCCGCTGCCGCTTTAACAGCTTTTTTCAGCACCTTAGGTGCGGAGGCGAGCTGATGTGCCTGCGCTCTTACCTGTGCAGCCACTTCTTCAGTAAACTGTGGATTTGCTTTCATATATTCCTTAACATTATCACGACCCTGTCCAAGCCTATCGCCTTGATAGCTAAACCATGCACCGCTTCTGTTGATTATTTCAAGTTTTACTGCAAGGTCGAGTATTTCACCCTCTTTAGAAATACCAAGTCCGTACATAACATCAAACTCAGCTTCTTTAAACGGCGGCGCAACCTTATTTTTAACTACCTTTACTCTTGTGCGGTTACCGATAACTTCGGTGCCGTTTTTAAGCTGTTCAGAGCGTCTTACATCAAGCCTTACCGAAGCGTAGAACTTAAGCGCACGACCACCTGGAGTGGTTTCGGGATTGCCATATACCACACCGATTTTTTCTCTGAGCTGATTTATAAATATTGCAACACAATTTGATTTGCTGATAGCACCTGTGAGCTTTCTCAGTGCTTGCGACATAAGTCTTGCCTGCACGCCCACCTGTGTACTACCCATTTCGCCCTCCATTTCGGCTTTTGTAACCATTGCCGCAACGGAGTCGATAACTATAACATCCACCGCACCCGAGCGTGCAAGTGCTTCGGCGATTGCAAGTGCTTGCTCGCCAGTGTCGGGCTGTGAAACCAATAGTGAGTCGATATCAACACCCAAAGCTTTAGCGTAAATTGGGTCAAGTGCATGCTCAACATCAATAAACACCGCTTCGCCGCCAGCTCTTTGTGCCTCTGCAACTATATGTAGTGCAACGGTGGTTTTACCCGAGCTTTCAGGGCCGTATATCTCAACTATTCTCCCTCTTGGCACACCGCCTATTCCGAGTGCTATATCGAGTGAGAGCGAGCCTGTTGATATTGCTTCAACACTCATCGCTTCGTTTTGACCAAGCTTCATTATAGCACCTTTACCAAATTGCTTTTCAATTTGTGCAAGTGCCGTGTCGAGCGCTTTTTGTTTTGCTTCAGACATATTTGTAATCCCCCTATTTTTAAAGACTGAGTATAAAGAACATTTTTTTGTTTTAACTTTACTTATTATGATATTATACAACAAAAAAAAATAAAAATCAATGCAGACGGGGGATTTTAGAGGATAAAAATTAGCTGTAAAATAATCACAGCTAATTTTGCTTTCTATTAAATTTCAAAAATTCCTAATTAAAGGCACTCATTTCCATATAGAAATAATAATTAGTGCCCACAATAAAAATTTTAACAAGGCATTTGCAGAAGTGGGGAGAATTACGCTAAAAGCAAGCTGGTGCTTTATGTATAAATTACCAAAAAATTTTGCTTTTTGAAAAAACTCATTAATTTAGCTGAAAAATAATATAAAATATGGTAAAATTATCTCGTAGTTGGATATACTATATATTGAAGTAAATCGCAGGAATATTTTAAGCGATTTATAAATATTGAATTAAGCAGAGGAGAAGTATTATGAAAAAATATGTTTGCACTGTTTGCGGTTATGTGTATGATCCGCAAAATGGCGAACCAGACCAACATGTTCATCCCGGTACAGAATGGGATGATGTAAGCGAAGAGTATGTTTGCCCCCTATGTGGTGTGGGCAAGGATATGTTCAGCGAAGAATAGCAGTGAGTAAAAACACGACTAAAGGTTGGCGAATTTTTTCGTCAACCATTGGTTTTATTTAAGAGATTTATCCACCCAGTAAAAACAAAGGAGGAGTTACAATGCAAATTACAAATGGCGTATATTTTGTGGGGATATTTAATCCCAATATGAGAGTTTTTGATGTGGTGATGAGCACTGAATATGGCACAAGCTATAATGCGTATATAGTTAAAGGTGAAAATAAAACCGCATTGATAGAGTGCTCACACAAAACCTTTACCGATACTTTTTTAGAGAATATTAAATCAGTGGTAAACCCTGCCGAAATCGACTATATAATATTAAATCACTGTGAGCCCGACCACACAGGAAGCCTTGAAGAACTGCTTCCCCATATGCCAAATGCGCAAATTATAGCTTCAAGGGCTGGGAGCATATATATAAAAAATATATGCAACAGGGATGATTTGCCGCTTAAAGTTGCCGCAGACGGAGAAAAAATTGAGCTTGGCGGAAAAACACTTAAATTTATAAACGCACCATTTCTCCACTGGCCTGATTCGATGTTCACCTATCTTGAAGAAGATGGAGTCCTCTTTTCCTGTGATTTCCTTGGAAGCCACTACTGTGAACCATATATACTTGACAGCAAAATCCACTACGATTTAAAATATCGCAGTTCGGTAAAAAACTATTACGATGCGATATTTTCTCCCTTTAAACCATATGTGCTATCAGGGCTTGATAAGATAAAAGACCTTGATATAAATTTTGCTTGTGTAAGCCATGGGCCTGTGCTCTCAAAAGAGCATGAGCTTGACTATGTTATGAATGCGTATAGGACTTGGAGCACACCGCAAAAAAATGAACAACCAGAAATACCGATTTTCTACACCTCAGCATATGGAAACACTAAAATGCTTGCTAATGCCATAGCGGATGGAATTACCTCGGTTATTGCAGACGCTAAGGTAGAGCTTTTTGACATAATTGATCATGACATTAACACCCTCTGCGAAAAGCTTGCCACTTCCGATGCTTTTGCACTGGGTACCCCCACGATAAACAGGGACGCTCTGCCACCTCTTTGGCAACTCTTAAGCCATGTTGATGCTATCAATATCCAAAAGAAAGACGCTTTGGTATTTGGCTCATATGGTTGGAGCGGTGAGGGAGTGCCCAATATTATCGGCAGGCTAAAAGGTGTAAAGGTGGAAGTTTTTGAAGAGGGGCATAAGGTGCTATTTGTTCCGAGCGAAGGAGATTTGCTTGAAGCTAAGGAGCTCGGCAAAAGATTTGCAGTGCATTTAGAGGGCAAAATCAAGAGGTAGAAAATGCTCGAAAATGCTCGAAAACTGTAATATTTTATTTTAATTATACAATCTGTAGTAGAAAAGAGCGGAAATAATCAGAAATTCCAATAAAAACTCTCTATCACAAATCTAAAATATTACAATCAATATACCTAAGCGTAAATAAAAGCCACCGCCGACGGCGGTGGCTTTAGATTTGTAAAAACAAGTTGCCAAAAATACATTGTCAATGATAAAAGACCTGTAATATTGCCAATCAGTATAGGTGCAATGGGCTTCCAATCCAATACCAAAACGCTAAAACTAAGAAAGGCAAGATATAAAAAATCAACATGCCTATGAATGAAGCCATAATTGTCCAGTTAATAATATATCTATAATAATTGGTATAAAGGTTAATGGAAGCAATATTTTTTTACTTTGCATATCCTTACATCCTAACATAATATAAATAGTGCAGAAATGTCTTTGCCACATTATTAAAATAGAAAATCAGCGGTTTTCGTATAAGTTATTAACTATTACTTACCTCTTACTTATTACTTTTATATTATGCATTTTTGATATGCTATTTGTTTTCTTCAATGCTCACTGCAATATGGAGCTCTTTTAGTGATTTTTCTTCAACTTCGGAGGGGCATGCTGTCATGAGTTCGCTTGCATTTTGCACTTTAGGGAATGCTATTACATCTCTAATCGACTCTTTTTCAGCCATAAGCATTACCAGTCTGTCAAGCCCGTATGCCATGCCGCCATGTGGTGGCACTCCATATTTAAATGCTTCGAGCAAGAATCCAAATCTGTCCTGCGCCTGCTCTTCGGTAAAACCGAGGGCTTTAAACATAGTGTTTTGCATGTCTGGGTCGTTTATTCTTATAGAGCCCCCACCTATTTCGGTGCCGTTTAGCACGAGGTCGTATGCTCTTGCTTTGGCATTTGCAGGGTCGGATGTTAGTTTTTCGATGTCTTCGAGTTTTGGAGAGGTGAATGGATGATGTTTTGCAACATATCTGTTCTCTTCTTCGTCGTGCTCAAAGAGTGGGAAATCTGTAACCCATAGTAAATCGAATGTCCCTTTTTCTATAAGACCCAATTTTTCCGCAAGGCGTGTTCTAAGTGCGCCGAGTGCGTCGTAAACCACATTGTTTGCATCAGCCACTATTAGCAGTACATCGCCAGTGGTCATCTCAAGCCTTGCATCTATTTTTGCTACTTCAGCTTCGCTTAAGAATTTTTCAAAGGAAGATGAGCGTGCTTCTGCGGTAATCCTTGTGAATGCAAGCCCTTTTGCTTTATATGTCTTAGCATGGTCTGTGAGCTTGTCTATTTCTTTTCTTGTGAGTATATCGGCGGCTTTTGGCACCTTAATTGCCCTTACACTGCCACCTGCCTCAAGCGCACCTGCAAACACTTTAAACTCAGTATTTTTTACAATATCGCTGATGTCAACAAGCTCTAAGCCAAAGCGTGTATCCGGCTTATCGCTTCCGTATCTGTCCATAGCTTCGTCGTATGGTATGCGCTTAAATGGTGTTTTCACCTCTATGCCGAGCACATTTTTAAAGCACTGGGCCATGAAGCCCTCATTTACACTCATTACATCCTCTTCATCCACAAAGGACATTTCAAGGTCAATTTGAGTAAATTCGGGTTGGCGGTCGGCTCTTAAATCCTCATCCCTAAAGCATCTTGCAATCTGCATATATCTATCGTACCCTGAGAGCATCAGAAGCTGTTTATACAGCTGTGGGGACTGTGGGAGTGCGTAGAATTTGCCCTCGTGCACACGGGAAGGCACAAGATAATCCCTTGCACCCTCGGGGGTTGATTTGATAAGTATCGGTGTTTCCACTTCTAAGAAATTATTTTTATCAAAATAATCCCTTGTTGCTTTTACGATTTTGTGGCGTAGTATCATTGTGTCCTGCATTTCACTGCGTCTTAAATCGAGATAGCGGTATTTAAGCCTTAATTCTTCCTTTACATTTGTGGTATCGGAAACTTCGAAGGGGGGAGTTGCGGATTTTGCAAGTATTCTTAAATCGGTTACAAATATCTCTATTTCGCCCGTCTTAATTTCTTTATTAACAGCTTCCCTCTTTCTCACTACACCTTTTGCCATAAGGACGAATTCCGCCCTTACAGAAGCCGCTTTATCACGAAGCTCCTGCGCACTTTCATCGCCGAAAGCAAGCTGTACTATACCGCTTCTATCCCTTAAATCTATAAAGATAAGGTTTCCTAAATCCCTTGTTTTCGCCGCCCAACCTGACACCACTACTTCCTGCCCTACATTTTCTATATTAAGGTCGGTGCAATAGTGGCTGCGTTTGAGCCCGTTCATATTGTCTGCCATAAATTCTCCTCCGTTGTGTTTTTATACTATAATTTCCCTCTGAAATTTTCTACAAATGCATCGTCGAGTAAAATTTCTTCTGTTTCGCCGTTTTGCATATTTTTTAGTTTTGCTTTGCCCTCTTCCATTTCACTGGAGCCGAGTACCATTGTGTATTTCGCATCTATTTTATCAGCATATTTCATCTGTGATTTAACACTTCTGCCCACTATATCGGTTTGCCCATACATCTCGGAAAGCCTCATAGCATTTACAATTTTAGCTGCATAGAGTGTTGAGGCTTTGTCCATGGTTGCAATATATAAATCGCATACGGGGGGTGTCGGGAAGCTTGCTCCACAGTTTTCCATCACGCTTACAAGGCGCTCTATTCCAAGGCCAAATCCTATACCCGCTGTTGGTTTACCGCCGAGGGTTTCCACTAAGCCATCATAGCGTCCACCACCGCAAACAGTGCCTTGCGAACCTATTTTATCGCTGATAAATTCAAATACGGTCTTGGTGTAATAATCAAGTCCTCGTACTATCCTTGTGTTTTCTTTATATTCTATTGAAAGCTCTGTTAAAAGCTCTTTTACTGTTTTGTAGTGAGTGTCGCACTCTTCGCAGAGATGATTTAGCATCACCGGTGCATCTGCCGCAATCTTCGAGCAAGCTTCTTCCTTGCAGTCAAGTATTCTGAGTGGGTTTTTAGAAAGCCTGTCAAGGCAGGTTTTGCAAAGCTTGTCCTTATGACTTTCGAAATAGGCAATCAGCTTTTTTTGATAGTCGGGGCGGCATTTTGGGCAACCTATGGAGTTAATCTCTAAGTGAATGTCTGTAACGCCTAATTTTTTAAATAGAGTGTCCACTAATGCCATTGTTTCAGCATCTGCTGAGGGTTGTGGCGCTCCCATTAATTCCACTCCAAATTGGTGGAATTCTCTTAGCCTACCCGACTGTGGCTTTTCATAGCGGTAGCATGGTATCACATATGATAATCTTTGTGGCATCGCTTCGTTTATTAGCCCTGTTTCCAAAAGTGAGCGCATTACCCCTGCTGTGCCCTCTGGGCGCAGTGTAATTGAGCGTCCGCCCTTGTCTTCGAATGTGTACATTTCTTTTTGCACAACATCCGTTGTATCGCCAACCGAGCGTACAAATAGCTCTGTATGCTCGAATGTGGGTGTCCTTATCTCTGTAAAGCCATATAGCAAAGCTACTTTTAGCGCCATTTGTTCCACATACTGAAACTTATGCACATGTGACGGCATTAAATCCTTTGTTCCCTTTGGTGCTTGTGTTATCATCTTTTCTACCTCCTATAATCTATTAATTAAAATTAATCGCCCCCATGACGTATACACGCATAGGGACGAAGAAAATCTCGACTGTAAATAATGCTAAACATTACCCACACTACTCGTCCACCCATTTTGTAGGGCGGTAAGATTCAGATTGGAGCTTTTGCGTGACTATCTGTTTTGATTTACTATGTTTCTCCAGTCCAAATCACCGCGCTCAAGTGCATGAATAAGCGCTTCTGCAGTGGCTATATTTGTTGCCACTGGGATATTATGGACATCACAAAGACGCAGTAAACCTGCGTAGTCACTGTCTTTTGTAGTGTTGTTTGGATCCCTCATGAATAATAGTAAATCTATTTCATTGCAAGCGATACGAGAAACCACCTGTTGGTCACCGCCTTGGGAGCCGCTTAGAAATCTAAAAATACTTAGTCCTGTTGCCTCGGACACTAATTTGCCCGTCCTGCCCGTTGCACAAAGATTATGCCTGCTGAGTACACCGCAGTAGGCTATGCAAAATTGTACCATCAGTTCTTTTTTGGCATCATGGGCTATAAGTGCTATGTTCATACATTCAACCTTCTTTGCATCTTTATTTTTGTGAGTGGGAATAATGCTATTATCCGCACCACTAATTCTCTATATATCTGCTATGTTTTATTCCCTAAATAAATTGGTATGTATATTAAAACTTATATATATTTTTTATTTGCAATATCAAAACCAAAATAAAAATGTGTTTTAATCATTGCTTATACATTTATTATATAACTAAATTCACTTGATTGCAAGCGGTATATTCTCTCCGAGTACCCTTAAAGCCAAATTATTCAAACTTTTTTTGAGCACTTCTTCTTTAGCTCCAAAGTTTTGCACCCAGAAGCCTTCCACATATGGGAGTACCGCAATTAATCTAAGTGCAGTAGTATCTATAATTTTATCAAAATTCTCAATTTGATTTTTGCTTTGTAAATTTACTTTATTGATTATCAAAGAAGTTTCACAAACTCCTTTTTCAAAAAGTTTATCCGCCACATTTCTGCCATCCCTCACGCAGATATGGTCCGGTGTTACCACGACGAGTGCCATATCGGATATTTCTGCTGCATTTTCAAATGTTTCGCCTAATCCTGCGCCACTGTCAAGTACTATATAATCGCAGAAGTCTTCAAGCTGCTTTATTTTTTGTGAGAGTATTTTTTTATCGGGTACGAAATTTGACTTATACGCCGCTACAATGAGGTAGAGATTTCCCGCTTTGTCGCATGGTATCAGTGCTTTTTGAGTTCCATATCCCTCCGAGATGATGTCTGAGAGGTCGTACACTACCTTATCCTCCACCCCAAGCATTAAATCAAGGCTTCGCAGTCCGCTATCGAGCTCTATAAGCACCACTTTTTTTCCCTTTTGCGCAAGCAGCTTGGCTAAGCTCACCGATATAGTGGATTTACCTACACCGCCCTTGCCCGAGGTTATAAGTATGGTTTTACTCATTTGTATTCACCACCGTTTGTATTGTTTCTTCGCTTGTTTCCTCTATGGGCAGTTCTTCGATGGGTAGCATATATTCTGGAAGTGCGGTTTCTCCCTCGCCATACAGCTCAAAATATTTAGTAAATACCTCTTTTGCTACCGGTGCACCCGTATATCCATGCCATCCCTTTTCTATGATAACCGCCACTGCGATTTCAGGGTCATCGGCAGGTGCAAAGGCTATAAATGTGGAATTTGGAAGTGCGGAGGTTTCGGGTGTACCTGTTTTAGATGCCACATCCACAAAATAACTGCCAAAATCATATGCGGCAGTACCCACTCTTGAAGCCGCTACCATGCCGTCTATCACTGTTTCAAAATGTGCAGGGTCTACATAATCCATGTCGTTTACCACTGTGGGGGTTGCCTGAAAAAATGTTTCTTCGCCGTCGTAGGAGGTTATGCCTTTTACTAAGTTTAAGTCCATTCTCTCGCCCCTATTGGCTAATGTTGCGGTATAGTTTGCAAATTGTATGGGGGAAAACTCATTGTATCCCTGCCCTATTGCACTGGCTATAACCCTACCAGCACTCCAAAATTCGCCGTATTGCTCGGCTACTTCTGGGGTAGAAAGCCTGCCCTCATATTCGCTTAGCTCCACTCCCGTGGTACTTCCAAAACCTAAATCTCCTGCATATTGGTTTATTAGGTCTATTCCAAGTCTTCTTCCCACATCGTAGAAATAGCTATTGCAGGAAACTGTGAGTGCATATACCAAATTCAAATTGCCGTGCACGCCGAGGCAGGCAGGTTGATAATCGCTGTAATGGGTGTAAATTCCTGTGCAGAGCACTGTGCTAAATGCAGTTTCTATCCCTTCATTAAGGGTTGCAATACCTACGCTTGGTTTAAATGTCGAGCCTGGTGCATATCTTCCGAGAAGTGCCCTGTTATACATTGGGTTTAGTGGGTTTTGTATCAGCTCATTATAATCCTGATTGTAACTGCTTTGATCATAGGTTGGGTATGTGACCAGTGCGAGCACTTCCCCAGTCTTTACATCAATTGCCACCACTGCACCGGCATCTGCTTCCTTGCCCTGTCCTGCTGGTGCTGTTTCGTTAAGGCTTTTGATTTTTGCTTCGAGTGCGTCTATCGCCACCCGTTGTATCTCGGCATCTATTGTAAGCTGAATAGTTTTGCCGGGTATCGGTGCTTCTTCCTCTACCACATCTATTACTTCACCCTGCGCATCTATATATACAGAGCGTTTGCCGTCCGTGCCCTTTAGCTCTGATTCATATGCCGCTTCAATGCCGTCCTTACCGATTAAATCCGTGGCTATATATCCCTCTTCTAATTTTTCGCTGAGCTCATCGGGGAAAATTGGCCCAATTCGCCCGAGAACATGGGGAATAAGATCGCCGTCGGTGTATTCTCTCACCGCTGTTTCATCAATGCTCACTCCGCTCAGTCTATACCCTTGCTCACCTATGAGCACTGCGGTATTTACATCTACATCCCTTGCAAAAACATAGGGGTTTGAAATGCTAAACTGTGATATTTCCATGCCGTATCGCACCCCTGCAACCTTTCTCGCAGTTGTGTCTTCCAAATCTTCTAAGCCATATCGCTCTTTAAGCCATATGAACGCATCTTCTCCCGAGGTGTAGCTCCCTACATTTAATAGATTTTGAAGCCTTGAAATTTCTGAATCTGAATTTTCGTCAAAAGCATAGGGTGCTGTTTCGCTTATCGGGAGTGCATCCTCCCAGAGTGCGCCCTCCGCTTCCATTAGTAGAATAGTTTCGGCTATTATTTCGTTTTGGGTTTCGCTGGGCATGAAGGCACGGTCAAATACCACATCATAGCTTGTCCTGTTGCCCGTGAGCACAACGCCGTTTCTATCTACAATTTCTCCCCTTGCCGCCTCTATCACTTGAGTTCTGCTACTTCCCCTATTGAGCTGATTATAATAATCTTCGCCTTTTACTATTTGAAGGTCAACAAGCCTTATAGAGTAAAATAGCCCCACTAAAATCAGCAGTGAAGATAGAATTAGTATTCGAATTTTAACTATTTTGTTTTTGCCCATTTTCTACCTCCACTAAAATTATTTTTGCTAATTATCCTCTATTTTAAACTGAAAATAATTATTTAAATACCTAATAGGTAAATATATCGGCACAGCAAATAATGCAGTGTAAATTGCCGTGGGTATTATCTCATTAATAAGTATCACCACAGAGCCATAATCAATCCACATATCATAAAAGAAATAGTATTCTATTAAACCTCTGACGAGAAGCACTGAGAGTGTGAAAATAGCGCAGTTTAAAGGCTTATTGTGTATGTAGTATGTGGTTAAAAGCCCCACTGTTACTGCTGCGGTTAAAAAAACAATGGAATTAAAGCCAAAGAATGTGTGGGAGGCATAATCCGCAAGCACGCCTGCAAACGCCCCAAAAAGCCCACCTATAAATTCCCCCTCAAGCATTGCCACCGCTAAAAGCAGTGGTGCTAAAAGCAGTGGTTTTATGCCTGAAATCTCTAAAAAATTGGGTGTGGTTTGCATTACGAGCAGTATTATCGCAATTAATATATAGCTTAGAAATTTAAAGGTATATATTCTAATTTTATTGTCTTTAATAGCCACACACCCCCTTTATTTTTAAGCGATTTTTAAATTTTATTCTACGGATGGCTCTACTGTATCCACTGCATCCTCTGTATCTTCTATTTCAGTATCATTTTCTGTATCCGCTTGCTCTGCTCTAAACTCTTCGTCCATGCTTTCTTCGTAGTAGAAGTCTTTTATCACCAGTACATCGCTCACTTCTTTAGGGTCGGCGGCTGGCTCTATCACTGCGTATTTAGAAGTTCCGCTTGGGTCGTCCTCCACTTTTATTACAGTCCCTATAACTATATTGCTTGGATACTGCCCCCCATATCCCGAAGTGACTATCAAATCGCCCTCTGCAAGCTCTGTGTCACGGTCTAAGAGGGTGAAGAGTAGATTTCCATCCTGCGAAACATCAACACTTCCCACCGCAATCCCGATATCCCTTGATGCCGAGCTAACCGCACTCACTTCAAGCGATATATCGATTATTGTAATTACCTTTGCGTGGATATCCCCCACTTCACTGACAACGCCTACAAGCCCACCCGGAGTTATGACTGCATCACGCACTTCAATTCCGCTTGTGCTTCCTTTATCTATTGTAAATGAGTAAAATCTGTCGTTTGCATCCCTTGCTATTACAGTTGCGGGTTCAAAGTCCAGTGTTGGGTTTTGCTCCTTTATCTCCAAAAATTCCTTGAGATATTGGCTCTCCCTTTTATAAGTATCGTACTCAATCATTTTTTGGTTTAATTCATCCACCTTTGCGCGCAGTTCTTCATTTTCTTCCGCAATACTACTCGCATTGGCAAATATTGCAAATACGCCCCCCACTTCCTCCGAAATATAGGCGGATGCCCTCTGAAACGGCATCGCAACATAGCTTACTATGCGAGATGTTATCGGTGCCATGCCCCCTGTCCTTGAGGCATTTAGCATGAAAAAGAAAATTACTACAAACACGCAAAGGAGGATTTTGAACTTGGTGCTTTTAAAAAAATCACCCATTTCATTCCCCCCCGTGCTCTAAGTCTTAGCTATTTATAAAATCTTGGATGTAAAATCAATTAATATCTACCTTCGTCGTCATCTGTTTGTACTTCTTTTAGAAGCTCGATATCTTCAAGCACCGAGCCCGTACCCACCGCTACGCAGTCGAGTGGATTTTCCGCTATATGTACATCCATGCCCGTTTCTTTTTCGATTAATTTATCAAGCCCTTTCAGCATTGCACCGCCACCTGTTAGCACTATACCGCTGTCTATGATGTCCGCTGCAAGCTCCGGTGGTGTTCTTTCAAGTGTGGTTTTAATTGCATCTATTACCACTGCAAGTGAGTCCACAAGTGCTTCACGCACTGCTTCGGGTGTGATATCAATGTTTTTAGGCAGTCCGTCCACTAAGTTTCTGCCCTTAATGTTCATCACATCTTCACCTTCATATGGATATGCCGAGCCTATTTTTATCTTGATGTCTTCGGCAGTTCTCTCACCTATGAGCATATTGTATTTTTTCTTTACATACTGGACAATCGCATTGTCGAACTGATCGCCGCCCATTCTCACAGATTTAGCGGAAACTATACCGCCAAGCGATATTACTGCAACTTCGCTCGTACCGCCGCCGATATCAACAACCATGCTACCTGTGGCTTCTGCAACCGGTAGTCCTGCACCTATTGCCGCCGCCATTGGCTCTTCTATGATTGAAACATGGCGTGCACCTGCTTTAAACGCCGCCGCTCTAACCGCTCTTCTTTCAACAGCAGTAACACCCGAGGGTATGCAGATTACAACTCTTGGCTTTGCAAACATAGAATTGTTAAATGCTTTTCTGATGAATATTTGAAGCATGTTTGCAGTGATGTCAAAGTCTGCAATAACTCCGTCCTTAAGCGGTCTTACTGCAACAATCGAGCCAGGTGTACGCCCGATTACATCCTTTGCCTCCTGCCCAACATAACGCACTCTGTCGGTTCTTGTGTCCACTGCCACAACCGATGGCTCACGCATTATAATGCCCTTACCTTTCATAAACACAAGTGTGTTTGCTGTGCCAAGGTCTATCCCTATATCTTTACCGAATTTTATTCCGAACATTTTTATATTCTCCTTTATTATTACAATGCATTATTTATTTTTTCTTTCCCAGTTTCAGTTACTTTCTCCCATCCTTTTGAGGCGGAGAGATTACGGGAAAAATTTTGATATAATCCATGCCTGCGCTTTCGTCCGCCAGAATAGCGACGATAAGGTGGCATCAAATATAATAAACTTAAAGCCTGTGTTTTCACATATCATCCCTGCAACAATACAGGAAAATATGCTTTAGAATTTATTCTGTATTTATTATATCGTTTTTTGTTCTATTACACAATAAAAATATACAAAATATTTTGTATATTTATCACTTTAAGTGTCATTTCTTGTTTGTTTTAGCTCAGTTTTAGAAATTCATCTAATTTTAGCTGTCTCAAATGCTCATAAATTTGATTTACGGGTAGCCCCATCACGCTGAAATAATCGCCGACAATCCCTCTAACAAATGCTCCGCCAAATCCCTGTATTCCATATGCGCCGGCTTTGTCGAAAGGCTCGTTTGTATCTATGTAACTCTCTATTTCTACCTCGCTCAAAGGCTTAAATGTCACTTCGGTGCATACTGAAAAAACACTTTTTAGCTCTTCGCCCATTATGCATACCCCTGTGAGCACCTGATGTGTTTTATCAGAGAGCAGATTTAGCATGTTTTTGGCATCTTCTGCATTTTTGGGCTTGCCAAGTATTTCACCGTCGCAAGCTACCACTGTGTCACATCCTATCACGACTGCGTGATTATTATGTGAAAAGACATTCTCCGCCTTTTGGAGCGCTAAGCTCTCTACTATAAGGGCGGGGCTTAGTGAGTTATCAATAATCTCCTCACAGTCCGACACCACTACAACAAAATCCTTGCATATGTTTTTTAAAAGCTCCTGCCTACGAGGTGATGCCGAGGCGAGTATTAATGCTCTTTTTTTATTATCTTTCATATCTATATTCTCTTTCCAAAGCTATTATAGCAAAATAACGCAATGAAAATAAATATTATCTGTGAAATATTTATTCCCATTTCAAATCCAAATGTAATAACGAGTATTTCTAAATCAATCACCATGGGATTTGACGCCGATATCCCCACACTGCTCCCATAGGAAAGCCATGAAAAGAGTGCCATATTAGCAGTAGCACCTGCTACGAGTGAACCTACTATTATCCCTGCAAGTATAAAAAATATAAGTACAAGGCTTGATTTCATCCTAACCATAATTATAATTGTACCTTTCTAAGTGCTAAAAGCTTTAGTATTTGGGGCGAAGTTTAACCTACACAAGCTTGCAGATATTTTTTCACTTCACTCTATTTCCCCGTAGAGCCAAAACCTCCACTGCCTCTTTCGGTGGACTCAAGCTCTTCTACAAGCTCTATTTCGGGGGTTTGTATCGGCATTACTATCAGCTGAGCTATTCTTTCGCCATCGTTTATGGTAAAGTCTTCACTGCCGTTATTAATAAGTCCCACTATTATTTCACCACGGTAATCGCTGTCTATCACACCAACAGCATTCGCCGGAGAAATTCCATGCTTTATCCCAAGCCCACTTCTTCCAAAGATAAATCCTGCTGTGCCATTTTGTAGCGCCACTGCAATACCTGTGGGTATCTTTTCTATGCAACCTTTTTTGATAATCACTGCACTGTCCAGTCTTGCGCAGAGGTCATAGCCTGCGCTTCCCTCGGTAGCCCTCTTTGGAATTTGTGCATTAATATGAAGTTTTTTAACTTTTAGCATGTGTCCTCCTATTTTACATTTCGGTAGTAAAGTCCCCTTGTTATATCCCTTGTGGGTGCACTGCCGTTTTTATATGCGGTGAGTGTTTCATTTACTTCGTCGGCGTTTTCCTTTGTGAAATTAAGCGTTATAAACTCAAATCCCAAAAGCTCCGACTGTCTGTCCGCAAGATATAGGGGTAGGCTGTTGTAAAGCTTTGCCCTGCCGCCTACACAGTCTATATAAAAGACAGTTCCTCTGCGGTCTATTATCTCCGAAAAGCCTTTGCAGTTATCGCATCCTATATTTGATTTTATAGGGCAGTTTCTGAATGTCATAAGTGGTAGATATCCAAAAGCCACCATCCCAGTAGGCGCCGCTTTTTGCAAATTCATCGCCTTTTGCAGTGAAAGCTCGAAGGAAGCTTCTATGTCGCAAAGACCGATATTCTTTAAGATGTCCGCCGTGATTTGGTTAAACACATTCAGCCTAAAACTCCCATGGATGTATTTTGCCGAAAGCTCCTTACAAAGGAGTATTTCCCCGATACCACCCACTACAAAATGCTCTATTCCCTCCGCTATCAGCGACTGCACTCTATCTTTAGTGACGCTCTGCCTAAAATCAACACCTGGAAGCTCTGCCCAGACTTTATTTCTAAGCACTTCCTCCATTTGTGGAAGATATTTTATCGCCATGGATAGAGGCATTATCACCGCTTCGGCGGTTTTTATAAGCTCGGGTGTTATCTGTTTAAATGAGGATACTCTCACCCTGCATTTTGGCGGCTCACTGTTTCTATCGCCATTATATTGAGGAATAGTCCCTGCACCGATTGGGTGCGCTTTTACCTCTTCCCTCATCGCCCTTAGCTTGTCCACACATTCCCTGCGCAGTGCATTTAGCTTTGAGGCAGGGATTATCAGTCCACTGCCAATTTCGCCATCAATACTTTCTGCGAAAAATGGTGTCCCTCCGAGTTTTGCGAGGTTTTCAGCCGCTCGCTCCATGGTGGTGGGTGCATTTATTGCAAGCTCGGGCATCTCTCCGTATGAAATTGCGGTATTGCCGTCGCTGTCGGTTGCTGTTAGTGTTGCTTGCTCGCCGTTTTTAGCGCTTAGGTAGAGCTTTATCCCCACCCTGCCGAGTGGATTTCGGTATAGTGCAGCAAGCTCGCCCATCACTGAATTTGCCGCAACTACATCTTCTTTTTGCCTTGTGCCAAACATTTCGCCATCTATTTTATCATTGTAATATCCATCGGTAAATCCACTGCGTGAAAATATGCTTTTGAGCGTTTTAGTATCGGGAATTTTTCCCTCCCTTGCGTCGTATGCAGCTTTAGTCGCCGCCGCCACATATTCGGGACGCTTCATTCTTCCCTCAATTTTAACACAGCTCACACCCATTTCGGCAAGCTCGTTTATCCGCTCAACCACAGATAAATCTTTTAGCGATAGCGCATGGGAGTCCCCTCCCTTTACAGCAAAAGGAAGCCTACATGGCTGTGCGCAAAGGCCTCTGTTTCCACTTCGCTCGCCAATCATGGAGCTTAAATAGCACTGCCCCGAAATCGACATGCAAAGAGCTCCATGCAGAAACACTTCTGTTTCTATATATCCACTTTTAGTGATTTCCATTATCTCGGATTTTGTAAGCTCTCTTGCGAGCACCGCTCTTTTAAATCCGAGCTCTTTCGCCATTTTTGCACCGTATACATTATGTATTACAAGCTGGGTGGAAGCGTAGCGTTCTATATGTGGAGCTATTTCTTTTGCAATCTCTGCCACAGCTAAATCCTGTATGATAAATGCGTCCACACCTGCCTGCGCCGCTTCTTTTATCGCAGATACCACTTCATCCATTTCCTTATCATAGACAAGTATATTAAGTGTAAGACAGACTTTCACTCCATATGCATGGGAATAAGCCACAATCTTTTTAAGCTCTTCGCTGTCAAAGTTTGTAGCATTTTGTCTTGCACCTAATTTTTTCATGCCGAGGTATATAGCATCTGCTCCACAGGCTATTGCCGCTTTTGCAGATTCTTCACTGCCGGCTGGGGATAATATCTCTATTTTACTATTTATCATTATTATATGCACTGTCCATTAAATCATTATAGGCTGTATTATTTATATCGAGCTGATGCTTTAGATACTCGATTTCTCTTTTAGCTTCATCAAGCTCTATTCTCGCCCTTGCCGCATCTTCCACATAGTCGGAAAGTTGGTTTCTCATGTGATCGGAGCTCACTTCGCTTTTCTTATATCCGTCGAGATATTGCATACAGCAGAGCACTAAGCAGTCGCTAAGCGATAGGCGTGCATCTTGATTTATAAGTAAATCCACCTGCTCGTCAAGCTCCCTTGCAAGCTCCTGCACATATGCTTCGCTCTCTGGAGTGGCTATTGTATATTTTCCACCCTGCACTTCTATTCTAACTCTATTTATCATATAGACATCCTCCTATATAGTAATTAAATTCTACAATACCTTATTATAATATATTTTTTGCTTTTTAAAAAGAGTTAATTTTGCTTTTTAATAAGATTTTGCATTAAAAGAAGAAAAAACGACAAAAAAACATAAAAAAAATCAAAAAATCCAAAAAATTCCGTAATAAAATTACAATTAAACATTATACAAAAATGAAGATTTCCTATAAAAAGTAAATATAATTACCATTTTTTTGATTTAAAACCATTTTGCTAATGTTTTCTGTGCATATTGTATCTTTTATCGTGATTTTTTCTTATTAATATATGCAATATGTCATTGCGATTATTACATTTTGTTTACAAGTAGTTTCATTTCAGTTATACACTTGACCCGATATATGCGGTATAATGATATTGTCGCTGGGAGGTGGTAGCCCAGAAGACAAAACTACCGAATATATAAATTATTTTTGGAGGAAATTAAAATGAAAAAAATTATAACATCTGCTCTTGTAGCATCTATGGTACTATCTATGGCAACAATCGCTCACGCTGAAGAAGCAAGCGTAATTATGGTGGACGAAACATCCAAGCTATTTAAAGAAGAAAACGACATGCTTTACGAAGTGACAGGCGATATCACACTTGAACCAGGCGATAGCTTATTCGTAGAAATACTTCCTGAAGTTGAAGGCGAAACTATCAACAGCTCTGTTGCAGGTAAATTTAAAGTAGTAACAGATTGGGACAACGGCGACGACGCTTTTGCTGACGCTGAAATCGTAAACAAAAAAGTTACTCTTAACTCCGGCGCTTACGCTCTTAAATCTGGCGAAGTAGCTTCCCACGGTCTTGCAAATAGCTACAATACTTTAGCTGAGCTTCAGGCTGCTATCGACGCTGTGCTTGATATCACTGAAGAAGAAAAAGCTACTGCTCTTGCTCAGTATGCAGCTTCCACAGCTACAAGCTACAAATACCTTGCTGAAATCGAAACTAAAGCAAGCTTTACAACTGAAGCTTCCGATCTTATCGGTGAAGTTAAGGTAGTTAAGAAATCTTCAAGCTCCGCTTCCGATGCTTCTGTTAAGATGGTTGCAGCTGTTGTTGGATACGAAGCAGTAACTCTTTCCGATGATGTTCACGAAGTAGAAAATAACGCTCCTGTTATTAACTTTGACGAATCCGAAGAAGTTGAACTACTATTTGGTTCTAACTCTTCTTTCACAGTTGACGCTTCAAACCAAGACGATCTATTCTTAGGCTTCACAGAAGTTCCTAACACTGCTATAATCGACCAAAACCTTGATGCTAACATCGACTTCATCTCTTTCGATGCTACTCCTTCTTTCAACAGATTAGGTACTATGAGAATCTTTGCTGACGAAGACATGTTTGTATACGAAGTTGCTGAAAACGGCGCACTTTCCGAAGTAGAAACAACTTACGATGAAGATTACGGCGCTTACGCTTTCAAAACAAGAACTCTTACTTCTTACGCTATCTCCGACATCGAACTTGATTTCGAAACAAGCGAAGACGATGCTACTGAAGAAGATAACGATACTACTGTTACTCCTGAAGTAGAAACAGAAAAACCAAACCCAGGTACAGGTAGATAATTTAAACACCTTATAGCTATGATATCCTCGCCTATATATACGGCGAGGATATCATTTTTTCAGTCATTAATATAACCCTATACCCCCATTGCACTTAGGGCGAAATTTGTTAATTTAAGACAAAATTCACTTTATATTTTCTACTTGTATACAACATTTTTAACTGTATTTAATGCACAATATATATTGACAATATTGGAATAATATGGTTAAATGTATACATATAGTGAACATGTTTTATACATTTTTTGAACTGTTGTATACATTACATCAAGATATTTTTTGTCTCTAATTTCATTTGCAAGGCGTAAATGAAAATTGAAAAATAAGAAACATACAGGAGGATTTTTATGAAACGTATCTCAGACCCTAAACCAACATTCGGCGTATCCCTGGCACTTCTTTTATTCTTAGTCGCTCTTCTAATTGGTGGATTTGGCCTACTACGTATCAACATTCAAG
Organism: uncultured Oscillospiraceae bacterium; assembly: GCA_964371155.1. Taxonomy (GTDB): domain Bacteria; phylum Bacillota; class Clostridia; order Oscillospirales; family Ruminococcaceae; genus CAYJEQ01. Next base: position 11,650 of record CAYJLI010000026.1, on the reverse strand, counting down.
CATTGCTATTTATCGCAATATTCTGTATTGGCTTAATTTCCGTTCTTTTAGGTTTTAAATGGGCAACAATTCAAAAAGCTATGATGGCTGGCCTTTTAAGGGGCGCTGTGTCCATGACAATTATGTTCCTAATCGGTATGATTATCGTTTCTTGGATCCAAAGTGGTACAGTTCCAGCTTTAATTTACTATGGGCTTAACATCCTTTCGCCTCAAATTTTCCTTCCTGCCGCTTTCATTATCTGTTGTGTAACATCAGTTGCAACCGGTACATCTTGGGGTTCTGCCGGCACAGTGGGTCTTGCGCTTATGGGTATCGGTGCAAGCCTTGGCGTACCTATGCCAATCACAGCCGGTGCAGTTGTTTCTGGCGCATTCTTTGGCGACAAACTCTCCCCTCTTTCCGACACAACAAACCTTGCCTCTGCAACAGCAGAAGTAGATATATATCAACATATTAAATCAATGCTTTACACATCCATACCTGCCTTGATTGTTTCTCTTGTGCTTTATACAGTTATTGGTATGCAGTATGGCGGTGGCGATTTCGATACCACCCAAATTACTACGGTAACAGAAGGTCTTACAGGCATTTTCGAAATCAATATTATAGTAATACTTCCTGCAATCATATTGCTTGCACTAAGCGTTCTAAAAGTGCCTGCACTACCATCCATGTCGATAGGTATACTCTCAGGTGTTGCCATTGCGGTTTTAGTTCAGGGTGTGCCACTAACTGCAGTACTTACTTCGCTCTACACAGGATTTAAAATTGATTCCGGCATAGCAATCATTGATACACTTCTTAATCGTGGTGGTATGGTTGGTATGACAAGCTCCATCTTCCTTATGATTATCGCACTTATGCTGGGTGGTATTTTATCCGACCTTGGCTATATGCAGGTTATCGTAGAAAAACTTCTTGTACGCATTAAATCCGTTGGAACATTGGTACTTGTTACTATATTCTCCGGTGCACTTTGTCAGGGTACAACTTGTAACACAATGGTATCCATCATTCTTACAGGTAATGCATTCAAAACTTCATATGATGAACGTGGCCTTGATAGATCAATGCTTTCACGTTGCCTTGAAGAAGGTGCAACCCTTACTGCAGCGCTCATTCCTTGGAATACAGCCGGTGCATACATGGCAGTAACTTTGGGAGTGGAAACATTCTCCTATCTACCATATACATTCTTTAACATCACCAATATCTTAGTTTCAATCGTCTTCTCCTACTTAGGTATTTTTGTACTAAAAGCAAAGAAGGCAGAAAAAGAAATGCAAGCTACCGCTTTATAAAAATAAGTAGCTATACATGAATATATAATGCCATTACCGCTTTAAATAGT
>CAYJLI010000026.1:0-10196 GCA_964371155.1 uncultured Oscillospiraceae bacterium | reverse complement strand
TTGAGTTTACACCATGGATAAGATTTGCAAGCTAAATTTATTTATTTCTAATCTCTCTCGAGTGTCGCTATGGTGCTCCCTATATTTGAAAAGTCGGTCACATTGGTTTTATTGTATTATTTAAATGCTTATAAAGTCAAATTGTAGACTGTCAAATTTGCTTCGGCTTTAGGTGTGAGGTGCAAAGCTAAGCTAATTTAGAAGTGAAATTATCCACGATTATGAGATAAGTAGCGCCAATATTAAATAGCTCAGCCCCCCGCTTTTAGCGAGGGACTGAGCTATCAGTATATACATAAATTTGTTGTAATTAAATTAATCTTTAATCATAGAAAGCATTGTGCACTGCATTTAATGCTCTTTCGGAGTCGTCTATATTGATTAGCACAGAAATTTTAATTTCACTTGTGCTTATCATCTGTATGTTTACATCTGCTTCCGAAAGTGCTTCAAACATTCTTGATGCAACGCCTGCATTTGTTGCCATGCCTGCGCCCACTATTGAGAGCTTGGAGATATTTTCTTCGCAGATTAATTCTTCATAGCGAAGTGCTTCTTTAGCCTCATCTATCGCTTCAACAGCAACTTGCTTGTGTGAGCGTGAAACTGTAAAGCTTATATCCTTTGTATTTCCCCTGCCGATTGACTGGAGTATAATGTCAACATTTACTTTTTTGCTTGAAAGAAGTGAGAATAGTTTAAATGCTACACCAGGTTGGTCAGCGAGCCCCACAACCGAAATTCTCGCAACATCGTTATCCCTTGCCACACCTTTAATTATCATATTTTCCACGCCTGCAACCTCCTTAATAATTGTACCAGGTTTTCTTTCCAAACTCGATAGTACTTCAAGATTTATATTGTATTTTTTAGCCATTTCAACAGAGCGATTATGCAGAACCTGCGCACCGAGGGAGGCGAGCTCAAGCATTTCGTCATAGGAAATTTCGTCAAGTTTTTGTGCTGTGGGCACTTTTCTTGGGTCGGCGGTATATACACCGTCAACATCTGTGTATATCTGGCATTTATCCGCATGCAGTGCCGCAGCAAGTGCTACCGCACTTGTGTCCGAGCCACCTCTTCCGAGTGTGGTTATATCATCGTAGCGATTAATACCCTGAAAACCTGCCACTATAATGATATTGTTTTTGCTCAGCTCATTTTGTATGCGGTCTTTTTTTATCTTTGTAATTCGAGACATACCATGATTTGAGTCGGTATTAAACCCTGCCTGCCAGCCTGTTAGCGATTTTGAGGGATAACCAAGTTTCTCAAGTGCCATTGAAAGCAGTGATATGGATATTTGCTCCCCTGTGGAGAGGAGTACATCCATTTCCCTTTTTGAGGGATTTGGGTTTATCTCCGCCGCCTTTTCGAGAAGGTCATCCGTGGTGTCGCCCTGTGCGGACACTACCACTACGACATTATTACCACTGTCGTATGTTTCGGCAACTATCTTTGCAACATTAAAAATTCTTTCGGCATTCGCCACAGAACTTCCGCCAAATTTCTGTACTATTAAGCCCATCTTCTTACCTCCGTATTTATAATAAAGACTGTGTTAAATTAAACAGCCCATACTAAACTGTATCATATTCAATTATTGTGCCATGGTTATCCACCATAAGCATTTTAAGCTCCCAATCACTGCAACCCATATTGTCGAGATATGCACGCATTTTTGCTTCAAACCCAACTTTTCGCATATCCACCACGGAGAGGAGTGTTGAGCCTGCACCGCTTATAAATGCCGCATATGCACCGTTTTCATAGCAAGCAGTAATGGTTTCACTGCCCTTATCAATTAGCTTTATACGATAGGGCTGATGTATTCTATCATCGGTTGCTACTTTAAGATTATCATATCTTCCCGTGGCAAAAGATGCCGCCATAAGTGCTGAACGAGATAGATTAAACACTGCATCTTTATGCGCTATATCCTTTGGCAGTGAAGCTCTCGCCTTGGAGGTTTTAAGCTCTGCCGAAGGTATAATTGCCGCAATGCAGATATCATCCTTTAAGCTCTGCCTTACATAATGCACCTTGCCATTGTCCATAGCCGCAACCACCATTCCCCCGAGTATTGCTGGGGTGGAGTTATCCGGATGGCCCTCGGTTTTTGCCGCTAAATTTATTATTTCATCCTTTGTGAGTGGCTCTCCCATGAGTGCATTTGCACCCATTAGCCCTGCCACCACACAGGCTGAACTACTTCCGAGTCCCCTCGCCATGGGGATGTTGTCCTGCTGTTCTATTTTTATTCCTTTAAAGCTTTTCCCACATATTTCATAGAGATATTTTGCAGTGGAACATATGAGATTGTGCTCGTCAGTTGGTATATTTTTGCCATTGAGGGACTTTATATCTATACTGTCCCACTCCTGCATATTGACATAATTGTAAAGCGACACCGCCATGCCTAAAGAGTCAAACCCTGCGCCTAAATTCGCACTGGTGGCGGGAACTTTAATTCTTATCATAAACTTTCACCCCAAACTCAGTAGTTTAGTATTCTGATAACAGAAGTGAGTTTTACACCCTCTGCTTCAAGCTTTATAAGACCTTCTTCAAGTTCGCTTTCTGTTTCGCTTCCCACGCAGTAAGCTATTTCACCCTCGTCCATATGCTCCACATTCACCTTTGAGCTGTTTGGGAAAACTTTCTCTATTAGCTGAGTGTCCGCATCTTTAAATCTCACACAGGCATCCACTGCATAGCTTTTACGGTTTTCAACCATTTCATTATTTCCCTCTTGCCAGTAGAGTGAGGGATTATTGCCAATGGTGGCAGCTTCCATTACATCGGCAATCATCGCCGAAGCTGTTGCAAGTTTGCCTGCGCCCTGCCCGTAGAATATCACTTCTCCAACCATTTCGCCTTTTACCATCACACAGTTAAACACATCGTTGACAGTGGCAAATTGACTATTGTTCATAACTATTGCAGGTGTAACCATTGCAGAAATTTTTCCGTTTGGAAGAAGTTTTGCCCTTGCAACAAGTTTAATTACACCGCCGATACTTTTGGCGTATAGATTATCTTTCGCCGAAACTTTTGTAACACCCTCGGTGTAAATATCTTTATAATCAAGCTGTTTTCCGAATGCGAGGGAGGCAAGTATTGCTATTTTCCTTGCCGCGTCATATCCCTCTACATCATCGGTTGGATCTGCTTCAGCATATCCAAGCTTTTGTGCCATTTTTAAAGCGTTATCAAAGCAGTATCCTTCTGCGGTCATTTTGGATAGGATAAAGTTTGTAGTGCCATTTAGTATCCCTGCGATTTCGGTTATCACATCGCCTTTAAATGAGGTGTACATCGGCCTTAGCACGGGGATTCCTCCGCCCACACTTGCCTCGAATAAAAAGCTCACTTTATTTTCCCGTGCCAGTGAAAGAAGCTCTGCTCCATGCACCGCAACCACGGCTTTGTTGGATGTTACCACACTTTTGCCTGCTAAAATACTCGCTTTAGCAAAACTGTATGCAGGCTCTACCCCACCCATCGCTTCCACTACTACACTCACTTCTTTGTCCTCTAAGATTATCTGAAAATCATTAACTATTTTATCTTTATTGGGGTCGCCTTCAAATTCTCGTCTGTCCAATATGTATTTTACGCTGAGCTCTTCCCCAAGTCTTTTGGCGATTATTTTAGAGTTTTTCTCTGCAATTTCCACAGTCCCAGAGCCGACTACTCCATAACCAAGTACCGCAATTTTAATCATCTCTTATCTCCAATTCTTATTCTCCGGCAATTTATCTGCCCGATATATTCTTTATTTCAACCACGCCGGGCACACGTGCTACCGAGGAAAGAAAGGTTTCTTCATCATAATGCTCTGTATTGACTTTAGCCGAAATTGAAACAGCCGCTACGCCATCCACCGGTATATTTTGATTAACCGTTATTATGTTGGCATGGAATTTGTATATTTCGGTCAATAGATTTGAGAGCACCCCTGGTTCATCTTCCAGTATTATCGACATTGTTATTGTATGTATTGCCATCTCTCTGTCGTAGGCATATACGCTATCTTTATATTTGTAAAAAGCACTGCGTGACACCCCAGCCACCCTCGCTGCTTCAGAGGCGTTTTTTGCTTTTCCCTGCGCTAAAAGCTTTTTGGCATAAATCACTTTTAAAAAGACTTCGGGCAAAGTTTTAGACTCAACAATTAAAAATTTATTGGATTCCATTAGTCCACCTCCTGAAAACGGTTGTTTTTCACTAAGAACAATATTATCACTTATTGCACAAAAAAACAATAGTATTTTTCATTTTTTTGCTAATTAAACTCATTTTGGAGAAAGCTACAAAATGAGTTCATACTGATGGAATTTTTTTGGCATTTAGAAACACATGTGTTTCCCACTCGGGAACAAACTGGTAATTTTTCTCTTAGTTGAAACTATTTGTTTTATCAAAGTAAGTTGCGACATAATAATATGTATATCAATATATTTTCATGCGCTCTATCGGACGACTACTTGGGTTTGGAGGTGGATTTTTGGAGAAAAGGCTTAGTTTTATAATCAATTTCTTTTATTTCGCACTTTGGGCAGTGGCGATATTTATAGGAATAAAATACTTAATCCCAGGCTTTTTGCCCTTCTGCCTCGGCTTTGCCATATCCTATATTTTGCGTCCGACGGTGAGCTTTTTAAACAATAAACTGCATTTACCAAAGGGCCTTGCATCGGTTTTGACAGTCATCGGATTTTATGCTGTTGGCGGTGCGGCTATATGGATGTTTCTGATGTATATGGTGGGGCAATTTGCCTCAATAGCCGATTATCTGCCCACACTATATAGCTCGGTGATAACAACCGCCGAAGAGAGTGGTAAAAGTATTTTTAGTGGAGTAAGCGATGAATATCTGCCTTTTTTAGGGGAGGGCATGAAAGAATTTATGGGGATATTCACAAATATATCCTTAAGCTTAATTAGCAGTATATCCGAGAACATCGTGGGGGTTCTTACCGCTTTCGCTTCGAATATGCCGCTTACTGTAATAACAATAATTTTCACCATTATATCATCGCTGCTAATCAGCAGAAATTATGACGGCGTAAAGGATATTTTAAAGGTTGCAATACCGCAAAATAATCACTATTCCTTGGTAAGGCTTGCCGATTTTTTAAAGAACACACTTTTTGCAACCATTCGTGGCTATATAATAATTATGCTTTTAACATTTGCAGAGCTTCTTTTCGGGCTTTGGCTTCTTGGAGTAGATAATTTTTTTGCACTCTCTTTTTTAATATCACTTCTCGACCTCCTCCCTGTAATCGGGAGTGGTTTAGTGCTTCTACCTTGGGGAATTGGCGCTATTTTAATAGGCGAGAGCTTTTTAGGCTGGGGGATACTAATACTATTTGCCATAATATCCTTTGTGAGAAATATTGCAGAGCCTAAAATTATAGGCGACCAGATAGGCCTTGATCCACTTGCGACAACTGTCTCAATGTTTTTCGGGCTCCGCTTTTTCGGAGTTGGTGGTATGCTTATAGCTCCTATTGTTTTGCTCGGAGTGATGTTTTATTTTAAGGAGGAATAATTTGCTCACTTAGTTAAATTGCACTTGAAATTATTATTTCATTGTTATAAAATGTATATTGGAGTAGGTTTTTCCATTTATCTTTTCTCATATACAATACTGTAAAAGAGATAGGAAATATTAAGTACTACTTTAAATTTAACAATATTGTATTGAAGGAGAGTATGAGTATGCCAAGATTATTACAAGGCGATAAAATGCCTAATTTCACAGTAAACACCGCCACAAAAAGCGGTACATCCATAGAAGAGCTTGTAGGTGGTAAGCCTACAATGTTTATGGTGCTTCGTTATATCGGGTGCACAGTTTGCATTTATGATGTTCATCTATTATCACAAAGATATTCTGAGTTTACAGATAAGGGGGTAAATGTTGTTGTTTTAATGCAGTCCCCTACTTCGACAGTGCTCAGAGATTTAAAGGGAAACACCCTTCCATTTGAGTTAATTTGTGATGACACTTTGCAGATGTATAAGGCGCTTGAAATTAATCCTGCCGCAGATATGGCAGCGCTCATAGGTGATAAAATGCCGGAGTTTAAAATTAAAGTTGCAGCTGCTAAGGAAGCAGGATTTGAGCATGGCGATTATGAGGGAATAGAAGAGCAGCTTCCTGCTTTCTTCTTTGTAAATCCTGATTTAACAGTGAAAGAAGCCCATTATGCAAGTAATATTATGGATATGCCCACAGTTGCCGAAATGCTTGCTAAGATATAAAACCTTGCTTGTGCGCAGTACTCGAAATTAATTTTTTCTGCATTTAGCACCATAGCAAAACTAAAAAAATCCTTTATATTTAAAGCTTATTTTACTTTTTATAATTGCCATTTCTGTATTATTTTTTTACAGCAGTGGCAATTATTTTTTTTGGAATTTTATTCATAATATCGATTTTTATACAACGCAAGTGGTCTTTTTCCGCCTTTTTTCATTGACAGCACTATGCTACTAATGTATAATATTCAATGTATTATACATCTTGCAACCAAAAGGAGATTTAGTTAAATGCAGTTTTTCAATTTCATTTTAGCACTCAGTCCCATCATATTTGTACTTTTAGGCATCATGCTACTTAAAAGACCTGCTAAACAGGTAGCACCAGTAGCACTTATCTGGACTATTTTCTTGGCATTCACCTACTTCAATGTAAATGGCTTGGCATTTAAAGAAAATGTAGCTGTTATTGATGCACATCTTTGGAAGGGTGTTAAAGAAGGTCTTAAGATTGTAGCAATGGTCTTTGGCGCTTTCGTAATACTCAATGTTCTTAAAGAAACAAAAGCTATGGATGATGTAAAGACCACTGTGGCAAAAATCAGTGGTGTGGATAGACGTGTTCAGCTTATTGTAGTTGGTTTAATGTTCCCCATATTTTTAGAGGGTGCCGCCGGTGCGGGTGCTCCTGCTGCTATTGCTGCTCCTTTTTTGGTAGCTCTCGGATTTGATCCAATCACATCCATTGCAATTGCACTTTTGGGTGATGCAACTCCACCTTCTTGGGGTGGTGCAGGCCTTACAACTATCACAGGGGGGCAATTCCTCGTGGACGAGGGTCTCTCAACTGCCGCACTCAATTCTGCTATGGTTGGTAGAATTCACATGTTCGGCGTAATGATTATTCCCTTCTTAATGGTTTTAATCGCTTTTGGCAAAAAAGGTTTTAAAGGCATTGTGCCCTATCTCTTTTACAGTGGAATAACCACTGGTTTAACTATGTTTTTACTCAGTAATTTTGTAGGCCCGGAATTTACTTCGATGGGTACTGGCATCATTAGCATGATTTTAACTGTTATATTTGTAAAGATGGTAAGGATAAAAACTCCCGACGAATTTAAATATAAAATAGACCATGCAAAACAGCATTTCTCTTCCTTTAGAGCACTCTCACCCTACATATATATGATGATACTTTTACCCGCTGTAAGATACGGGGTTCCATATTTTATTGAAGACGGCTTTGCCCTCATCTGCACATTTGGATATATTGTGTGGGTGGATACGGTAATATTTATCTGTGCTGTGCTCGGTGCAATAACTCTCGGCGTGAAATTCTCACAATTTTCCGACATATGCAAAAGAACTATAATGAGCATATTCCCCGTACTTATAACAATGGGTAGCTTGCTTGTGGTTTCATATATAATGCAGTCCGGCACAACTGGCATGATGTCGTTAATTGCGAATGATATCGCTTCTCTCGCTGGTGGATTATATCCTGCTGCGGCGGTGTTTATCGGTGCAATCGGCTCATTTATTACTGGCACGGGGCTTGGCTCAAACATTATGTTTGCTGGGCTTCACACCGAAGCCGCTTTAACACTTGGTATGAACCCAATAACAGTTTTTGCAGGGCAAAATTCAGGTGCGGCGCTTGGAAATCTCATCTGCCCAAACAACACCGTTGCAGCTTGTGCAACAGTTGGTGAGGTTGGCAATGAAAACAAAGTTATGAAGATTACGCTAAAATCATTTGGTATAATTTTGCTATTATATATGGCACTTTCCTTACTATATACATTGGTACTCTTCCCAAATTTCGGTCAATAAATAATTAAATTAAATATAGGAGATTAATTTTATGAACAGAAAAGTAGGTATTATAGGTCTTGGACATGTAGGTGCTCATGTGGCATACAGCATAGCGGTGCAGGGTATTGCGGATGAAATAGTGCTTATTGATGCAAATAATCAAAAAGCTATAAGCGAATGCCAGGACCTGCGTGATAGTGTGGCTTATTTTAAGCACAAAGTAATCATTGAAACAGGGGATTTCAATGCTCTTGTGGATTGCGATATTGCTGTAAACTGTGTTGGCGACATTGATTTGCTTCGCAAAAATCAGGACAGAATTGACGAGCTAAACTTCAATGTAAATGCTGTTAACGGCTTTGCCGATAAAATTAAAGCTTCGGGATTTAATGGGATTTTACTCAATATCTCAAACCCTTGCGACATTATTACAAGGCAGCTTCAAAAACGCTTAAACTTCCCTAAGGGTCGCATTTTTGGCACGGGCACAGGGCTTGATACCTCCCGCCTGCTCTCGGTACTTTCAAGGCTCACTTCCATTGACCATCGCTCGATAAATGCATATATGATAGGTGAGCATGGCGCTTCTCAGTTTGCACCATGGTCGGTTGTAAGATTTGGTGGTAAGCCACTCGACGAATGGGCAAAGGTGGATGAAAGATTTAATTTCGACCGTGAAGATGCTTGCACTCAGGCAATAAAAGGCGCTTGGGTAACATTTGCAGGTAAATTCTGCACCGAATTTGGCATAGCAACAACCGCCGCCATGGTAGTTGACCATATATTTAGGGACTCCAAAGCAATTATACCTGTAAGCACATACTTAGAGGGTGAATACGAGGAAAATGATATATTCGTGGGCGTGCCTGCGGTAGTTGGCAGAAATGGTGTTGAACAGGTGGTAGAGCTTCCTCTAAATGCAGAAGAGAAGGATAGATTCCACAAATGCTGTAATGACATGCGCAAATATATGGAGCTTGCCGACAGTATTGTATGAAATATCTAAAACAACTTGGCATCATCCTTTTTATCACCTTCATTTCTGAACTGCTAAAATTTTTCATACCACTCCCCATCCCCGCTGGCATATACGGTATGATAATTTTGTTTTTACTGCTCTGCGCTAAGATTATAAAGCCCGAGCATATATCCGACACCAGCGCCTTTCTCATAAGTGTTATGGGGGTTATGTTCATTCCGTCGGGGGTTGGTATTATGAATAATTTTGATAATATCCGCTCGATGTTTCTCGCCATTGTGATAAGTATATTTCCCATTACGCTTATTGTAATGTTTGTAAGTGGACACCTCACACAGCTTTTGGTGAAAAAGGAGGGGTCATAATGGAGATTATTACAACCTCGGTGTATTTTGGTACTGCCATAACACTTGCCGCCTATCTAATCGCTTTTATGATCAGGCAAAAAAGCGGAAAAGAGATTTTTAACCCGATAATTATCGCAATAGCAATTGTAATATCATTGCTATTAGTATTTGATATTGATTACGAAACATATAACGCCACCGCTTCACATGTAAGCTACTTTCTCACCCCTACCACAATCTGCCTTGCACTTCCACTTTACAGGCAACTTCAGGTGCTAAAGAAAAACTTCATGGCGATTATGGCAGGTATAGTATCGGGTGTGCTCACAAGCTGTTTCACCACATATATACTCGCTGTTTTACTCTCGCTTTCGGATACACAGTACTTCACACTGCTTCCAAAGTCGATAACCAGTGCAATAGGGCTCCCCTTAAGCGAAGAGATTGGGGGAATTGGTGATATTACTGTTGCTGTTATTATTCTTACGGGGATATTTGGCAATTTGATTGCAGTGTCTGCACTTAAGCTATTTCGCATAAAAAGCCCCATAGCAAAGGGGATTGCCATTGGCTCTGCAAGCCATGCAATGGGCACTGCAAAGGCGATGGAGATAGGCGAAGTTGAGGGCGCTATGAGCAGTCTTTCGATAGCTATCAGCGGTATAGTTACTGTGATTTTGGTACAGCTCTTTGTAGGACTTGTTTAAACTTCATAAAAACAAATAATATGCCATCATTACCGCAAACAGCGGTGATGATGGCATCATCATGTTGAAAAAGCT
>CAYJLI010000025.1:6751-35117 GCA_964371155.1 uncultured Oscillospiraceae bacterium | reverse complement strand
TCCTCTTACTATGGTTACATCTAAGCAACTTCTCCCCATCTATGATAAGCCTATGATTTTTTACCCGCTATCAGTTTTAATGCTTGCGGGTATTCGTGATATTTTGATTATATCCACACCAGTTGATCTTCCTAATTTCCAACGGCTTTTTGGCGATGGTTCAATGTTTGGGATTAATTTAAGTTATAAGGTGCAGCCATCTCCTGACGGTCTTGCACAAGCCTTTGTTTTAGGTGAAGATTTTATAGGTGATGATAGTTGTGCAATGATTTTAGGAGATAATATCTTTCACGGGAACGGACTTACCACACATCTTACTAATGCAGTAGCAAATAAAGGTCGTGCGACTATCTTTGGTTATTATGTGGAAGACCCACAAAGATTTGGTGTTGTTGAATTTGATAAAAATGGCAAGGCTGTTTCGATAGAAGAAAAACCGTTAAATCCAAAGTCAAATTATGCGGTTACAGGGTTATACTTCTATGATAATCGTGTTGTAGAGTATGCCAAAAGTCTAAAGCCGTCCACAAGGGGTGAGCTCGAAATTACAGATCTTAATAGAATTTATTTGCAAAATCAAGAACTTGATGTAATAACTCTTGGGCGTGGCTTCGGATGGCTTGATACAGGGACAGTGGATAGTTTATCGGAGGCGTCGGAATATGTAAAGGTAATCCAAAATCGCCAAGGGCTGAAAGTTTCTTGTATTGAGGAAATAGCCTACATAAAGGGTTGGATTACCAAAGATGATATAATGAAATCAGCTGAAAAATATGGTAAAAGTGATTATGGGCACTACCTAAAAAAAGTGGCTGAGGGGAAAATATTGTACTGAGGAATGTGAATTAATATGAATATTATTAAAACTAAAATAGAGGGTATTTATATCATAGAGCCGAGGGTTTTTAGTGATAGCCGAGGTTGGTTTATGGAAACATATTCGAAAATTAAAACCCCAGAAATAACATGTGAATTCGTGCAAGACAATCATTCCTATTCTGCTGAAAAAAACACACTCCGTGGTATTCATTATCAAAAAGGTGACCATGCACAAGCTAAGCTTGTAAGATGCATTAAAGGAGCAGTGCTGGATATTGGAGTGGACTTGCGAAAGGGCTCCCCAACTTATAAACAATGGGTGGGAGTAAAGCTATCTGCTGAAAATAAAAAGCAACTTTTCATACCGAGAGGATTTGGGCATGGGTTTATAACCTTGACCGATGATGTAGAAGTTCTCTATAAGACGGATAATTACTACAATCAGGAAAATGACCGCAGTATTCGCTATGATGACCCTGAGCTTGCGATAGATTGGGGCACATCTTCTATGATTTTATCTGATAAAGATAAAAGTGCTCCATTTTTAAAAGATAGTGATTGCGATTTTGTGTACTGAGTGATGAAAGGAATGAGTTTGCCATGCCAAAAACCATAATTGTAACTGGTGGAGCCGGATTTATCGGTGGAAATTTTATCCACTATATGATCGATAAATACCCTGATTATCGCATTGTCTGCGTGGATTGTCTTACTTATGCTGGGAATATGGAGACATTATCCTCTGTTAAGGATAATGATAATTTTTCTTTCCATAAGATTGATATTAGAAACAGTGAGGATGTTTTTGGACTATTTGAAACCGAAAAACCTGATATTGTTGTTAACTTTGCAGCAGAAACCCATGTTGACCGAGCTATCTACAATCCACTAATTTTCACTGAAACCAATATTATAGGCACCCAAAATCTGATGGAGGCATGCAGAAAATACGGGATAGAGCGTTTTCATCAAGTGTCCACCGATGAGGTTTATGGGGATTTGCCACTTGATAGACCCGATTTGTTTTTTACTGAGGATATGCCACTGCAAGCCTCAAGCCCATACTCCGCCTCCAAAGCTTCAGCGGATCTTTTAGTTCAGTCATATTGCCGCACATATAAGCTACCTGTGACAATCTCTCGTTGTTCTAATAATTATGGTGGATATCAGTTCCCAGAAAAACTCATTCCACTTATGATTGCTAATGCTTTAAGCGATAAGCCTTTGCCCGTGTATGGAAAGGGTGAAAATGTTCGTGATTGGCTATATGTAGAGGATCATTGCTCGGCTATTGACTTGATTATTCACAAAGGTAAAATTGGTGAAGTTTATAATATTGGCGGACATAATGAAAAAACCAATTTAGATGTGGTGAAAATTATAGTAAATGCTTTGGGGAAGAGTGAAGATCTGATAACCTTTGTAACTGATCGTGCAGGCCACGACATGAGATATGCCATAGATCCTGCAAAAATCAGTAGTGAACTGGGATGGTTACCTGCTACAAAGTTTGAGGATGGTATAAAAACTACAATAAAATGGTATTTAGATAATAGGATCTGGCTTGAAAATATCATAAATGGCGAATATCAAAATTACTATAAAAATATGTATGGGAATAGATAAAATGATTTTAGTTATCGGTGGAACAGGGCAACTTGGACAAGATATTGCTTTAGAGCTGAAAAGACGAAATCTCTCCTATAAATCAGTGGGTAGTGCCCGGCTTGATATTACAAAAGAGAGTGAAGTTTATCGTTATATTACTGATTTAAAGCCCACTGCAGTTATTTTATCTGCGGCTTATACTGCTGTTGATAGGGCTGAGGATGAGAGTGAAAAGTGTTTTGCGATAAATGAATTAGGTGCTGAAAATGTGGCTAAGGCATGCAAAGCCATATACGGAAAACTGCTCTATGTCAGCACTGATTATGTTTTCTCAGGAGAAGGTAATAAACCATATGAAACCAATGAGCAAACTGCACCAAAATCCGTCTATGGGAAATCAAAACTTGCAGGTGAACTAAAGGTAAAAACTCATCTGGAACATTATTTTATTGTGCGAACTTCATGGGTTTTTGGACATCATGGAAGCAATTTTGTAAAGACCATGCTTAAACTGGGAAGTGAGTGCAAGGAGCTTAGCGTAGTGGACGATCAAATAGGTTCGCCTACATATACCTTAGACCTTGCAAAATTAATCTGCGATATGATAGCGACGGATAAATATGGCACATATCATGCAACAGGTGAGGGCTTTTGCTCTTGGGCTGAGTTTGCTGAAACTATTATGAAAAAAGCAGGACTAAGCTGCAAGATAAATAAAATCCCCTCAAGTGAGTATCCAACAAAAGCAGTAAGGCCACTTAATTCAAGACTAAGTAAAAAAAGCTTGGATGAGAATGGCTTTAAGCGTTTACCTAATTGGGAAGATGGGTTGGATAAATTTTTAGAGGAGTAAAAAACTCCTCTAAAATGATTTATTATTAACTTAATCAGTGTGCTTCCTATAATAGCTCAATCTTACTAACAGGATGCACTTTCCTATTTTCTTCTTTTGGCAAAGTCATATAATCCCCAAACTTAAATGATAAATATTCATCATAATCTTTAATTCCCATAAACTCATGCTCTTCAAAAATGATTGGAGAGCTATTTTTATACCATTTTTTAAGATAAGCATATTCTTTATTCGGGGTGGGAAAGGTAAGTATTCTCACCCAATCGGAATCCTTTTTATTTCGGCGGCTGATATATCTATTGTAATGGGTATATACCGATTGACCGGCTATCTGATATATAAGCTTATACCATGCTTTCAGCATAGTGGACTTAGATGCAATCATACCCACTGGGCTCCACATTATCTTTCTGATACAGTAGCAGTAAAAATTCGTAAGAGTTCGAAGCAGCTTATTGTTTGGCACATTATCCAGCGGGAAAATATCAATAAAAATCCCTTGTTGATAGGGCATATGTTCCTGAAACTCTCTTAGAAAAAGAGTGTGTTTTCTCCTAAGTTTTCCATATCCCCAACGATAGCCTTTAGTATTTCGGTGATCTTGAAAATAAAATTTTGACTTGTCCAACTCGCTTTCACAAGCGTTTCGGAATTTTTCATATTCAGAGCGCAACAAAGCTACATCGGCATCATCATCCCAAGGAATAAATCCTTTATGTCTAACTGCTCCAAGAAGTGTCCCAGCGATGATATTATATTTAATGTCGCATTTTTTGCATATTCTATCCACCTCAATGAGCATTTCAAGTTGAGTAAGTTGCACTTTTCTTAGCTGTTCTTCGGTTAAGTTAATCATGATAAGCTTTCCTATCCTCTAAAAATCTGCTCATAACAGTGGCAATCTTAATGCTCTCATCAGAGGTAAGCCTATCGGCGGAGGTTTTATAGCCATGGATTTTTGCTACAAATTCGCTGAGCTCATATCTTAGACCACTGCCTTTAAAATTTGTTTTATATAGCTGATTATCCCGTGTATCTTCAAAACAAACTTCAAATTCACTCATTAACCACCATGGTGAGGGTACACGAATATATCCCTTTGTCCCTGAAATTAGTAGTTGTCCATCGGATTTAATTCCAAGTCCCGTTTTTGAAGTTGCAAATCCATGTTCAAATGACATATACACCTTGGTATAGATATCAATGCCGTTTTCAGCTTTAATACTATGGACAGAAATATCCTTATAGTCCATGCCAAATAATTTAACAATAGCCATTAAATTATAGCTCCCAAGCTCAGTAAAACTTCCCCCATAATTAACATCAGTTAACTCCCTTAGATTATCATTATGAGGCAGCTTTGTAAAGCAGGCTTCAACATCACGCACGCAACCAATAATACCATTTCGGATAATGCCCATCATCTGAACAAATCCTGGTGCATAAGCAATCTTTATAGCTTCCATCAGTATACAGCCCTGTTTTTCAGCGAGTGCGAAGGCACTTTTAGCTTGATTTCCATCGAGCACCATCGGTTTTTCACAGAGGACATGTTTGTTATGCTCGAGCGATTTAATTATATAATCATAATGAGTCTCATGGGGAGAAGCGATATAAACAGCATCAACTTTTGAGAGGAATTCATCAAAATCATCAGCTTTATCCAATGAATATCGCTTTGCAAATGCTTCCGCCGAGGCGATATTTGGATTATATACAGCAACAGGTTCAATACCACTTACATATTTAACTTCACTCATAAACCTTCCGGTAATTCTACCGGTTCCAACTACTCCTACTCTAATCAATGGGTAGTTTTGGGTGCGCAGTTGTGTGCTCGAAATATTTTTTGTTCTCTCTAAATAGATAACTTCGCAATAATCCTTTAAATAATCAAACTCACCAATCCAATCGGAGCCAACTACAAAGACATCAATATCATATTTCAAAATATCTTCAAGTTTTTGCCCCACATGGTCTTCGGTGATAACCTTATCAGCGAGTCCTGATTGTTCAATGTTTTGGCAACGAGTGAGATGGGGCTGAATTACATTTAACTTACCTCTCAGCTCATCGTAGTGGTCGGTTGTTACTCCGACAATTAAATAATCTCCAAGTGATTTTGCACGCTCGAGGATTTTTTTATGCCCTTCGTGATACATATCAAAAGAGCCGTATGTAATGACTTTTTTCAAGGCGTTTCCTCCGTGTTCTATAATAGGCAACACATCAAAGATATGAAGTGTTGCCTATTTATTATACTAATATTTTAAAATGGGAAATATGATGCTTTTTTGTATATGTTTACACTGTGGAAAAGGCATACTGTTGAATTTATATTCATTATATCAATGATGATATCAAATGTCAATGAAGCTATTTATACACATGAAATTGGAATAGAAATTACATGGAAATAATAACGGAGCTGATTTTGCACAAAGCTTTCTAATCAGTGAATTAAAGGATATGTTGGATAAGCCCCACACGGGGTGCGTGAGTAGAAATTATTTATTCCTTACAAAGCTAACTACCATAGAATATCCGCTACCCACTAATTTCACATATATACCCCCACCCCACCCAAAAAGTGGCTATTGCAAAGGGTTTAACCTTCTGCAATAGCCACTTAATTATTTTTATAATTGAAAAACACTTAATCCACAATATTTAAAAGCTTTTGAGGATTTTTCTTTAGAAGTGTTTCTAAATCTTCTTCGCTCATGCCAAGCTCCAACATCGCCTTTATAAAGTTCTTCATGCCGTCTATTGGAAGTGGTCTTCCGAGCTGGCCTAAATCGCTTGAAATTAAGGTGTATTCCACGCCTGTTGCCTGTATCATCTCGTATATGTACTCATGGCTTGATTTGTTTGAATAGATAATTGCAAGTACATGCTCAAGATATACTCCTGCTTTTGCATATTCTTTCATTTTATCAATGCTCATCTTTAGATGAAGTTCAGGATGGTCGATCACGATTTTTTTACAGCCGAGCTCTTTCGCCTTTTCTATTACAAGATCTGTTTCAAGCTGCGAAACATGCCCATTTGCCAAAATAACATCGGCATCGGAGGCAAGCTTTATAATGTCTATTACTTCCTGCTTTAGCTTGTTGTCCCCATCAAGAAGTATTTGTGACTCATCAAATTTCAGCTTGGAACTCACCTTTGGAAGTGATGCGGCATTAACTGCACTAAGCCCTGCATGGTACTGCCTATGGAATGCGGCGGAAAGGGTGGGCATCCATATTACCTTAGCTCCGTATTCAATAGCTGTTTCCACTATGCAGGGGTTGAGTCCGCCTGCGGTGCTGTTTAGTACCACACTGCCATATACATTAAATGGTCTTTCTATATTCATGCATTCCATCATAGTAGCAGGTAGATTGTGTGTGCAGCTGTGCTGATCCTTAAGGACAATCGCCCTCATCCCAGCATCATATGCATGCTGTGCCGCTTCCATATGGGTAAGGCTTCTCTTTAAAAGCCCAGGGCCACTGTGAATATGCAGATCGCACGCCCCTTGCAGTAGTTTATTTACCATATCCATTTGCAAAAACCCCCTCTTAGGATTATATTTCTTACTTCTTATTTAAAATTTCTTTGTTGACTAAATTTCTAAGCTCTTTACCCTCGAATATATCTATGAGCAATTTTGCAGAGTCTTCCGCCATTCGCCTACTGCCATGCACAGTGAGTGCCGAGGAATGTGGAGTGAGTACGACATTTTCCATAGCAAACAGCGGATTGTCCTTGCTCGGTGGCTCGGGATCGAATACATCAAGCCCTGCACCTGCAATTAGCCCTTCGTTTAGTGCTTTGATTAAGTCGCTCTCAACAATAAGTTCTCCCCTTGAGCAGTTGATTATATGCGCTGACTTCTTCATCATGGCAAATTTATCATAGTTTACGCTGTATTTTGTTTCTTCGGTTATTGGCATATGAAGTGAAACAAAGTCGGAGTTTTTATATATTTCATCGACTGAATTCACACGGATAACACCATTTGAAGTAAAAACTTCCTCCGGCAAGAAAGCGTCAAAAGCGATAATTTTCATATCGAATGCATTTGCTCTTTTTGCCACCTCTCTGCCTATACTGCCAAAACCGATTATTCCAAGTGTTTTTCCCTCTATATCGTCGGGTGCATAGCTGTTTTTAAAATCATAACCACCTGCACGAAAAGTTTTATCCGCATAGAAAAACTTTTTTGCAAGTGAGAGCATCATCATAATAGTATGCTCAGCAACTGCGGTAATTGCCGCACTCGGGGTGTTTACCACCGGTATTCCCCTTTCGGTTGCCGCCGCTGTATCAATGAGCTCAACACCCACCCCGTGCCTCACAATTACCTTAAGATTTCTGCACTTATTAATCATTTCCCTTGTAAGACGATTATGCCTTACAATAAATGCGGTAACCTCATCTGTGCATAAAGAAAGCAAAGTTTCTTCATCGGGGGAGGGGGCAGTAACTACCTCGCTTATATTCTTTTGCAAAATATTTAGCCCATCCTCATGGATGTCTTGGGTAATTATAATTTTAGTATTAATCATATTATTCCTTTTCAGTAAAGAATTTTATTTAGACCTTAGAAAATTCTTATCCAAACTTCTCCCATCAGTATCAGGGAGAAGTTTGGTAAAATATTTCGTCGTAAAATCTGCTTATATTATTTAGCTATCTCTTTGTTTACAAGATAGTCAGGTGTTTCGCCTTTTAGTACTTTTAAAAGTTGCTGAACTGATTGTACCGACATTTTCACCTTGCCCGCATTTGTAAGAGCGGAGGAGTGAGGTGTGAGCACTACATTTTCCATTGCAAAGAGTGGGTTGTCTTTTTTTGGTGGTTCTGGATCGAATACATCGAGTCCTGCGCCTGCAATTTGCTTATCGTTTAGTGCTTTGATTAAGTCCACTTCGCAAACAACTTCGCCCCTTGCGCAATTTATAAAATGTGCAGTAGGTTTCATCATTTCGAATTTTTCATAGTTTACCATAAATCTGGTTTCAGCGGTGAGTGGTGTGTGCACAGTAACAAAATCGGAGTTTTTATACACTTCATCAGCGGAGTGAACACGGCGAACGCCATATTGCTCAAATGGCTCGTCTGTAATATATGGATCGTAAGCGATTAGCTCAATGTCAAATGCTTTAGCTCTTTTTGCCACTTCTCTACCGATGCTACCAAGCCCGATAATACCAAGAGTTTTGCCCTCTACATCGTCGGGAGCATATTTGTTTTTAAAGTCGTATCCACCTTCACGGAAAGTTTTATCAGCATAGAAGAATTTCTTTGCAAGGGATAAAATCATCATAATAGTATGCTCTGCAACAGAAGTTACCGCCGCCTTAGGTGTGTTTACCACTGGTACGCCACGCTCGGTTGCCGCATTTACATCAATTAGCTCAACGCCGATACCATGTCTTGAGATTACTTTTAGATTTGTGCATTTATCAATCATTGCCTTGGTGAGCTTATTATGTCTTACGATAATGCCTGTAACATCGTCACCCATTAAGGAAAGCAGTGTTTCTTCGTCGGGCTTTGGCGCTTCCACCACATTTGTAACATTCTCTTTAAGTATTTTTAAACCATCTGGATGTATTTCTTGAGTTATAATTATTTTTGCATCAATCATTATTTTTCTCCTTTAAGTTTTATTGTTATTATCTAAAAATTGTACAGTAAAGCATGCCGCCACTAAATGTGGTAGCTTTAATTTTAAGGATTTCTAAGGCTGGAAGAGCTTATAGGCTATGCCTTAATATCGCCGTTCCCCCCAAAGAGAACACGGCCTGATACAATCCTGATATGCTCGGTCAGATGCTGTTTTGCAAGCTCGATATCCCTGCTTTTGATCGCTTCATAAATCATGCAGTGATAATCATAAG
Source organism: uncultured Oscillospiraceae bacterium (assembly GCA_964371155.1). Classification (GTDB taxonomy): domain Bacteria; phylum Bacillota; class Clostridia; order Oscillospirales; family Ruminococcaceae; genus CAYJEQ01. The sequence goes on along the minus strand of CAYJLI010000025.1, from coordinate 25,943 downwards.
CATTTGCAGATACACCAATCATCGCCGAAGCAATACCAACTTGCTTTCTCATCATCGGTAGAAGCTGTGTCCAAAATTTAGTTAGCAGTTTATTTTGGGTCATCGCTACTAAGTAATAATGGAAGGCGCAGTCGAGCTGATAGAAGACTTCAGGATTATTCAGTGCTATCTTTTGTGCGGCTAAATTCACCCTAAGCCTTTCTAAATCCTCTTCGGTAGCTCTTTCTATTGCTAATTCTATTACATTTGCTTCAATTAATTCCCTCGCTTCAACATAAGTGCTGAGAGAATATTGTCCGATGGAAAAGACCCTGCTAATTTGCTCCTGTGCTTCGTCACTGAGCTCGAAATTTGCTTCATCAATGATGTCGTCAGAAATAGTGGCTTCATTGTCTATAATGTATGTGCCATCGCCCTGTCTGATATGCAGTGTACCAGCCATCTCCAGTCTTTTAAAGGCTTCTCTAAGCGTAGTTCTGCTTACACCGAATTCCTGCACCAACTGCTTTTCACTCGGGATTTTACTGCCCGGTTTAAAGCGTCCGCTTGATACAGCTTCGAGCATTTGCTCCATTACCGCATCGACTAAAGATACTTTTTTTATACGCATATCTACACCTCCTATGTAAAGCTAATTTATATTTTATATGCCATGCAAAATATAAATTTGCCATGTGGGAAATCCTTGTCCCACGGCAATTTAAATTTATAATTAATTTAATTATACCGCTAATTTACTTAGTTTTCAACAAGGGAAGGTGAAAAAGGTTACTTTATATGACCAATTTACAGCGCACTAAGGGCAAAATTCGCATAAATCGCCGCTCCAAGAGGGAGGGCATTTTCGTCAATGTCGAACACAGGGCTGTGTGGCAGACGAACGACATCATCATCTTTCATCCCGCCTAAAAAGGCAAATACGCCTTTGGTTTCCTCTTGATAGTAGGCAAAATCCTCACTGCCCCAAATGCCCTCGTCATAGAATTTCATGTGGGGGTAGGTGATGGATACAACCTGTCTAAGCTTCTTAACGAGCGAAGCCTCATTTAATACAGGAGGCGCTTTTACAATATAATCAACCTTTGCTTCCATCCCATATGATTTAGCGATATTTGTTGCTATTTCTACCGACTTTTCCCTTAGTAGCTCACCCACACTTGGACTAAAATATCTCCAGTTGATATAGAGATAAGCCTCATCGGGGATTATATTTGTCTTTATGCCGGATTTTATGATGGTTGGTGTCATTACAAGGTATTCGTCCATCGGGAGATAAATGCTGCCGATTTGCATGAGTGAGGTAAGTATAGCGTTTAGCGGTAAAATTGGGTTTTTAGCTGTATGTGGAGTGGAAGCATGACCGCTTTCACCTTTTACAGTTACCTCTATACCACCGCCAGAAGCCATAAAAGCATCCTTGCAAAAAGTGATAGTGCCAAGGGGGGTGTTCGGTGATATGTGCAGTCCGAGTATCGAGTCCACGCCCTGCATTACCCCTTCTTCTATCAGCCTTTTTGCACCGCTGAGTGTTTCTTCGCTGTCTTGAAAAATCAGCCTTACATTAAAGGGTAATGCATCGCTGTTTTCGCTGAGGATTGCCGCCGCCCCAAGTAGCATTGCCGCATGGGAATCGTGACCACAAGCGTGCATCACACCGTCATTTAGGGAGGAATACTCCGCCCCAGTTGCCTCCTGTATGGGGAGTGCATCAATGTCGGCCCTCAGTGCAATGGTTTTAGAGGAGTCCTTGCCAAAAATCTCTGCAACAAGACTATTTTTACCCATTTTTTTATAGGCAATACCGAGGAGATCAAGCTCTTTAGAAATTCGCTGAGCAGTATTTACTTCCTCGCCGCTGAGCTCAGGGTATTTGTGGAAAAACCTCCTTAGCTCACGCATATATTCAAGTTTTTCTTCTGCAAGTGTAAGCGTATTATGCTGGTTCATTAGTACCACTCGCCTTTGCTTTTCTATTTTTTATATATGTACTAATAATTGGTAGGAAGAATGATAGCACTGAAATTGTGATCATTACAACACTTATAGGGCGTGTGAAGAATATGGAGTAATCACCCTGTGACATTGAGAGTGAACGCCTGAAGTTTGGCTCGATAATTTCACCGAGTAATAGCCCTAAAAGCACGGGGGCAACGGATAGCTCTGCTTTTTTGAATAAAAATCCGAATACGCCCATGAATAATGCAAGCCCTAAGCCGAAAATGGTATTTGCTTCTGCAAATGAACCTACAAAGCAGAACATAAGCACTGTTGGCACTAAAATTTCTGTTTTAACTTTAAGTACTTTCGCAAACCATTTTGCCGCAAAAAGACCGAGTATAAGCATGAAAATGTTGGACATTATCAGCATGGCGTAAATGCCCTGCACTGTTTCTGGCTCTTCCACAAATAGCTGTGGGCCTGGGGTTAGTCCCTGTATCATAAGAGCGCCTATGAGTATCGCAGTGGTTACATCTCCGGGGATACCAAGGGTTAAAAGTGGCACAAGCGCACCGCCTGTAACTGCGTTATTAGCAGCTTCGGGGGCGATAATTCCCGCAGGAGCACCTTTTCCGAATTCTTCTGGATTTTTTGAAGCTCTTCTTGCTTCGTTATAGGAAATCCATGAAGCAACACCAACACCAGTACCGGGGATAATTCCAACTATTGTACCGATTACCGAGGAACGGATGAAGTTAAACCAGTTTGCTTTTAAAATCGACCATGAAGCGATTTTGTTTTTCTTTATCTGGATTGTTTCACCCGATTTGGCATCGTCTAAACTATCTAATTTACTGAAAACCTCTGCCATTGCAAAGAGACCAAGCAGAGCGGCACCTGTTCCAATGCCTGAGAATAGATTGATTACACCGAAAGTAAATCTGGTTGAACCAGTGATAGGGTCCATCCCCACAAATGAGAGGGAAAGCCCTGCAAGTGCACAAAGCAAACCTTTGATGAGGTTTTTCGAAGAAAGACTGCTCACGACACTCAGCCCAAAAAGACCAATACTAAAATATTCAGGAGGGCCAAACTGAAGCCCAAAGCGTGCGAGCTGTGGAGCGATGAATATTAGAGCGGCACAACTTACTAAACCGCCGAATGTAGAAGCGATTGTAGCAAGTGAAAGCGCTTCCGAGGGTTGCCCTTTTTGTGCAAGAGGGTAGCCGTCGAGAACAGTCGCCGCCGCACCACCCGTGCCGGGTGTCTTTATAAGTATGGCGGAAATAGAGCCGCCGTAACTGCCGCCGCAGTATATACCTAAAAGAAGTGCAAATGATGCTATTGGATCCATATTGTAGGTAAAGGGGAGGAATATTACTATGCCCATTGTGCCAGTAAGCCCCGGAACACATCCAAATACAATACCTATCGCAGTACCAAAAAAGCAGACCAAAATATTTACTAATGAAAAAACACTTATTAAATCCATTATGTACCTCCATTCTGCCTTAAAGCAGAATAAAATGTGAGTTTAAATTTGAGAAAGTATCCCTTAAGGCAGTGGCACTAAAAGTATGTATTTAAATAGGTAGAATATTACGCAAGGTACCGATATCGACAATACAACAAAGAGCCAGTTTCTTTTATGCTTAAATATAAAAAGTAGGGTGGGGAAAAACAAAAGTGAGGATATTAAAAATCCTACTACATCCATCAAAGCTATATATACTATCGACGCTACTATTAGCGATAGCACACGCAGAGTACCAGCTTTTTTAAATGTCATTTGAAGTGCATTTTTGTCAAACAGGCTTCTAATGGTAAGCGTTACCGCTAAAAACATCATCATCCATGCAATCATTTTTGGAAAATCACCTGCGCCACCTTTAATTGCATTTGCAGACATTGCACTCACTTGAGAAAAAAGTAATAGCGAAAATAAAATGAAAAAAATACCGACATAGGTATCCATATTAATTCTCTTCATATGTGTTACCTTTCTTTAGGGGACTCACCCTAAGAGGATGTGTAGCAAAATTTTGCTACTGTTTTAAAAAATGGGGTATACAATTGAATTTCACAATGAAAATATATACTTTTTGCTATATTTCCCCCGCCAAAGGCGGGGGAAATATTGGTTGATTTAAAAGTTAAGTTTTAGAAAGTGCGAAGACCAAATATAGGAAATATATCCTATTCTATCATACCGATAGCTCTTAAGATATCGCCATTGCTGATGTAGTCTTGGTCGATGTGAGCTTGCATGTCAGTACCGTTTATAGCAACAGGAACCTGTCCGATAAGTGCAGAAGCATCTTGAATGATAGCGTCGCTTTGAGCTGCGCTGAATGCATTATATAGAATATCTTTGATTTCCTGAGGTGTGCCTGCTGGAGCGTAAAGTGTCATGTAAGCAGTGATTGAGCCGCTGTATCCAAGCTCATCAAGTGCCTGTACGCCTTCAGGGATTAAATCATTTCTGCTTGTTACAAAAATCATTTTAGCTTCGCCAGAGTTAACAAAGCTTTGAAGGTCTGAGGAGGAGCTCATGTATGTGTCCACATGTCCGCCGAGTAGAGCAGCCATAGCAGCGGAAGTACCATCAAACTGAACTTCGCTGAATGGGATTTCTGTTTCTTGAGCAAAGCCCATACCAGCCATATGGCCGTATGTTCCAGGGCCAGCAAAGCCCATTAGGAATTCGCCGTTTTCAGCAGTTGCAGTAGCAATAAGATCTTCAACACTGTTGATAGGTGAATCAGCTCTTACAACTAAACCGATAGGATCCTGTGATGTGCAGATGATTGGTTCGATGTCGTTGTATGCGTAGGAAGCATTACCAAGGTTTGTTTGAACTGTGATAGCACCTTGACCACAGTATACTAATGTATAGCCGTCAGGATCTGCAAATGCTGCTTCGGAAACCCCAACAACACCGCCGCCGCCAGTAACATTTTCAACTACAATAGTTTCTGCGAGCATACCGCTTTTGTTGATAACATCAGCATAACGTCTTGCATCCATGTCGTTACCGCCGCCTGCACCAAATGGTACAACCAATCTAATGGTTTCTGTTGGATAGTCGATAGACGCTTCTTGAGAGCTGCCGCTTGCTTCGGATTCAGCAGGTGCTTCGGACTCAGCCGGTGTGCTTGCGCATCCCGATATTATGAGTGATGCGATAAGTGTCATTGCTATTAGTGATCTTTTAAACATTTCTTAGTCCTCCTGATTTTTTTTATTTTTTGACATTGCTTATTAAAACATTATACCTTTAAATGCTTTTTAATTAAAAATCCTGTGGATACATCATAGGTTTAATATAAATACATCTTAAGATATGCTGTTTAATTCGGTAAAAGTATTTAAAAAATATGTTTCGAATACCTATATTGTATACTCACTATCAGTATATGTCAATTTATTTTTGTTTATTTTAATGCATTTTGTGATAAATGCACTAAATGATTTGCCTGATTATGTAAAATGATACAAAGATACTATTTTAAGTCCTTTAAGTGTTGACAAAACACAGAATATGCGGTATAAATGGTGTAAAGGTATTATGTTTCGAAGATACCATCACAACTAAAACTGAAAGGAAACGAAAAGAAATGAAATTGTGTACATTTATCTATGAAGGCAAATCAAGAGTTGGCATTGAATACAAGGAGGGCTATGTATTAGACGCAAACTATGCATATGCTGCTTACCTTAAATCCACAGGTTGCCCAAAACCAGCTCAGATGGCAGAAGTTGTAGTTCCTGCTAATATGATCGGCGTTATCGAAAGCGGAGATACAGGTATTGAAGCTATGAAAAATGCATTAGCATATGTAAAAGCAAACGAAACAGCTACTGGTCTTGAAGGTGAACGCCTACTATATAAAGCGGACGAAATTAAATGGGAAGCACCAGTTCCAAACCCATCTAAAATACTTGCTATTGCTATAAACAACAAACAAAAATTTGAAATAGCTGACAAACCAACAAATCCACATCCACTATACTTCATAAAACTACCAACTTGTGTAACAGGCCCATACGATCCAATCGAAATCCCTGACATCGGCGTAGTTGGTTCTGAAGCTGAAGTTGCTTTCTTTGTATCCAAAAAAGGTAAATTCATCCCTGAAGAAGAAGCAATGAGCTATGTATATGGCTACACAGTACATAACGACATCACAGCTCATGAGCTAAGAGATAGCAAAGAGTGGATCGTTTCCAAACGCCCAGAAGGTGATAAGAGACTTACTTACGCTGGACGCTACAAATGCTTTGATACATTCTCACCAATGGGTCCTTGGTTAATCACTGCTGATGATGTTCCAGATCCAAATGATCTAACAATCAACGCTTGGGTTGACGATAAATTAGTACAGACAGGTAACACTGCTGACATGTACTTCAAAATTCCTCACCTAATCAGCTATCTGTCTGAAGCACACACACTTCTTGCAGGCGATATTATCTCCTGGGGTACAGTTCAGCGCCCAATCGAAGGCGTTAACTTCCAGAAAATAGATTTACGTGGCTGGGGTGGTAGCCTAATCACTAAAGTTGATGGTTTTGGCACAATTAGCAACCCAATTAAAGCTATCTAATTTAGGATATACCGTATACCTTTAAAATAATTGCTTCACTTTTAGCCCACACATATCAATGTATATGTGTGGGCAGAAGTGTAATTTGAGAAAATAAATGAAAAAATAATACATAAGGAGATTTAAAATGAGTTTTTATCATAAGGAAGACGCCTGGTGGGTTAGCCCATACAACGAAGACGAAAGTCTGCCAAAAATTGAACATAAAGTTGAAATACATGATGCCACACTAAGGGATGGAGAGCAAACCCCCGGTGTAGTATTCACCACCGAAGAAAAAGTGCATATTGCTGAGCTTTTAGACGATCTTGGAGTGGAAAGAATAGAAGCTGGTATGCCTGCTGTTTCAAAATCCGACTTCAATGCAATAACAGCAATTGCTAAAAAAGGACTAAATGCTAAAATATTTGCATTTGTAAGAGCTACCCGTGGCGATATCGACATGGCTGTTGAATGTGGCGCAAAAGGCGTTGTAATTGAAGTGCCAATCGGCTACCCAAAACTAAAATATCAATTTAACTGGACATGGGAAAATGTTCTTGAAAAGAGCATGGACTGCATAAACTACGCTAAAAGCAAAGGGCTATACACTGTATTTTTCCCATATGACACAACTCGTTCAAGAAAAGAAGACTTAGAAAATCTTATGAACGGCATCATGGACAACGCACCTCCAAGCTCGGTGGGCGTGGTTGATACAATGGGTTGTGCTTCTCCCGAAGCTATCGCAATGATGGTAAAACGCATGAAGGTGCTTGGCAGAGGAATACCTGTTGAAGTGCATACACACAACGACTTTGGTATGGGTGTTGCAACTGAAATAGCAGGGGCAATAGCTGGGGCAAGCTGTCTTCATTCCTGTATAAACGGCTTGGGCGAGAGAACAGGTAATGCGGCACTTGAAGAGCTAATGATGTCACTAAAACTGCTTTACAACACCGAAAATAACTACAACCTACCAAAACTCTACGATGTCTGCAACGAAGTTGCAACAATTGCAGGGGTACAATTTGCTCAAAATAAACCTATTGCAGGAGCTCGTAATTACACTCGTGAGTCGGGAATAGGTGTAAACTTAGTAGTTGAAAAGCCACTTGCAATGTTTGCTACTGCGCCTGAGTATTTTGGCAGAAGCGGAGAAATTGTACTTGGTAAAAAGAGCGGTAAGGCATCCGTGGAATATTTCCTAAACAAACATGGTATGGAGGCATCTGCTGAGCAGATTGAAAAGATTGTTGTAGAAGTAAAGGCGAGCGGCGAACGCTTTAAACGCCTACTCACCGACGAAGAAGTTATTGCAATAATAAATTCTGTGAAATAGTAACTGTTTGATTTTTATTCCCCATGCAGGGTGAGTGAAAAACAAACAAAATGAAAGGACTGCTATATATGGAAAAACTTTATTCAAAGCGCAGTTTGGGTGGTAGTGTAAATATCATCCGTGAAATAGCTAAAAAGATAGCGCAGGGCGGTATTATATCACTTGCAGGTGGAAACCCCGACCCCAATACATTCCCCGTTACTTCACTTTCAAAATATGCCGAAAAGGTAATCACTGAAAAGCCTGTACAGTGCTTGCAGTATGGCGTAACCGCTGGTTACCCAGAGCTAAGAGAGCTTGTAGTCGAGCATCTTAAAAAGCATAAAGGCATTGAAACAACTAAAGAAAACATACTACTCACCTCGGGCTCACAACAGGGGATAGCCCTTATTGCATCGGTATTTTTAGACGAGGGCGATGAAGTGATTATCGAAGACCCAACATATGTTGCGGCACTTCAGATATTTAGACCATATTTCGTAAAGATGTCACCCGTTGCGATTAATGAAGACGGCGTAATCTACGAAAAACTTGAAAAAATCGCCAAAGAGGGCAATGCAAAGCTATTTTACAGCGTGACAAATTTCCAAAACCCCACCAGTGTTTGCATGGCTGAAGAAACACGCCAAAAAATGCCGAAGCTCTTAGATGAATGCGAAATGCTGATGGTAGAAGATGATCCCTATGGCGAAATCTACTTCGATGCTCCACCACCAAACCCTGTAAAATCCATCGACGAAAATGAAAAAGTAATCTATATGGGTTCTTTTTCAAAGGTTATTGCTCCAGGGCTTAGAGTTGGATATATAGTTGCTTCAAAAGAGATTATTGCAAAGCTTGAAGTGGCAAAACAGGCGGCGGATTTAAACAGCTGTAATCTTTCTCAAGTACTACTCACAGAATATCTAAAAAGCGGTGAATTTGAGCCGCATTTAGACGAGCTAAGACGAGTGTACAAAGAAAAGCGTGACAGCATGGTAGAAGCGGCTAAAAAATACTTCCCCGAAAGTGTGAAAGTTTACACACCAAAGGGCGGATTATTCCTATGGGCAGAGCTTCCTGAAAAATACGACAGCTTCTCACTCCTTGAAACAGCAATGGAGAGAGGTGTTGCCTATATACCTGCAGTGAGTTTCTATGCAAATAAGGATGTAAAAAACACCATGCGTCTAAACTTCTCCGGCCCAAGCCTCGCAGATATGGATAAAGGCATGAAGATACTGGGTGATTTACTCAAAGAAGTGATAGAATAAGTGGTTTAAACATCACTATTTTAAAAATACCATATTTACCTCAATATATATCTGATAGAAATATGAATGAGTAAAAAACTGCTTTATAGCATTTAGCACACCCTTCACAGGGTGTGCTCAGTGTGTCGAAAAAGCCTTTGCTTTTTTGAACACGCTGTCAGACTGTCAAAGAATTTGCAAGGCAAGGAACAAAACTTGCGAATAAGTGAGTAATACGAGGGTATATGAACGCAATTTGCAAGTTTTAAGTGACATAGCAAGCAAAAATCTCTGCCAAAACAGCAGAGATTTTTGTGTTTGCAGGTTTTTTGACAGTCTGAGCACACCCTTCACAGGGTGTGCTAAATATTTTTGTTTATGAATTAAATCTTAAAATACGCTCAGCTACCACCGATGTTACTCGCTTATTTGCAAATTGCATTAGTGTATTAACTGTCAAGAATCATTTATTGCTACTATACCAATTTTTATTATAGTGCCTTTTAATTTTCAAGCAAAAAATCTCGAATATTCTTATGGATAATCCCATTTCTACTCATATCAAATTCATCAAAACTTACCACATATTTAGGAAAATTATCCCGAATTCTCTCGAGTGCAGAAAACTCTCGCTCTATAGTTTCGTCACTTGCTAAAAGATACGCCACCTGTATATAAATCTGTTCACTTTGTTTTCTGGCTACAAAGTCAATTTCCTTATCCCCAGCTTTTCCTACGGTAACCTCATACCCACGACGGATAAGCTCCATATAAACAATATTTTCAAAAATAAGCTGAATATCTTTCATATTAGAGCCGAAAATTGCCTCACGAATTCCACAGTCCGCTATATAATATTTCTCATTTGTAGCAAGAATTTTTTTGCCTTGTAAGTCTTCTCGTTTCACCCTGTAAAATAAAAATGCCGATTCACAAGCCTTGATATAGTTCAAAATCGTTTCCGGTGCGATAGTTCTGCCTTCGCTTTTAAAATACTTTGAAATATTTGTAGCTGAGAAAGTCGTTCCAATATTTGCTGTGATGTAAGAAATAATGCGTTCAAGTAGGTCGATATCACGGATATTATTACGCTTCACCACATCTTTTAGCACCAAAGCATTATATAAATCCCTTAGATAAAGCTTCGACGGCTCTTTCTCAAAACGCAAATTATTAAGGTATGGCATACCACCAGTCACAAGATAATCCTTGAAAATATCTCTCGTATCGCTATTTGGAAACTCATTTTTATAAAGCTCTTTGAATTCTTTAAATGAAAATGGATATATTATAAACTCGACATATCGACCTGAGAGATAAGTTGCAAGCTCGCTTGACAGCAGTTTTGCATTCGACCCTGTGATATAAATATCGCAGTCAAATTTTACTCTAAATGAGTTAATTGCCTTTTCCCAACCCACTACCTCTTGAATCTCATCAAAAAACAAATAAACTTTTCCACTTGTGTTTGAAATAAGTTCACTCACCTTTTCGTGCAAAGTCTCAGCATTAAGCAAATTTGCAAAACTCATATCTTCAAAATTAAATGATATAAAATTCGCTTTATCTACTCCCCTTGCTATAAGCTCATTTTTTATAAGCTGGAGCATAACAGACTTACCGCTTCGACGTATGCCTGTCAAAACTTTTATAAGTTCTTTATCAATAAATGGTGCAATTTTGTCTAAATACTCTTGCCGTTTAATCATAATAATCACCTCACTATAACTATATTACCATAATTATATCTTTTATTCAATGGGTGTTTTTAAAATTCATAAGATACAACTTACAAATTTATAAATATATTATTATTTATAAGTTATAATTTTTGAAATTTTTATATAGAGAACAACAGAAAACCTCCATAATACAGTAATATCCACTTATAGAAAAGAAAGGCAATTGTATCAAAAAATACTATAAATGTGAATTATTTTTGTTTAAATAGCCTAAGATTTGTTTGACAAGCCGATTAATTAGTAGTAATATATAAGTGTATACATAATCCACTTGTAATGGAAAAACGGAGGTCAAAATGAAATTAAGAAAAAGAGTATTTGCAGCGATGCTATCCATCATAATGATATCAAGCGTTATAGTTCAACCATTTGCCGCAATGCCTGACCCAACGCCCGATCCAACACCTGTTTTAGCTGGTGCGGAAGGCGCAGATGCAGGCACAGGCACGGGCGCAGGCGCAGGCACGGGCGCAGGCGCAGGCACGGGCGCAGGCACAGGCACCGACGCAGGAACAGGCGCAGGCACGGGCGCAGGCACGGGCACAGGCACCGACGCAGGCGCAGGAACAGGAACAGATGCAGGCACGGGCACAGGCGCAGGCACAGGCACGGGCGCAGGCGCAGGAACAGATGCAGGCGCAGGCACGGGCGCAGGCGCAGGAACAGATGCAGGCGCAGGCACGGGCGCAGGCACAGGAACAGATGCAGGTGCAGGAACAGGCACAGGCGCAGGTGCAGACGCAGGAAAAGGTGAAGAACCGCCAGCGGACTTGCTTATAACAAGTATAAGCTTAAGCCAAGACGATGAAATGCAAACGATAATAAAGGGTAGTGAAACAACTGTAAATCTACCTAATAAAATAAAGGTTACATATTCCGATGATACAACTGGAAGTATAGATGTTGCATGGACGGCTGATACTGAGCTTGATGTGAATACAGTAGGCATTTATACTTATACTGCATCGATAGACGAAGCAGAATATGTGTTGTCAGATGGCGTTAGCTTGCCTAAAATTACTGTTACAGTAGAGGCTGCTGATGCTTCACCACAGCTTATAATAGCAGTAGAGGCACTCGAAGATGGCATAAAGCTTCAAAATATCACAGTGGGCTCGGCGGATACTCCAACACTTCCCGACCTCGCAGTAACTTTTGAAGATGATACAACTGGAAGCATTGCCGTAACATGGGCGCCTGATAAAGATTTCAATGCGAGCGAAGTGGGAACATACACCTACACCGCCAGTATTGACATGGCAAAATATGAATTGGCAGCAGATGTAATTCTGCCTGAAATTACTGTTGAAGTACAGGGCGATCAGTTACTAAAATCAGGGCCTCTACCTTTGGCTGATTTACCACTGTCTATAATAGCGGTAACGGATATTAGTAATAGCATAAAATCTCAAAATATTATAGTAGGGTCGGCAGATACCCCGATACTCCCACAACTTTCAGTAACTTTTTTAGATAATACAACTGGGAGCATTGATGTAATATGGACACCTGATAAACCTTTCGATGTGAATGCAAAGGGAACATACACTTACACCGGCAGTGTTGATGGGGCACTATATATATTGTCAGAAGGTGTAACTCTGCCAACAATCGTAGTAGAAGTTGAAGATGAATCCGATTTTACAGGCGATCCAACCACAATTACAAGCATTACTTTTAAAGATTACAATAGTGATGGCAATCCACTATGGGATTATACAACAGCTGAATCATTTGTGTATACGGTAGAATACGATTATGTTAAACCAATACAGAAAGACCGTACTTTCATAATCGACATCAATCCAAATGATATTGAAGACTTCCCATTTGAGATTGCTAATAAAGAGGCTGTTGGTAATATAGTCGGAGCGGATATAACATTAGACGATTACAATACTTTATTAACATATACAATACCGAAAAGTAATTTTACATTGGATACTGGTTCAGGAAGTTTTGAAATTAGATTATCACTTAAATCTGGACAGAGTAATACCTCATATCTATACAAAGATGCAGAGCAAAGTGAAATTATGATTACTGCAGCGGCGGCAGTGGGTGATACATTATTAGAAAATGCCAAAAAGGGAAAAACCGCTCAATTTGGTGTTACTTTAGTTGATAATATTAAAGGCGCAGCTAAAATCACACAAAGACATATTCCAAATTTATATGATGAAGCTTGGACTTCAGCGAGCATTGTAGGTGAAACAACAGTAGCGAGCGAAACAGCTACATTGGAAAATTATAAATTTGACCATATAGCAGGCACGGGAGACACGACTTACAGCCTCTGGCTTGCATCCAATGGCGATATTTATTTTGGAAACGCAGGAGGATTTATAAACACTAAATCCGAAAAATTTTTCATTAAAACAGAGATTTTATCAAATAGCCACCTCCCGATAGGCGACTTTACCTATCAGTTTTTCAACACGCTCGACACCCATGTTGTTGACAAAGATAATCTAACACAAGTTGGAAGTACATCTTCGGTGACTGCGGACTTAGGTTATGGCATATCAAGTGCAGGACTGCCAGTTACTACTACACTTGGTGGAAATAAAGGTCACTTCTTGGAGGGCTCTTTAGCCACTGGGAATAGTGAATCAATTTCAATTAATTTAAATAACCTCAAATATAATATGGGCAGCGATTATTTAGCGGATTTACAAGAGAAGGGTATAAAATATATCACACTTTCTGATGGCGCAGAATCTAAAATTACTTATAATCAACTTGTAGTAGGTGAAAATGGAACTGACGACAAATCAGATGATACTTATAGCATCTCTCTACAATCTGCTACAATTCCTGATGTTGTACTCAATATACCCACATATACCATGACTGATAGACTTACAACAGTGTTTGCAGGTGAGGACGATGGTAAGGTTAGTGCAGATACAACATCGATTAGATTTGATTTAAAAAACATATTTGAACAAGAAAGTTATGGCCCGGATGCTGTTTTAACAGAAAGATATGAGGGGCATACCCTAACTATTGAAATACCAGAAAATGTTACAGTATCTCAATTTTCCACTTATGCTGCATATCCTGAGGAAAAGATTTTCAGCCATTACCAAACAGTAACTGGCGGTGTACCCTCTGAAAAAATAGCAACAACTTGGAATGAAAAAAACCAATTATTTATCAATGACTTAGAAAATGCGGACAAGCTTATTCTGCATATTGCTGATACCGGTATTTTCTCAGGTATTTATATGGATGGTGATACAATATTAAGCAATCGATACAGAAATTATGACCAAAGAATGGGTTTTTCTGAGTGTGTTATTAAACAGCCGGAAGTAGATAAAGATCCAGTTACGAACAGATATCCTATGCCTATGGAAATATATCTTTCCACTGCAAGTGGAGATAAATTAACAGGATCCACAGAAGATGATCTTGATCTTGACTTGCATTTTGAAGCACCAGCTAAAACAGATATAGATAACTTAAAGTTAGATCTATCAAGTGAATTCCCCGGTGTACTATCTCTTAATCGGGATACATTTGAATTAAACGATCCTGATGCTAGGTCTTCCAATGTATATAGTGCTAAAATTACACCATGGTATAATGGAAAGCTTGATTATTCAGTTGACTCAAGGATGTTTACGAATGTAGAAATTAATTTTACTGCTGGCCAAGAAAAGCATATTCAATTAATCGACAAAATTGAGATTATGAGGGGTATAAGTGGCAGCACGGATGAATTTTATCCCATCCCAAAAGATGCAAAAATCACACTTTACTATACAACTAATACGCAACCAGAAGAGCAATTCAAAGAATATCATACATATAGCTGGCAACATAGATTTGAAGTTCCTTCAAATCAATATTTAACAAGTGTGCGCATCGAAATAGACTATATGCAGTTAAAGAAACAAAACAGCAGCACCCATGTTAGCAGTGGATTTGAGTTTATGAAAATCTATCTAAATCAAACACCTACAGTAGCAAATGGTGATGTCCCAATTCATGATTTAGATGAAAATGGTAAATATACGGACACATTTACCATTGATATGACATCAGGGCTTTTTGAAAACCAAAAACAGGCAGTAGCTACCACAGCTTTTTCCTATGACAAACAGACATCAGCGCTAAACTCTGTGAATGGTACAGCGCTTAATACGACTGCACGGAATGGGCAACAAACTAAAACCCTATCAGCTGAAACAGTTGTGCACTACGCAATTAATGATGAAGGAAGCGATGCAGAAGAAGTTTTAATCAACAGTCCTTTCCCAGCGGGATCCGCCGTATATCTTAAATTAAATCCAGAATATTTTGAATATGTAGGCCCTCAAAATGAAATATTAACTCGTGTTGAGGGTGCGGATGAATCTGAATGGTTGAGATTTGATATTTCAGGCGGAAACGGTATAGGCGATGTGACTATCCCTGCAAACACCATCCTCGTAACAAAGGAGATACCAGCGGATCCTGTAACAGGGGTACAACTATTCTCAGAAGCCTATCTTGATACCAACCCATTATTAGCCGTTGACTTTTTGGAAAACGATATGGTTGATTATACTCACACAAATAATGGAGTAGCTGCACCGCAAGAAATTACAAAAGATAGCAATGCTTTATATGGTATTACAGAAGCAAATGGTTTGGTTGAAATTAGAGATTTAGAGGGTAATTTAGCAACGTTATTAAAGGTGGAACGTGCTTTTGCTGCAACTACTGGCCTTAGCGCAACCCCACAAATCAACGAAGGTGGTCATTTAGAATTTGGCGACCAAAAAACAGATACTACAAACAGTAAAATTCGATACTATGCCCATGAATCGGACGACTTAGAATTGAGCATTGTGCTTAGCACCTTTGATAAAGCAGTTGATAAAACAGTAACAATAGTATTACCAAGCGATTCAAATACGATGAGTATAAGACTAAGAGAGGATGTTTGGAGTTCGCTTGGCGATAAACAAGCGATTATAGGAAGTGCGGACAACATCACATATTATAGTGATATATCCGCAGCTGATGATAAGAAAGTTACACCAAACTCAGACTTCTCAAATGTTAAAACCGTTAAAATTTTCATCCCTGAATTGGCAGCAAATAGTATTAGTGTTTTACCAATTGAGTTAATAGCATTCGAAGCTGATGTTTATGATAAAAACGATGAGACAACAGAAACTGTAACTGTGAATTCTGATTTGGTTGATACCCCAGATTTAAGAGTGGATTATATTTTCGATTGGTATGAAATAAAAGGTATTGCTTACACAGAAAAAATAGCTGATAATCCAAACGGAGTTTTTGACGGCGCAGATGAATATTTTGATGTAAAATCAAATGGTTCATTTAGCGAAGTTGATGCTAAATATGTAACCGCTAATGGTGAAACTGGAGAATATGAAATTTTAGTACAACCAAGAAAAGATCCATACAATATTGTATATACTCCTACCAATACAGCGAAGTACAAAAATAGCACAAATATGCCAACATCGCCTGGAGCACCTTTAACACTAAATAATAACTACAATGGGAATGAAGGTGTGGTTAATGGTATTGAGTTTAACGCAAGCGTTTTACAGGGCCTCTCACCAACAGGTGCAGCTGGACAAAACTTAATACAATTGGAGCTTAATAACGGCAATGTAGACATGGCACTTGATCAACATCCAGTTACTCATACCGTTTATTTTGTAGAAGATATAGAGAAAGCCACTGATCCAGACGCCTTAATATTCAAAGAAGAAAATGTAGCGGATGGAAGTACTGTTGATGAGCCTACTGCGGGCGATTTAACAAGCTACACACCACCTGCGGGAACAATAGTTGTAGGCTGGGAAATTGTGGATATAGAAAACGATACAACAACTGGTGAATGGACATTCGGCACTGAAGGCAATAAGGTTTTTGAAGATGTATACCTAACACCAAAATTAGAAAATATACCAACAGTTACCTTTAAGGTAATAGACACTTATTTAGAGCCGGATACGGATATATTTACTAATAGTGGTTTGGTAGAAAAGGGAGACTACCCAATAGTACCAACTATTGACCTTCCAGACGCTTACGATACTGGATATCAACTTAGTGAGCAGTGGTACTACTATGATGATGATACAGGAGAAAAAGTTTATATAACCGACCCATCAACACATGAAGTAAAAGGCGATATTACCTTTATTAAAGAAGTTCTAAAAGAAATAATCATCACCTTTGATGCACTCGAAGACGGAGATACCCTTGAGGATACTACGGGATTTGATGTTTCACCTGATGGACAAACTGCAACTACCGTAATACCGGATGGTGGCACTGCCCCAGAACCGAATAGAACTGATAAAAATCTAACCGATGATTTTATATTTGACTTCTGGTATGAGGATGAAAATGAAAATGGTATCTTTGATGACGGTGATACAAAATACACACCTGATACAAAACACGATGACGATACAACTTACATAGCACAGTATGAGTTTGACGGAAGCGTTTACTTCTTCTATTATGACGGGCAAACTGATCCAAAGGCTGTTGCAAACGTTAAGTATTACAGTGTTGATGATGATTTAACTATCACACCTAACAAAAAAATATTTGCTGACTTACTTGATGATTTAATGGTGGTTAGTGCCAGTGGCACTGCACCAGCATTAGCAGGCCTTGATAATGACCCCGAATTTACTGATGCACTTGCAGAAAATGAGCAGATAACAGGCTGGAAATTGCACTATATCACATCGGATGGTACAAACGAATATCTCAAATATACAGATGGAACAGAAATGTTTATTACACCATCCAGTGCATTATCAGAATTAATGCCATTAGAAGCAAAATACAAAGTTGATATTGAAGATTTAGGAAATCAATATGTTATTTTTGTTCACCCTGTAATTGGAGAGGTAGACACACAAATCACCGTTAAATTTGATGCGGGAGATAATGCCGACACAATTGGCTCCGCAGGTAATGATGGCTTCACCCTTTCAAATGGCAACGAAGCAAGCATAAAAATTGATAAAGGCGAAAATGTTGATAAAGCACCAATAACAACCCCAAATACCAATGATAGAATAATATTTTCTTTCTGGTTTATTGATGCTGACGGTGACGGCGATTATGATACAGGCGAAACACTATACTCAAGCACCACTACATATACCGAAGATACAACCTATTTAGCTCATTATAGAAGTACGGGCGGCGGAGGCGGCGGAGGCAATGACAACGATGAAGATGAAGATACATCCTCATCAACAGCACCTCCACCACCAACATCTTCATCGACTGCACCACCTCCACCACCTACATCTTCATCAACCGCACCACCTCCACCACCAACATCTTCATCAACAACACCTCCAGCACCACCTTCCTCATCGACTGCACCCGAAACCGAAGAACCCGACTCATCCTCTTCGGCACCGAGCAATCCAGAGCCACCAACAGAGCCGAATGAGCCAAACGAACCTGATGAGCCCGAAGATCCGAGAGATGAAGACGATGACGAAGACAAAGTAATCGTTATAGACCCTAATGATGTTATAGTTGACGAAGATGGTGGCATTACAATAGTTCCCGAGGCATTTAAAGACTTCCCCGATGGCGAACATGTTATTGAAGTTGAGTATGAAGGGGATAGATACACCTCTACGGTAATCGTTGAAAGCGGAGTACCACTTTCATTCGGAGATTTCGAACTTATCGGAGGATGGAGCTTATTTGACCTACTTTCAACAGTCTTTGTAGCGATGACAGCAGCTTACATTATTGTCTTTAGACGCTCGAGAGAAGATAAAGAAAATGATGAAGAAGAAAGTGATTTAGAAGAGAGATATTACAGGCTTGAAGAAGAAAAAGCTAAGAAGCTTAGAAATGGCAAATCGGTTGCTCTAAGCATACAAAGCGTTATGACAGTAATTTTACTCTTCATCACTCAAGATTTCACACAACCTATGATAATATTCGATATTTACAGCATAGCATTTGCTTTATCGGTAATTTTAGCTATAGTAATAGCGAATTTAGCTAAGAAGCGTGAAAGAAAAGACGACGAACCAATTAATATCAAAGAAGAGCGTGAAGAGGATATTAAGAAATTGCGTCGTGGCAGAATACTTGCTTCAATCATTGATGTTATTCTAATTTTAGTACTACTGTACATTACGAGAGACTTTGTGAACCTACTCACAATTAATGGATTTACAATTGTGTTTATACTATGCGCAGTTTTACTTATAGCAATATTGAGAATTAGCAATGATGTTGAAGATGAAAATGACAATCAAACACCGCAAACTCAAGGATGATTTTGTAAAGTTTGAGAAGTAAGCTTCATATAAGTAGAACAAAAAC
>CAYJLI010000025.1:0-6651 GCA_964371155.1 uncultured Oscillospiraceae bacterium | reverse complement strand
AAGTGGCGAATTATTCGCCATTTGTTTTTGCGATAAAGAGCCACTGTGATAGCATCGCATTTTCTATACATCTGCTTGCATAGGTGGCAAATCGTGTGCCCTTTTCATAATCAAAAGTATTCACCGCCTTTATAAGACCAATTGTTCCTATCGAGATTAAATCGTCCTGTTCCTTTGAATTGTGGTAGTATTTCTTAATCACATGCGCCACAAGCCTTAAATTATGCTCAATTAGCTTATTTTTAGCCTGCACATCCCCTTCTTTTATAAGTATCATACATTCTTTTTCTTCCTTTGATGTAAGCGGTTTAGGAAATGTACTAAAGCCTGTTATATGTAGTGCGAGGTAGATTAAATTGCACACCGCCAGTAGCATGACTGTTTCCATATTAACACCATCCCTTTCTACTGAATATAGGGTGAAAAATGCCTTTGCTCGGATGCTAAAACCCTTTAAATCACCCTAAATTTAGTATATGTACCACAAATTTTGTCCTATGCCATATCAAATTTAAAGGTGGCTGAAAATATCACCAATTAATTGATTTCACAGTTAAAATATGGTAATATTTAAAAGTATAGGGAGGATAAATCCTCTATTTTTTTCTGAAAGGATGATTTAAATTTATGGACAAATTAGCATTATCTGAAATTGCGCAGGCTATATATGAGCACGCTCAACCCCGTGCATTTGATTATTTTACGCTAATTATAACCACTCTCAGTGTTTGCATATCGGCGTTAGCGGTTATTATGGCGGTGCAGGTTCCCAAAAAGATTGCCATAACCCATAATAAAATTGATTTGTTTGAAAAAAGATATGAGTTGTATTTAGAATTTGTTACTCCGCTAAATAATTTATTCACCTCTGTTAAACATTTTCAGGATAGAGGTCAGGGTGAATTTTCCGATTATATTTTAAAGTCATATGAAAGCCTTGATAACTGCTCCATTAAAAATTTGATTGATGAAAATACCGAATGTTGCTTTACCCATGAAAATGATGAACTATCACTTAGGGCAAATATAAAACTATCAAATATGGCACATAAGGCATCGCTTATCTACGATGATATAGATAGGGAATCACTATCGGAATCACTACATAAAATGATTTTTTTATTTGCAGAAGTTGTATCCCGTGATAGATACCGTGACAAAGACGATAGCGAATATATTTATGACGAAAATAAAATGATGAAGAAATTTAATAAGATTAACTCCACCCTTAGAACTGAGCTCAATAAGATGGAAGAGCAGTTAAATTTATAGTAAAATACTTGCGAATACTTTAGAAAGCATTTCGCAATATAAAATTTTTCTATTAGCCACCTAATACCCACTTTATGCAATAAGATGCTAAGCGAATTTATCCGCTCTCAACAACTTAAGAAAATTATCCCGTATATCTTTCCCCGCCGCAGGCGGGGAAAGATACACAAAAAAATATTCTACAGCTTAAGCTGTAGACATTGAATAGAAAGCTGATTTAGAGGCGAAAATATAGCAAAACAATAAAAAGCACCCCCGTATATTTTTCACTACTTGCTGTGGTGAGGGATGTACAGGGGTGTTTTACGATAGTAGCCCAAATCACCCCCCCAAAAAAAAATCACTCCTCTAACCACCCCCCAAAAGCCCCCCACGAAAAGCAAGCCACGAAGCCCCCTGCCCCAAAAAACAATGGTGATTATTTGGTTTTAGACAGCTTATATTCTTGACAAATACGCTGCTCAGGAGTAAAATAGTTAGGTAGCTAACTATTTTTATTTTTATGCAACGGAGGGATTATATGAGCGAAAAAGAAAATCCTGTTTTGGGAGCAGAGTCTCCAAAATCGGACGATAATTCAGCTCGCTACGACGAGCGTCATAGAATGATGACCCAAACTCCTATTGCAAAGCTTATACCACGCATTGCAATCCCCACAATAATAAGCATGCTCATATCCTCTATTTACAATATGGCGGATACTCTTTTTGTGTCGCAATTAGGGCGTGAGGCCTCGGGCGCAGTAAGCATTATCTTTTCGCTGATGGCAATGATACAGGCGGTGGGATTTAGCGTTGCTGTGGGCAGTGGCAACAATATTTCAAGGGCGCTCGGCAGAAAAGACAGGGACTGGGCGGAGAGAACGCTCTCAACTGGTTTTTTCACCATAGTAATTTTAATGACACTATTATCCGTCTTTGGGCTAAGCAATTTAGAAAGCTTAGTTTATTTTCTCGGTGCTACCGAAACAATAGCACCCTATGCCATGGACTATGCTCAGTATATATTATTCGCCGCACCATTTATGGGCGCAAGCTTTGTTATGAATAATGTTTTGCGTTCACAGGGGAATGCCTTTAATTCGATGATTGGAATTTCCGCAGGTGGCATTTTAAACATTATCTTAGACCCACTATTTATTTTTGGAATAGGGCCTTTTCCCGAGCTTGGCATATCGGGGGCGGCAATAGCAACGGGGATAAGCCAATTTGTGAGTTTTTCAATACTGTTTTACCAGTGCAATTTTAAAAAGAATACAATTACAATTGATATAAAGAAATTTAGCCCTTCGTTTATGATGTATGCTAAAATTGCACGTGCAGGGCTACCCACATTTTGCCGCCAAGGGCTTGCCAGTGTCGCTTCAATACTGCTAAACACAGTGGCAAATCCATATGGTGATGTTGTAATAGCCTCGGCAGGGATAGTTAACCGTGTGCTTCAGTTTATGGGGCAGGCAGTTATGGGATATGGGCAGGGCTTTCAGCCGGTCGCAGGATTTAATTATGGTGCTAAGCGGTACGACAGAGTGCTCGAAGCATTTTGGTTTTCCTGTAAAGTGGCGCTTGTTGTCCTCTTAAGTCTTGGTGTTGTCGCCTATATCTTTGCGGATGAACTCGTAGGTGCATTTAGAGCGGGCGACACCGAAGTTATAGAATTTGCATCTGTAATGATAAGGTACAACTGCTTAGTGCTACCTGTTCAGTCGTGGATAATCATGTCAAACATGCTCACACAGTCGATAGGATATTCGTTTAGGGCAACGCTTATGGCAATGTCCAAGCAGGGGATATTTTTTATCCCAACCATATTATTTCTGCCGCAGGTTTTAGGTGTAACCGCAATACAAATAGCCCAACCGCTCGCCGATTTTTCAACAGGTATTCTATGTACAATAATTGTTTCCTCTGTTTTAAAACAGCTTGGAAACCTCAAAAAAGAATACAATCTCCCAAATTCACCTCGAAGAGATGAGGTAATTGTATAATGGATTTTTTAGCAGAAGAAAGGCTCTATTTTCGATTTTATAGATGTTTTATACGCTTAAAATACAAAGGCCAAGCCGATTTGCCAATAGGCCCTGGGCAGATGCGGATTTTAGCGGAGCTCTCCAAAGGGGAGGGGCTAAACCAAACTGCAATAAAAGAGAAATTTGGAATAAGTGCCTCCACTGTGAGCAGTATGCTTGCAAAGCTTGAAAAGCATGAATTTATCACCCGTGAGAGGGATGGTGAGGATAAGAGGAATTTAATCCCCCAAATCACCGACAAAGGTAGAAAAATTGTTGATACACACTATTATATACAAAAAGAAACGGCGAATGATTTTTTTAACACCCTCAACGAAGATGAGCAAAGCACACTTATAAATTTGCTTGATAAGCTTATAACTGCCTCGGGAAATGTCTGAGAGCGAAGGGCGATGGTAGCCAAATTTGCATAGGTTTTACTAAAAAAGGTTTCACTAATATTATTTCAAACACCGCAGGTAATACACGAGTATTGCCTGCGTCATTTAGCAAAAAAATCATCTAAAATTCACTTTTGTATGCAAAAAAATGAATTTTAATTCTAAATTTTCATTATATCCCTTGTGTGTTGTGATATTTTTTTGAGTAAATATCTAAATTTCACAGGTAAAATTAATGCAAAAAGTAGAAAATTTTATTGGGCTTCTTAAAATCTAAATCTTAATGATAATATTATGTTATAAAACTGTGGCAATGAGATACTATATATTGATATAAAACCCAAAATATAACACTTTATATTGACAGTGCTTACAAAAATGTGAATTTAATATGATTTTTTAGCAAATAAATGACCTCAAAACACCCTTTAATAGTTACTTTGTAAGTTTTTTTACTCCATTGCAATAAAATCAGTTTTAGTATATACTATATATATACATAAATATGGGACAGTATAATTTTTTTAAAGATACATAGGAAGGGGAATACCGAAATGAAAAAGAGAATTTTAACCGCACTTCTCGCTACCTCGATGGTGCTTGCGAGTGCGCCTGCCGCTTTTGCGGCGGATGTGGAAGTCGTGCTTGACCCACTTGGCATTGTTTATGAAATGGGGGATGACAACATCCTCACCGAAACCGATGGCGAAATCGACCATGGTGACAGTGTATACCTACTACTTGTTGATGAGTCCAATGGAGATCCCTCCGAGCTTAAAAGCGACGATGTGAGAAATCTAAGGATTTACACCGATTGGGAAGTGGGCGAAAGCAGAGTAAATGACGAAGATATCCTCTACAAAAAAGCAGAGGATGTTCTTGTGAGCTCCTCAGCAGTACCCGATACGACATATGCACTGAATGTTACGCTTACAAACCTCCCAGGCGGATCATTGACTACTCCAATAACAGTTACTAAAACGGGCGGTGAAGGATATACTGCTGATGAGATAGATAATCTTACCACTGCCCAGAAGCAAGAAATTCTTCAGGCGGCTCTAAGTGGCCTAAAAACCAGTGATTTAGAAACATATCAGAAATTACTCGTGGGCAACCAATATGAGAAGATTACAAATCCGCTCATTGATGGCTCCACCGTGTATGCAAATACTACGGAGCTAACTAATGCAGGTATCACATATGTACCTGCAACATCGGGCTTTACTTATACCGATACAGCAACTTCTACTACTGTGTACTTTAGCTCACCAGTGGATGCAGTGGCTTATTTAACAGGCACACTTGGATATATCAATGCAGATACTACACCTCTTTATCGAGTGGTCGATCAATATTACAAAGTAGGCACTGAAAATGCCTCTGCACTTTCAGCAGCAGTCACAGAAGGATTATTTTCCCGAGACAATACCCCTCACCTTTATAAAGGCTCTGCGGGTGCATACACTTATGTTCCATTATCCAATTCAGTTGATGTAGTCGACCTACCAAGTAGTGAAGTGGCATTAGCATCCGCTGTAAACTGGAGTACGAGCAAGGCTTATACTGTTGAAAGCGATACTACTCCGACAACTTTAGATGCTGGAGATGAGTTTATAATATCTCTTAGCAATTCAACTGACCTAACTGGATATAATACTACTCCTGTGGCCAACCTTTCATCACTTACTGGATATATAGTTCCAAATGCTGACACTAACACATATTCCACTGCGGTGCCAAATGGCTACTATCTGGGCACATCATCAGCCTATTATAATGGTAACACTTACTATCCAACCGACACTGATGCATTAGCAACACTAACTAAACTTACCACAGGTTACTATAAAGATGGTGTAGCTACTGTGGCAGACCTAAGCACTCTATTCCCTCCAACCGATTTTTATGCTAATACAACAGCAGTTACCACAGGTGGCACTATTACCACTGCCGATATTAAAACTATTGACGACACAGCCGCTTCTGCTTGGAGGGTGATAGCTACTAAAGCAGAGATACCTGAAGCTACTGTTACAGCGACGGCGGATACAGCGGTTACTGCCATCCTACCAAATGCTAATAATTACATGACAATTGCACAAGGCGCCGTAGCAGGCACCTCCACAACCTCCACCAGAGCAGGCACAGTTACACTTGCAGGCCCTGACTACTACTACTTCGTAGAGATAGACACAAAAACCTACTCAGGCGCAAATGAATACGATTTAGTGGGCTTTGTATCCGTGGGCAGTTCAAGAAATGACGCAGAAGACAAAGGTAGCTCAGAAATCGCAGTAGTACTCACAGCGGGCAATTACGATGGAGGTACACCACAGAGCGGTGATATCGACATCTATGGCGAAAATAATGCGATAGTAGAATTTGAAGACGATGCGGACGAAATATACATCCTTTGGGATAATGAAGCGATGTTCATAGTGGATGTTGACGGACAGGATGAGCTCAACTTAGGCTATAACACCGACTTCAACAGCACCTTTGCAGACCGTCATGGCTATGCAAATATCGACTTCTTAAACTTTGTGGCACAGCCAAGATTTAATAGAACAGGCGAATTCTACATCTATGCGGATGAAGATATGTACATCTATCAGCTAAATGATGAAGGCTTTGCAGAAGAAATTAACGGACTCGACTACGACGAAGACGAAGAAGCTTGGAATTTCAGAACAAACCACCTCACAAGCTATGTAATAGCTGACGAAGAGCTTGTACTGACCGACGAGCACGGCGACTTCTTAGAGCCAGACGATGCAACTGAACAACCTCCAGTAATAGGCAAACCAAACCCAGGCACAGGACGATAATATCAAAACCCCCACTTCGGTGGGGGTTTTTTGAGTGGAAAGTGAAAATTAAATTATAGCGAAAAACCCTAATGCCCGAGCTCGTGCATAGGCAAAGAATAAGTGCTACCCGTCCACACTAATCGACAATAAATCATTGCAA
>CAYJLI010000024.1:17081-35357 GCA_964371155.1 uncultured Oscillospiraceae bacterium | reverse complement strand
CTGCAAGTGCAGAAGCTAAAATTTTCTTAAACATTTTTAATTCCTCCATATTTTTATTTTTTATAATGGATAATTTATCCTTAACGGAATTATAATCTATTCGTCATATTTTTGCAATAGCTCATTTCAGATTTATTTATATTTTTTAGTGGTGAAAAGCTATAATCGTAATTTTTATTGCAGTTGATTTTCGTAATGCCCCCCTAAACAGCCATTTTTAAATTCTAAAAAACTCAGGAGTTGCACTTATAATTCACTGGTTTAAGGAGTGTTCTGCTTAGAACGACGGTATTACACAAAGAAAATCCCCCAACCGTCGGCTGAGGGATTTTTAAAAAATATGCTAATTAATATTGCTTTGAGAATGTTGGTTGCTTTGGTGATGGGTTGTCAGTAACAGTTACAGTAGTAGCTGTATCTTCACCCGGTGCTAAAAGTTTAGCTTGGATTACAAGGCGTTGTTCCTTATTATTTTCACCGCCTGGGAATACATAGGTGCAGGTGGAAAGTGTAAGAATTTTATCGCCCGAATCAACATCCACATCATAGATGTGCTCAGAACGCTCAATACCACCATCAATTATGCCCTGAAGTGTTGTAGCATCTGGTTTTTCAAGGTGGTACTGGAAGCTTGTGTCCGTATAGAATACGGAGAACACTTGGAATACCATTTCATCGGTTTCTGTTGAAACATAGATGTATGGGTTGTTTTTAGCAAACTCAATGTCAAGATAGTTTGTTAGCTGTGCAAATTTCTTGCCATTTGGATCGTCATCCATGTTGTGTCCATAAATGATGGTGTTTGCAGTTAGTGAGTTTCTATCTGTGAGCACATTGCCCGCATCTAAGAAGTAACAACCATACCAGTTATAAGCTTCTGTGATGTCCCTTCTCTCGTAGTAGAGGTTTCTGTCCACTAAAGAGAGGTTTGGATTTGTGTTTTGCAGAATTTCATTGTCGATTTCGGTGTTAGGAATTGTAATCCAACCCTTAACATCGTCGTTTTGTGCTATTGCCGCTTCTAATTTGTTTAAAGTTTCTGCTTCAGGCTCTTCAGGCTCAACGCTTTCGGAATCCTCGGAAGCGTCTGGCTCGTCTACATCATCGCCTATTGGCTGGGATGTTGAGCTTTCGTCGGAAGTATCGGAGGAAGGGTCTTCCTCGTCCCTGCTGCTACATGCTGTGAAGGAAAGTATAGTCGCCGTAGCGAGTATTGCGCATAGTAATTTCTTTAAATTTTTGCTCATTTTTTAATTTGCTCCTTTATTATTTATAGGTGTTGATATATTTGAAACGATACCTTTTTTAGCATCAAGTTTAGCGGTAGTACCGTTTTTCAATATTTGTGTAGCCTTATTTGCACCCACTATAACGGGTATGTTTAAGGTTTTGCCAAAGTTTGCCGCATGTGAATATGCGCCGTCCTCTTCGACTACAAGCCCCGAGGCACGCATAATTATTGGGATAAGAGAGTCCTGTGTTCTCGGTAAAACTAAGATATCGCCCGAGTTAAATTTCTTTGCTGCCTCTTCGGCAGTCTGGCATATGCAAAGTTTTCCTATAACAGTTTCACCTGCTACCGGAGTGCCTGAAACAAGCACATCACCAACCATCTGCACCTTTAAAAGATTGGTAGTACCGGAAATACCTATTGGTACACCAGCGGTTAGTACAAGTAAATCGCCATCATGGCATAGATCAGCTTCTTTTGCGGCTGAGATTGCCGAGGCGAAGAGTGATTCATAATCATTTTTCTCTTCAATCATAAGTGGGACAACTCCCCACGACATACTCAAATGATAGAATGTGCTTATTGATGGTGTGGACGCCACTATTGGAATTCCCACCCTAAACCTTGAGCACATCCTTGCGGTATAGCCTGATTCAGTAACAGTGATAATCGCCGAAGCGTTTACATCATATGCAGTAGTACAGGTAGCATGTGAGATGGCATAAGTTACATCCCTTGCTTTATTTATATCATAATTAGGTGAGAAATAGCGTTTTTTATAGTTTATCGCCTGCTCAGTTCGGCTTGCAATTGTTGCCATAGTCCTTACAGATTCAAGAGGATATTTGCCCGCCGCTGTTTCGCCTGAGAGCATAATAGCACTTGTGCCGTCATAGATGGCATTTGCCACATCGGTAGCCTCAGCCCTTGTGGGTCTGGGGTTTTTCATCATTGAGTCAAGCATTTGGGTGGCGGTAATTACATGTTTGCCTGCGCCATACGATTTCTTAATAATCATCTTTTGGATAATGGGCACTTCTTCAAACGGGATTTCAACCCCCATATCTCCTCTTGCAACCATGATGCCGTCGGAAACATGAATGATTTCATCAATGTTTTCCACACCCTGCACATTTTCAATCTTAGCGATGATTTTAATGGTCTTACAATTATGTTCATCCAAAATGTGACGAATATCCAAAATATCTTGCGCAGTTCTTGCAAAAGATGCGGCTATGAAATCAAAGCCTGTTTCTATGCCAAATTTTATATCATTGTAATCTTTATCACTTATATAGGGAAGTGATAGCGAAAGTCCTGGGACATTTACACTTTTTTTGTTTGAAACATTACCGCCATTTATAACAGTGCAGACAATATCTCCGCCGTTTATTTCGGTTACTTTAAGCTCTATTAGCCCATCATCAATCAAAATGCGCTGCCCTACATCAACATCTTCGCATAAGCCCTCATAAGTTATTGCCGCACGCTCTTCGTTTCCGATTATCGAAATGTCGTTTGTGAGTGTGAATGTATTGCCCGCAACCAAGGTGATTTTATCATTTTCAAATGTGGTAAGCCTTATTTCGGGGCCTTTGGTGTCGAGCATAGTGCCTATTGGAAGATTTTTTCCTTTGCGGATTTTATCCACATCATTAAATCTTTTTAAATGCTCCTCGTAACTTCCATGCGAGAAATTAAACCTCGCTACATTCATGCCAGCATCAATAAGCTGTGCAATTTTCTCAGCACCGTCCACTGCCGGGCCGAGGGTGCATATAATTTTTGTCTTTCTCATCTCAATGCTCCATTCCTTCGCTTCAAATCGGCAGAAAATATAAAAAGCTTGCTCCGCCCCCATCTTGTGAAGCGAATCAACGATGGGAAGCATATCAAATCAAACTATCCACCCTAAAGAGATAATCAAGAGATAATACAAACCGCTACACACAGCAAATAAAATCTTATTACTTAGCCTTCAGTCATAAAGATTAAGAGGAATAGTAGATCTATCAAAGAAAAAAATTAAACCAATATAATAATAATCTAAAATGACAAAAAAATCAATCCAAATAATAATATTTTAATATTTTTCTATAAAAAACTTTACTAAATTAGTCGATATTTAAGCCTATTTTACCGAAAAAAAACTATTTTTACATTTTATACATAAAAAGTATTGTACAAAAAACTCTCAGCAGAACCTGATTTTATACAGGAGCCGAGAGAGTTTTTTGCAAATATGTTTAAGAAAATAGGAATGGTTAAAAGTTGGTTCAAATATAAAGTGCAAAGTTTAAATGGATTTACTGCATTTTTTTTAAAAAACCTATTGACATCTTTAAAAATGCGTTATATAATGACAGTACTAACTGTTCTATATCGATTAATACAGTTGAAGGAGGTAAATGAATGTTCCTACTTGACTACAAAAGCAGCACCCCCATCTATGAGCAGCTCAAACAAAAAACGCTTGAGCTCATAATGGCAGGAGTGATTTCGCCAGGGGACAAAATGCCCTCGGTGAGAAGTTTGGCAAGGGATTTAGGTGTAAATCCAAACACAATACAAAAAGCCTACACCGATTTAGAGCGTGATGGGATTATTGTTTCGGTAAGTGGCAAAGGGAGCTTTGTGAGTGAAGACTTACAGCCGAGCAGACAGCAGATAGACGAAAGCCTTTCACGTCTTAGAAAATCTGCATACGAGGCAAGGCTCTATGGAGCACAGCTTGCAGAATGCGAAGCGGTGATAAAAGAGGTTTACTTAAAGGGGGTAGAAAAATGATAATAGCATCCGATTTAAATAAACGTTTTGATGAGGAAAATGCACTTGTCAGCTTGAATTTAGAGATACCTAAAGGCTCAATATACGGACTTGTAGGGCCAAATGGATCGGGGAAATCCACCTTTCTCAGATGTATAGCAGGAGTGTATAAGCCAAGCTATGGTAGCATTAGTATCGACGGCGAAGAAATATTTGAAAATATGAAGATGAAAGAAAAAATATTCTTTGTATCGGATGATATGTTTTTCGACTTTCCTACAATTCGTGATGTCGCCAATTTTTACAGGGGAATTTATCCCACATGGAATGAAGAGCGATATAAAAGCCTTATGGAAAAATTCCCGCTCGATGATAAAAAGCGTATAAAAACTTTCTCCAAAGGTATGAGAAGGCAGGCGGCACTGATAGTAGCAATGGCTTCGCAGCCTGAATATATGCTACTCGACGAAGCTTTCGACGGACTCGACCCCGTGATAAGAGTGGGTGTTAGAAAACTGCTGTGCGACATGGTTTATGAAATAAATATGTCGGTCATAATAGCTTCTCACAACCTAAAAGAATTAGAAGATTTGTGCGACACTGTTGCAATCATACACAAAGGAAATAAAATAGTTGTGCTGAGCACTGAGGATATATCGGAAAACTTCTGCAAGGTGCAGGCGGCATTTAAGCCAATGATTGAAAAAGAAGCACTTGGAATGGAGAATATAATCTCATTCACAGCTCAGGGGAGCATGGTGCAGATAGTGGCAAGATGCTCACGTGAGGTTATGGAGAAGAAAATATCTACTCTAAACCCTGCCATAGCGGACTTTTTACCAATAACCCTCGAAGAGGTATTTGTATATGAAATGGAGGCGGTAGGTTATGACTACAACAATGTCCTATTCTAAAGAAAGTATTTCAAAGCATCTTTATAAAACTGCACTAAAGAAGCTTATGGGCATGGGGATATTTTATTCAGTGGTGAGCTTCATACTCTTCCCACTCCAGTATATACTCCAAATACCAAAATCACAGGTGGTAGGGGTGTATTCCTTTCCATACTTCCATGGAGTCCCTGAGATATACACAATGGTAACAGTGGTTTTCTACATTGCATTTTTGCTTTTATATGGGATTATAATGAATATTTCCCTAAACTCATATATTCACAACCGCAGAGCGGTGGACACATACCACGCACTGCCAGTTGAGCGTCATATGCTACTCAGAGCAAATCTTCTTGCAACAATCACATGGATGATAGTACCGCTATTTGTTTGTTTTGGAATAGTGAGCATGGCCAATTTTGCAGTACAGTCAGCTTCATTTTCCGCTATATGGCTTGAGTTTTTTAAACTTGTATGCATAGTGCTTGCGATACAGGCGATTACCACATTTTCAGGCATAATGCTAAATGGCGCAGCAAATACAGTGCTTGGCACATTCATCCTAAATTTTGTGACAGTGAGCTTGCTCGGCGTAATACTTATTATGTTCACAGGATTTTTGCGCGGATACAACCCCGAGACTGAAGCTGTAATTTTGGAATATGGCATATGGTTTTCGCCTATGATGCTTGCATATACCTCGCTATTTGAAACTAATTTAACCGAATATTATAATGTCGCAATAGCTTGGGGTGCGGCGTCGGTGCTAATACTCATACTCTGTGAAAAGCTATATAAAATGCGCCCGAGTGAACAAGCACAGAGCAACAACACACGCATACCGCTATACCGTCTAATCGTGATTATCACTACATTTATAGGTGCACTTGGTTTTTCAATGATTGTGGTAGCTATGATGAATGTCTATGAGGGCGAAGCTACATTTAATACACTTACAATAGGCATGACATTTGCAGGTGCTGTAATTTCCTATGTGGCGGCAAAAGCGATATACAGCCACAGCTTTAAGCTTCACAAGAGCGATTTAAAATTCGGTGCTTTGTGCATTAGTGCACCGATGATATTCTTAGCGGCTGTAATGACCGGTGGTCTTGGCTTTGAAAGCCGTATTCCCGAGATTTCCGATGTGGCGCATGTGAGCATTGATTACAACGGTGAATACTCGTTAGTGAATGCTTTAGAAGAAAACTACATGGGCGGATACTACTACCGCTCATATAATGAGCCCACTATTTTGGCTTCGGACGAAGGCAAAGCACTCATCGTAGAAATGCATCAGAACATCATAGATGAGTATAACCTCCCTGAAGAAGAACAGCAAAACAATCACCGAAACAGTATCATAATTAACTACACCCTGCAAAACGGAAGCACAATGACAAGGCAATACAGGGGCTTTTCAGATGAAGTAGCATTATCTGCATTTAATATAATAAACGACATGCCTGAGTTTCTAAATCAAAATAGCCCCATTCTGAAAGAAACATCGGAAGAAGTGGACAGCTTTGGAATTGTGGGCGCACTTAGCACCGAGCTTGTCCTACTCAATTTAAACGAGGAGGAAAAAGCTAAGCTTTATGAAGCTATCGGTAAAGACACCTTAGCGGTGAGCATGGAAGATAAACTTGCCGAAAGAGGTGGCTATCTTGCCACAATCAATGTTTATTACAAGGAAGAGTATCAGCAATATGACGATGTGCAAGGGTATAATAGTATAAATGACGCATATGCAAAATACCAGAATGTCCTATACCATGTAAACAGCCATTCCTATAATACAATCGCTGTCTTAGAAGATTTAGGATATGGCGATATGCTAAAGCCCGATTACTCAAATATATATGAGGTAAGCCTGCTATATGCCCCCTATGATTATTACAGTTTCGGCAGATACTCCGACTACCCATATATAATGGCGGAAGGCTTTGAATTCGCAATGGAATATGGGATGGACACGGAAGAGTTTATACAATACAATTTCGGCGATAACTTTTATGTTAAAACAGTCGAAGATGAGAATGAAGTAGCGCACTTATTGGAGAATCTAACCACTTATCGTGCCGAGGGCGGAGAAGTGCTTGTAGTTTTGATTAGAACTAATGATACGATAGATGCCACGGACACGATAGTTTACTTTATTGAGCGTGACGACCTACCGTATGAACTCGCAGCTTGGGTTGAGGAAAGGGCAGCTGTCGCAGAAGATATGAGATGATTATAAGAAAACATTTTTATATACCTTGACGCAAACGAAAATCTCTGCCTATTAGGCGGAGATTTTCGTGCAGACTTAAGACGAGAGCGAAAAATTAGCCCCATGGACAGCCTGATAATCTAAGAATAATTGTTAAATTCACTAAATAATTTACTGCATAAATGTATAGATATCCGAATATTTATTTATTATGTAAAAACTTATAATTTTGTGGTATAATTGGTAAAAAATATATCCTAAGTATTTTAGGCTCTTTTGCCTATGACAACTAATCTTATGGATGAAATTCATTGCTGAAATTATTAAGGAGGGTTATTTATGAAATGCTTACTTGACATGACGACGAATTATGTGAAATCAAGCGACTGGAAGGACTTATCAATCTTCAAAACCTGTGCGATATCATTCGGCGTACTAATGGGACTCGCAGTGAAGAAAAACTGGAAAAAAACAGTGGGAGTAATCTGTGGCATAGCGTTTTTAGCAACATATATCTACATTATCATAGATTTTTTCTACAAAGCATGCGGATGCGGCGAGGAATGTGAAAAATTCTGATAAAAAACTCCCATTTTATGGCGAAAAATAGCATGTGTGCTACTTTTGAGCTATATTATTGCACCGCTTCAGGATATTTTTGTAACTTTTTTGTAAAATTGTACAACCCCCTTTTATTTTTTGAAAGTTTGGGTTATAATGTAAGAAATGATAGCTTTGTTAATTTAAAATGAAAATACTATCCATTCTTTTTCCCTTCTCCATCAAATGCTGAGAGGAGAAAAAGGGATTAATAATGCATATGAAACTATTTATGATGCCTTTTTAAACTAAACAATGCTACAATAATTTATTAGGAGGACAAATAATGAAAAAACTTTTATCGGCGGCACTTGCCGCTGCAATGGTGCTTGGAATGGGCACAACAGCATTTGCGGCTGTAGTAGATGGCAGCAGCACACACGCTCTTTATATTGATGCAAGCTCGGGAACAGAGCTAATACCCGGTGTTACATACACCTACGATCTTAGACGCGAATACAATGGTGTTGACAGATATGTTTCAAGAGATGTAATGTCCATCCTTGATTATGATGTTGAAATAAATCACAGCGAGCTCGACAGTGGCGACATTTCAGTGTCCATTCGTTCCTCGGGCGATAGCTATGTAGCACAGGTTAGAGCTTCTTCCACACTTAAAGACGAAGATTATGATAATGTTGAAGTAATCATTACCACATATGATGAAGATGAAGGTGACTGGCTTGGAGAAAGCTTAGTGCAATTCGATGTAAGAGGTGCGTATAACTACACAAACAGTGGTGAATTCACAGTGTACGAAGACGAAATCCTACTTATGGAGTTTGACACTGATGTAGAAGAAGTTGCAATTGAATATGACGACTACGCTATATATGAAGGACAGTTCACAGGAAGCAGAAAGAAAACTCTAAGCTTTGATACAGAAGAAAATGAAGATATACTCGATGATAACCCAGATGCGGAAATCGAATTCTACAATTTCCCAAATGCGGCTTCACTCGACTACGGACAGCTCACAATATACTCCGAGCTTGAGTATGTTTATGAAAGAAGTGGCAGTAGCCTAAAGAGAATTGACGCAAAGATTGACACATATGATGAAGAAGTAATAATCAGAACTGATACACTTGACGATTATGTGCTTTCCGATATTCCTCTTGAAACAGATGCAAACTACGAAGATGACGATGTAGATGAGCCAGAAGATGAGAGCACATCAACTTCAACATCAACATCCACATCCTCTTCTAAAGTAAGCTTGACATCAAGTGTTATCAACAACGCTAAGAGAAGTGGTTCTTATGCAGTAGTTAATATTACTGAAAATGCATACACAAGCGGATCAGACCTTGTAAGTGCAGGTCAATATCTAAAAACAGGCGAACAACTAATACTAAGATATGTTGACGACGGCGCAGTACAGCACCAGTGGTACTTTGATGCTAAAAATGCTGCATATGCTTCCTCAAGCCTAAAACTTGGTATGACAAAGAACTACCAAGCAACAGAAACATTCTTTGAAAAATACTTCTCAAATGATGTAGAAGTGTTAAAAACTGAGCATGTTGGCAATCTTGGTGTAACTGCAAATATAGCTGTTAAGATGGATCTTTCCGACCTTAACACAAACACATTAAGAGCATATATGTACTACCCATCAACCAATTCATACCTACCTATGTCCAATACAAACATCAGAGTGGACGCAGCAGGTTACTTGCGCATGAGCATTAGCGAGGGCGGATACATCGTTATCACAGACGCTGCACTCAGCTAATAAAGCTCACATATTTGCATCCAATTTAAATTAAATATTAATTTAATCTTAGGGTATCTTTCGTTTTGGAAGATACCCTAATTATTTTTTTGTTTTGTGGCACTTAAATTTTTATAGTCCAAATATATTTTATAAAAACTCAGTTTATTTTTTATCCTTAAACAATTTATTAACCAAATGTAAAAGTACACAAAAAGTTAATAGTCCCAATATTAAATACTATTGAATTAAATAGACTTAAATAGTATAGTTTAATTACACAGAGCAAATAGAGGTAAATGCTGAGGGGCTTTGGCAGTCAGATATTTTCTCGTATACTTAGTTATACCTATGAGGATGAAAGTGTATGGGAAGATTTAATGGGGAATGACAAAAGGAGGTACTTAGATGTTTAGAATGAAGAAAAGCGGAGTTTTTATTGTGATGATGTTACTTATATCCGCTTTATTACTGCAAGCATGTACAGTGAATGGCGCATCAGACGAGAATGCAAACGATACTAATGAAGAAAAAGTGGTGATTAACGAAGTGAAAGTGGATATAAACGCCTTAATTGAAGAAAAGAATTTAAGCACGATATACTTAGCAGGTGGATGTTTTTGGGGTGTGGAGGAATATATGTCGAGAATTGCGGGGGTATATGATGCGTTTTCGGGATATGCAAATGGTGACACCGAAAATCCAAGCTATGAAGATGTAATATATGAAGACACAGGCCATGCAGAAACTGTAAGAGTAGTATACGACCCCATGCAGGTGAGCTTAGAGGAGCTTTTGGATAAATTCTTTAAAGTGGTAGACCCCACCACAGTCGACAGGCAGGGCCCGGATATCGGATCTCAATACCGCTCGGGAGTTTATTATACCGACGAAGCGGACAAAGCTGTTATCGATGAATTTATAGCAGAGCTTGCAAAAAGTTATAATAAAGATATAGTGGTGGAAGTATTGCCGCTTGATAATTTTTATGATGCAGAAGAATACCATCAAGACTATCTAAAGAAAAATGTAAACGGATACTGCCATATTGATTTAAGCGTTGCCACCGAAGAAACTGTAATAGAGCACAGCGATTATCCACTGCCCAGTACCGAAGAGATAAAAGAAATGCTCTCACCACTTCAGTTTAATGTAACACAAAATAACGACACCGAAATAGCATTTACAAATGAGCTCAACGATAATTATGAGCCGGGGATATATGTGGATGTTGTAACGGGGGAGCCGCTATTCCTATCAAACGATAAATATGACTCCGGCACAGGCTGGCCAAGTTTTACAAGGCCTATTTCGGAGGAAGTATTAGTAGAAACACCGGAGGAAGCATTTGCTCTCCCAGCCACCGAGATTAAAAGCCGTTCGGGAGAGAGCCATTTAGGGCATATGTTTACCGACGGGCCAGAAGATGATGGAGGGCTTAGATACTGCATAAATGGAGCTTCACTGAGGTTTGTGCCATACAACTCAATGACTGAAGAGGGATATGGATACCTCAAGCATTTAATTGAAGCAGATGAGTCGATAGAGATAATAAAAGCGGAGTAGTATGTAAATGAGATATATTGAGGGGTAGAGCATATTTGCCATAGGTGAGTGCGCTACTCCTCTAAATTTTTAAAAAATATAAAGCAAAATCCTCTGCCGATTTGGCGGGGGATTTTGCTTTATACAGCTGGATAAAATGAATTTATATTCATAGAAAATGAGGAGAATACATAATCTTTTTATTATAGTGCCATTGGATTTTACTATTTTACATTTTGTACCATTGAGATTATAATAATCATAAATTATCATTTATATCCAAAAATTCAAATAAATATTAAACTTAAATGTAGAAAACTTATCACAATAATCATCCTTACAAACGAATCACTAAATGATGCAGTTATAAAATTACTCATATCAAGTTTTAATTCGTTATAAATGGCGTAAGCCATAAAAAATAAGGAGGCAATTATTATGAAGAGGTTTTTTATTTTTTTTATTGCAAGTGTTTTATCAGTAGGGTTAATAGGCTGTTCGTCGCCAGCTGGCGAAGCGAGTGAAGCAGGAGGAGAGAGCGATGTATTTCCATCTAAATCCCTTCAGCTATATGTGCCATTCCAAGCAGGGGATAGTGCAGACCTTAGCTCAAGAGCAATTGCGGACAGATTTTTAGATGTATTAGGACAACCAATGGCGGTTGTAAATAAATCAACAGGTGGCGGAAGTGTTGCGGCAACCGAAGTAAGTCAGGCAGATGCCGATGGATACTTACTGCTAAATGGCTCATTTGGACTTATGACAGCGAAACCCTATATGGAAAAACTAAATTATTCCCATGAAGACTTTATCCCCGTGGCACAATATGCAGAAACACCACTCGCTTTTGCAGTGCACAAAGACGCACCATATAACACATTGGAAGAATTAATTGCATACGCAAAAGAAAATCCAGATGAGGTAAAATACAGTGTTCCTGGAGCGGGAACAATACAACATATTACAATGCTCAGCTTTGAAAAAGAGTATGAAGTTGAACTTGTGGATATTCCTTACGAAGGCGGAAGCGCAGCGCTAAATGCAGTGCTTGCAATGGATGTAGATGCAATTTTAGTAGGCGCTGGAGTGCTTAAAGGGCAATATGAAGCCGATGGAATAAAAGTTTTAGGTACAACAAGTGCGGAGAGAATTTCTATAATGCCGGATGTAGCCACATTTACAGAATTGGGTTATCCCGTTGAGGCTGGGGTATGGTTTGGAGCGTTTGTACCAAAGGATACACCTGCCGATATTGTGCAAACACTTTCTGATACCATAGGTGAAATTTCTGCAATGGAAGAAGTGCAGGAGCAGCTTTTAAACTTAGGTTTATCACCCGCTTATATGAATACAGAAGATTTTTCTGCACGAGTTCAAGCAGATGCGGCGAGAAACTATGAAATCTTATCCGAGCTTGGCAAAGTAGTAGAATAGTATTAACACTGATACAAAGCGGCAGAATTGATGAATGGTGCCATGCATTCCCACGACTGTGGTAGATGCTGTGATATGCTAAAATAGATAGCTAACACTTTAATGCACAATTTTATCACTTCACCGCTTTGTATGATGCAAGATATGCATAAATTAAAAATAGCCGATACGAAGCGGCAGAATGGATGATTCTATGTATAAAACAAAGGACAAAGATTTTTTTCTTGCTGTATTTCTAATTATATTTTCAGTAGGCGGTATCTATCTGTCGCTTAAAATACCCAATGACAGCTTTGGGCTTTCTCCAAATTTCTTTCCAATAATGCTATTTGGTATTGTAGGGGCATCTTCGGTAGGACTGCTGTTTCAAAGCATGAAAAACCCAAACAAGCAACCATTTAAAATTGTAATAAATAAAAAAGTGGCGGCGATGACTGTCTTGCTTGCAGTATATGTAGTGATGTTTAGCACTATTAGCTTTATACCTGCCACATTTATATTTATACTTGCAAGTATGCTTTTATTCGATGAGAGAAAACCTATAAAAATTATTTTAGTGCCGACCATTAGCACGGCAATAATATACTTTATATTTGTATATATATTCCGAGCTGCGATTGTCTGAAAATTTTAGATTAATTTAATGATGATAAGAATAGAGGGATTATATGATTGAAGAGTTAATGACGGCATTAATTACAGTTATGCAGCCCCAAGTGCTATTGTGGATTTTCATAGGGGTATGTGTTGGTTTAGTTTTTGGTGCTTTTCCAGGACTTACAGCAACAACTGGAGTAGCAATATTTACACCGCTTACATTCTATATGGAATTTAATCAGTCGATGGCGCTTTTGTTGGGTATATTTTGCGGAGGGTTTTATGCTGGGAGTATTCCTGCTATACTCATAAATACACCAGGTGCACCCGGAAATGCTGCAACAGTACTCGATGGATATACTATGGCGGCAAAAGGCCGTGCAGGGGAAGCGCTTGCATTATCAATAATTTCCTCAGTTTTTGGGGGGATATTTTCAGCGGTAGCGCTAATTGCATTTGCACCCTTAATCGGAAGCTTTGCCACAAGGTTTGGTGCGGCTGAATATTTCGCAGTTGGTTTATTAGGACTGGTTTGTGTGGCGAGTGTTTCAGGCAAATCCTTTCTTAAAGGAATAATTGCAGCGGCGCTCGGTATGCTAATAGCAACTGTGGGAATGGACCCCATAAGCGGTATATATAGATTTACATTCGATAATATGTATCTGAGCGGTGGTATTACTATGCTACCTGCGCTGATAGGCTTATTTGCTATTTCAGAAGTTTTTGTTAAAGCGGAGAATTATCGCAAGGATAAGCAAACTCCCGTTATACAGGTGAGTAAAATCACATCCCACTTTAAAAATTGCTTCAACTATAAATGGCTGATGGTAAAAAGCTCGATTATTGGTATGCTTGTAGGCGCACTTCCAGGCACAGGGCCTACAATAGCCTCATGGGTTAGCTATAATGAAGCAAAACGCACTTCGAAACACCCAGAAGAATTTGGGCAAGGTACACCCGAGGGCTTAATAGCAAGCGAAGCTTCAAACAATGCGGTGACGGGAGGGGCGATGATACCATTACTCACACTCGGCATACCCGGCGATACAGTAACAGCAATTTTACTTGGAGCACTGATGATACAGGGACTTACCCCAGGCCCCATGCTAATAGAGAATAATTTTAATATACTTGCAAGCATACTTATGATTTTGGTAGTATCTAATCTATTTATGCTGGTGATGGGTCTACTCGCGAGCAAACTATTCCCCTATATCTCAAAAACACCGGATAATATATTAATACCACTAATTGTAGTGCTTTGTATTACGGGTGGTTATGCATCTGCAAATTCATTTTTCGATGTTTTAATTGTGGCTGTTTTAGGATTATTGGGATTTGTAATGATTAAATTTGGCATCCCCATTCCTCCACTGGTCTTAGGTCTGGTGCTCGGGCCTATAATTGAACCGAATTTCCGTCGTGCACTCGTTGCGGCGGACATGAATTTTATGGCATTTTTAGAAAGACCCATCTTTTTAAGTATTATGGCGCTTACAGCTATTATGCTATACTTCCTGCGTAAGAGCAGTAAGGTTTAGTAAAGTGAATAATAGGAGGATTTCCTTCGCTTTAAGCGGAAGAAGTCCTCCTATTATGATATTTGATAATGGTATTTAAACTAATTGTGTATTCATATTCATTAAAAGATCGACAAATTTTTTAAGGTGGGGCTTTTCTTTAAAGTCTGTATCACGGCGATAAATTACAAATATTTTGCGTTTGTGTGGGAAATCTGTGATGGGTATAGAGATTAGCTTGTTTTCATGGCCGGAGATATTTGTGAGTTTGCTCGCAAGCAGGGAGACACCTTCTCCTCTTATCACTCCAAGCTTAAGGCTATCAATATTATTAAAGCAATTTTTAATAGTGTATGGTATATTGTGCTCATTCATTACTTGCTCTACAAGTGTGCGGGTTAAATTCCCTTCTTCTCTCAAGAGAAAAGGCTCGCCGGCAAGTTCGCTTAAAGTGATGGATTTTCTATCCGCCATCGGATGATTTTGATGGCATACAAAGGTGTAATCATCCGTGCAAAACTGAGCGCAAATAAGGTCTGGATGGATAATTTCTTCTTCGGTTAATATGAAATCCAATTTGCAGTTTAATAGCTTAAATTTAAGCGCATCAAGCTCGTCCATTATAAGGCGACTTTTTACCTCGGGACAATTCACATGATATTCAAACCAAATTTCAGACAAAATACTTGAAGCAGTGATAATAGTAGCCCCAATAGAAATGCTAATTTGCTTAACATGCTTAAGAGTGAACTCCATCTGTTCATGCAAATCTACAATTTTTTTGCAATAATCGAGCAAGGCAAGACCTTCGGATGTGATGATCAGCTTTTTGGGTGTCCTATCGAAGATTTTAATGTCATACTGATCTTCAATCGCCGAGATAGTTTGGCTTATAGTCGACTGAGAGATATACAAATTTTTCGCAGCGGCAGTCATATTATTAAATCTCACAACTTCTATTAAAATTTTCATGTCACGAATAGTCAAAAAATCACCCTCTTTATTTTACTGTTGCACTACTTCAATTATATTAATTTTTTACTTTAAAGTCAATATTTTCAAGCGGTACATAAGCTTTTTATTATTGATTGATTAATAATAACTATTTTACAATATTAGCACAAAGGTGTAAAATAAAGTCAAAGAAAAAAATAAGAAAAAGGAGATACATTATGGAAATATTATACTTAAACGCAGAGGATATCGAAAAGATTAATCTATCAAATGATGACATTCTATCGGCTATCGAGGAAAGCTTAAAAGCACAGGGCGAGGGCAAAACAAAAATCGAGCCAAGAGTTCATCTAAACCCCAATCCAGAATATCATGGGCATTTTAATGTGCTCAGAGGATATATAGAGCCAATGCAGGTAGCAGGGGTAAAAATCGTAGGGGACTATGTATATAACTACGAAAAAGATTTACCATCCGAGCTTGCACTGCTCAACTTATTTGATCCCACAACTGGTGCACCATTTGCGGTGATAGATGCGACTGCTATCACCTCAATGCGCACCGGAGCAATTACCGCAGTGGGCGCAAAATATCTTGCTAAAAAGAAGAATAAAATACTCGGACATTTAGGATGCAGAGGAACAGCTTTTTGGAATGTAGTACTTCTTGACCATCTATATGATTTTGACGAAATCAGAATTAATAGTAAACGCCAAGAATCAATGGAAAAATTCGCTGCAGAGCTTGAAGCAAAGCTTGGCAAAAAGATAATTATAGCACCTGATAGTGAAGCTTGCCTAAAAGGTGCCGACATCATGGTAGAAGCAACACGCCTGATGGAACCAATGCCACTCCTTAAAACAGAATGGGTACGCCCAGGATGCTTTGTGGTACCTTATGGTACAATCAGTGCTAATGAGCTAAGCCTAACTGATGTTATGGATAAAATCGTTGTTGACGACTGGGGACAGTGTAAAGAGGGCGGAAAACTTGGAAGCCTAAGCCCGCATGTTAGAGCTGGAAAACTCACAGAGGAAACACTGCACGGCGAGCTTGGTCAGGTTGTTGCAGGACTTAAACCAGCAAGACAGAGCGAAGAAGAGCGCATATTACTATGGCACAGAGGACTTTCCACAAGCGACATTGCACTTGGACAAATGTACTACAACCGTGCACTTGAGCTTGGAATAGGCACAAAGCTAAAATACCGCTAATAGGATGTAGTGGTAATAGCATAAGTAATAGTGAAGAACGAAAAATATTACTATTACTTCGCCTCGAAGAAGGTAAATATAAATTTCAGTGATGTATGATTTTTTGATGGGGTAAATTAAGTATAGGATGTCAGCATTGATTATCTTTATCAAGTGGCAACTTAGCCTCGTTATAGTTTCTTTCAGAGCTCTCACATTTATGGGTGTTGGGAGCTCTGTCATAGCATTTAAAGTTTCTTGTGTATTATTAGTGGGAAAAATGTGTGAATGGAGGGCTGAGAGTGATTACAACAGAAATACTGCTTTATTTAATGGTTGCATTTGTTGCCACACTTCCGATAATGTGGCGTGGATTCTATGTTAAAAAGAATATTTTAGGCGTACTACTTGCTTTTGGGGTAGGGTCATTGGCTTATTTCTTAGGGAAACAGGTGCCTCTTATTGGAGGAGCGGTTTTCGGGATTATTATAGGCATGATATGCGCCTCCTTTATTAAGGGTAAGAGTTTTGATGCAGGAATTAAAGCTACAAGCAAAAAAGTGCTTCAAGCGGCAATTGTACTGCTTGGATTTGAGCTTAATTTAAACAATGTGCTTGCAGTGGGAAGCCAGTCGCTTCTAATCATGGCTGCAACCCTCACAGCTTGCTTTATAACAGCTTATTTTGCAAGTAAAGCACTTGCGATACCGAACAAAGTAGCCACTTTAGTTGCTGTGGGTACATGCATATGTGGGGGAAGTGCCATTGCGGCAACTTCACCTGTAATAGAAGCCGATGAAGAGGAAGTAACTACTGCAATCTCAACAATTTTTCTCTACAATATTTTAGCGGTACTAATATTCCCTGCAATCGGAAATATGATGCAGATGACGGACATGGGATTTGGAGTATGGGCGGGCACGGCGATAAACGATACCTCGTCGGTTGTAGCTGCTGCATACACTTTCAGTGACACAGCTGGAGGCCTTGCAACAATAGTTAAGCTCACCAGAACACTTTTGATAATCCCTATAACTTTTTCACTTGCACTTTACCGCTCAAAAAGTCAAAAAGATACGGAGGCAAAATTCTCCATAGCAAAAATATTCCCTTGGTTTATTGTCTATTTTATACTCACAAGTATAATAAACACATTTGAGATACTTCCCTTAGACATGACCGACTACATAGGCTCTTTGAGCAAATATCTGATAGTGGTGGCTATGTCCGCCATAGGACTTAGCACGAATTTTGCAAAGCTTATAAAGAATGGGAAAAAAGCACTGATACTTGGAGCTTTGTGTTGGTTTGTAATTGCAGTGACTTCACTGCTTATGCAAGGTGCATTAGATATGCTTTAGAAAAATAAATAGTAGTCATTTTTTCATAACTAAAACCCCACGCCACGGCGTGGGGTTTTAGATTGCAGACGAAGTCTGTAATCTAAAAGGCTTATGAGAAAGGATGAAATACAAGGAGCAAAATTTTAAAATAAGCGAGTAATACGATGGTATATGAGCGTCATTTTAAAGTTTTAAGCGACACAGTAAGCAAAAAATCAGTGAGTTTTTGCGGTTTCGCCTTTCTCTTTAGTTTAAAAACCCCACGCCA
>CAYJLI010000024.1:7253-16981 GCA_964371155.1 uncultured Oscillospiraceae bacterium | reverse complement strand
AATCAGTGAGTTTTTGCGGTTTCGCCTTTCTCTTTAGTTTAAAAACCCCACGCCATCGGCGTGGGGTTTTAGTTATGAAGCTAATAGGCTTATTGTTTATAGAGCTATTTAATATGAAAATGCTATCCGTGATTAAGCTAAAACACTTCATATACGGCAGTGGAGTCGTCGGAGTATTTTAATCTGGGGAATTTTTGGGAGTCTTTATCCTGTGCTTGTGCATCGAATAAAGCATTTGCAATTGGCTCGACGCCTAATTTGTCCACCGCTTCTATTAGTTCACCAAAATCTTTATATAAAGCGAACTTATGCACAAT
This sequence comes from uncultured Oscillospiraceae bacterium, assembly GCA_964371155.1. Taxonomy (GTDB): domain Bacteria; phylum Bacillota; class Clostridia; order Oscillospirales; family Ruminococcaceae; genus CAYJEQ01. The sequence goes on along the minus strand of CAYJLI010000024.1, from coordinate 16,664 downwards.
ATCTGCATATCCATCACTCATCAATAAAAAGGAATGAACATCTAAAAACTCAAAATACACAGCATGCTCGATGCCAACACCGCTTAAATCGCAGGTGTAATAGCCACCCTGTTTGTTTTTTAGCTTCCTATGCTCCAATAATTTGTCCTTGCAAATTTTATGGCTGATAGCTTCAGAAACAGTTATTTTAAGCTCTTCTGATAAGCTTATAGCCAATTTTACCACAATGTCGTCAAGCATTGGCACTGAATTGTCATGCAAGACACGAATGTTGCCATCATTAAATTTTATTACTCCGGTGCAATCCCCAAGGGACAAATACTCAGTTTTATCTCCATTTTTTCTAAGTATTATAATCGAAGCGGACATCCTATTAAAATTTTCAGGCACGGTGGTTTTTATATACTGGATACACTCGCTTAAGCAAAGTGAGAGATGTTTATCCTTATCACTTAAATACTTAGGCAGATGATTTGAAATTTGTGTCGCAAAAAAGTGGGCATTATATTTTGTGGGTTCCCCTAAATCAGTAGCGCCATCAATTACCACATATATATCACCTGAAGCTATATAAGCATCTTCATTAAATTCTTTTTTTGATTTACATAATATATCCGACATAAAAACCTCCTATCATTATTAAGATACCGATTGCAATGGTTGAGAAACATTTAATGATATTTTCCCTTTCCCATTTGTGCAGAAGAATAAAGAAGCATGAGTATACAATAATGCACGAGCCCATTAGTATGGTGATGAGAGAAACAGCATTTTCTCCCTCGGCTAAAGTTATGCTTGAAATAATGAAGCTTAAAATACCTGCAAAGAAACCGATAATTTCAATGCTTTTAGTGGTCGACTCTTCTAATTTCTTTTCAATCTCGGCGCTTTTTTGTGCGATTTTTCTCGACTCCTCCGCTAAGAGATTGGAGGTCTTTATATCGTCGATCATGTTTTTAATTCGGTAATACCTCATTATTTTAACACTGTAATTATTCGAAGAGCTCGGCTCATTGTTTATAGCTTTAGCAATATTCTCATGTGCTAAAACATATTCTTTATTAATTAATAATATTCTCGCTTTTGTGGAGTAAAATTTGGGGTAGTTTTCTATTCTTAAAGCCTTATTAATATAATTATATGCACTTTTATAATCATCTTGACTTATCTCGAAATCAAAGCTGTCGTTTATGTAAAGTTGTTCATGAATAGTTGCCACTAAATCGCAATATGCATGTAATACACCCACATTATCGGGCATGTTATTTATATTTTCTATCCCTAAATCCAATAAGTCACGGAAGCTATAAAAATTGCTAAAATCACCTATGTTCAGCTTTTCAAGTTCGAAGCAAAGCAGGATGTGGTTAAAAGATTTATAATCCTTAAATTCATCCCTGTAATTATTAATTAGCTCGCTAAAGTGCTTAAACTCAAGATGGGTTCTGTACACAATACTTAAAATGTAATAGCATTTGTATCTGTCCGATATATCATTGGAGGTGTTTTGTAAAAAGGCGCTAAGCTCATCTTCTAAGCTTGTCTTATATTCGCTCGAATTTGCTATTTTGGTCATCTCTAATTCGAATTTTCTCGTTGTCTCATCGAATGGTATTCCCTTTACTACATCAATTACCGATGTGGTAGCATTAGTGTTTTCCATAGAGTACCTCACTTATTGATTTAATACTATTTATTATAACATATAATTAATTATAATTCAGTTGCCCATAATTTCACGGCACTTATCTATCAAAAACTTCATTGGCTCGCTCATTTCGGTATTTTTAAGATGCGCCTCACAAAATAGCACCGACTGAGAAGACTCATCAACTCTAAACGCCCTTACATTACTTAAGGATTTTGCATAGTCTAAATACCCTCGAGGGCAAAACCCAACCCCAAAACCACGCTCAACAAGTGCAATCATAGTCATCATTTTTCGGATTGTAAAAATATTAACAGGGGAGATATTAGCGGATTTAAATACTCTGTTGCTGTAATTTCTTGTGCTTTGTCCGTCCCGTTGAAGGAGAAAGCGTTCGTTTTTAAAGAGCTTTATATCGATAAATGGGAGCAGAGCCCCCTCGTCATATTTAGTGCCTCGGAGTATCGCAGAATTGGCAGGGACTATAAAAGCGAGAGTGTCGGTAGCTATGGAAGTGTATTCAAACTCCTTCTTCTTATAAGGTATATTGCAAAATATCATATCAACATTTCCATCTTCTAAGCGCTTTTCCATTTCGCCATAATTTTCCTCATGCCAGACTAAATCCCAATCGGGAAAGCGGTTGTAAAAATCACCTATTAATATATAGGACATGTCAACAGAGCGTATATCCTGAAATGAAACTCTCAATAAATTGCGCTCACCTTTTATAGCGGTGACAACTTCATATTCAAAATGTTCTTTTAGCTCAAGCATTTTAAGTGCATTTCTAACATATAATGCACCTGCTTTTGTCAAAGTGAATTTTTTGCCATGGCGCAAAAATAAATTATATCCCAAATTCTTTTCGAGATTGCTTATATATGTACTGAGTGCAGGGGGAGATATATGCAAAATATTGCAAGCGCTCGAAATTGAGCCTGATTTTGCAAGGGTGCAGACATATTTTTGCTCTTTTAAATTCATTTTCAAACACCTTCTCCCAATGGTTCTACCCTATTTTAAAGCTATTCTACTAAATATAATTACACTATATTTATTGTATATATAAACAATTTTAGCAAAATAAAGTATTGGTGTCAATTAAATGGAAAAAATATCATCTAATGCAAGAAAACGATTTTTAAATTGCAAAAAATCTCAGCTCAATTTAAATAATGGATTTAATTTATAAAAAATACTGGGAAAACACTACTCTTTTAACATCTTTTTTTATATATATTTACCAACGAAAAAAGATGTAAATATAGAAAACAAAGGCTCAAATTAAGTAAATGTTATTTATTTGGAGGCAATATGTAATATTTACTTAATTAAAGATTCGTTGACACTATCTTCACAGATTGTTATAATTGATGCAAAGTTATTCTGGTAAGGAGGCGTATAAATGAAAGATTTAGTGCTTAAATATATCATGGACAATCACAGCGAGTACTGCAAAATTGCCGATGATATTTTTGATAATCCTGAAATTGGTTTTACAGAGTTTTTCGCTTCAAATTTGTTGTGCGATAAGCTCACCAAACTTGGATATAAGGTGGAGCAGGGGATATTTGGCACCGAGACCGATTTCCGTGCTAAATACCGCAATGGAAATGGTGGTATTAGAATAGGTCTGCTCTGCGAATACGATGCACTCCCAATGGGTCATGCCTGCGGTCACCATATGCAAGGCCCTATAATGATTTTGGCGGCAGAAGCAATTAAGCATGCACTCAAAGATATGGATTATGACATTATTATATATGGTACACCCGCCGAAGAAGGCTTCCAAGGCAAATTGAAGATGCAAGAACATGGAGCTTTTGACGATGTGGACTTAACCTTGATGACACATGCCTCACCATATACAACAGTGGACATAAAGTCACTCACGGGTGCAAAATACAGCTTTACTTTAATAGGTGTAGCGGCACATGAATCACTAACCCCCGAGCTCACCAGAAGTGCAACCGATGCGATGATGATTGCCTTTAACGGACTGGAGTTTCTAAGAGGGCATGTTAGGGAAGATGTGAAGTTTAACACTCAAATTAACGCCTGCAATGGCATGGAGGGCTTTAAGCACGGCAATGCACTTGCAAAATGCACTGTGGCACTGAGGACATACCACAGCGAAGATGTCCCAGAGCTCGAAAGCAGGATGATTGATGTATTTAAAGGTGCGGCACTCATGACTGGCACGAAGGTTGAGTATGAAAAATTAAGCCATACAATGGGCAAGCTTCCAAACCTAACGCTAAACCGCATTATTATGGACAACGCCGCAGAGCTTAATATGCCAAATATTTTAAAATATCGTGAGCGAACAGGATCCACCGACTATGCAGAGGTATCCCATCAAGTGGCGAGTGCAGTATCGAGATATGTGCTTGTTCCACCCCATGCAACCTCGCATTCACAGGAATTTTTAGATTGCGGAAAGGGAGAACCCGCCATAAAAGGGCTTATCATGGGTTGTGAGCTCATTGCCACCACGGTGTACGACATAATCACAAACCCCTCACTTGCCGAAGAAGTTATCACGGAATTTAAGCGAAATAAAGAAGAATATCTAAAGAAAACGCAAAAGGCTATTTAACAAAAGTTTTTAATGGCATACCGGCCATTTTAATAAACAAAAAATAGGAGGAAATATTATGAAATCAACAACTAAAATTCTATCCTTAGCATTAGCGTTAATGATGACACTTGCATCATGTTCATCCCCAGCACCTGCAGAAGAGTCCGATGCGCCTGCATCTTCCGAGGAGCAAATGTCCGAGGTGGCTTCAGTTGAAGCGACAGCAGAGGATGTAATCGACACGGAAAAAGACACACTCACAGTTGCAGTTGACCGTGAGCCGATTTCCTTAGATCCACCGGATGCCAATGTAAATGTTAAAAGAAACATTGAAGGCATGATTTATGACACACTCTTAATCTTTGATGAAAATCTTGCAATTCAGCCACATCTCGCCGAAAGCTATACAATGATAGACGACCTTACTTGGGAGTTTAAAATTAGAGAGGGAGTTACCTTCCACAACGGCGAGCCACTCACTTCAAAAGATGTACTGTTTTCATTCATGCGTCAGCATGACATGGCAACAGGTAAATCAAATGTAGCGGCATTTGACCCTGCTGGCTATCAAACACCGGATGATTATACTTTCATTCTTAAAACATTCGAGCCATATGCATTTACAGAGCAACTTGTAGCATCTAATGCACTCGGCATTATGAATGAAAAGACAGTTACCGAAATGGGCGACGATGCGCACGGCAGAGCACCAATAGGCACAGGACCATATATGTTTGAAGACTGGCTTGAAGGCTCCACCATAACAGTAAAACGCAATGATAACTACTGGGGCGATGTAGCTAAAATGGAAAACATCATTTTTAGAATTATCACTGAATCTGCAACAAGAACAATCGAGCTTGAAGCAGGCGGCGTTGACATCAACCTAACAGTGGTGAGCAGTGATGCCGATAGAATTGATGAAAACCCAGAGACACAGCTACTAACAATACCATCCCTAACAATGCGCTACATAGCATTTAACACACAAAAAGCACCTTTCGACAATTTAGAAGTAAGACAGGCGTTTGCACATGCAACAGACCCTGCGCTACTTGCAGAGATAGTGTACGGTGCACCTAAAACAGCTACCGCCGCTAATCAGCCAGTACCTCCATCACTTGCAGGAGTTAATTTAGGGCTTACACCATATGAATTCGATTCTGCAAAAGCTAAACAAATGCTTGCAGATGCAGGCTATGCCGATGGTTTAGAGGTTGAATTTATGTACCTACCCGGTGCACAAACAGACCAGATGGTACAAATTCTACAACAAATGTGGGGCGAAGCAGGCATTACGCTTGTACTTAGACCTATGGAATCCGCAGCTCTAACTTCTGCACTAAATGCAGGTGAACATCAAATGTGTACAGCGGGTACATCAATGGGACTAAATGATGCGGGTGAAGGACTAAATAAATTCTTCCACTCTGAAAATGCATTCTCCTCTTCATCCCGTTCTAATTTAAGTGTTCCTGAAGTGGATGCTATCTTAGATCAAATCTCTTCAACAATTGATGCAGAGGCGAGAATACCTCTTGTAGAAGAAGCGCAAGAGATAATACATGCACAAACTCCGATGATTTATGTTTGCCATACAAATATACTTGTGGGCACAACAAACAATGTTAGAGGACTAACACTTGCATCAAATAATCTATACAGATTTAATGAAATCTATTTAGTTAAATAATTATTGTGTAATTAAATGGGCTGTATCATTATTAATATTTGATACAGCCTCATTTTAAAATTATTATTAGCAAAAGCAAATAAATTACGGCAGCTTAAAGAGGTATTTATATATGGCATAGAAGTGCGGATATATTAAGAGTATCGAAAATTTAAGTTATCGGAATTGGGAAGGAAATCTGCATGTTAAAGTTTATTATAAGGCGTGTTGCCATGATGATTCCCGTACTTTTCGGGGTTGTGCTAATTGTGTTTACACTCCTTTACATAACACCTGGTGACCCAGTTGACACTCTGCTCGGTGATGATTACACTCCCGAAGCGGCAGAACAGCTCCGAGAAGAGCTCGGACTAAATGGAGGTTACTTTGAGCGATTATTTACATATGTAGGAAATTTATTACAAGGTGATTTAGGGGTAAACTACCTCACAAAGCAGCCTGTATCACAGCAGATTGCACAGGCATATCCTGTTTCAATGACACTTGCAGGAGCAGCAGTATGTCTTTCGGTTACAATTGGGCTTATACTCGGGGTAATATCGGCGGTTAAGCAGTATTCATGGTTTGATAATATAGCCATGGCACTTGCGATGATTGGTAACTCAATGCCAAACTTCTGGCAGGGCTTACTGCTCATACTGCTATTTGCTCTTTCACTCGACTGGCTTCCAGTATCCGGTTGGGGCGCCCCCGAGTATCTAATTTTGCCTGCGGTAACAATCGGTACCAGCTCGGCGGCGGCAATAGCCCGTATGACACGCTCCTCAATGCTTGAGGTAATCAGGTCGGACTTTATAACCACCGCAAGGGCAAAAGGACAATCAGAATTTTTAGTTACCACAAAGCATGGGCTAAGAAATGCACTAATCCCTGTAATAACCACCATAGGTATGCAGTTTGGGCAGCTTCTTGGCGGTGCGGTAATTACAGAGTCGATATTTAATATACCGGGCATGGGAAGTATGATGGTTAGTGCAATAAAGGGTAGAAACTTCTCGGTAGTACAGGGCGGAGTGCTTACAATAGCAATTACTTTTAGTATAATTAATCTATTGGTGGATATAGTATACGCCTATGTGGATCCAAGAATAAGATCACAATTTAAGTAAGGGGGTGGGTTAATGCAAACTGCAGAAATAAACAATAATATAGAAATAAACAGTGAAGAAGTAGTCTTTAAAAAGAGAAGTCAGGCTATGGAAGTTTGGCGCAGGTTTAGAAGAAATAAGCGTGCAGTGCTTGGTCTATGTATGCTTAGTGTCTTAGTTATCTGTGCGGTATTTGCACCGCTGATTGCCCCTTACGACCCACTTGTTCACGATTACCGAAATATGTTTTCAGCGCCAAGTGCTGAGCATATTTTTGGAACGGACGACCTCGGTAGGGATATATTTAGCCGTGTAATTTATGGTGCGAGAATATCGGTGTCGGTTGGTCTTATCGCTGTTAGTATATCGAGTGTAACAGGATGTACTCTCGGTGCAATAGCGGGATATTACGGCGGTAGATTTGATAATTTCATCATGAGATGTGTGGATGTGCTAATGGCAATACCGAGCATTCTGCTAAACATTTCAATCGTTGCGGCACTTGGAACAGGGCTGCAAAATGTTATGATTGCTATTGGTATATCGAGTATATCGGGATATTGCCGTATTATGCGTGCCTCAATACTCTCGCTTAGAAATCAGGAGTATGTAGAAGCGGCAAGAGCGGCAGGTGCCAGCGACTTTTACATAATCGTAAAGCATATACTTCCAAACTCACTTGCACCACTGATTGTGCAGGCGACACTTAGAATAGGTGGAGCTATACTTTCCTGTGCATCGATGAGCTTTATCGGGCTTGGAATAGTGCCTCCTACACCTGAGTGGGGTGCAATGCTGTCCACGGGTAGAACTTATTTAAGGGATGCCCCCCATATGACAACATTCCCAGGTATGGCTATAATGTTTGCGGTATTCGCAATGAATCTAATGGGTGACGGCCTAAGAGATGCCCTCGACCCAAAACTAAAAGATTAAGGGGTGTACATATTGAATACGGACAATTTGTTGGAGATAAAAAACCTAACCGTTCACTTTGTCACTGTTGACGGTGTAGTACACGCAGTAGAAAATTTAAATTTGGCAGTGGGCGTGGGAAAAACCCTTGGACTTGTTGGTGAAACAGGTGCGGGCAAAACCACTACGGTAAAATCCATAATGAGGATACTCCAAGAGCCACCTGCCAAAATACTGAGCGGTGAAATATTTTTCCAAGGCGAAGATCTACTTAAAAAAGATAAAAAATATATGAGGACTGTCAGAGGTAGTAAAATCTCGATGATTTTCCAAGATCCAATGACTTCCCTCAATCCGGTTATGACAGTTGGTGAGCAGATTATGGAGGCGTTAAAACTCCATGAAAAGCTCAGCACAAAGGATGCATATATGCGTGCATGCGATATGCTTGAATTGGTTGGTATCAGGGGCGAGCGTGCAGGGGACTATCCCCATCAGTTCTCAGGCGGTATGAAGCAGAGGGTTGTAATAGCCATGGCGCTTGCATGTAACCCAAATCTTCTAATTGCAGATGAGCCTACAACCGCCCTTGATGTTACAATTCAGGCGCAGGTTATGGAGCTTATGAAAAGCCTAAAAGAGAAGTATAAAACTTCGATGATTATGATTACCCATGATTTAGGGCTTGTAGCAGAAATTTGTGACAGTGTGGCAATAATGTATGCAGGGGAAATAGTTGAGCAGGGGAGCAGGGAGCATTTATTCAGAAATGCACTTCACCCTTACACAAGGGGACTGTTTGAGTGCATACCGAATTTAGCAGATGAGAGCACAACGCTAATTCCAATTAAAGGGATGATGCCCGACCCAACTAAAATACCGAGTGGATGTAGGTTTCATCCAAGATGTCCACAAGCAACAGAGCGTTGCACAAAAGAATTGCCACCAAATTACGAAGTTGAAAGCGGACACACCGTAAAATGTTTCCTTATGGAGCAAAAAGAGGAGGTATAGGCATTGAGTGATAAAATATTGGAAGTAAAAGGGTTAAAAAAGCACTTTCAGACTAAAAAAGGATTACTCCATGCCGTGGATGGCGTGGACTTCCATATAAATGCTAAGGAAACACTTGGACTTGTGGGTGAATCGGGATGCGGTAAATCCACTATCGGAAGACTTGTTCTGCGCCTAATTGAGCCAACTGCTGGTGAAGTGCTCTTTGAGGGTGATGATATAGTCAAGCTAAATAAGGCACAGATGCGTGAAAAAAGAAAGAAGATGCAGATAGTATTCCAAGACCCATATGCATCCCTTGACGGAAGAATGAGCATATTCGAAAGCATCGGAGAGCCACTTAGAGTGCAAAAAATTTATGCGGACAAAGCAGAGTACGAAAAGCGTGTATACGAGCTAATGGAAATAGCAGGGCTTGCTAAAAGGCTTGCAAACTCATATCCCCATGAGCTTGACGGCGGAAGAAGAC
>CAYJLI010000024.1:0-7153 GCA_964371155.1 uncultured Oscillospiraceae bacterium | reverse complement strand
CTTGCTAAAAGGCTTGCAAACTCATATCCCCATGAGCTTGACGGCGGAAGAAGACAGCGTGTGGGGATTGCCAGAGCATTGGCACTTAATCCTTCATTCATCGTTTTAGATGAGCCTGTATCGGCACTTGATGTATCCATTCAAGCGCAGGTGTTAAATCTAATGCAGGAGCTACAAAGAGATTTCGGACTCACATATTTGTTTATCTCGCACGATTTATCGGTTGTAAAGCATATAAGTGATCACATCATTGTTATGTATTTGGGCAGGATTGTTGAAAAGGCAGATTTTAAATCGCTTTTTGAAAATCCAATACATCCATACACACAGGCACTTCTAAGTGCTGTGCCAATTCCCTCAATTGATGTGGATATAAATAGAATTATATTAGAGGGAGATGTACCAAGTCCTATAAATCCACCCGAAGGATGTAGATTTGCAGGCAGATGTCCCATAGCCGAGGAAGTATGTAGAAATAAGACCCCAGAGCTTCGGGAAATATCCTCCACAAGATTTGTGGCATGTCATCTTAGATAAAATCTTTCCATACACTTTTAAAATCCAACCAAGGTGCAAAAATGCACTTTGGTTGGATTTATTTGTAGAGGTAAAGCGAAGCTTTTCGGTACTAAAAAAACCTTCCATCAAGAGCCCTCTACCAAGATGGATTATACCTATCTATTGGTAGAAAGAAAAGATGGAAGGCTTGTCTAAAAAAGATATTACAAGCAATTAGGCAAATGCCTCTAAAGCATAACTTAGAAAATACATTAACTCACAGCGAATTGGAAATGTTTTTTTCATAAGATTCTACTTTAGCACGCAATTTATGAATGTGCCGCTGCATTATTCTTTGTGCTTTTGCAGTGTCCCTGCTTTCTATCGCCTTAAAAATTTCCCAGTGGTCACTATAAGTTTTTCTGAGCGTTGGGCGAATGATGTATTCGATTTCCGGAGAATAGTCTTGATCAGTGCGGAGTATTTGGATTATAGTCTCTAAGATGGGATTGCCCGAAGCTTTGGCTATTTCAATATGAAAGGGTGCATCGGTTGTCGCCATGCTTTTCTTTTCAGCAGTTAACTTATCCATATCCTCTAAAATGCGACGCATTGCATCAAGATTCTCGGCAGTAGCATTTTGTGCCGCAAAAGCCGCAATCTTAGGCTCAATAATTTCACGCACAGCTAAAATGTATTTAAGCTGTTTGTCGACACCATTATTAAATAGGCGCATAGCATCTTCAATAGATTGCAATTGCTTTTTTTCAAGGGATAAATCTCTGATTCTCGCCTTCCCTTTTTCGGTAATCACCCTGCCACGAGAGCGCCCATCATAAGCTTTGCTCTCTAAAAGTCCCTGTTGTTCCATTCGTCGCAAATAGCGACCAATAGTTGCTTCACTAAGCTCATTAGCTTGGCCATCGCACAACATGCTGAAAAGTGCCCCCGCCCCTATTGGCTTATCATAAGTGTTAATACAGCATAACAATTCATATTCAATATGTTTTAAGTGTTGATCATTCATATGAGTCTCCATAATGTTTTAAAGTATGCATATCGGGTTATTATTTATCACCTGTTTTTTAGATGCGGTGCAAATGAATTTTCCGAGGTGTATTAACCATTATATCACATTTTTATGTATTAGGCCTACAAAACTCAGAAAAATCCATATTTTTAGTGTTAAAATAAATTCATACAGAGCCCCGAATAAGCTTTAGCATTAGAATGGTGACATAATCATTTATAAAAAGCTCTGCATTATTCGCAGCGTTTTTCAATTGCGTTTTTTAAATTTTCAACAAACTGCACGATGTTCTTTCTCTGTGTAGCAACATTGATACGCATGAATCCTTCGCCACCGGGACCAAAAGTATCCCCTGAATTAAGCGCAGCGCCTACTTCCTCTGCCATAAAAGCTTTCAGCTCTGCTTGAGTCATGCCAAGCTCGCTCATATCCAAAATCGGTATATAGGTGGACTCGGGGTAGACTAAATGCACATTGGGAACATCTCTTTGCAGGGCTTCATGGAGATAGTCAATATTTTTCTTTAGATATTTAATTAGCTCCTCATACCATAATTCACCGTATTCATAAGCTGTTTGAGAGGCTACTAAACCATAGCTGTTAGGATTTGCTATATGTAGTCCAAATCTTAAGTAGTACTGATATGCCTTGCGTTTTTCTTCATTTGCTATGGATATTACCGACATTTCAAGCCCAGCAATATTAAAGGTTTTACTTGGAGACATTGCTACAATGCTGTTTTCCTTTGCCCATGGTGATAGCGTGGAAAAAACACAATGCTTATGCTTACTAAAAATAATATCACTGTGGATTTCATCGGAAAATACTAATAAATTGTTTCTGCGGCAAATATCTTCCACTTTCATGAGCTCATCTTTATGGAAAACACGCCCTGAGGGGTTATGAGGACTACAAAAAATAAACATTTTTGCAGTCTTTGCCTTCTCTTCCATGTCGTTAAAATCAATGGTGAAATGGTGATTTTCATAAATCAGCTGATTGTTTACCACTTTTCTCCCAAGAGCTTCAATAGTACTCCTAAAAGGGAAGTAAACAGGTGGCTGAATTAAAATTTCATCACCCTCCTTGGTGAATGTTAAAATTGCAGTGGATAAAGCGGAAAGTACACCGGGAGTATGGCAAAGCCACTCCTCTTCAACATCCCAGTCATTGCGCTTTTTCTCCCACCGAATAAACGGTGTGAAATATGACTCCGGCATATGATTATAGCCATATATAGGATGTTTTGCCCTCTTAGCTAATGCTTCGGTTACCTCCTCGGGAACAGGGAAATCCATATCTGCAATCCACAAGGGGAGTAGATTGTTTTTTCCATAATACACAGGAAGCCCATCATATTTTACACAATCACTGCCAAATCTCTCAATATAATTATCAAAATCAATTTTCATTTTTTGCCTCTACTATTTCATATAAATTTTAAAACCAGTCAATATTTGTTCCAAGATTTAATTGTTTTGCTATCATATAGGTTTCATATGCTAAACTAATATCAAATATAGGTAAACCAAAGGCATCAAACATCACTTTATTATCTCTGCTTGCTTCTGGCAAAGCCACTTCACTACTCAAAATCTCGCCTAAAGTGGCTGAAATATCAAAATCACTTATCACACCATCTCGAAAGGCACGGAAAAGTGATTGTCCACTAACTGTTTTTGAATCTTCCCATGTATCCACTACAATATGGGAAAAGGATTTTATAGCAGCATAATCTATTTCGTGAAATCCAATATGGCAATATAAAGAGATATCGCTTAAATGATGTTTTTTCAAATAGGGCTCGGGCGCAGAGGTAGCACCTACCAATACATCGGCAGAATCCACTGCTTCCTCAAGGCTTTTTGCTACTGTTAATTTTATAGGTAATGTGTTTTCATAGCACGCTTTAAGTTTTTCTCCTCGCTTACCCGAGGGGCTCCATAAAGCAATTTCCTCAAGTTGAGGCAGGGAGTGTGCGAGGGCACGCAACTGATATTCTCCCTGACCGCCCAGTCCGCATAAGGCTGCTTTTTTGGCATTTTTAGGCGCAAACTTTTCAAGTGCTATTGCAGTAACTGCGCCTGTGCGCAGAGCACCGAGAGTAGTGCTATTCATCATAGCAATAGGTATCCCAGTTTTAGGATCGTTTAGAATAACCGCCGCCTGTATCCTTGAAGCAAGATTGCAGGCAGCCTCTCCAGCACCGTGGGAAGTCCACTTCACACCGCATATGTCAAATGGGGCTCCAAGGTATGCTGGTAAAGCATAACAAGCGTGATCAGCTTTAGAGCAGTCCAAATACAAAGCAGATTCTTTTGCAATTTTGGCACAACCCTCATGGTAGAGTAAAAGTGCCGATTTAACTGTTTTAATCGCTTGCTCCATCTGGCAAATTCCTGTTTTTTCCATGTCGCTCTGGGAAAGCCATCTTATTGTATTCATATCTAATTTCCTTTAACTGTTTCACAATCAGGTTTTAGATCAGCGGGAAGTGCATTTATATATGGTTCTGGGCAGTTGGCGTGGAAGTCTTCCCAAGCCTCTTTAACCAATTCTGGATTTTGCAGTAGTCTCAAGCCTGAGAGGCCTAAGATTTTCCCTGCACAAAGCATACTCGCAAAGCCGATATGACTTCCGCTGAAAGCCGTCATCTGCCAAGAATGTCCTGGTGAGCCTAAACCTTGCCCTGCTACATAAACTTGATATGTAGGCACTACTCGGCTAACATCTCCAACATCGGTGGAGCCGGGGGCATATGAGCGGTTTTCAATTACCTTGTCGAAAACAAAATCGCAGAGGAATTTGTCATCACCATTTTCACCATACTCGCTCTTCATATTTGCTCTGGTGCGAGCTAAAATATCGGGATATGTTTTAGCCATTCTTTCGGCAAAAGCATGATCTTCTGGAGTGAATTTTGGTGCGCCTACATCCTTGCAAGCCTGATGCATCACTTTTTCAAGAACATTATTAGGATATACACTGCTACAACCTGTTAAAAATTCAATATCAAAAGTAGTTTGAGTCATCAGTGCGGCACCTTTTGCACAATCTTTAAGCCATGCATACACTTCTTCTACTGTACTGCGCTTAGGTGCACGAATATAGTACCATACAGTGCACTCCGGTGGTACAACATTAGGCTCTCCCGAGCTTATGGTGGAGTAGTGTATACGCACATCTGGAATAACATGTTCACGCATATAGTTAGCGGACATATTCATAAGTTCAACAGCATCTAAGGCACTTCGGCCGTCAAAAGGATGACCAGCTGCATGTGCAGCCTTGCCATGGAAGTGGAATTTTACCGAATTCATGCAAGTGTAGCAAGCACCCCAAGCTCCGTTAAAACTTCCTGAATGCCATGTTAAAGCACAGTCCACACCCTCGAAAGCACCGTCACGCACCATAAATACTTTACCTGCTAAGAGCTCTTCCGCAGGGCAACCATAAAAGCGCACAGTTCCTTTAACAGCGCCCGATTCGATCGCCTTTTTTAAAACAAGAGCGCCTCCCACTGCCCCAACACCTAAGTTGTTGTGTCCGCAACCATGACCGGCACGGTCGGGATCATCGGGGTAGAGAGGGGATTTATAATCACAAACCTCTTGGTTTAAGCGAAGCATAGCATCGTATTCACCTAAATAAGCAATAACGGGATGCCCAGAACCGTATTCTGCCATGATGGCAGTAGGGACGGTCCCCACACCTAAAGTAACCTTAAAGCCTTCATTTTCAAGGTACTCAGCAATATCTTTTGAAGAACGCACTTCTTTAAACCCTGGCTCTGCATATTCCCAAATTCGCTTTGCAAGAGCTGTTAGAGACTCCTCGTGTTTATCTACTTCTGATAAAAAATCAAACTCATTCACTCTTAATCCACCCCGTATTCATTAAAAGTCTACCGATTAATACTGAACCAAAAACATTAATCAAAATAGCGATAGAAGCAGGAACTATACCAGCATTACTTAAAATCATTGTAACTATTGCAAGTGGTATGGAAATAGCTGCCATGCGTGGTGCATATAAAATCATCTGCATTAGCATTGCACCGTAGAGTGCAGGAACAAGATAATTTAGTGCAGATAAAAATTCTGCAGGAATAAGCTGTAATACTTGAGAGCCTAAAAGTACTCCGATTGTAAGAATTACAAGGTTTACAACAATGGATACCGCAACGCCTATTGTGGAGAAGATACTTCCCTCAGGGGTACCCTCTTCAACTTCAGCTGCTTTTTGAGCAACGGAAGAACAAGGTACACGTAAATTAGAAATATTACCCGAGAGAAACGCCATGTATGTACCGGGAATACCTAATACTGGTTGGAAGGAGATAGGCTCTATAAAATAATAAACCAAGCATGCGCTGATACGTATTGTAGCCGCAGCAACAATTGCATCAAAAGCAGGAATTATATCGAAAACAAAGGATAGGATTAGTACGGGTAGAAAGCTTGCAGCTGCACCGATTAAACTGGTCAAGCGCCCCCATTTTATACAATAAGGGATATAGTCGTTATTATAAATTTCTTGACTGGATAATTGTTCGTTCATTGTTATACTCCATTCTATAAATTATTATTATACCTTACAATACGCTTGCACAAGTCATACCTACTATCATTGCAATAGTAGCTCCCCATGTGGAAACCCATTTAGCTTTACGCTTTTTGTTGATTTGTCCAAGTATAAATATGGTAGCCGCACCACCAATAACAGCAAATAATTGCTTGTTGGAGATAGCAACGGGATACATTCTTGAAAAAGTTAAATAGCAATAACAACCTAAAGTAGCACCTGCTGTAATTACAGGCAACATAGATTTTTTGCCTCCGGAGATTTTTGTGCGAAGGTTATCAATTTTATGTGTAAATAACCCTGAAACGATTATCCAACCCACACTTCCAAGTATCATAGCCCAAACACCGTTAGCAAATGCTTCGGCAGTCATTGAGGATTGCTCAAAAGCAACTCCCACAGCCTGAGCACCAACATCGGCGGAGGTAAGCTCAAACATAACAGCTCCAATATAGGATAGGCGCAGCCAAGCAATAGGGGCACCCATCATTACCATTAGAGAAATAAGTCCGGCCAAAATAGCAAACGAAGGCCCGATAGAGGCACTGGCACTACCAATTACGGCACGTTTGATTTGTTCATTTTTAATACCCATTCTTTTGCCGTCTTTTAACGATTTTCTTAAAATGATAATTGTTTGCCATGCTAAAATTCCCATAGGGACAAGTGCTGCGAACCACATCCATCCGCTGTTTGCAATGTCTAAATAGTTTTCCATAGTTCTATCTCCTTCTGTTTTTAATCAATCATCAATGATGATTTATTATTAGTATAAGTTCTATTCATAAAAAATGCAAGCAATATTTACAAATTATCATTTTTTTGTTTAAAATTACAAAAAACATCAGCAAACTGGAAAACATTTACATGAATTAAAGAAATAAGATTTAAGCTCTGCCTTTTTCAATAGGAAAAGATGCATTTCTCGGCTGTGTGTGCTCGAGTATTGCCAGCTAAGCCTTATACCTATAATCCGAATGTGCTTTGGGTAACCCCTATAATCCGCACACGCCTAAAACTTATGAATTAGCAGATATAATG
>CAYJLI010000023.1:0-36103 GCA_964371155.1 uncultured Oscillospiraceae bacterium | reverse complement strand
GGCGATTACCGCCCTTATGCACTTGCTCTTATCATTCTTCCGCTTGCTTAGTAATTGCAAATTTTATTTTACGCCGATATAAGCGGCAGAATGGAGCATTTTATATATGGAAATGCTGATTGTTTCAGGTGTTTCAGGGAGTGGTAAGTCCTATGCGATGAACATCCTTGAAGATATGGGATATTTTTGTGTGGACAATATCCCACCAACGCTTATAAAAGAGCTTTTCAAAGTGTATTTAAACTCGCAGTCGTCCGAGGGTAAGCTTGCAGTAGTAATAGACTGCAGAACAATATCCCAATTCGGCTCAGCTGAAGATATGCTTAATGAGCTCGATATAAATAGCTTTGAGATGAAAATATTGTTTTTGTATGCGGATGATAGCACCATACTCAGAAGATACAAAGAAACAAGACGCCCACATCCGCTTATGTCGGAGAGCGTCTCGCTTGAAAAAGCAATAACAGCCGAGAGGGAAATACTCTCATCAATCAAATCAAGAGCGAATTATTTAATAGACACTTCAAAGCTTAAAGGTGCAAGCTTAAGTGAAAAAATAAAGGGTATATTCGACGCTCAAAATGAAAATTCTCTTGTGATAAACACAGTTTCATTCGGCTTTAAAAACGGAATACCCCTCGATGCAGATTTATTATTCGATGTAAGATGCCTACCAAATCCCTTTTACATCCCCGAGCTTAAACATAAAACGGGTATGGATGAAGAAGTGTATAATTATGTGTTAAGTTTTGAGCAAAGCAAGGCACTTATAGAGAGTATTAAAAATTATTTAGAACTAAGTATTCCAATGTATATAAAAGAGGGCAAACACCAGCTCACTGTATGCATAGGTTGCACTGGTGGTAAGCATCGCTCGGTAACCCTTGCAAGAGTTATTAATGAGTATGTAAAAGAGTGTGGATATTATTCTTTTATCACGCACAGAGATATAAAAATTAATTAACACTCATATACGGAGAAAGATAAATGAAAGAGTCAACTGAAATTAGCTTTACAAATAAAGTAAAAAATGAAATATATAAGCAAAAATATGATATAGGTAAGCAGAAATTTGCATTTGCATATGGGATGGTTATGTTTGGGAAAAATGCTACATATGACTTAGTTAATATCACCACCGAAAACAATACAGTATGCGAGCTTTATATCAATGTGATTAAAAGAACAGTATCACAGGAGATAGAGTTTAATAAAAAAGAAACACCCCATAGCGTGGGCAATATAGTCTATACAGTGAATTTAGCAAAAGAAGAAGACCGAAAAAATGTAATAGATACTTTTTCACTTACCACCTCTGCGAAAATAAACAAAGAATTCTTAAATTCCACTGCAGATATTTCTTCTTTCTTAGCAGGCGTATTTATGGTTTGTGGCAATGCGGTAAATCCAGAAAAAGGCTATCATCTCGAATTTTCATTAAATAGTGAAGACACCGCAAAATCACTTTCCGACTTTTTAAATGAGCAAAATATAAAGCACAAAATAAGTGGAAGAAGAAACAATAAGATTATCTATATAAAAGAAAGTGAGCAGATAGAAGACATCCTTGCGGTAATGGGGGCAACTAATGCAACATTTGAGCTAATGGATGTGAAAATACTAAAAGAACTGCGCAATAAAGCCAATAGGCAAACAAACTGCGAAACTGCAAATATAGATAAAATGGTCAATGCGGCATCGGTGCAAATTGAGGCAATAAATAAAATTGAAGCATTAATAGGATTATCGGCGCTCGGTGATGAACTATGTGAGCTTGCAAATATAAGAATAAACAACCCCGATGTTTCGCTAAGGGAGCTCGGGGAGAATATGAGATTGCCACTTTCTCGTTCGGCTGTAAATCACAGAATGAAAAAGATAATAAGCATAGCAGAAAATTTGGCATAAGGGGAATATATTTTTATGAAGCCATTTGTACACCTACATGTGCATACTGAATTTAGCCTATTAGACGGTGCATGCCGTATTGATAGGCTTTTAGAGCGTTGTAAGGAGCTCGGTCAAGATGCAGTGGCAATCACCGACCATGGCGTAATGTATGGTGTAATAGATTTTTACAAAAAAGCTAAGGCTAAAGGCATTAAGCCGATTATCGGTTGTGAGGTGTATGTAGCACCACGCACAAGGTTTGACAAAGTGCATAGAATCGATAATTCACCGCATCACCTAATACTCTTATGTAAAAATAATAAGGGATATCAAAATCTCTCAAAACTTGTCTCAATGGCGTTCATAGAGGGTTTTTATAGCAAGCCACGTGTTGACTTTGAGCTTTTGTCAAAATACAGCGAGGGTTTAATTGCGCTTTCCGCCTGCCTTGCAGGAGAAATTCCAAGGCTACTTGTTGCGGGGGACTTTGATAAAGCTAAAGAAATAGCACTGAAATACCAAGAGCTCTATGGAGAAGATAATTACTATATTGAACTGCAAAACCATGGCATATCCGAGCAAGTTCAAATTCTACCGCTACTGCAAAGGCTCTCAAGTGAAACAGGGATTCCAATGGTAGCAACAAACGATTCCCACTATGTCCTCAAAGAGGACAGCAAAGTGCAAAATGTACTGGTCTGCATACAAACAAATAGGACTGTACACGATGAAAGCAAGATGGAATTTGAAACGGATGAATTTTATATTAAATCCTATGATGAAATGAACAGCTTATTTTCAAATTATGAGGACGCACTTGCAAATTCGGTGAAAATTGCCGAGATGTGCGAGGTGGATTTTGAATTTGGTGTAACAAAACTTCCGCATTTTACTTCACCCGACGGAATGGACAACGCAGAGTATTTTAAAAAGCTCTGCATGGATGGGCTTTTTGAAAAATATGAAAACCCATCAATTGAAATCACTAAAAGGCTTGAATTTGAAATAAATATTATCGAAAGCATGGGGTATATAGATTATTACCTGATAGTATTCGACTTTATTAATTACGCAAAAAAAACAGGCATACCAGTAGGCCCTGGGCGTGGCTCCGGTGCAGGAAGCTTAGCGGCATACTGCATTGGTATAACTGGAATTGACCCAATAAAATACAATCTCTTATTTGAGAGATTTTTAAATCCCGAGAGAATAAGTATGCCCGACTTTGATATAGATTTTTGCTATGAGCGCAGGCAGGAAGTAATTGATTATGTGGTGGAGAAATATGGCAAAGACCATGTTGCACAAATAATTACTTTTGGTACAATGGCGGCAAGGGCGGCGGTAAGGGATGTTGGCAGAGCGCTTGGAATAAGCTATCAGGAAGTGGATGTGGTTGCAAAATCAATCCCAGCCGAGCTTAATATGACAATAGAAAAAGCAATGAAAGTTTCCGCAGATTTAAGGGAGCATTATAATTCCTCTCCACAGATTAAAGAGCTTATAGACATGGCAAAAGGGCTTGAGGGAATGCCAAGACATGCCTCAACGCATGCCGCAGGTGTCGTAATCACAAAAGATCCAGTGGAAAGCTATTTGCCTTTACAGGCAAATGACGGCGCAATCATCACCCAATTCCCAATGACCACCCTCGAAGAGCTCGGACTGCTTAAAATGGACTTCTTAGGACTTCGAAACTTAACTGTTATACAGTCCACTTTAGACATGCTCTCCCAACGAGGAATAGAAATAGACATAAATAAAATAGATGACAAGGACAAAAAGATATATAAAATGCTATCCGATGGGCAAACCTTTGGGGTGTTCCAATTTGAATCGGCAGGAATGCGTCAAGTCCTCATTCAGCTAAAACCAGAAACACTCGAAGACCTCATAGCGGTAATTTCACTCTATCGCCCAGGGCCGATGGACTCAATACCCACCTATATTAAAAACAGGCATAATATAAAAGGCATTACCTACAAGCATCCTTTGCTTAGGCCAATACTCGATGTAACATATGGATGCATAGTTTATCAAGAACAGGTTATGGAGATATTTAGAAAACTTGCAGGCTATTCTTTTGGAAGAGCCGACCTTGTTAGGCGTGCAATGTCCAAAAAGAAGATGGATGTAATGCAGAAAGAGCGTCACAGCTTTATCCATGGCGACACTAATTCAGACGGCAGTATATCCTGTGTGGGATGTGTTGCAAACGGTGTGCCAGAAGACATTGCAAATAGCATCTTTGATGAAATGAGCTCTTTTGCTTCCTATGCATTTAATAAAAGCCACGCAGCCGCATATGCCACTGTATCCTACCAAACAGCCTACCTAAAAGCTCATTACCCAAATGAATACATGGCGGCACTGCTAACAAGCGTAATAGATAATACGGATAAAATTATTGAGTATATAGACGAGTGCAAGCGACTCGGCATTGAGATTTTACCTCCCCATGTAAATAAAAGTGGATATGCATTTACAGTTGATGGCAGTGCAATACGTTTTGGGCTTCTCGCTATAAAAAATATTGGGAAAGGCCTTATCGCAACCCTACTCAAAGAGCGAGAAGATGGTGAGTACACCGATTTTACCGACTTCATATCAAGAATGCATGGCAAAGACTTAAACAAACGAACTCTTGAGAGCCTGATTAAAAGCGGTGCGTTTGACAATATGAAATACAATAGGCATGAAATGCTTGTTGGATATGAAGCGATTATCACCGATTTAGACTTTGTAAAGAAAAACTCAGTGGAGGGGCAGTTGAATCTTTTCTCAGGAGAAGTAACGGGGCTAAAAGAGGAATTTTTTGTAGAGAGATATGAAGAATTCTCCCTTAATAAACTGCTCTCAATGGAAAAAGAAACGACGGGTCTGTATATTTCGGGGCATCCACTTGATAAACTTGCTCCGCTAAAGGATAAATTAAAGCTTAAAAGCATAAATCAAATAATTTCCGAGGGAAAAGAAGATGTAAACCACAGGTTGGATGGCAGTTCAGTGCAAGTTTTAGCAGTAGTTTCACAGCTTAAAAGCAAAATCACCAAGAATAATGAAACTATGGCATTTGCAGAGCTTGAAGACAGGGGTGGGAAGATAGAATGTTTAATTTTCCCAAATGCCTACGCAAACTATAAATCGGTAATTTCTTCAAGCGAGGCAGTGCTTGTTAAAGGCAGGCTCAGCCTCAGAGAAGACGAGGACACAAAAATTATATGCGAAGAGATTACCGATGCCGCAATATTTGATATCGAGAAATTAGCACCCAAACCCACAAAAAACAAAAAGAAGGGTATTCATTTAAAAATACCCTCGACAAATGTTTCTGAATATGTAAAAGTAAAATCCTTACTTGAGTATGCAAATGCTGAAAATGCTGTTAATACACCTGTCTATATATTTTTCTCAGAGGAGAAAAAATATGTGATATGTCCAAATAATATGTGGGTGATTAGCTCGGATGCACTGATAAAAGAATTAAAATATATTTTGGGTGAAGAAAATGTCGTGGTTATAAACTGAAAATATTTATCTAATAAAACTAATGAAAATACGAGGTGATTTTATGGAAAAGAAGCAAATGACAATCGGAGTGCTTACAAGTGGAGGAGATGCCCCGGGGATGAATGCCGCTATACGTTCGGTTGTGCGTGCCGCAATCTTTCACAATATGCGAGTACTCGGAGTTCGCAGAGGATATAGTGGGCTTATAAGCGGAGATATCTTTGAAATGCATATACGAAGTGTAAAAGATATAATCCAAAAGGGCGGCACAATGCTTTTTTCTGCGAGATCAGAAGAGTTCATGACGCCCGAAGGTTTTGCTAAAGCGGTTAAAAACTGCAAAGACGAGGGAATGGATGGGCTTATTGTAATAGGTGGTGATGGAAGCTTTAGAGGTGCGAGCAAACTCAGCGAAGCAGGCATCCCGTGCATAGGCATACCCGGAACAATAGACAATGACATCCCATGCTCGGACTACACTATTGGCTTTGATACTGCTGTTAATACTGCAATAGAGCTTGTGGATAAAATAAGGGACACCTCCCAATCACACGACAGATGCTCGATAGTAGAAGTGATGGGAAGAAATTCAGGACACATCGCTTTGCACGCAGGCATTTCCTGTGGCGCTTCGGCAATTTTAGTGCCTGAAATAGAATTTGATATTGAAAAAGATGTTGCACAGAAAATACTTGCGAGCATTAAAAGCGGAAAACAGCATTTTGTAATTGTAGCTTCTGAAGGAGTGGGGGACACACTCGAAATTGCAAAAAAATTAGAAGAGATAATAGGCATTGAAACAAGATGCACCGTGCTCGGACATGTGCAAAGAGGGGGAGCGCCCACCTATACGGATAGGCTTCTTGCAAGTATGATGGGGCATTATGCAGTTACTTTACTCCAGCAGGGCAAGAGCGATAGAGTAGTAGTGCAAAAAAATAATAAAATAGTTGATTATGATATCACTGAGGCACTATCCATGACAAAGCCATTCGAATGCGATTTATATAATCTTGCGGATGAAATATCGAATTAATTTTGCTTGAAAATATAATAGTGAAAATCAAATCATGCCTAAAATCGATGAATTAGCGCATGTAATGTAGTCCTATTCACGACTTAAGGCATAACTGATATGTAAAGCACTACTATTATAGACACGCTAAATTAATTTTACTACTTGACAAAAAAATATTTATGTAATATTATACATTGTGTGTACAGCTTTTAAATGCATAAAAGGCACAGCTTTACACAAAATATCTAATAATTTAAAAGCTATGATAAGAAGAAGTAGTGGATATATCGCCATTTCAGAGAGCCTTTGTTTGCTGAAAAAAGGTATGGGATTTTCTATGAATACATCTTTGAGCTGCTGCCTGAACAGTAATCACACAGTAGGGTAAGCCGTTGGTGCACGTTATAGCACATGGGCAATTTCGAGTGAATTTGTCCATAAGGTCGTCACAGCAATGTGCCGATAAACTGAGGTGGTACCACGCATTACAGCGTCCTCTGCTCTTATGAGCAGAGGATTTTTTATTTTATTTTTGAAAGGATTAAAAGATTATGAAACTATTTACAGAGCTTAAAGAGAGGGGCTTAATAGCCCAGATGACAAACCCCGAAAAGATTGAAGAAGCTATAAATAACGGCAATGCAACCTTTTATATCGGCTTTGATGCCACAGCGGACAGCCTACATGTAGGGCATTTCTTGCAGCTTATTGTAATCAAACATATGCAAAAAGCAGGGAATAAACCAATACTGCTCCTCGGCACAGGGACAACAATGGTAGGAGATCCTTCAGGTAAAACCGATATGAGAAAGATGCTCACCGAAGAAGCAATTGACCACAATGCCGAGTGCTTTAGAAAGCAGATGGAGAGATTTGTAGATTTTGAGAATGATAAAGCAATTGTACGCAGAAATGGCGATTGGCTTAAAAAGCTAAATTACATCGAGCTTTTAAGAGATATCGGCGTATGCTTTTCTGTAAATAAAATGCTCTCAGCAGAATGCTTTAAAAGCAGATATGCACATGGCCTTTCATTCATTGAGTTTAACTACATGATTATGCAGAGCTATGATTTTCTCTATCTCAACCGCACCGAGGACTGCATAATGCAGCTTGGTGGGGATGATCAGTGGTCAAATATCTTAGGCGGCGTTGATTTAGTCCGCAGAAAAGAACAAAAAGAAGTGTACGGCATGACATTTACCCTCCTCACCACAAAAGAGGGCAAGAAAATGGGTAAGACGGAAAATGGTGCTGTATGGCTTGATGCTGAAAAAACTTCCCCCTATGATTTCTTCCAATACTGGAGAAATATTGACGATGCCGATGTAATCAACTGCTTAAAAATGCTTACATTTATAAGCCTTGAAAAGATTAAAGAGATGGAGTCTTGGGAGGGTAGCCAGCTAAATAAAGCGAAAGAAATACTTGCAAGTGAGCTAACAGAAATGGTGCATGGTAAAGAAGCTGCAGAAAAAGCACTCGAAGCAGCCACAGCACTCTTTAAAACAGGTGCCGACAGCGCAAATATGCCAACAGAAGAAATATCAAAAAATGACTTTACAAACGATGAAATTCTACTTTCAGACTTAATGATTAGCACATCAATAGCGCCATCTAAGAGTGAGATAAGAAGACTTATTACACAGGGTGGTGTCTCGGTGGATGATGTTAAAATTACTGATTTTAACCACATGATTAAAATATCTGAATTTGATAAGGGTCATCTAATTATAAAAAAAGGTAAGAAATCCTTTACAAAAGTAACATTAGCATAAAAATACACAATATCTGCCCCGCCATTTGGCGGGGCAGATATTAATTTAATCAGTTATAAAAAAAGAGTTTATAAGTTAAGATTACTTATATTTTGATATTCTTTTTAAAAACTCCCTCTTGGTCTAAAAAGGACAACTCCTGCATATCTATTAATTGTAAAAAAATATTAAGGAGAAGAAAATGAGGGGAATAGTACTAAGTAGACGGAAAATTAAGACAAAATTACATACAAAACAAGCTAAAAATTATTTTAAAAGCCAGATTACAATACTTATATTTGGCATTATATTTATTTTAGGTGTATTTATTGGCAGTAGTTTAGTTTACAGGCTCAGCGGTAATTTTAAAGAAAGCTATGAAATTATCATGGATGAGTATATCACCCAAAGGACAGTTTCTCACTTTACCGAGGTCTTTTACAGTTGCGCTAATTCTGCGCTTGTATATATAGTAATTGCATTTTTTTGTGGATTTTGGGCAATTTCACAACCGATAGTGATTATGCTCTCCTTTATTAAAGGGCTTGGGGTGGGTCTTATCATGGTTGGAATACTGGGTGGAGGCGTAGATGGGGGATTTGCTTTAATTTTTTCGGCTGCACCGGGAATGATAATATCTACATTAATGTTATTCTTCGCCTGTAGTCAATCACTTAAACTAAGCATAAACTACTTGCAAAGTAGCAATGAGAATGCTTTAGTCACACAGAAAATTACTTTAAAGCAGTATCTGATACGATTTACGGTATATGCATTAATTACAATCTTTGCGTCACTTATTGAGGCATTAGCTTACTACCTGTGGTGATTATTAAGTATGGGATAACAAAGCCCTAAGCTGAATATACAAGGTGTTTTTCCAATATAAAAATATGGATGATATAGCGGGGCGTATATTAGAAAATACCGTTTATTACCACTCAAAATAAGAAAAAAACAAATAATACTTACATGAGAATGTGGGATATGCTTTGCCATATCCCACATTCTTTTGCATGCAATAAAATAAATAACTGTATATATAAAACACCTAAATTAGTTTAAAAAAATTAATAAATACGCACTTGACAAAAATAAATAGTTAGGGTAATATAATCAATATAAAATAGTTAGGTAAATATAATTAGTTTAAAATAGTAATTAAAGGAGTAGGAGAATGAGAGGGAAATTAGCAAAAGCGTTGCACAAAATAACACATGACACAGCACTATATGAGCTAAAGCGTCTTTATTCTTTTGATAAAAAGAGCCAGCTTTCATATCACGACACACTCTATCTCAACATAATCGAAGCGCATCCCAATAAATACACATCTTCACAAATTGCCGATTTATTAAAAATCACACGCCCTTCGGTGACGGAAAAAATAAATCAGCTTTGTAATAAAGGGTATATTTTAAGGACACAGAGCGAGAAGGATAAGAGAGTGTTTTATCTTTCAATAAACCCAGATAGTCCTAAAGATTATGAAACAACTGCAGCTTATGAAGAAGAAATAGAGCGTGATATATTATCAAAATTCGGAGAAGAAAAAGTAGATTTACTCTGTGAAATGATAGAGTATTTATCAAATTTGCTTTCTGAAGATATTAGTAAGGAGAAAGAAAGTGAATAATCCATTAGCAAAAAGCTTTAATATGAAAGAGCTTATCAAATACACATTGCCGAGTATGTTAATGATGATATTTATGTCGACATATTCGATAATAGATGGTGTTTTTGTATCGGCATTTGTCGGTGAAAATGCGTTAGCGGCAGTTAATTTAGTAATGCCTTTACTTGGCGTGGTAATGGCTGTTGGACTAATGTTTGCTACTGGTGGTAATGCTGTTATAGCAAAACTGTTAGGGGAGGGCAAAGAAAGGGAAGCACGGGAATTTTTAACAGTAATTTATATTATCGGAGGAGTGCTTGGCTTATTGCTTACAGCAGGTGTACTAATCTTTCCCGATGAGCTACTAAATATGTTAAATGTGAGTGATAATTTATATACACTTGCAAAAGATTATATGCTTAGCTTAGCAGGTTTTCTAATTCCTGTGTTTTTTATGGTTTTTATTCAGTCTTTCATGGTAACAGCAGGGCACCCAATGTTTGGCCTTATTATAGGTATTGCTGGTGGAATTACAAATATCATTCTTGACTATATCTTTATTTCACCCGATATGCTCGATATGGGAATTACAGGTGCAGGACTTGCAACAGGTATAGGGAATGCACTTCCCGGAATAATTGGGTTTTTCTATTTTCTCTTTGATAGAAAATGCATACTTCATTTTGTAAAACCAAAGCTTAAAATGAAAACTCTCGGACAAAGCATGTTTAACGGCTCGTCAGAGCTTGTAGGCTCTCTTGCAACTTCAATCACAACTTTAATGTTTAACTTCATTTTAATGAAAATGATAGGTGATGCTGGAGTTGCAGCTATAAGCGTTATATTATATATACAAATGTTTCAAAATGCGATTTACACAGGCTACACTTTGGGTGTAGCGCCAATAATTGCTTTTAAATATGGGGAAGAGAATCATAAGGATTTAAGCAAAGTTATAACCGATAGTTTAAAGATTGTATCTGCGGCTTCCTTGCTTGTGATTGCTGTTACACTGCTATTTTCAAATCAAGCAATAGGCATTTTTATTTCAAGTGAAAGTGATACATTTGAAATGGCGAAAAATGGACTTTTATTATTCTTACCATCATATTTGTTTATGGGATTTAATATATTTTTCTCTGCAATGTTCACTTCATTATCAAATGGAAAAGTGTCCGCAACTATTTCAGTTTTAAGAAGCTTAGTATTTATTGTTATTGCTCTTTTAATCCTACCACAAATATTTGGACTTAATGGAGTGTGGATAGCTGTGCCTGCCGCAGAGTTTTTAGCTATAATAGTATCTTTTTATCTCTATAAGAAGAATAGGGCATATTATCACTATTAAAGTAAAGGAATATATATGAACTTAACCGAAAAAACCTTATCTAAAAAGCTTCACAATTACGATGAAATTTCACAGTTTATGAAAAGAGTCTTCCCACAGGAAGAAAATATGCCAATGTGGGTTATAAGGCTATTAACATTAAAGAAAAACTATGATTTTAAAGTTTACTATGATGGCGAGTTATTTGTAGGAATTACTTTTACAATAGAGACTAAAGACACATTGTTTGTGTTTTATATAGCTGTAAATGATAAAATACATTCAAAGGGCTATGGCTCAGAGTTACTTAAAGTTTTATTTGATAAATATCAGAATAAACCCATTACGCTCTTTATTGAAACAATGGATGATAAAAATGCTAAGAATTATGAGCAGAGAGTGAAAAGGCTTTCGTTTTACGAGCGAAATAATTTTATTCACACAGGAATAAGAGCAGGATTTAAAACACCTTTTGTTGATATTTTATCCACCGATAAAGACTACGATATATTAAAAGCTAAAAAGCTCATGAAGTATATACCGATGAAAATATTTCCATCAGAGAATCTATAAGAATAGGGTTTTAAACATGAATGATTTAAAGGAAGTAAGTATTAAGATATTGCCACCTCACAGATGGGATGAAATCAAAGATTTATCTGTTTATGAAGAGCAGAGCCATTTTATAGAAACTTCCCTTCATTGCCTTGATGATGCAAAAAGCAATGCATATAATATGAAATGGGATTTTTATGGGATTTATGAAAATGATAATTTAATAGGCTTTGCTATGCACGGTAAAAGTAAAATTTTATTTTTAACTAATGTTTGGCTTGATAGATTTATGATTGATAAAAAATTTCAAGGCAAGGGATATGGGAAAAAATCCATGGAGCTAATACTTGAAAAAATGTATGAAGATTATAACTGCAAAAAAATACACCTCTCCGTCCATGAAGATAATTTTTTTGCAATAAAGCTTTATCAGAAACTTGGATTTGTGAAGACTATATTTAAAGACCCCAAAGGCGAGCGAATTATGACACGAAAGAAAATAAAAAAATAGCCCTGTGCTCGGCACAGGGTTATTTGTCTTTCTAATAAGCTCTAAATTGAGTCTAAATTAAAGCATAGTATTCAATTAGTTAAGTATATCAAAGTTAAACTCTTCAAGCGACATAATAGTATAATCGCTTAGGGCCTTAATTTCTTCCCAGTCTTTTTTGGAGGAATCATCATATATTGCCACTACCTTAAATCCAGCTTTTTTAGCTGTTTTAATCGCATGAAGTGCATCTTCAAAGACTAAAGTTTCCTCTTTTTTTGTACCGAGATGCTTAAGTGATTCCTCATATATTAGAGGTTCATTTTTATGAGCTCCCACACCTCTACAAGTAAATACCGCAGAAAAATACTTATATAAATCCAGACGTTTTAATGCAGGTGACGCTAAATGCTCGTCCGTTGCAGTAGCAACACACATTGAAACCCCACGAGCTTTAAATTCGTCAAATAGTTTGATTGCGCCAATTCTCAAAGGAGCATCTGACTTGTAAAAATCAGCTATTACTTTAAGGATTTTTTGGTGTATTGCTTCGGGAGTTTCTTTTACATTATATGTTTCGATTAAGTACTCAAGACCCTCACGGAACCCTAAAGCTCTCATTTTATCATCCAAACCCTCTTCGGGGGACATCCCCAAATCCCTAACATATTGCGAGGGTAGACCATACCATTTACTCATTGAGTCAATAAATGTGCCGTCCATATCAAAAATTGCGCCTTTAATAGCCATAATGTTACCACCTTTTGTATTTAATATATCCATAACTCTTATTATAAAATAAAAAATCATTAAAGTATACACTTTAATGATTTTTTATTTTATAGAAGATATTCTATTGAGAATTTTTTAGACACTAACTGCCTTAAATAATAGACTTTCTTACCACAAAATTAAATTAGCAGTAAGTATTGTTAGTGCTATTGCAGTAGAGGTCTTCACAAGCAAGCCAAGAAGGTTTACTAAATGCTGGCCAGAATGTGTTTCTGCAATCCACTGGATAGCTTGCGCAGTATCCGTTTGGATCACAGCAGATTTCTCTCTCTCGAGTGATTGCGTTGCCAAGGCTATCCACACAGGACGCTATACCATAACAACTGCCAGCTACATTTTCGCAACCTGCTGTGGCAGTCGGCTCATATTGTGTATAGGTATATCCACATGCAGATATTTCCTCGGTACCGGATGTGCTAACTTCCTCTATTACTGCTTCGTTATTAATTACTGCTGCATTTACATCGTTTGAACAATTACTTGTGCCATTGTAACAAGCTCTTCTACAACCGCAATTGCATCCTCTTCTCATAATACGACCTCTTTTCGTAAACTTTTTTTGCTAAAATAGCATGTCTTATGTTTTTTTGATAGATTATATTTATTCTGCTTTCATCCATAGTATATGCACTGTGGGAGTGGTGGGTGATAGAAGAAACTTTCTTTAAAACAAATACAATTCGACAAAAATTTTAAAGCAATGGACATATAATTATCATGTAGGAAAGAAACTTTAAATAAGACTATACTTTGCCTAATATCTCTAATCCCAACTTAATTTTCATAAAATCTTAGAGCTAAACCCCATGGATTAGTCAATAGAATAAGTATTAAGGATACATTATAAGGGGAGTTTTAGTTTTAAGCGTGCTCGGATTATAGGCTTGGGTGAGAAATACCTTACTTAGAATGGAATTAAATATGCAAAATACAATATACATAGATGTTCTCTTAGTGGTTAATTTTGTGGTGAACTATTTTTTGCTAAAAGCAAGTGCTAAGCTCATTTCAGTTCACACCACTCACAAGCGTGGGATTTGCGCAGCTCTTGTAGGAGCAGTTTCATCTCTTAGCATCTTTTTGCCATATAAAGGTTTAGTTTTCATGGTCTTACTCAAATTTATTTTTGCCGCTTTAATGGTGGTAATGGCCTTTGGATATACTACATTTAAGTCATTTGCAGTAAAGCTGTTATCGCTTTTTACTGTTTCCTTTTTTTTCAGCGGCTTAATGTTTGCAGTTTGGATGTTTACACCGATTTCGGGCATTTATTATTATAATGGAGTTGTATATTTTAATATAAGCAGTTTAAATTTATTTGTATTTACAGTTATAAGTTACCTACTAATTACTGCATTTGATTATTTTGTGAAAAGACGCAACATAAAAAATGAAAAATACCTACTCACACTGAACTATATGGGCAAAGAAATTATTTTAAAAGGATTTATGGATAGCGGAAACCATTTAACAGAGCCATTTTCAGGATACCCCGTTGCGGTGGTGCATATAGATAAAATCAAAGAAATGCTCAGCAGACAACAATTACTATCAATTTACAAAGGCGATAATAGACCACATGGGATGAGGATAATACCATACACTACTGTGAGCGAAGAGGATGTAATGTATGCCTTTAAACCCGATGGGTGCAGATTAGAAACTGAAAGTGATAGCTTTGAAGTCAGCAATATTTATATAGGTCTATCTAAGAAGATGTTAAAAATTAATGATAGTGATATAATTTTAAGCCCATTGATATGCGGAGAAGATAGTAAGATTATAAAAGAAGAAATTTTTATTTAAATAATTAACGAATGAGGTATTTAAGAGATGTTTTTAAAGCTTAAACTATTTTTTGAGGACTTGGTAATAAAACTATTAAAAAATAAAATGTGCAAGGGCATATACTATATTAACGGCCCCGAGGTATTGCCACCGCCATTAAGTAAAGCGGAGGAACAGGAAGTTTTTAAACGACTAACGCTAAACGAGCCCGAG
Source organism: uncultured Oscillospiraceae bacterium (assembly GCA_964371155.1). Classification (GTDB taxonomy): domain Bacteria; phylum Bacillota; class Clostridia; order Oscillospirales; family Ruminococcaceae; genus CAYJEQ01. The sequence continues at coordinate 21,148 of CAYJLI010000023.1, read as the reverse complement.
GCAAAACAAATTCTTATAGTACATAATCTTAGACTTGTAGTCTACATAGCAAAAAAATTTGAATCGACAGGTGTCGGAGTTGAGGATTTAATTTCGATAGGCACAATAGGATTGATTAAGGCGGTAAACACATTTTCACCCGAAAGAAATATAAAGCTTGCAACATATGCTTCAAGATGCATTGAAAATGAAATTCTGATGTATCTAAGAAAATGGCAAACGATAAAACATGAAGTATCAATCGATGAGCCTTTAAATGTAGACTGGGATGGCAATGAACTTCTTCTTTCAGATATACTGGGAACGGATGAGGACTGTGTAAATGTTGCAGTTGAGCAAGATGTGGAAAAAAACCTACTCCTCGACGCTATAAACAGGCTTTCGAAAAGGGAGAAATTAATTATGCAGCTTAGATTTGGCTTTTTAAATGGAGAAGAACATACCCAGAAAGAAGTAGCCGATATAATAGGGATATCACAATCATATATATCAAGACTTGAAAAGAAAATAGTAAAACGTCTTAAAAAAGAGCTCAGTAAGATGTGCTAATAGTAGCATTAAGTAAAATTAGCCTTTAAAAAATAAATATTATCAATGATTTGTATTGCATTTTAAGTAAGTTCATGATAAAATAAATTAAAAATATACATAAAAAGATAGTAAAGGAATGAAGGCATTATGAAACATGTTAAAACTTTAAATAAGCCAAATCTTAAAGAATCCGCAGTAAAAGGCGGTTGCGGCGAATGTCAAGCTTCTTGCCAATCAGCTTGTAAGACTTCTTGCACAGTTGCAAATCAGAAGTGCGAAAAGAAAAATTAGTTACCTTTAGATTTAGGGGCAGTATTGTCCCTAAATTTTTTGCTTAAAAGCTGTTAAAGAAATTTTTGAAATAGGGAATAATTACAATGCAATTCAGTTTTAACAACTGCCCCTATATATCCCTTTTTGCCACAAAAGGCTGTTGAAATTGGAAAGGTATGGTCAATCATGATACATAAGTATAAATTAAGAGGTTATAATATTGTTTTAGATGTAAATAGCGGCGCAATACATGTTGTGGACGATATTACATATAGTTTACTTGAGGGGCTAAATGATAACCCCACTGAGGAAGAAATGAATAAAGCCGCTGAGAGTCTTTCAGGTAAGTTTTCTTACGAGGAAATAGCGGAAAGCATAAGCGAGATAAAAGAGCTAATACAAGAAGGACAGCTATTCTCAGAGGACGATTACAGCAAATTCTCCGATATGATGGTGAAATCCCCAGTAAAGGCAATGTGTTTACATATAGCACATGACTGCAATTTAAGATGCGAATACTGCTTTGCAGGCAAAGGTGATTACGAAGAGGGAAGAATGATAATGAGTCCCGAAATCGGAAAAAAAGCCATAGATTATCTTTTGCACCACTCAAAAGGCAGGCACAATTTGGAGCTTGACTTTTTCGGTGGTGAACCACTGATGAATTTTAAAGCAGTAAAAGAAGTTGTGGAGTATGCAAGAAGCAAAGAAGCGGAGCATGATAAAACATTTAGGTTTACCATCACCACCAACGGGCTTTTACTTGATGAAGATAAAATTAACTTTATAAATAAAGAGATGAGCAATGTTGTGCTTTCGATTGACGGCAGAAAATCTGTTAACGATAAAGTGAGAGCAAGAGTGGACGGCAGAGGTTGTTATGACACAATTATGCCAAAATTCATAGATTTAGTGGACAAGCGTGGTCATGATAATTATTATGTAAGAGGTACTTTTACAAAGTACAATAAAGATTTTGCCGAGGATGTACTCCATCTAAATTCACTTGGATTTAAGCAGATAAGTGTTGAGCCGGTAGTTTCAGATCCTAAATATCCTTACTCCCTTACAGACGAAGATTTACCGGAGATATTTGATGAATATGAAAGACTTGCGGACATAATAATAGATAGAGAAAAAAATGGCGATGCATTTAATTTCTTCCACTACATGCTCGACTTAGAGCAGGGCCCATGTGCGATAAAAAGGCTGAGGGGCTGTGGCTGTGGTAACGAATATGTAGCGGTAACACCCGAAGGTGATGTCTATCCATGTCATCAATTTGTTGGAATGGATGGATGGAAGATAGGCAGTGTAAATGATCTTTCGATTGATGAAAATGTAAAGGCAGAGTTTGCTAAGGCGAATGTATATGGAAAAGAAGAATGTAGGGATTGCTGGGCTAAGTTTTATTGCAGTGGTGGATGCAATGCCAATAATTTCCAATATGCAGGCGATATATTAAAACCGCATAAACTCGCCTGTGAAACCGAGAAGAAAAGGCTTGAATGTGCTATTATGATTAAGGCGGCACTGAGCTAAGCAGGAGGATATTTGATGAGTAATTATAAGATTGGATTTATCGGAAGTGGAAATATGGCATATGCCATATCTAAAGGGATAATTAATTCTAATATTTTAAAGTCGGACGAAATATTCATGTATGACATTGATGAAAATAGACTTTCTCAGCTAAAATCCGAGGGTTATCCTGTAACATCGGAGATAAAAGAAATAGCAAAGAACTGCAAATATATCTTTTTATCAGTACTTCCTCAAATATGCGGTGAGGTTCTAAGCGATATAAAGGATGTTATAACTAAAGAGAGCGTAATAGTTTCGATAGCGGCTGGCATCACTTCGGAGTTTATTAAAGAGCACACATTTAAAGATTGCAAATCAGTGCTCGTAATGCCCAACACTCCGCTTAGAATTTGCTACGCTTCAACTGCTTTATCGGCTGCAAGTCCTACCACTGAAGAAGAATTTGAGTTTGTAAATTCTCTCTTTAAGGCATCGGGATACACGCATAAACTCTCAGAAGAGCTTATGAAAGAGGTAATACCGCTCAATGGAAGCAGTCCAGCATTTACCTATCGTTTAGTGCTTTCAGCGATGAATAAGGCTGAAACTTTAGGGATTGAGAAGAAAGCGGCTAAGGAGCTTTTATGCCATTCCATGATAGGTGCGGCAAAGATGATGCTTGAAACAGATTATACACCAGAGGAGCTTATTGAAATGGTATCAACACCCGGAGGGGCTACCATTGAGGGCATAAAATCACTCGAAGCTAATAATCTCGACAAAATAATCTCCGACTGCATGGAGGCAACAATCAATAGAGCATATGAGCTCGGCAAAAAATCTTAATAAAACACTTGACAAATAAATAAATATCTGTTAAGATACTTTAGAAAACAAAGTAGGGCAATAAGCTCTCACCTGTGCATGATGGGATGACACATGGTCAATACTACTTAATCAGGGCATTAGCCTTGCTATGTTTGTGTTGTCGGTGCGAAGTTTTCTTCGCACCTTGTTTTTTTGTTAATACAGGTAATAAAAATAGGGTATGGAGGTGCTCAAAATTAGCAATAAAGAACTGCTTATCAATGAGGAGATTAAAGACAAAGATGTAAGAGTTATAGACTCTGACGGCGGTCAATTAGGTATTATTTCCACTAAAGAAGCTATGAGGATAGCAACTGAAAGAAATCTTGACTTAGTTAAAATCGCTCCTCAGGCTACACCGCCTGTCTGCAGAATTATGGATTATGGTAAATACAAATTCGAGCAGGCAAAGAGGGAAAAAGAAGCGAAGAAAAATCAAAAGGTTATCGAAATAAAGGAAATTAGACTTTCCCTAAATATCGATACGCATGACTTTAACACCAAGCTAAATCACGCAATTAAGTTTTTAAGCCAAGGTAATAAAGTTAAAGTTTCCATCAGATTTAGAGGCCGTGAAATGGCTCATCCCCAAATCGGGCAAACCATCATGGCACGCTTTGCCGAGAGCTGTTATGATTATGTTCCTTACAGCAAAGCCTGTTAAATAATACAAGGAGGAACTAATTATGCCTAAGTTAAAGACACATAGCGGTGCGAAAAAGCGCTTTAAACTAACCAAAAACGGAAAGGTTAAGCGTGCACATGCGAACAGAAGACATATTCTAACAAAGAAATCCACAAAGCGTAAAAGAGCTCTAAGAAAAGCTGCATATGCTGATTTCACAAATGTTAAGGCAATAAAATTGCTTATCCCATACAAATAAAAAGAAAACAAAATTCACATTCCAAACGGAGGTAAATAGATATGGCTCGTGTTAAGGGCGCGATGATGACTCGTAAGAGAAGAAAAAAGGTTCTAAAACTTGCTAAAGGCTACTATGGAGCTAAAAGCAGATTATTTAAAACAGCTAAGCAGGCGGTAATGAAATCAGGTCAATATGCATATATTGGCAGAAAACATAAGAAGAGAGATTTCAGAAGCCTTTGGATAACAAGAATTTCCGCGGCTGCTCGCATGAATGATATGAACTACTCAACATTCATGAATGGACTTAAAAAAGCAGGCATTACATTAAACCGTAAAATGCTGTCCGAAATTGCTATTAATGACCAAGCTGCATTTGCCGCATTAGTGGCAAAGGCTAAAGCTGCACTTTAATTCCTTTAACGCCCGCTTAGCTTGCGGGCGTTTTTGCAATAAATCCCCTTTGACGGAGAATGAAAGAATGCAGTATATAACCTCAACGACAAATGAAAAAGTAAAAGAGCTAATAAGGCTTTTATCCTCTAAAAAACACAGGAGGGATAAAGGTCTGTTTGTTGCGGAGGGAGTTAGATTATGCGAAGATTTTGCAAAGAACGGCTATGAAGCAGTAGAGCTTTACTACACCGAAAAAGCATATAATCTTAATAAAGAAACTGTGGATATGCTGATAAATTCTGCGGCTTCAGTATATGTTGTAAATGATATTATTTCAGATAAAGTTTCTGAAACTAAATCCCCACAGGGAGTATTCGCAGTATTTGCACTTCCTCAAACCGAGCATGAAATAAAAAGCAATGAAAATTATATGCTTCTTGCTTCACTATCGGACCCAGGCAATTTAGGCACAATCATTCGCTCAGTAGCCGCATTTGATTTAGATGCACTCATACTCACTGACGATTGCCCCGACCCATATAGCGGTAAGGTGCTTCGCTCTGCAATGGGTGGAGTGGGACGCATGAATATAATCATCGCAAAAGATTTCATCTCGGCTATAACAATGCTTAAAAAAGAGGGTATATCCGTCTTTGGTGCAGTACTTGCCCCCGATGCTAAGGATTTAATCAAGATGAAAATGTCGGGTGGAATTTGTGCAGTAATAGGCAATGAGGGCAGAGGCCTTACATCCGAGGAAATAAGCTATCTTGATAGTAAAATTATTATTCCAATGGCAGAAAACAGCGAATCGTTAAACGCTTCAGTAGCCGCTTCTATAATAGCATATGAAATGTTTAGGCAGAAAACTGCGGAGGTATAATACATGGATAAAATTTATGATCTATGGTTTTCCCTTTGTTTTTCACCGGCAAATGATAGAGCTATAAAGCTTTATTCTCAGATACCCTCTGCAAAAGAGATTTTTCATATGAAACCAAATGAGCTTAGGGATATGCAGATATTTACTGAGAAAGAAATAGAGATATTAAAATCCACCAATTTAAGCATGGCAGAAGAAGTGACTAAGCAAATGGAAGCGTTAAACGGTGATATTATAACTCAAAGTGATGAAAGATATCCAATGAGACTAAAGGAGATTTTCACTCCTCCGATTTTGCTCTATTCACTCGGGAAATTACCCGATGTCAATAATAGCTTACCAATATCGTTAATAGGCACAAGAAAACCATCCATAGAAGGTATTAATGCGGCTAAATTTATATCTGCAGGGCTTGCACAGTCAGGTGTTGTAGTGGTAAGTGGAATGGCGCAAGGTCTTGATGCCGAATGTAACGCTGCTGCGGTAGAAGCAGGTGGACAAACTATTGCTGTCCTCGGCTCGGGTGTGGATGTAGTATACCCAGCAAGTCAAAGAAAACTCTATGAAGCTATAATAAATGGTAGCGGAGCAGTAATTTCTGAATATCCACCCACCACAAGACCGATACCAAGGAATTTTCCTGTGAGAAATAGAATTATTGCAGGCATATCTGCAGGGTTATGTGTTATTGAAGCAAAGATTAAGAGTGGCACAATGATTACCGTGGCATCGGCAATTGATGAAAATAGGGATATATTTGCAGTCCCAGGAAGTATTTTCTCTAAAACAGCAGAAGGTACTAACCATTTAATTAAACAAGGTGCAAAAGCTGTACTCACTCCAAATGATATACTGGAAGAATATGAGGGAATGGGAAGTTACAACTTTGTTCCTCAAAATAACATGATCGCAGAAGCGCCCACAAAATTAGCACACAGTCCAAAAGTAAGCAGTAATATAAACAAAGCAGTGGTAAGCAGGGATTATGCAGTTCCGCAAAATATAAATGAAAATCAAAAATGTATTTTCAAAGAGCTTATTAATGGCGCAATGACACCCGATGAAATTTCGGATAAAACAGCAATACCAATTCATAAAATACTTATAGAATTAACAGAGCTTGAAATTTTAGGCATAATATTTTCTAAAGAGGGTAGTAAATACACCCTTTAATCAATCAATAAATCAGACATTAAATGTGATCTTATAAATTTTCAGTCGGATAATAGACTAAAAACTGCAAATGAATATAAACACATACATAATATATTTAGCCAATGGCTTAGAAAGTGAGATAAAGATGTCCAACTTAGTTATTGTGGAATCCCCGGCAAAGGCAAAAACCATAAAAAAATACTTAGGTGAAGACTTTGAAGTTGTTGCCTCAAACGGCCATATCAGAGATTTGCCAAAAAGCAAAATAGGTGTAGATGTTGATAATGGTTTCACACCTAAATACGAGAACATAAAAGGCAAAGAAGAACTTGTAAAAAACTTAAAGCATTTAGCCACCGTGAATAAAAATGTATATCTCGCAACCGACCCCGACCGTGAAGGAGAAGCGATTTCTTGGCATTTAGCCAATATACTTGGTCTTGACATAAGCGATCATAATAGAATTACATTCAACGAAATCACCAAAACAGGTGTAAAAGCTGGGATGGACAATCCACGTGTAATAGACATGGATTTAGTAGACGCTCAGCAAGCGAGAAGAATACTCGATAGAATTGTTGGATATAAGCTTTCGCCATTCCTATGGAGAAAAGTGCGCAAAGGCCTCTCGGCTGGTAGGGTGCAATCCGTGGTTGTAAAGCTAATTGTCGACTTAGAAAGAGCAATTGCAGCCTTTAAGTCGGAAGAATACTGGACAATTGATGCAAAACTCACTGCTAAAGGCAGTAAAAAAGCGTTTGCTGCAAAGTTTTATGGTAAAACAGGCGAAAAAATGGAGCTTACAAATGAAGCAGAGGCTAATAGCATTATGTCCGAGCTAAAAGATGCAGCTTTCGCAATCGACTCAGTTAAAACTGGGACAAGAAAGAAATCCCCAGCACCACCATTTACTACCTCAACATTACAGCAGGATGCTTCAAGAAAGCTCGGATTTCAGGCTCGCAGAACTATGAAAGCGGCGCAGGAGCTTTACGAAGGTGTTGAAGTAGCAGGATATGGAGCAGTAGGTCTAATCACTTATATGAGAACCGACTCACTCAGAGTTTCTGCTGAAGCTATAAAAGAAGCAGAAGATTTTATTATAAATAAATACTCTAAAGAATATTTGCCAAGCACTAAGAGGGTGTATAAAACTAAGTCGGCGGCACAGGATGCCCATGAAGCTGTACGTCCAACCACTATAAGCATAACCCCCGATATAGCAAAAGCAAGTCTAACAAGTGACCAATACAAGCTATATAAGCTTATTTGGGAGCGTTTCATTGCAAGCCAGATGGCAAATGCACTGCTTGATACAGTTTCTGCTGATATTTCCGCAGGGGATTATCTCTTTAAAGCGTCTGGATATACTGTTAAATTTGATGGATTTACCGTGCTATATGAGGAAGTTAAAGATGATGGCGAAGAAAATAGTGGTGCACTTCCTCCACTTGCAAAAGGTGATGCACTTGGGGTAAAGGAAATTGCACCAAATCAGCATTTTACTCAACCACCTGCAAGATACACCGAAACATCTTTAATTAAAACACTTGATGAAAACGGAATTGGCAGACCATCAACATACGCCCCAACCATATCAACAATACTCGCAAGAGGATATGTAGAGCGTGAAGGCAAATCACTAAAACCCACCGCACTTGGCGAAGTTACCACACAGCTTATGGAAGAGCAGTTTAAGCAGATTGTAGATGTTGATTTTACCGCCAATATGGAAAAATCGCTCGATGATATAGAAATTGGAAAAATTGCTTGGGTAAAAACCCTTGATAATTTTTATAAAGACTTTGCAAAAACACTCGAAGCCGCAGAAAAAAATATGGAGGGCACAAGGATGAAAGTGCCCGAAGAGCAAACAGATATAGTTTGTGAACTTTGCGGTAAAAATATGGTTATCAAAATAGGTAGGTTTGGTAAATTCTTAGCCTGCCCAGGATTCCCCGAATGCAAGAACACAAAGAAGATTGTAGAGGAAACACCGGGTAAATGCCCGATATGTGGCAAGGCGATTATTGCTAAAAAATCTAAAAAGGGCAAGGCTTTCTTTGGATGTGCAGGATACCCCGATTGTACTTTTGTAACATGGGATAAGCCCCTCGCAGAAGAATGCCCTAAATGCGGTTCAACACTCTTTAGAAAAATGGGTAAAGCCGGTAAGATACATTGCCTAAAAGAGGGTTGCGACTTTGAAAAAGGGGTTAAAGAATAATGGTTACCGTAATAGGTGCAGGGCTTGCAGGGTGTGAAGCGGCATATTATATAGCAAACCAAGGAATACCCGTTACACTGATTGAGATGAAGCCCAATAAATACACCGAAGCACATAGCTATAAGGGCTTTGCAGAGCTTGTATGCTCAAATTCACTCAAGGCGTCACGCATAGGTTCTGCGGCAGGTATGCTAAAAGAAGAAATGCGTATACTGGGCTCACTTATCATTGAATGTGCAGAGAAGACAGCTGTCGGAGCAGGTGGAGCACTTGCAGTCGACAGGGAAAAGTTTTCAGATGCAGTCACAGAATGCATTAATAATCATCCGAATATAAAAGTTTTAGCAGAGGAAGCCACCGAAATACCGGAGGGGAATGTTATCATAGCGGCAGGGCCACTTATTTCCAAAGATTTATCTAAAGCTGTTATGGAGCTAACAGGGCAGGAATATCTCAATTTTCATGATGCCGCCGCTCCGATAGTGGATTTTCAGTCAATAGACATGGATACAGCTTTTTACGCCGCAAGGTATGACAGAGGGGACGCTGACTATATTAACTGCCCTTTTACCAAAGAAGAGTATGAAGCTTTTCATGCAGAGCTTGTAAGTGCCGAATCCGCACCTCTAAAAGAGTTTGAAAAAGAAGCTTTTAAGGTGTATGAGGGATGTATGCCAATCGAAGTAATGGCTAAAAGAGGTGCCGACACCATGCGCTTTGGCCCCTTAAAACCTGTTGGCATATACGACCCTAAAACAGGTAAAAGACCTTGGGCAGTGGTACAGCTTAGAAAAGAAAATAATATGGGTAGCATGTATAATATAGTCGGATTTCAGACAAATCTAAAATTCGGCGAGCAAAAAAGAGTATTCTCAATGATACCGGGATTAAAAGATGCAAACTTTTTTAGATATGGCGTAATGCACCGCAATACATTTATAAATTCCCCAAAATTATTAACTTCATCATTTGCATTTAAGGCTGATAAAAGAATTTATTTTGCAGGGCAGATAACTGGTGTAGAGGGGTATATAGAATCTGCAATGTCCGGAATAATTGCCGCTGTAAACATGGTGAGAAGCTTAAAAAATGAAGCTGAGCTAAAGCTTCCAAATACCTCAATGTCGGGTGCATTAACAGCATATATAAGCGATGAAAATGTAAAGGATTTCCAACCCATGGGCTGCAATATGGGAATACTCCCACCAAATCCTAATAGAATTAAGGATAAAACCCTTAGATATGAAACCCAAGCGCTAAGAGGACTTGAAGATTTTAAAAAAGCATTAAACGAGCAAGGCATATCTGTTTGAATCTAATTTTACATTAATACCCGCAGTGATAAGAACAAATTCATTATTATTTTGTGCCGACGAGAAGCGGCGGAACGGAGCATTTAAATGAAAATTATTATTGATGCATTCGGTGGAGATAATGCACCAACCGAAGTACTTAAAGGTGCTGCACTTGCTGTAAAAGAATATGGTGTGGAGATAGTGCTCACAGGAAATGAAACCATCATAAAAGACAGAGCAAAACAAGAAGGTGTTTCTCTTGAGAATATTGAGATAGTAAATGCCACAACCGTAATGCCCGTTGAGGAAGATGCAGGCGAAATTATGAAATCCTATTCCGATAGCTCAATGGCAGTGGGACTAAAACTACTCGCAGAGGGCAAAGGGGATGCTTTTGTAGGTGCAGGCAGTACGGGTGCAATGGTAATGGGCTCAACATTTATCGTAAAGAGATTAAAAGGCATTAAGCGTGTTGCAATAGGTGCGTTAGTGCCAACACTCACGGACAATGGCGCATACCTTCTTTTAGATGCAGGTGCAAACCATGAATGCAGAGCAGAAATGCTCACACAATTTGCTGTAATGGGCAGTGCATATATGAATAGAATTGAAGGCAGAGTAAATCCTAAAGTAGGGCTCATTAATATCGGTGCAGAGGAAACAAAAGGTCTGCCACTGCATATAAAAGCATATTCTCAGCTTAAAAATGCACCCATAAACTTCATAGGCAATATGGAGGGCAGGGACATGCCCCTTGGCGAGTGCGATGTAGCAGTGTGCGACGGATACACGGGCAATATTGTGCTAAAAGTCACCGAGGGCATGGGCAAGTCTTTTAGTAATACTCTAAAGAAGATGTTAACACGAAGATTTTTAAATAAAATCAGTGCGGCAATACTTTTAAAAGACATCAAAGAGATGAGAGAGAAAAACGACTACGCCTCAGTGGGCGGCGCTCCATTACTCGGTCTTAGAAAACCCGTAATTAAAGCGCATGGAAGCTCGCATGCATTAGCGTTTAAAAATGCAATTCGTCAAGCGAAGCTCTGCTGTGAAAGAGAAGTTATACCCACAATGGAAAAAGCACTTTCAGAGCTTAAAATTGTAGACGAGCCAGAAGAAGCATAAAAAGCTATAACACAGATATGAAGACCCTACCGATATAATCGGATATAGCTTATATCGGTAGGATTATTTATATTTGATGTAGCGAGCAAAACAGTGAAAAATAAAGTTTTACAAGTTTTTTTCAAAAAATCGTAGAGTATGTGGCAAAGCCCCATAAACATAAAGGCGAGCCGAAAAAATTAGGTATGTTCAATGTGCCCATGGGTTTAACAATTGGATTTTTGCTATTGGCACTTGTAAACTTTGGTGGAGCAAGAAAATAGAGATATGCAAAGACAATTTAAATCTATATGTCGATGCCCCGAGGACGGAGCAGATAAAAAATATAAATAGAGACTCTGTGAAAAGCAGGTTATTATTTCGCATTAATATGTTTTTCACAGCGCCTTAAAAGGAGTAAGATGATGAGAGAATTTGAAAAAATTATTGGCTACACATTTAAGAAAAAAAGATATTTAGATATAGCGCTAACCCATTCCTCCTATGCCAACGAAGTAAAGGGCAATGTCAACAACAACGAAAGACAGGAATTTTTAGGTGACGCAGTCCTATCAATAGTGGTGTCGGACTTTTTATTTAACAATTTTACACTGCCAGAGGGTGAGCTAACAAAGCTAAGAGCTGCAATTGTATGCGAGAAATCACTCTGCCAATTAGCCGAAGCAATAGACCTTGGCTCTCAGATTAAACTTGGCAGGGGCGAAGAAAACACAGGAGGGCGTAATAGACCCTCAATCCTTGCTGATGCGTTTGAAGCGCTTATTGCTGCGATATATCTCGATGGTGGGATTTTAGCCGCAACAGATTTTATACTACCACTCGTCGAACAAAATTTAGAAAAGCAAAAACAGCTTGCATTCACGGACTACAAAACCATTCTGCAAGAAGTTATACAAAAAAACCCTGAAGAGAAGCTAAGTTATGTGCTTGTGTCTGAGGAAGGACCCGACCACGACAAGATGTTCTATGTAGAAGTGCATCTAAATTCAAATGTTATAGGAAAAGGCAGTGGAAAAAGTAAAAAAACAGCCGAGCAAACTGCGGCTAAAGAGGCTTTAGACCTTATGGGAATAAATGAGTAATAGAGGGAATTTAGCGGTTTTTATACCGCATGTAGGATGCCCTAATAAATGCAGTTTCTGCAATCAAAATGCAATAACTTCTAAGTCAGAGCCGATTACAGCTGGGGAAGTTGCAGAAATTTGCACCGAATACGCCAAAAATGATAATGCTAAAAGTTGTGAATTTGCCTTTTTTGGTGGTAGCTTTACTGCAATTGATAAAGAATATATGCACAGCCTACTACAAGTGGTATCGCCCTATGTAAAAAGTGGTGTTTTTAGTGGAATAAGATTTTCAACACGTCCGGATGCATTGGATAAAGGGGTAATGAGCGAGTTATCACTCTATCCGATTACAGCTATTGAGCTTGGTTGCCAGTCGATGGACAATGAAGTGCTAAGAGCTAACTTTAGAGGTCATACGGCTGATGATATCATAAATGCGTCAGAGCTTATTAAAGCGGCGGGATATTCATTTGGGGTGCAGATGATGACCGGCTTATTTACTGACAACGAAATAACCTCGCTCCAAACAGCAAAAAAATTAATAGCACTTTCTCCGAACACAGTGAGAATTTATCCCACGGTAGTGCTTCCTGATACATATTTAGCAGAGCTTTACAGTAATGGCAAGTACAAACCACCAAGCGCTGAGGAAAGCATTCCACTTGTTGCTGATTTAATTGAATTATTTGAAAATTCTAAGGTTTCAGTAATTAGAGTGGGTCTTCATGCGGAGGAAGCAGTGGAAAACAGTATGCTTGCAGGGGCATATCATCCGGCATTCAGAGAACTTTGTGATAATTACAGAATACTAAAGAAAATTAAATCTATAATAAACAACAAAAGCATACAAAAAGGTGATATAATTATATATGTGCCAAAGGGTAAAATCTCAGCGGCAGTGGGGCAGAAGAAAAAAAATATTGTAGAGCTTAAAGAGCTTGGATATAATGCAAAGGTAAGGGAAGCTCAGCATTTAAGTGGAATGGATATTGAAATAGAATATCTATAATTATCCAAATACTCCTGCATTAAGATTGATCAATATGTAGTTGAGGATTATTTATATTTTCCACCCGTGCAACACAAAACACCAACATGGAAAATTTATATTATATGCACCATAAAATAAAAGCAATACATGGCTGCTAATATAGCAGAAATTAGATAGAAATAAGTGTGTAGAATAAAAATGATTATTCTCTCACAAAGGATGTGAATTTTTTGAAACTAAAATCAATAGAAATACATGGATTTAAATCTTTTCCCGATAGGACAAGGCTTGAGTTTAACAGTCCGATTACAGCAGTTGTAGGGCCAAATGGAAGTGGTAAAAGTAATATTTCCGATGCGGTTCGTTGGGTGCTTGGCGAGCAGTCATCGAAGTCCCTTCGTGGTGCAAAGATGGAGGATGTAATTTTTGGTGGTACTCAAAGTCGTAAATCGCAGGGATTTGCATCTGTAACACTCACAATAGATAATTCAGCTCAGATAGTTGATATCGACTGCGATGAAGTATCAGTGACAAGAAAGCTCTATCGTTCGGGCGAGAGTGAATATAGAATAAATCAAAACGCAGTTAGGCTAAAAGATGTTCACAGCCTATTTATGGATACGGGACTCGGTAGGGATGGCTATTCCATTATTGGACAGGGCAAAATTGCCGAGATAGTGTCTGCTAAAAGTAAGGAACGCCGTGAAATATTCGAGGAAGCGGCTGGAATTGCAAAGTACAGATATCAAAAATCCGAAGCAGAGAGAAGACTTTCCTCAGCAGAAGACAATCTTTCAAGGCTAAAAGACATACTCTTAGAGCTTGAACAACGCATAGAGCCACTTAAAAAGGAAAGCGCCAAAGCAAAGCAGTTTGTAGAGCTTTCGAATGAAAAAAAGACAGTTGAGATATCGCTATGGATAAACACAATAAACAATTCCAAAGATAGAATTAAAGAGCAGGAAGATAAAATACAGGCATGCAAGCTCGAATATGACGAAATAGTTGAGCATATAGAAAATGTAGAAAAAGAAATAAATGAAATTTACATATCAATGCAAAACTGCACCATAGCAATGGATAATTACAGGACGGAAATTAAAAATATTGAAGAGCAAAAGGCAAATGGTAGCTCGGATATAGCTGTTTCTGAAAATACTATATTGCACAATAATTCTGTAATTAATGATTTAGAAAATGATTTAAAAAGAATTAACGAGGGCGAAGAGGAAATTGATGAAATAATATCCTCTTCAAAAATAAATTTAGATGAAACCGAAAAATTATTAATAGAAGAAACGGCGGCACTGGTAGCTATTAAAGAGCAGATAGAAGCACAACAAAAGCTATTACAGCAAAATAATTCGCAAACCGATATACTAAAAGTTAAGCGTGCACAGTGCTATACTAAAATTAATGAAGCAAAGCTCACTGGTGCATCTTCTGAAACTATGCTTGAAGAATCAGCACAAAGGCTGAGTGAAATAAATTCATTAAAGGAGCTAAGAGCGGAAAATCTCACAAAGCTTGAAAGCGAAGTTGCAAACTGTAATGGGCTTATCTTAGAAATAGATGAAAGATTAACAGAGCTTACAAATAGCAAGGGTGGCTACACCTTAAAATTAAACTCAAGAGTAAAATTGCTCGAAGACATAACCGAAAAATGCAGAGAAATAAATGATAAAATTTCAGCAAAAGAACAGCGAGCAAAACTCCTTGCAGACATGGAAAATGCAATGGAAGGCTTTGCCCACAGTGTAAAATTCATACATAAAGCATCTGATAACAAAGAACTCAGGGGAATAGTTGGTACAGTGTCTTCGGTTATCACTGCTGATGAAAAATACTCACTTGCAATAGAAACCGCACTCGGTGGTGCAATGCAGCATATTATTGTAAGCGATGAAAACTCCGCTAAAGAAGCCATTTCAGCGCTTCGAAGGGCAAAGGCAGGCAGGGCGACATTTCTACCGCTAACATCTGTAAAGGGGAGAACCATTACAGAAAATGGACTTAATAAACACCCTGGGTTTATGGGAATAGCCTCTGAACTTGTTACATACAAGGCGGAGCACAAGCAGATAATTGAAAATCTATTGGGCAGAATACTTGTAGCGGAGAATTTAGAAAATGCCACAGGCATTGCTAAAGCATATGGATACAGATACAGGGTTGTCACCATGGATGGACAGGTGATAAATGCAGGCGGTTCATACACTGGTGGTTCGCAAATTCAGTCTGCTGGTGTGCTTTCAAGAAGAAGCGAAATAGCTAAACTTCGGGAAACAGCGAATTCCCTCAAATTAGATTTAGAGAAACGCAATGAGGAAAAAGAAAAGCTTCAAACAGAAGTCTCTGCAATAAATGCAAGCCTTACTGCAATTGATAGCGAAATGCTCACAGCAAACGAAGATAAATTTGCTGCTCAAGCGGAGCTTAAAATTGCAAACTCAGCATTTAATGAGGCAACAGAAGCGGAGCGCAGAACACAGGAGCAATTAGCAGAGCTAAAAGATCGATTAAATGAACTTACCAAGCAGAGCAGTGGTGCAAATGAACTTATAAAAACTCTTGAAGAAGAGCTTGCAAATTGTGAAATGTCCTTACAGCTAATAGCTAATGACAGCGAAGAGCTTCGCATACAAATTGATAATTTACTGCAAAAACGCTCAGAAACAGAAATGCTCATCCTCTCTAAAGAAAAAGATAAAGAGAGTATCATAATTAGGCTTGAGCAGTATAGCTCACAAAAAGAGGGACAAACACAGCGCTCAAACGACCTCAAAGAGAGAGTTTTACAGCTTACGGCTAAAAATAACGAGCTTCTCGAAGCAGTAAAAGCCTTAAAAGAATCGCAGATTTCTTTTGAAACAGAAATTGCCAACTTAAATGAAAAAATATCACTCACTCGAAAAGAGAGGGAAGGTTTTGAAGAAAAAACCACCACTCTCAGAAACAGCACAAAATCATTTAGTGATAAAAAAGAGCAGTTTTCAGCAAGTTTGGCAAGGCTTGAAGAAAAGAAAAATTCATTACAGCTCGAGTACGACAGCATTATAACAAAGCTCTGGGAAGAATATGAGCTCACACGCTCACAGGCTGAAGAATTTGCAATACAAATTGAAAATGTATCGGAGTCGAATTCAAGGCTTGCGGCCCTCAGAAGCAAAATTAGAGCACTTGGCAATGTAAATGTGGGTGCAATAGAGGAATATGATGAAGTAAGCACGAGATATATATTCCTTAAAGAGCAACTTGAGGATGTAGAAGGTGCAAGGGATAAGCTACTAAAGCTTATTGCAGATTTAACATATCAGATGCAGGCGATATTTGTAGAGCAGTTTAAAGCTATTAATGAAAACTTCTCAAGGATATTTGTTGAGCTATTCGGTGGAGGTAGGGCAAGCCTTACACTTTCTGAGCCTGAAAATGTTTTAGAATCAGGCATAGATATATTTGTACAACCTCCGGGCAAGCTTATTAAAAGCCTACAATCGCTATCGGGTGGTGAGCAGGCATTTGTGGCTATTGCAATTTACTTCTCAATATTAAAAGTTAATCCATCGCCGTTTTGCCTACTCGATGAAATCGAAGCGGCACTCGATGATGTAAATGTAAGCAGATATGCAAGGTATTTAAGAAGAATGTCGGACAACACCCAGTTTATAACTATAACTCACCGTAGGGGTACTATGGAAGAGGCGGATGTACTCTATGGTGTCACCATGCAGGAAGAGGGTGTATCAAAGCTTCTTGAGCTAAAAGTGTCTGAAATTGAGGCAAAACTTGGAATGAAATAGTTAATTGTAAGAGTGAATACATCTATAAAAACCATACTAAAGGGAGTGCGTAAATGGGTTTATTTAGCGGAATTTCTAAAGGGCTTAAAAAGACAAGGGATGCGCTTGTAAAAAGTGTTGAAATACTTACGGGGACATATGTAAAGCTCGACGATGAATTCTTTGAAGAGCTTGAAGAAACCCTTATCATGGGTGATGTGGGTATAAACACATCGGTGAAAATATGTGAAAGGGTAAGGGCACTCGCAAAAGAGAGAGGTATTTCAGACACCTCTGGAGTTCTTGATCTCATAAAAGAAGTTGTGAGTGAAATGCTTGATGGCGAGCATGAGCTAAATATTTCCACCACACCATCGGTAGTTTTGATAATTGGTGTAAATGGCGTTGGCAAAACCACTACAATAGGAAAGCTTGCCCATAATTTAAAATCCGAGGGCAAAAATGTACTGCTTGCAGCGGCGGATACTTTCCGTGCAGCGGCAATAGATCAGCTAAATATCTGGGCGGAGCGTGCAGATGTACCAATAATAAAGCATGGCGAGGGTGCCGACCCTGCGGCGGTAATTTTTGATGCTATTGCAGCTGGTAAGGCGAGAAACTCAGATGTAATTATTTGCGACACTGCGGGCAGGCTTCACAATAAGAAAAATCTAATGAATGAGCTTTCTAAAATATCGAGGGTGATTTTTAGAGAGTGCCCCGATGCCGCAGTGGAAGTACTGCTTGTGCTTGATGCTACCACGGGGCAAAACGCACTAAACCAAGCGAGGGAGTTTAAAGAAGCGGCAGGGCTTACAGGCATTGTCCTCACAAAGCTTGATGGCACAGCAAGGGGCGGCGTAGTAATTGGAATAATAGAAGAGCTTTGTGTACCTGTTAAGTTCATCGGGGTGGGTGAGCAGATGGAAGATTTGCGCAAGTTTGACCCAAGGGAGTTTTCTAAGGCACTGTTTAGTGATGTAAACACAGAGAGAGTGGAGGAAGAAAGCGATGTTATTGATAGCGGCAACAACGAATAAAGGCAAACAAAAAGAGCTCCACCGCATACTTGAGCCATATGGAGTAAGTGTGGTTTCAATGCTAAATGCGGGCATTGACATTGAGATTGTAGAAAATGGCACTACATTTGAAGAGAATGCGCTGATTAAAGCAAGGACAATACATCAAATCACTGGCAAAGCAGTAATTGCCGACGACTCAGGGTTATGCGTAAACTGCCTAAATGGCAACCCAGGTGTTTATTCTGCGAGGTATGGCGGTGAAAATGCCGACTATAAAACAAAGATAAACTTGCTTTTAAATGAGATAAAAGAAAGTAAAAGCACCGACCGCTCCGCATATTTTAAAACAGCCATTGCACTTATTACTTCCGATAGCAGTGAATATGTATTTGAAGGAATTTGCGAGGGCTATATTGGAAGTGAGCCAAAAGGTGAAAATGGCTTCGGATACGACCCTGTATTTTACATAGACAAAAAAAGTTTCGGAGAGATATCGGACGACGAAAAAGATAAACTAAGCCATAGAGGAAAAGCGATGGCGGCACTTTTAAAAGAACTACCTAAAATAGTAAACAAATAACATAATTAAGGAATGGAAATTAAAAATGATTACAAGCAAACAAAGAGCAAAACTCAGAGCAATAGCAAATGGCACCGACACAATCTTTCAGATTGGTAAAGGTGGAATAAATGAAATGCTAATAAAGCAGGTTGATGAAGCACTTACTGCAAGGGAGCTTATAAAGCTTCGTGTACTTGAAAATTCTCTCGTATTTGCAAGGGAAGCGGCTACAGAAATCTCCGAAGCTACAAACTCCGATGTAGTGCAGGTTATCGGTACGAGATTTGTGCTTTATAGAAAGAATAATAAAAACCCTAAAATTGAGCTTTAGGCATTAGAAAAGAAATACCACAATAAAAAAAATGCATTTTATGGTAGGTAGGTGATAAATTTGAAAATAGGCGTTCTCGGCGGTACATTCAATCCAATTCACAAAGGACATCTACATTTGGCAAATCAGTGTCTTGATAAAGCTAATTTGGACAAAATTATAGTAGTTCCAACAAATAAACCCTCCCATAAAAATGCCCCCGATTTAGCAGATTTTGCACATAGACTAAATATGTGCAGGCTTGCTTTTCATGATAATGAGAAAATAGAAGTTAGCGATACTGAAAAAATGAGCGAATACAGCTACACTTTTTTTACTCTGCTAAGGTTAAAAGCTAAGTATCCTCAAGATGAACTGCATTTTATTTTAGGAAGTGACATGCTACTAACACTCGATGAATGGAAACATGCCACCGAAATTTATAAACTTACAAAAATAATCTGCCTATCCAGAAATTATCACGATATGCCACTGCTTATAAAGAAAAAAGACGAGCTTTCAAAGCAGGGCGCAGTAATTGAAATAATAGATGGAGAAGTATATCCACTAAGCTCAACTAAAGTAAAAAACGAGCTCGAATTAATCACTGACGACATTCCACCAAAGGTATATGAGTATATAAGGCAAAATTCACTCTATAATATAGAAGACTATGATTTTTCGCAGAAGATAGAAGAAATACAGCGGACTGCTTCCTCCATGCTTCGGCAAAAGAGATTTTCCCACACCTTAGCAGTTGTAAAAGCGGCGAGGGAACTTGCGGAATATTATGGAGAAAATACCGAAAAAGCAGCACTTGCAGCAATGGCACATGACATCTGCAAAGAGATGGCTAAAGAAGAGATGTTGCAGTGGATTAAAAAGTCTGATATAATTTTTGATGATGATTTATTGTCCCTTGACGAAGTCCTGCATGGTTTTGCGGCGGCAGAGTTTATAAGGGAGCGTTTTTTGATATATAATACCGATGTTATCAATGCGGTTAGATACCACACCACAGCAAGGGCAAATATGTCAAACAACGAGAAAATAGTTTATATCGCCGATTTAATATCGGAAGATAGAGAATACAGCGATGTAGAAAAAATGCGCAAAATAGCATATGTTTCACTCGATAAAGGCATGAGATATGCTCTGAGATATACAATTTCTGATTTAGTTAAAAGCAAAATTTTAATAACAGCTCCTACAATAGACGCCTACAATTACTATTGCATATAGTACAGTTTGCAAATTACATATCTATCTTAAGGAGTAAAATGTTTTGAAAAAAATTGCATTATATGTTACAATGGCAGTCATGGCGCTTTCGGCTGTGACAGTAGTAGGGGCATCCATGTTTGAAAGTTATATTTCGGACAGTAGTGCACCATATATAGTATATCAAAGCGATGAAGACGATACAGAAGAGCTAAAAACAACGGTAACAGCACTCGTTTGCGGTATAGACTCAGCCGTCAGCCTATCCGATGTAATAATGCTTGCAAGCTATGATAAATCTGATAATTCGCTATCAGTACTGCAAATACCAAGGGATACCTATGTTGGCGGAGAGCGTGGTACAGGTAAGATAAACAGTATTTATAACAGCTATGCAGAGCATAGTGAGGGAATTAATGCGCTTAAAGAAACCGTGGAAACCATGCTTCCTATAAGCATTGATTATACAGCACTTGTGGATATAAACAGTTTTGTAGAAATTGTGGATGAACTCGGCGGAATAGAGATTGAAATCCCTTATCAAATTGACTATCTACCGGGGCAGACACTTTACCCAGGACTCCAAACTATCAACGGCACTCAAGCTGAATGGTTAATTAGGTACCGAGAGGGTTATGCAACGGGTGATATAGGCAGACTTGATATGCAAAGATATTTTTTATCGGCGGTTTATGATAATGTTAAAGCTAAAAGCATGACCGAGCTAATGGCACTACTACCAACCTCACTAAAATATATAGAAACAGATATACCGCTTCCATTACTTGTAGAGATAGCACCAAGTGCCACTCAAATGAGCATGGAGAATATTAAAATTGATAAACTTGTAGGAGATGGAGTTTACTATTTAGGACAGGCAGTGTATCAAATCGATGCTGAAAAATCAGCGGAAGTTTTAAATGAGTTATTTAGCAGTGAGGATATAAGCTTTACTGCTTCGGATATAAATATTTTTACAACAAATTAAACTGGAGGTTTTAGTTTGAAATAAATTTCAAACTACTCCTCGCAGGGGCGATGTGCAGGACGAT
>CAYJLI010000022.1:0-36182 GCA_964371155.1 uncultured Oscillospiraceae bacterium | reverse complement strand
AAATCAGAGTGGTTTTAGTTGATTTTAGGTTTGTTTGTATAGGGTTTTAATACAAAGAAAAGGTTACTTGATGTAACATGAAAATTTTGCATTACTTTATAAATATATTACATGATGTAACATATTTCTTTATATTAGCCATTTTTAAAAAAGTTACACGATGTAATATTTATCTTAGCGTAACTTTACATAAAAGGTTACTTCATGTAACATAAGCTATTGCGAATCCGTACGAAATGTTTATTTCACAAAACATAAGCTTTCCTAATTCTATCTAAAAATGTTACACTGAGTAACATATAATATTACATTATTTCACTGGAAATGTTACACTGAGTAATGCATTAAATTACATTGACAAAGAAAAAAATATTGCTTATAATTAAATTATGAATAATCTTCATACAATATTATTCTAAGAAATACGATTAAGGAGTTGGTGAGTATTACACATAGTTTTTATATAATTTCAATGATAGTTATTGCTTTTCACAGCTTTCTTAATTTTAAGTTATGTGGGCTTTTGAGTGAAAGTACCCGTTTTCATAAGATATCCATCTATATTGTTTGCCTTATTAATGGAATATTTGCACCAACTTTATTATCGCTGATGATTTATAATACCATGATACCCTATATAATATGTGCAGTTGTGCTTTGTTTTGAACTTTTTCTATTATTCAAAGCAGGGACAACAGCAATATTCGGAGTGGCAATAGGCTCTTTGCTGCATCTATTTGTTTTGCGCTCATCTGCTGTAGCAATTTTATCAATAGTAAATAAAGTTTCCATGTATCGGGTTATAACAGATGAAAGCCTATACCAAATAGCTAATTTTTCAGCGTTTGCCGCACAACTTATTACCCTCACTATGTTTATTACGCTTCTTCCACTAAATTTGCTTAAAAAAATAATGGCAAACAAAGAATTTTACACCATGCTTTTATTTTTAACTGTGCTGCTTAATACTTACATGATTTATAATTCCAATATATTTTTAGTGGATTATTTTTCTGTAAATTTAGCTGTGCAAGAAATTGTTGTCTCAGTATCAATGCTGCTTTTCTTTTATATAATGATGCTACTTATGATTAAAATATTTAATCTTGGAATATATAAAGAAAAAACAAAGGAATTGGAAGTTAAAATTGATAAAGATAAAGCGCTCGCCTCAGCAGTAATTGATTTTTCCGAAGTAATTATCGAGGTGAATTGCACAGAGGATGCAATAAAAAGAGTATTAATCAATTCTGAAGAGAGAACCATAGGGCATCTTCCTGTAAGCTTATTTGATTTTGTACAAATGCATGCAAATACATTTGTGCTTCCTAAAGATGTAGGGGCATTTAGCGAGATTTCTTCAAAAAATCTTATAGAATGGTATAAAAATGGCATTTCTGAAAAGATTGTAGAATACAGAGCTGAAAAAATCGTATCCAATAATTTAGATACTGCTAATATCGAGTCAGATGAGAATTATCTATGGCATAAAATGCGAATTAAAATCTCCCAAGAAAATGAAAATGAAGATATTATTGCGATTATTACAGTGGATGAATTCGATGAAGAAAAACAAAACGAGATACTTCTAAAGAAAAAAGCAGAAACAGATCAGCTCACAGGTGCTTACAACAGATTGGCGTTCGAGGAAAAGGTTAATGAATATATGAGTGTAGCCGATGCAATGGGTACATTATATATGCTTGACCTTGATAATTTTAAAGGTATCAATGACAATATGGGGCATTTAGCTGGGGATGATGTTTTAAGAGAAGTCTATGCCAAGATTATGTCAATTTTCAGAGCAGGGGATATTATTGCCCGTGTTGGCGGCGATGAATTTGTGGTATTCCTCTGCGGAATTACTAAAGAAGAAACAATATGTAAAAAAGCACAGCAGATATGTGATCAGATTAGGAAAGTGTATCATGCGGAAAATGGTGTGAATATTGAAATATCAAGCAGTATCGGAATAGCTTTTGCACCAAAACATGGAACAAATTTTGAATCACTATTTGAAATGGCAGATATGGCGATGTATTATTCTAAGAGTAAAGGTAAAAATGTTTATACAATCTTTGAAAGTGATGTTTTAACCGGATTTAAAGCTAATGATCGGGAAAAATACTCAAGAGAGAATAAATAGTGTTTAACATCCTTGTATAAAAATTAAGAAACTATATATTTATGGGCTCTCTTCCGCCTTAGGTGGAAGAGAGCCCATAAAATTAATT
Organism: uncultured Oscillospiraceae bacterium; assembly: GCA_964371155.1. Taxonomy (GTDB): domain Bacteria; phylum Bacillota; class Clostridia; order Oscillospirales; family Ruminococcaceae; genus CAYJEQ01. The sequence continues at coordinate 33,948 of CAYJLI010000022.1, read as the reverse complement.
GTTTTTAATTCTATACCAATTCTTTAGATAAAATTCTATGAGGTGTATTCCCACGCCGAAGGCGAGGGAATACACCTCAATTTTTAGTATAAAGCCTTTTTTTATTCAAAATAGAAATAAATTAAATTTCTTGAATAATTGGAAGTATCATTGGATTGCGTTTTGTCTTAACATAGAGATATTGGCTTAGCTGCTCTTTAACAGCTTGCTTCATTGCATTCCAATCCCTATATGATGCATTAGTTGTCTGATTAAGTGCCTGTGCACACACATCCCTAATTTCACTCATCATTTCTTCGGACTCCCTAACATAGACAAATCCTCTTGATACCACATCGGGGCCGGCTACAATTTCACCTGTAGCTGAGTCGATAGCGCAGACTACAATTATCAAGCCGTCTTCGGAAAGATGTTTTCTATCTCTTAGCACAATGCTTCCTACATCACCCACACCGAGTCCATCAACCATCACTCGCCCAGCAGGAACGGAAGCAACGATTTTCATCTCTTGGGAATTTAATTCAATCACCTTACCAATGTCGGTAATGAGTATATTTTCAGAAGGTATACCAACATCGATTGCAAGATCTTTTTGATGCTTTAGATGTTTAAATTCACCATGCAAAGGAATAACAAATTTCGGTTTAGTTAGATTAAGCATAAGCTTTAAATCCTCTTGATTTGCATGTCCCGACACATGGGTATTATATCGCTTATCATAAATTACATCGGCACCGAGTTTCATTAAATCATTTACAAGTCTATTCACAAGCTTTTCATTACCTGGAATTGCATGTGCTGAAATAATGATAAAATCATTATCAGTAACTGTAACTTTGCGGTGGTCGTTAGTTGCCATTCTTGCAAGCGCACTCATGGGCTCGCCCTGGCTTCCGGTAGTTATTATAACCATTTTTTCATCACGATAATTTTTGATGTGGTCAATATTTACTAAAATATCTTCGGGGTATTTCAAATAACCAAGCTCAGAAGCTTTTGCTACTACATTTTCCATACTCCTACCTGAAACGGCTACCTTACGCCCATTTGCTACCGCAAAATTAAATATAGTCTGAATACGGTGGATATTTGAAGCGAAACTTGCAACAATTATGCGCTTTTTCCCTGCTTTTTGGAAGAGTGAAGAAAATGCATCCGCTACAACCTTCTCGCTTAGGCTAATACCTGGTTTGTCGGCATTGGTTGAATCGGGGAGAAGTGCAAGGACACCCTTACTGCCTATTTCTCCAAATCTGGTTAAATTCATCGCTTCGCCCATTATAGGACTAAAATCAAGCTTAAAGTCACCAGTTTGCACAATGATACCTGCTGGAGTGAAAATTGCTAATCCACAAGCATCGGGGATGGAGTGGTTAACAGCGATAAATTCCACTGCCATACAACCTACCTTAACCGTAGTTCCGGCAGTTACCACATTGAGCTTTACCTTATTTAGTAGGCCATGCTCCTTGAGTTTACCTTCAAGTATTCCCAAAGTTAGTTTAGTACCATAGATGGGTATATTTATTCCCTTTTTGATTAAATAGGGGATGGCGCCAATATGGTCTTCATGAGCATGAGTGATGAATAGTGCACGAAGTTTATCCAAATTCTTTTCAAGATAGGTGAAATCTGGAATAACAATATCTACGCCAAGCATATCGTCATCTGGGAAAGTGAGTCCGCAGTCAACAATGAACATATCATCATTGCACTCGTATGCTGTAATATTTTTACCAATTTCCTGTACGCCACCGAGTGAAACAATTTTTATCGGTGTGGAGTTTTTGTTAGAAGATTTTGAAGTTCTTCTACCTCTATTTGATTGCTTAGAATGATTTTTAGAACGCTGAGTTGTTTTTTCGCTGTTATTAGCTTCGCCATTCTGAACTACATCATTGTTTTCAGATTTTGGTTTCTTTTGTTGGTTTTTCTTAGCGAAAATATTTTTAGACGAAGAGGATTTCCTCTGCGCACCTTTTTCTTTCATTTGTTCCTCATTTGTGTTTTGTAAAGCTTTTTTAGGCTTATTGTTTTTTGTATCCCTCTTGGGATTAGTATTTTGTTTTACTTCTGCCACAATGTTCCTCCTTATATTAATATTTTTATTTTTGTATATGTAACAGTTAAATTCTTTAAATGTAGTCTTAATTCTTTGAAAAAAGGAATTTAATAATAAAAAGCACGCAAAATCACCTGCCTATCAAAAAGATAAGCAGTACAGTAAAATATATATCTTGCAGATGTTAAATATTATTGACATTCATCATAAGCTATAAACAGACTTCAGTAAAAAAATGATATGAGAGCCATCACCTTTTAAATCATCGCACTTCTTTAAGACGATCAGAAGTATATGCGAGAGAAAATAATGAATTTGCTGTCAGATTATAATTTAATTAAAGTCAGTTTCCGATATATTCCGAACACTACACTTGATTATATGATATAGTATTAGCAATCAAAAGTCAATAGAATAATATGTAAATGGGTGGGGGGATGGGGCTTTCATTTGCTTTTTCATAATTATCACATGATAGTTTCATCTCAAAATTATTCTATATTTGTATTCTTATATATAAAACGCAAAAATAAAAATAAAACAAAAAAATACTTGCTTTTTACCTTGCATAGTGATATAATATCACAGATAACGCATGTAGTGGCGTGGTAAATTTACCACAAACCGACTTTTCCCGTGTCTTTATACAAAAATAAAGATGAAAAGCGGCATACCACACAGAGGTTAAACAAAAGGAGGAATTTTTAATGGGCGTAGTATCAATGAAGCAACTTTTGGAGGCAGGTGTACACTTCGGTCATCAGACAAGAAGATGGAACCCTAAAATGGCACGTTATATCTTTACTGAGAGAAACGGTATCTATATAATCGACCTTCAAAAAACAGTTAAGAAGCTTGAAGAAGCTTACATGTTCGTAAGAGATGTAGCTGCTAATGGCGACACAGTTCTCTTCGTGGGAACAAAGAAACAAGCAAGTGATTCTGTAAGGGAAGAAGCAGAGCGTGCAGGCGTGCATTTTGTTAATGCAAGATGGCTTGGCGGTATGATGACTAACTTTAAAACTATTCGTCGCAGAATAGACAGACTTGCTCAGCTTAGAAAAATGCAGGAAGACGGCACATTTGAGCGTCTACCTAAGAAGGAAGTTATCAAGTTAGATCTTGAAATAGAAAAACTTGAAAAATTCCTTGGTGGTATCAAAACTATGAACAAACTACCTGGCGCACTATTCGTAGTTGACCCAAGAAAAGAAAAAATTGCTGTTGCGGAAGCTCACAATTTAGGTATCCCAGTTGTTGCAATAGTGGATACAAACTGTGACCCCGACGAAGTAGATTATGTAATTCCTGGAAATGATGATGCTATTCGTGCTGTTAAGCTTATTGCACAGACAATGGCTAATGCAATTATAGAGGGCAGACAGGGTAGCGAAACTGCTGAAGCTTCTGAAGAAGCAGAAACTGCAGCTGAGTAATTATGTTATTTTGATGTCCGAGCATATTTGTTCGGACATCTTTTTTAAAAATTGTTTTAATTTGATTGGAGGAAACAAACATGGCTTTTACAGCAAAAGACGTACAGGCGCTTAGAGCGACTACAAACTGCGGTATGATGGATTGTAAAAAAGCACTTACCGAAGCAGACGGTGATATGGATAAAGCGATAGAGCTTTTAAGAGAAAAAGGACTTGCTGCGGCAGTTAAAAAAGCTTCAAGAGTAGCAGCAGACGGTATAGTTTGCGCTAAATACGATGCAGATGCACATATCGGTGTTGTAATTGAAATCAACTCTGAAACTGACTTCGTTGCAAAAAATGCAGATTTCGTAGCATTTGCTGAGCTTTGTGCAGATGTAGTTATCTCACAAAACCCTGCTGATGTTGACGCACTTCTTGCTCTTAAACATGAGGGTGCAACAATTGAAGAAATGCTAAGAGAAAAAATACTTGTAATTGGTGAAAACCTAAAAATCAGAAGATTTGCAAGAGCTGAAGGCGCTATTGCTACCTATGTACACGGTGGTGGTAAAATCGGCGTTATGGTTAAATTCAGTGGCGATCCTGCGGTTGCAGCAAATGAAGCTTTCACAGCTTGTGGTAAAGATGTAGCTATGCAAATTGCTGCTATTAATCCAGCTTACCTCGTTTCTTCCGAAGTTCCTGCTGATGTAGTTGAAAAAGAAAAAGAAATTCTTGTATCTCAAATCCAAAACGATGAAAAACTAAAGAATAAACCAGCTCAAGTTATCGAAAAAATGGTTGAGGGCAGAGTTAATAAGTACTACAAAGAAAACTGCCTATTAGAGCAAGGCTTTGTTAAAGACGATAAAATAACAGTTGCACAATATGTTGCAAATGTTGCAAAAGAAATCGGTGCTGATATTGCTATCGAATCTTTTGTACGCTTTGAAAAAGGCGAAGGTATCGAAAAGAAAGAAGACAATTTTGCAGATGAAGTTGCAAAAATGGCTCAGCAATAATTAATCACTTAAATATTTTAGGGGTCATTCTTCTGTTATTAGCAGAAGAATGACCCCTATTTTACTTACTGATTATAGTAATTATGCAACCAACAACAGGCTAACAGCCATAACAGCCATACCAGCTACCAATCCATACATCGAAAGATGATGTTCACCATACTCCCTTGCCGAGGGAAGGAGCTCATCAAGGCTAATATACACCATAATTCCAGCAACAGAAGCAAATATAATTCCAAATACAATGTCATTAAAAAAGTTATAAAGTAGCAGATAGCCTACAATCGCACCCACGGGCTCTGAAAGTCCGGAAAGGAAAGAGAGCTTAAAGGCTTTTTTCCTATCTCCCGTAGCATAAAATATCGGTACAGCAACCGCTATTCCCTCGGGAATGTTGTGTATTGCAATGGCGATGGCTATCGGTATGCCCAAACTCGGGTCGCTTAGTGCCGCAGTAAATGTTGCAAGTCCTTCTGGGAAATTATGAATTGCAATAGCGAGGGCAGTGAAAAGTCCCATGCGCATTAAATTGTCTTTGTGGTAATCATCTTCGCCATCCATCTCTTCAACGGTGTGAGCCTCATGCGGGTTTCCCATCTCAGGGATGAACCTGTCAATTATCGCAATTAAAGCTATACCGCCGAAAAATCCCAAGACAGTTGCAGTATAACCCATACTCTCACCTAAAACTGAAGTGAGGGTGTCTTTTGCCTTAACAAAAATTTCTACAAACGAAACATAGAGCATAACTCCAGCGGAAAATCCGAGTGACGCTGAAAGAAATGTCTTATTTGTCTTTTTGGAAACAAGCGAAAGAAGACTTCCTATACCTGTTGAGAGTCCTGCAAATAGTGTTAAAGAAAAAGCGAACAAAACTGAACTAAACTCCATATATCACACTTACACTTTCTAAAGCTGCTCTAAATAAATCTTTATAAACTGATCAATGGGCATTGGTTTAAAGAATAGATACCCTTGAGCATAGGTGCATGCTAATTTCTTTAAAATTTCATATTGTTCATTTGTTTCCACACCCTCCGCCAATGAGGTATGGGGGTTGAGTGTTTCAATCAAATTTATGCTCTGCTCCATAATAAGTTTATTCTTCTTGCAAATACATAGATTATCAACCAAGCTTTTATCTATCTTGACTTCATTAAAATCTGCGGTGCTTAGCATCATTAAGTTTGAATATTGTGCCCCAAAATCGTCAAGAGAAATAGAAAAGCCCAATTTTTTTATTTCAAGTATCTTTTCCACTAAAATTTCATTGTCCATCTTATTACTGCTCTCGGTTACTTCGATGTCGATATATTTGTGAGGTATACCATATTTAGCACACATAGCAGTAATATTTGAGGACATATTATGCTCCATGAAAGTGACTCTGGAAAAATTAACTGAAATCTTAATTGGATGATTATTTTTAATCCATTCCCTCAAAGTTTTACATACTGTTTCAAGGACAAAATAATCCACATGTCTAATGATTTTTTCCTGCTCATACTTTGGAATGAATTTATAAGGGGGTACTATTTTACCCTCGGAATCAAATTTTCTAATAAGTGCCTCAGCAGCAGATATTTTGCCGCTTGCAAGATGTACTTTAGGCTGCAAATAAACGGTAAACATACCGGATTCGATTTCATAAGCGAGCTCCTGCGCAGAATTAAGACGGTATGCCGCTTTATCGGGTAAAGTAGATTTATAATACCCCTGCTTTTCGACAAACATGAGCTCATCGGTGTAAGCAATTTCTTTCAAAACATTAATTTTTCCGCTCTTCCAAACCGAAGCTACCGAAAGACTACATTCAGCATCATTTTTTATATATTCCCTTAATGAGTCCACTTTGCTCATAAATGAATCCTTATCAGAATTTAAACAAAGCGCAATAAACTCATCTCCACCAATTCTGTAAACGGTTTTATCAAAATATTTATATAATAAATTGGCGCAATTAACTATAAGATAATCCCCATATGCTTGACCATGAATTTCATTTGCAATTTTTAGTCCATTAATATCGGCAAATAGAATTCCGATTTTGCTGGGAGGATTTTTTTCTAAATCTTCAATTAGTTCCATATATTTGTGACGATTATATGCACCTGTTAAAGTGTCCACATAGCTCATATATTCAAGTTTTTCATGCAAACGTCTTTTGCTTAAATCGTTTTGAATGAAAAGAGCAAGGGAACGCAGCAGCTTAAAATCGGCTAAATGCTGCTTAGGGTCATCAATGCCGATAAAACCTGTGATGATATCATTTCTAATTAGTGGAACCGCCATGAGAGTTTCAATATTCTGTGCTGTGAGTGCTTCATACTCAAAAGAGTTAACATCGATTTCTTTCCCAACTGAAGAGATAAAAAGCTTACCATCTTCTTCAAAAAATTTCAGCCACCTTGCCATATGGTCAATTGGAACCGCAAGAAGATTTTCAATTTCTGGGGTTGCATTTTCACTGCACCATTCATATGTGTTAGTTACAATTTCTTTTTCATAATTAATTTCAAAAATATAAGCACGCAGAGATTCATAATATTCACTCACTATTGCAAGTAAATTATTTATCGCAACATCTACACTAATATTTTCAGATAGAGTCTGCACACATCTGATAAGTGTCTGCTCGGCAGAAAGCTTCTTCTCTAATTCTTTTTGCTCATTTATATTTGTGGCAATCTCTAAGCGAACCTTTTTGCCATCTACTATAAACATTTTATCTATAAGAGAAAAATGTGCAACTAAAATAGGATTGTAAAATTCCCAATTAAGCGCTTTACCCGGCTCTAAAGCTGAGTTGTTGCAAAAATCACAGGGTTTATCCTTGCCCTGTAAGATTTTATAACATTTTTTACCGAGATATTCACTGTGTTTGGTCACACCGATTGTATCCATACAAACTTTATTTAAATATAAAAGCTCATATGTATCCATGTCGGATGCATAACAAAGTGAGTCCTGATTATCCATGGCTAAAGATGCAAAATAACTTAAATCCACTCTATCCCTCCGTCACAAAATTATTATAGGAATTTGCGTTTGTTAGAAATTAGTATGTTTTAACTAATTAGAAATAGTGTGAAAAGATGTATGAAATGTTTAAAGTTATATATATTTTACAACCAATAGATTAAAATTATGATAATTATAACATTTTTTTTATTAAAAAACAATATAATACAGATTTTGTATAAATTCCAAGTAAAAAAATATAGGTTTTAGCTTTTAAATTAGCTAAAACCTATAATTATCTATTCAGTTACATATCACATAGTGACATGAATAAGGCGGAATAAATCGCCTTTTAAGTATGATTATGCAGTGATATCTGTGTAGTCATCTGTTGCTGGGATTGTGATTTCAACAGGCTCATTGTAGCTGTTGTAAACCATGTTCATATTCATATCCATATCCATTGTTTCGCCTTCAACAGTAGCGGAAACAATCATAGCGATATTCTGGCTTACAATGTTGTTATCAGCATCAATAACGAGATTACCGGACATATCTTCAAAACTGAATTCGCCTACACTAGCCATTGCTGCCATATCGCCCATAGAACCCATAGCTTCTTCAAATAGAGCCTGCATACGGTCAGCTTTTACTGTAAAAGTAAATGTTTTGTTGCCATCAGCTTCAGTCATTTCAAATGTTTCCATGTCTTCTGCTAAAATAACCTGTGGGTTTGTTTGAGTAGTTGCTAAGAAAGTTTCTAAAGGCATTTCTTGTTTCATTTTTTGGCCCATCATTTCCATGTACTGATAGCCGTCAGCATAGAAAGAGATGATATCAATCTCCATTCCCATAGTGTTTGTCTTAGCTGTGGAATAGAATTTGATGTTTTCTTCATCGGTCATATCCATAAGTACATCCATATCCATGGTTATATCCATCTCTAATCCCTGTGATGGAGCAGACATATTCATTACGATATTACTGCTAACGTCAGCAGTTTTAATTCCCATAGAATCATTCATAACTTGATTGTAAAGCTCTTCAGGTGTAACTGAAGGAGCAGAATCACATGCTACCATACTTACTACCATCATTGCGCATAATAGAGCGCTTAAAATTTTCTTCATTATAAAACCTACCTTTAAATAATTAGTATGCTATATAAACAAGTTATATAGCATCTGTTTGTAAGTATATCACAAAAAAAACGGTTTGTGAAGTCTTTTTGACAAAAAATAACATTTGTATTTAACTAATATTATTTCTGCATATTAAATTTAAAAATATTAGCAGGGGGAAGTAGAAAACACATTTGTGCTGCAAAATATGTTTTTTTAGGTACATCTAAATCAAATTGGAGTCCGGAGGAATTTCTTCATATTCATCCGTGGGGGGGATTTCGATTTTAATAGGCTCATTATAGCTGTTTATGGTTATAAGTGCTTCCATCTCGAATTCTGCTGTTTCAGCTCCATTAGTCATATCCATTGTAAGGTTGAAAGCTACATTTGAGAGTTTGTTATTTTCATCAACAACCACGCTGCCGGATAAGTTTCCAATGTCTATGTCGATGAGTTCTCCCATGCCTTGCAATTCTTCAGCGGAAAATATTTCATCAAATATTTCATATACAGGAGCAAAAAGAATATCAGTCTTTTCTTCGGAAATTGTATAGGCTAAAGTTTTGTTGCCATTGGATTCGGTCATTTCAAGTGTTTCTAAATCGGTGGAATGAATCATGTAAGTTCCCATATCAGAAGTAAATAGTTGTTGTAAAATTTCCGGATTGGTTTTTTGCTTAGTTTTTTGCCCAAACATATTCATATACTGATATCCATCATGATAAAATATGTCCATAGTCAATTTTACACCCATTGACGAAACTGAAACAGTGGCATCAAACCGAGGATCGCTAACTTCTGTTACATCCATTAGCACATCCATTTCCATTACGCCTTCGACTGTCTCGCTTACAGAAGGATCATTAACATTAAAAATAAGCTGATAGTTTAAATCCGCAGTTGTAATCTCTTCTTGTTCATTCATAACCATATCAAAAAGCTCTTCGGGGGTCATTTCGGGTTCAGGAGTACATCCAGTCATACTAAGCGAAATTGCAATGGATAGAAAAGTGGCTAAAATTTTTTTCATAATCATAATCATTCCTTTCTAATATAGGTACATTAAAACAATTTAATGGCGAAAAATGCGGCATCATTTTATTATACTAATTATAACTTTTTTGCCAAAAAATTTCAATAAATCAATAATAGAGAAATTAAAGTGAAATTCATATATAATGACAAAAAATCCATACAAATATTCCCTTTATCGAAGACTTACGCATATAAAGAGGACTTTATTTATCTATTATCCACACTCTACAAAAAAGTAGTTGCAAAAAATCTCTTGATATTGTATAATGTAGAACGCAACTAAATTAAGACAGTTCGTAACCATCCTGTCTATAAACAAAACTAAGGAATAAACACATTACTTTGTGCGCATTTTTTGGTGCGCGCTTTTTTATTGTGTTGTTTTTCGGAAAGGGAAAAAAATGAATTTCAAAGCAAAAGAAACCAAAGAAAAAACAGTGAGTGGAGGTGATGTAAATGACTAATGAAATAATGCTTATTATATCACTGCTTATAACATACGGCTCGGTGCTTATTTTCTACAAATTATTTGGGAAATCAGGGCTTTACGCATGGACTGTATTTGCTACAATAACAGCAAATATAGAAGTACTTATACTCGTTGATGCCTTTAGCATGGAGCAAACGCTCGGTAATATCTTATTTGCAAGCACATTTTTAGTTACCGATATTCTTTCGGAGATTTTTGGCAAGAATGAAGCTAATAAGGCCGTTAAAATAGGTATAGCAACAAATATAACCTTTATCTTAATATCAAGAACATGGTTTTACTACATCCCAGCGGGCTCGGACTGGGTAAGCCCTGCAATCAGAGAAGTGTTTTCAAACACACCGAGATTAATGATTGTAAGCTTAGGAGTTTACGCAATTGCACAGATTTTTGATGTATGGCTGTACCACTTCATATGGAACCTTACCACTAAAAAGCTTGGAAACAAAAAACAAGCGCTATGGATTAGAAATAATGGTTCTACCTTAATATCACAATTAATAAACTCCATACTATTTACATTTGGTGCCTTTGGTGGAATGTACGATATACCTACACTAATTGCGATTACCACTTCAAGCTATATAATATATGTATTTACCAGCCTTTTAGACACACCACTTGTCTATTTAGCAAGAAAAATATCACCACCAAGAGATTAAGAGGAATAGCCACCCTAAGAGCCTTTAGCGGATAAATATCTCCTGTATACAAATTCCTCCAATCTCGGAGAGAAGTATATAGGAGAATTTTTTAGTTGATAGATTTTTGATAAATTATGTAGTATAATCATATGGTATGTATTTTAAATGCAAGGATATTTAGTCAATGATACGGAGGAATATTAAATGGACAATAAAATTTCAATACTTTCAAGCTGCACAAGCGGTGGATGCGGTGCTAAAATAGGAGCGGATACATTAAGGCAAATACTCAGTGAGATGCCCAAAAAACCTGTAAATGAGCTAATTGTAGGATATGAATCCTCCGATGATGCCGCTGTTTATGATATGGACGGTGAAAACTGCATAATATCAACACTCGACTTTTTCTCTCCAATGGTGGATGATGCATACGATTTCGGCCAAATAGCGGCGGCAAATGCACTGAGTGATGTCTATGCAATGGGTGGGGAAGTGCTTTTTGCGCTCAATATTGTGAGCTTTCCAAGAGAATTGCCGGAAGATATGCTCAAGGAAATTTTAAAGGGCGGCCTTGATAAAATGCACGAAGCAGGCGGTGTGATTGCAGGCGGACACTCGATATACGATACCGAGCCAAAATATGGCTTAGCGGTCACAGGTAGGGCAAAGAAAAGCGAAATACTAAAAAACAACACTCCTCAAATGGGTGATAAGCTTATACTAACAAAAGCGCTTGGGGTGGGCATAATTATGTCCGCTGCAAGAAATGGCGCTGCATCACAGTCGGCAACTGATACTGCAATACACAGCATGAAAAAGCTAAACAAATTTGCTGCTGAAAAAATGCGCAAATATAAAGTAAATGCTTGCACGGATGTCACAGGATTTGGACTGCTTTCACATCTGAGCGAAATGTGTGGCAATGAGGGAGTGGGAGCAAACTTATTAATGGACAAGCTTCCTATAATAAAAGAAGCACTCGATTATGCTAAAGAAGGATTTATCACCTCAGCAGGTGGTAGAAATCGCAGAAATTACTCCGCTTTTGGGGAAGTGAGTGCGATTGACGAAAGATTACAAGAGGTGCTTTTCGACCCACAGACTTCGGGAGGACTGCTCATGGCAGTTAATTCAGAGGATGCAGAGGCTCTCTTAAATGAAATAAGGGAAACAAATCCAGAAGCAGAAATAATAGGGGAAATCGTAGCTCAAAAAGCTGATAAAGTTAATTTCATCCTATAAAGTATTTAGGGGGATTTGCTATGGAACTATCTTCTCACGCACTAATCAGTGCAAAAGAGGATTTATCTGAAAAAACTATTGTTTCGGTGGTGGGATGTGGTGGAAAGACTACATTTATTAAAACTCTTTCCGAAAGCATAAAAGATAAAAGAGTGCTTATAACCACTACAACTAAAATCAGACCCGAACAAGGAATAATCCTAATAAATAACCTCGATGAATGTATAAAGCACATCCCTAAAAAGGATGTATATTGCTATGGGATAATAAATGAAAGCAGTGGGAAATTAGAAGCAATGCCACTGCACATACTAAAAGAAGTAGTTTTTAAATTTGATATAGCCCTTATTGAAGCTGATGGCTCAAAAGGCATAGCCTGCAAGGGCTGGCGTGATTATGAGCCGGTTGTTCCAAGCTACACCACCCACACGGTGGGCATTATTACGCTGAGCTCTTTAGAGAAAGCTGTAAGTGATGAAACAGTATTTAGGCAGCAAGAGTTTATAGCACTCACAGGCATTAAAAGCGATGAAAAAATAGACTATAAACATATCGCAAGAATGTTGTGCGAAAAAAATGGCATGTTTTATAAGAGCGTGGGTAAAAAAATACTCTGCATAAATAAAGTGGAAAGTAGCGAATGTATATCAAAGGCTGAAAAACTGGCTGAGGTAGTAAAAAAAGAGTATGGGCAAGATTTTTTTGATAAAATCGTATATGGCTCTGCTATGGCGGCGAGTTGGAATGAGGTATAGTTTTAAATAAGCCATTTGGTAGATGCTTCTTTTAAGCAGATAAGTTCAAAGAGTATATTTAATGGTTATTATCAAACTTTCAAAGAAAGGATATTAATAATGATTGATAATATTATAGTGGTGCGTGGCGGTGGAGATTTAGCCACAGGAGTAATACAAAAATTTCATCGCAGTGGATTTAATGTGCTGGTAACAGAAACTGCAAACCCAACCGCCATAAGGCGTACAGTGGCACTTAGTGAGGCTGTCTATGCAAAAGAAGCGGTTGTAGAGGATGTGAAAGCTGAGCTTGCATCCGATTTAGAGCGGGCAATAAACTGTTTTGAGAAAAGAATTATACCAATTATTATAGATGAAGAATGTAATGTGGTGAAAAAAATAAAACCACTTGCGGTGATAGATGCAGTCATTGCAAAGAAAAATCTTGGTACAAATAAAAATATGGCGGATATAACAATAGCACTCGGCCCTGGGTTTATCGCAGGGGAAGATGTGGACGCAGTAATAGAAACCATGAGAGGGCATGACCTCGGAAGGCTTATACTAAGTGGCAGTGCACAGCCAAATACAGGCATACCAGGGGAAATAGGTGGCAAATCCGCACAGCGAGTTATCCATGCGCCGATGGCGGGATATGTTAAAAACATTGCAAAAATCGGAAGTGTTGTGCAGGAAGGCGAAACTGTTTTAGAAGTTGACACAGTGCCGTATAAAGCGCTATTTACAGGGCTTGTCAGAGGGCTTATAAGGGATGGGATTTATGTTAGAAAAGGGATGAAAATAGGGGATATAGACCCAAGGACTGATGTAAATTACCACACAATATCCGATAAAGCAAGAACCCTTGGCGGTGCAGCTTTAGAAGCATATTTTTATCTTAAAAGCCTGAAGAAATAGCACTGAATAGAACACTGCATTTGTGTGACTGCTATAATGCAAACACATCTAAAAGATATAACTCTCACCCATAGCAAACTTCTCAAATTAGTAGGATGGATATTAAAATATAGTTTTCCACCCGAGGTAGGGGGAGCGTTATATGAAAACTCATTTTAAAGACCGTTTTTAATCACAATATAAAAATATAAAAGAAAAGGAGTTAGAAATTATGAATGAAGAATTGCTGCAATTTATGAATAATGAAGTCAAAGAGGGAAATAAAGTTGCACTTATCACTGTTACCGAAACTACTGGAAGTTCACCAGCAAGCCCTGGGCAGATGATAGCTGTTTCGGAAAGTGGAATAAATAAAGGTACAATAGGTGGCGGTGCTACTGAATATAAAGCTATTTTAGCCGCAAGAGAAGCCATGAAAAACGGTGAGCGTATATTTAGCATAGACTACGACCATGGAGAAAATGGAATGGTTTGTGGTGGTGCAATGAAAGGTTTTGGCAATGTAATGGGAAATGAAAATCACCTATATATTTTTGGTGGTGGGCATATATCTCAAAGTCTTGCAAAAATAGCAAAACTAACAGGCTTTCAAGTGAGCGTTATCGAGGATAGGGAAGAATTTAAACCTTATTTTTCAGATGTGAATTATATAGTGTGTAACAGTGCAAACTATAATGAGAATATTAATTTTTCAAACTCTGCTTATGTGGTAATCTGCACAAGAGGGCATAAATATGATAAAGATGCGCTCGATTTTGCAATGCCACAAAAGCTGAAATACTTAGGCATGATAGGCAGTAAGAAAAAGGTTACAGATATTTATACAGAGCTCTCAAAGAAGTATAACAGCGATGAACTATCCCATGTTTTTGCTCCTATTGGGTTAAATGTGGCAAGTGGAATACCTGCCGAAATTGCAGTGGCAATACTCGCTGAAATGCTATTAATTAAAAACGACGGTACACCAAATCACAAAAAAATGTAAATTTACTTGACATTTTCATTTGCGGTGATATAATTTACTTTATCAGTGCAAAGTGCGACAGTGCTCTGCACAAAAATTAAAGGAGTAAAAAAACCATGAAACTTAATAAAAGAATTTTAGCTATACTAACTATGGCAATAGTATCACTATCCTTAGCATCATGCTCTGCTCCAGCAGAATCCGAAGCTCCAGCAGAATCCGAAACACCTGCTGCAAGCAGCGAAGCATACACAATAGGTGTAGTACAGCTTGTTGAACACCCAGCTTTAGATGCAGCTACACAAGGCTTTCAGGATAAACTCACAGAGCTTTTAGGCGATAAAGTAACATTTGATGTACAAAATGCTCAAGGCGAAAGCACAAACAGCACAACCATCGCTACTAAATTCGTTTCAGACGATGTAGACCTAATTATGGCTAATGCAACAGGTGCACTACAAGCGGCTTCTGCAGCTACTGGTGACATTCCAATCGTAGGTACTTCAGTAACGGACTATGTTACAGCGGGCGTTGTAGATACAAATGAAGCTCCTGGCAGAAATGTAACAGGTATCTCCGACTTAGCACCAATCACACAGCAGATAGACATAATATTTGAGCTTGCTCCAGACACTCAAAAAGTAGGCATACTCTACTGCAGTGCAGAACCAAACTCAATCTTCCAAGCAGAACTTGCAAAAGCAAGACTTACTGAGCTTGGTGTTGAATTTGAAGAGTACACAGCGGCAGACTCAAATGAAATACAACCTGTAACTACTTTAGCAGTTGGCGAAGTGGACGCTATTTATATCCCAACAGACAACACAATGGCAAGTAATATGGGTATAGTGAGAGACATTACACTACCAGCAGGCATTCCTGTAATAACAGGCGAAGAAGGTATGTGCTCCGAAGGTGGACTTGCTACACTCAGCATCAGCTACTATGAATTAGGAGCTACTGCAGGCCAGATGGCTTATGAAATATTAGTAAATGGTGCAAATCCTGCTGAAACTCCCATTGGATATGTAAGCGAAAACCTTATATACAAATACAATGCCGATGCAGCAAGTGAATTAGGTATCACAATGCCTGAAAACTTTGAAGCTATTCAGTAAAGAATTTTTTGGGGGCTCGGCATTTTAGTGCCGTAGCCCCTTTTTGCAATATGGATATAAATCAGGTGTCGCCAGTTAATGCAATTTTACTGTGTATTTCCCCCATAGGCTTGGAAATCATACAAAAGATATAAAAACTCTAAAGTTTTAGATATTGGATATAAACGACTATATGATACTACTAAGTAGTACCGAAAAGAGGTAGAGAGATGAATATTGAGGCACTGCTAAGGGCTATGCCTGGCTCGATTGCCCAAGGGCTTATTTGGGGTCTGCTTGCAATAGGTGTTTACATTACATATAAAATACTCGATTACGCCGATTTAACAGTTGATGGTAGTCTGTGTACGGGTGGCGCGGTTGCGGTTGTAATGATGGTTGCAGGGGTAAATCCGTATGTAGCACTTGTATTTGCAGGAATTGCAGGAATGTTCACAGGGCTTGTTACAGGGATATTCCATGTGTCATTTGGAATACCAGCGATACTTTCGGGTATACTTACTCAACTTGCACTTTATTCGGTGAATATGCGAATTATGGGTAAGTCAAATGTGGCGATAAGTGTCGATAAATATGACCTTATATTAAGCCTAAGAGAAATACCAAATGCAATTATGGTAGCGAGTATATTCTGTGTGATTATTATTGTGGTGCTTTATTGGTTTTTCGGTACCGAAGTCGGCCGTGCAATCAGAGCCACTGGAAGCAATGAAAAAATGGCAAGGGCACAGGGAATTAATACCAACACAATGAAAGTAATAGGGCTTATGATATCCAATGGTTTAGTAGGTGTTGCAGGTGCACTATATGCACAATATCAAGGCAATGCCGATGTAAATATGGGTAGGGGAGCAATTGTTATAGGACTTGCCTCTGTAATCATAGGCGGAGTTATTTTTGATAAACTACTTAAAAGCTTTGCGGGCAAACTCACAGGTGTTGTAATAGGTGCGATTTTGTACTATATAGTAATAGCGCTTGTATTGCAGCTTGGACTTGCAACCACCGATTTAAAACTTGTTAGTGCACTGATAGTTGCTGCATTCTTAGCAGTACCGCATATCAAAGCACAATCAAAACAGCGTGGTATCAGAAAGGGTGTGAATTAATATGCTCGAAGTAAAAAATATATATAAGACATTTAATCCGGGTACACCCAATGAAAAAATAGCTCTAAATGGGATAAATCTACACCTAAAAGAGGGCGACTTCGTAACTGTTATAGGCGGTAATGGTGCAGGAAAATCCACCACATTAAATGCCGTTGCAGGCGCATGGCCGATAGACAAAGGCGAAATAATCGTCGATGGAGTGGATATAACTTCACTTAGAGAGCATAAAAGAGCTAAGTATTTGGGCAGAGTTTTCCAAGACCCAATGCACGGCACAGCAGCCGATATGGAAATTGAGGAGAACTTAGCACTTGCATATAGAAGAGGTGCGTCAAGGGGACTTGGCTGGGGAATAAAAGCTAATGAAAGAGAGCTATATCACGAGCTTTTAAAAACCCTCGATTTAGGCCTTGAAGACAGGATGCGCACAAAAGTAGGACTGCTCTCAGGTGGACAAAGACAAGCACTCACACTACTGATGGCAACCCTTAAAAAGCCTAAAATCCTACTCTTGGATGAACACACAGCGGCACTTGACCCAAAGACAGCGGCAAAGGTCTTAGAATTGTCCGATAAAATTATTGCCGAGCATAAGCTCACAGCAATGATGGTAACCCACAATATGGGGGATGCTATTGCGCATGGTAATAGGCTTATAATGATGGATAATGGGCAAATTATTTTAGATATTGACGGCGAAGAGAAGAAAAAGCTGACAATAGAAGACTTGCTTAAAAAATTCACCGCCGCAAAGGGCAGTGAATTCAACGATGATAGGGCACTTTTAGGATAAGCACCCTTACCCACGGCAACTTTAATCTATATAGTAAGGATGCGAGAGTAATGAAAAGATATGAATATGTCCGTGTAGTAAATGATAAATTATTCGGAGCAAAGTTTGATGAGCACCGAAAAATCATTGATGAATACGCTCGAAGAGGTTTTTCATATGTTGGATATATTCCAGTAAACATTTCTGACTATGGTAAGTTTAAAGAAATGGACTTGATTTTTGAAATCGAGGATAAGTAACAACTATGATAATTACAATATAAAAGAAGGAATATGTCACTAAAAGTGACATATTCCTTCTTTATTGATATGAGTATTTAGTCAGTGTATTTTATAACATATCTTTTAAAACTTCTAATCTTCGCTAAAAATTTTATCTAAAACTCATAACCCTCTAATCCCTTGGCTCATAAATCAAATCAACAAAGCCATTCCCACAATTATTTGCTGAAATTAGTTTTAATTTATGCTCTACATAACTCTTCTCAAACAAAGGTATTCCACCACCCAAAATAGTGGGAATTACGGTGATGTGGTATCTGTCTATGAGGTTTTCTGACATCATCGAATTTACAAGCTTACTGCCACCGCATATCCATATATCCTTTTCGCCCTCCACTTTTAGCTTTTTAACAAGCTCGGGTAGAGGTGCGGATATAAATTTGATATTCTCTGTGTCGGGGAGAGCTTTTGAGGTGAGCACATAGCTTTTTTTACCCTCATACGGCCATATGTCGGGGGAGAGCTCTGTTACTACCTGATTATAAGTTGCATACCCCATTATAACCCTATCAACAGTTTCATAAAAGCTATCATAGCTCCCCATGCTATCAGCCGCACTTCCATCACCTGATAGCCAGTCAATCGCTTTATTTTCAGTTGCAATATATCCATCCAAGCTCATTGCAATATAAAGTACAGTTTTCATAGGTGACCTCCTTATTGAAGTTGCATTGTTTTTATAAGTTAACACACAAAAATTTGCCACTAAATTGCTATCCAATTTCAAGAATTTTAGCCGTGAAATGATTTTTTATACATCCGTTGAGTTGTTGCCACCAAATTGGTATCTCTGAGATACTATGTTTGGTGGCAACAGTTTTTATTATTATAAAGCCTTTGTATCTACTTCTTCAGTGATTTTAGCAATAAACTCGTTAATGCTCATAACACCGCCTTCGCCCTCTTTGCGTGAACGAACTGAAACAGCTCCAGCCTCAGCTTCTTTATCACCCACAACTAACATGTAAGGGATTTTTTCAAGCTGTGCTTCTCTGATTTTATATCCCATCTTTTCGTTTCTAAGGTCGCTCTCCACCCTAAATCCTAAAGCTGTAAGCTCTTTTACAATACTTTTCGCATAGTCAAATTGCTTATCGGAAATTGGGATTATCTTCGCCTGTACAGGAGCGAGCCATGTAGGGAATGCGCCTGCGTATTTTTCGATTAGCAGAGCAAGTGTTCTCTCGTAGCAGCCGATTGCAGTCCTGTGTATGATGTATGGGAATTTCTTTGCGCCATCGCTGTCGATATATTCCATCTCAAATCTTTCAGCAAGCTGGAAGTCTATCTGAATTGTGATTAGTGTGTCTTCCTTGCCATGTACATTTTTTATCTGAATGTCAAGCTTAGGGCCATAGAATGCCGCTTCACCCTCAGCTTCCACAAAGTCGAGCTCAAGATGTGTTAGGATGTCCCTCATTTTGCCCTGTATGCTTTCCCACTGCTCGGGTGAGCCGATGTATTTTTCCTTATTATTTTCATCCCATTTAGAGAACTGATAGGATACATCATCCTCAAGACCTAAAGTCTTAAGCATAAATCTTGCAAGGTCAAGGCATTCAGTGAATTCTTCTTCAAGTTGCTCGGGAGTACAGATTATATGTCCCTCAGAGATTGTAAATTGTCTCAGTCTTATAAGGCCGTGCATTTCGCCGGAGGCTTCGTTTCTAAAGAGTGTGGCTGTTTCGCCAAGCCTCATTGGTAGATCCCTATATGAGCGCATATCGGATAGGAATGCTTGGAACTGGAATGGGCAGGTCATTGGACGCAGTGCAAATACTTCATTGTCTTTTTCTTCGTCGCCAAGTACAAACATGCCGTCTTTATAATGTTGCCAATGTCCCGAAATGGAGTATAAATCGCTTTTAGCCATAAGCGGTGTGCGTGTCCTCTCATAGCCCCTGCGTGTTTCTTCATCCTCAACAAATCGCTGTAATATTTGCAGAATTTTCGCACCTTTTGGTAGGAGAACGGGAAGACCCTGCCCGATATAATCTACAGTTGTAAATATTTTAAGATCTCTACCTATTTTATTGTGATCCCTTTTCTTAGCTTCTTCCACAGCTACTAAATATTCTTCAAGCTGTGCAGCTTTTGGGAAAGCCACACCATATACACGGCATAGCATAGCATTATCCGCATCACCCCTCCAGTATGCACCTGTGCACTGAGTAAGTTTTACAGCCTTAAGTGGTGCAGTGGAAAGTAGATGTGGGCCAGCACATAAATCAACAAAGCTCCCTTGCTTGTAGAAAGAAAGTTTATCGCCTGCTTCACTGTGCTCGTTTATAAGCTCAATTTTGTATGGCTCGTCTTTCATAAGCTCTAAAGCTTCTTCTTTTGAAAGCTCAAATCTTTCTAATTTATCGCCTTGTGAGATAATTTTATTCATTTCTTTATTAATTGCTTGGGTTTCTTCAGCGGTAAATGGTTTCTCAACATCGAAGTCATAGAAAAAACCAGTGTCGGTAGCAGGGCCCATTGCAATTTTAGCAGTGGGGTATAGCTTTTTTACTGCCTGCGCTAAAACATGCGAAGCTGTGTGCCTGAATGCTTTTTTACCATCTTCGGTGTCGAATGTGAGGATTTCCACCTTGCAGTCCTCGCTTACTTCGGTGCGTAAATCACATAATTCACCGTTTATCTTTCCGGCACAAGCTGCCTTATATAGCCCACTTCCTAAGTTTTTCGCAATTTCAGCAATGGAAATACCGGCTTCAAATTCTTTTACAACATCGTCTTTCAGTGTTACTTTAATCATAATTATGACCATTCCTTTCTTTTAAAGGCACAGCAACCATAAAAATGGTGATAATTGTGCCATGTTCTTCGGTTGTCAGGCGTGTCTATCGAGAAAAACGGATTTTGATAGATTGGATTTGAGCTTTTGCTTTTAATCTTAATCCTCTTTTAAAAATAAAAAAACCCCATCCCGAAAAAACGGGATGAAGTACTAACTCCACGGTTCCACCCGAATTGCAAAGCATAGCCCTGCCACTCAAATAATACTTTAACGCAGTATCTACGGTGCATTTGGTGATAAACATTAATTGCACACTCGGAGGCGGTAGTTTTTTTACCCGATAATAAGTATCTTTCAGCCTAAGGATACTCTCTCTGTAAAAAGCCGTGGTAATAACTTCCTCGTCAGCGTTTTCACTTTATGGTTTCATATTATCACTTAAATTTATTTTTGTCAATACAGATTAATTTAAACTTTTTTCTCTCTTTCCGATAGCGAGGGGGATGAGTAATGTTAAGAGTTAATCTTTATGGAAAAGTGCATTTTAATATAGTAATTCATCGCAGTATATGCCACTATATAAATAAGATAATGTAAAAATTAGATTTTATTATAACTATTTTGTCTGCTTCCTTATATTTAATAAAAATGTCTGTACAATTGCCTATAAACATAGTATAATACTTTAGGATAGAAATATTCCGTCATTTTTTAATAAAAATAGGGGAAGTTGGGTGAAAATCCCACGCAGAGCCGCTACTGTAAATGCTGTTATAATATCGGCATGAGCCAGATACCCTTAATTTAAAGCTCTACGGATTTTTGGAGCGGTATAAACTAAATTTGTTTACTGCCTTTACATCCGTTAAAGGCGGTTTTATTTTTGCAAATTCCTATGCGTTTGGGAGGGTAATATGCAGGAAATAACAAAATTAAAAGACGGCAGGGGATTTACCACGGGCAGCTGTGCAACTGCGGCGGCAAAAGCGGCAACAATTGGACTGCTCAGCGGTGAAATTCCTAAAACCATAGATATAGACACTCCCAAAGGTATAAAATTATGCCTTGGTGTTAACGCTGATGAGCTCTGCGAAGAATTTTGCAGTGCATATATACAAAAAGACAGTGGTGATGACCCCGATGTGACAAACGGCACACTAATTTATGCAAAAGCCGAAAAAATCACTGAACCCAAAGTAGAGATAGACGGTGGAATTGGCGTTGGTAGGGTTACAATGAAGGGACTTGGCACCGAAATAGGCAAAGCGGCGATAAACAAAACCCCCATTAAAACGATTACCAAAGAAGTAAGCGAAGTTATGGAGAGCCTAAACTACGAAGGTGGCATAAAAATTACGATATCCGTACCCGATGGCGAGAGGCTTGCGGCTAAAACATACAACCCAAGGCTTGGCGTGGTAGGCGGTATTTCGATAATCGGCACAACGGGAATAGTCGAGCCAATGAGCAGTAAAGCACTGATAGACACCATAAAGGTAGAGCTTGGTGTAATTAAAGAAACAGGTGCAAAGAGCATTGTAATTACACCAGGGAATTATGGCAAAACATTTATAGATGGTGCAACTAAAATCCCAGAAATAAGGGTAGTAAAAGCGAGCAATTTCTTAGGCGATGCAATAGATATGGCTAAAAGCATGGGCTTTGAGAAAATACTCTTAATCGGGCATATAGGCAAGTTTATAAAGGTGGCAGGTGGTGTGTTTAACACCCATTCAAACAACTGCGATGCAAGGATGGAAATTCTCGCCGCCGCAGGAATTAAAGCAGGGGTAGATAATCACACTTTGCAAAAAATCTTAGACTGCATATCCACCGAAGAAGCGATTACTTTACTTAAAAACAATGGGCTTTTTGAAGAAACAATGCAGTTTGTAATAGAAAAATTTGATTATTATATAAGGCGCAGATTTGATAGCGAGAATATCGGCGGCATGATTTATTCAAATGATCATGGTCTACTAAAGAGCAGTGAAAACGCTGAAAGCTTGTTATCTGAAATTATAAAGTAAAGAAAATTTAAGGAAAAGGTTTAAGGAGAAACTATGGAAAAAGGTATATTATTTGGAATTGGTGTGGGTTGTGGAGACCCTAAGGATATGACGCTCAATGCTATTGAAGCAACTGAGAGCTGTAATATAATAGCCGTGCCACGCACATCTAAAGAGCGTGACATGGTAGCTTATAACATCGCAAAAGGTGTTGTGAACTTAGAGGGTAAAGAAATTTTAGTGCTTGACATGCCGATGACAAAAGACAAAGAAGTGCTAAACAAATCCTATAAAAAAGCGGCGGACATCATAGCTAAAAGGCTATCTCAAGGCGAAAATATAGCATTTTTAACACTTGGCGACCCCACAGTATACTCAACATACATATATGTGCATAAAATCGTGCTTGAAATGGGATATGAAACTAAAATCATCCCAGGGATAACTTCATTCACAGCCTCGGCGGCAAAGCTTGGCATATCACTTGGCGAAAGGGATGAAGCAATAATCATTCTCCCAGCCTCATATGAAAGCATTCAGGAAGCACTGCCTGTTAAAGGGACAAAGGTGCTGATGAAATCGGGTAGGCAGATGGAAAAGGTAAAAACCATGCTTAAGGATATGAATTTATACGATAATGCCATGATGGTAGAGCGTTGCTCAATGGAAGGTGAAGTAATCCACAAATCACTCGATACAGCGGATGAGAATTCAAGCTACTTTTCCTTAATCATAATAAAGGAGGGCAAATAGATGATAAATTTTGTTGGAGCAGGCTGCGGTGCAGAGGATTTAATCACAGTTAGAGGCGCAAATCATCTAAAGGAAGCCGACATTATTATATACGCAGGCTCACTTGTAAACCCTGAGCTGTTAAACTATGCAAAAGCAGGATGCGAGATACACAACAGTGCTTCTATGACACTTGAAGAAGTGGCAGAAGTTATGATAAAGGGAGATTCCGAGGGTAAAAAAGTTGTAAGACTGCACACTGGCGACCCAAGCATATACGGAGCAATTAAAGAGCAGATGGACATACTCGATGAAGAGAATATCTCCTATGATCTTACACCGGGAGTGAGTGCGCTATTTGGAGCGGCGGCTACACTTAAAACAGAGTATACCCTACCTGGAGTATCACAAACAGTGATTATAACAAGAATGGCAGGAAGAACACCCGTGCCAGAAGGGCAGGATATAGCTTCACTCGCCTCACATGGCGCATCAATGGCAATCTATCTCTCAACAGGTCTGCTTGAAAACTTAGTGGACGAGCTTAAAAAAGGTGCTTATACAGGCGATACAAAAGCGGCAATAGTATATAAAGCATCGTGGAAAGATGAGAAAAAATTTCTCTGCACAGTGGACACACTTCCACAGACTGCAAGGGAAAATAATATAACTAAAACAGCACTTATTTTAGTCGGCGACTTCTTAGGTGCGGAGTATGAAAAAAGTAAACTCTATGATAAAACCTTTACACATGAGTTTAGAAAAGGTATCAACTAATCGGTGAAAATCGGGAGAAAATATGAATATCAAATTAGCGATAATAGATCATAATACGGCTGAGGTAAGCCAAAGGGAAGTATTTGCCTTTACAAAATCCGCACAGGAAATTGCAATAGAGAAGGTTAAGAAGCTTGAGAATGTCAGCGGTTGCGTAATTTTATCCACCTGCAATCGCACCGAGATTTATATAAGTGCAAAAGACGGCGAAGAGCCACCATGTCCCTTTACCGTGCTATGCGACCTTAAAAGGCTTGATAGCACTTTGTACAATAAATGCGGCACAATTATACAGGGTGCGGATGTGGCATATCATCTTTTTGAGCTTGCTTGCGGAATGAAATCGCAGATTTACGGAGAAGACCAAATAATCACACAGGTGAAAGATGCATATAATTTAGCGGATGAAATGGATAGCCTTTCGTCAGAGCTAAATCTACTCTTTAAATCGGCTATAACCACAGCCAAAAAGGTAAAGAGCAATGTGCGCCTTGCACTCAACGAAAGCTCACTCGGCGATACCACGCTCAGCCTTATTAGAAAAGAGTTTGAGAATCTCAGCGAGGTTACGGCACTGCTCATAGGCAATGGCAAAATGGGTAAGATAGTCGCAAGGGAGCTGATTGCTTCTGGAGTGAGTGTTATAATGACACTTCGCAACTACAAAAGAGGATATGTTGAAATTCCAAATGGATGCAAGGTCATAGAGTATGAAAAACGGTTTGAATATATTTCCGATGTGGATGTGGTAGTAAGTGCTACAAGAAGCCCGCATCACACTGTCTGTCTTTCGGATGTAAAAGATAAAATCAGTAGCAAAACTGTATTTGTGGATTTAGCAATGCCAAGGGATATCGAAAGCGAAATCCAAAATATAGAGGGTGTAAAACTTTATAATATAGACTCATTTAAAACGCATGGTACTTCCGAGTCCACCGAAACGGCACTTACAATAATAGCGGACGACATACACAAAATGCTAACGACCCACAGATTCAAAAACCACATCACAGCGGTAAATGAAATCACTGGCTCGACCGCAAGGTATGTCTCAAAGCGTGTAAAAGACAAAACAAGGGATATAGATTTAAGCAATTATATAGAAGAAATTACCTCTAACGCAGTGGCAAAGCTATTATATGGCATGAGGGATAATTTAGATTATACGCAATGGGAGAATGTTCTCATTGCACTCGAGAAAGGTGCGAAAAAATAATGAAAATATATGTAGTGGGAATTGGCCCCGGTGAAAAAGAGCAGATGACATACAAGGCTATGGCGGCACTTGAAAAATCCGATGTAATAGCTGGGTATACAGTGTATGTAGATTTAGTTAGAGAGAATTTTACTGATAAAGAATATTTGTCAACTCCCATGAAGCAAGAGGTTGACAGATGTAAAATGGCAAGGGATGAAGCACTAAAAGGCAAAATAGTATCCATGGTATGCAGTGGGGACAGCGGTGTATATGGCATGGCAGGGCTTATGTATGAAGTGTGCGAAGAGTATCCCGAGATTGAAATAGAAGTGGTATCGGGTGTTACAGCGGCGCTTAGCGGTGCGGCAGTGCTTGGAGCACCACTAATTCATGATTTCTGCGTTATTAGCCTAAGCGATTTACTAACACCAATGGAGCTCATTAAAAAAAGGATTAAAGCGGCTGCTGAAGCCGATTTTGCCGTATGTATATACAATCCCTCAAGTAAGAAAAGGGCGGATTATTTAAATATTGCATGTGAGATAATGCTCGAGTACAAAAGTGCTGACACACCATGCGGTATTGTTAAAAATATCGGCAGGGAGGGCGAGGAGTACAAAATTGTTACTCTTGGTGAGCTAAAAGACGATAAAACCATAGATATGTTCACCACTGTATTTATTGGCAACTCTTCTACGAAAATAGTTAACAATAAAATGGTGACCCCAAGAGGATATAGAATTTAACTGTTGAGGTGGTAAAATGAGTGAGCAGAATAAAAGCCTACCTTTTCCTTTTTTTATAGATATTAAAGATTATAATGTGCTTGTAGTGGGTGCAGGTAAAATTGCAGAGCGCAGAATTTTAACCTTACTTAAATTTACCGAAAATATCACAGTGGTTGCAAAGGATATTTCTGAGGCAATTACTAATATCCAAAATATAAAGATTATTAAAGAAGAATTTACGGGTAAACATCTCACGGATGTGCAGATTTGCATTGCTTGTACGGATAATAGGGAAGTAAATTCAAAAATTGCCACCCTGTGTAAAGAGCGTAGTATACACCATTCTATTGCGGACGCCAAAGATGAATGTAGCTTTTTCTTCCCAGGGGTAGTCACTAAAGAGAATGTTGTAATTGCTGTCTGCGGTGATGGAACTGACCACAAAAAAACTAAAGCAACACTCGATAGAGTAAAAGATATTTTTTGATAAAAAAGCTATTTGCATATTACATTAGCAAAGCAGAAATATGTAAAGAATAAAGGAATGAAGATAGATATGAAAATTAAAATTGGCAGTAGGGATAGCGTGCTTGCGGTCAAGCAAAGCCAGATGGTGATTGACTTAATAAAGGAATTTGATCCCACCATTGAAACAGAGCTCATCACAATGAAGACTACTGGGGATATAATACTCGATAGAAGCCTGCAAAAAATAGGCGGTAAGGGTCTTTTTGTCAAGGAGCTTGATAAGGCACTTGCTGATAAAGTGGTGGATATTACCGTCCATTCGCTTAAGGATATGCCAATGGAGGAAAGCGAGGAGCTTCCACTAATTGCTTTTTTAAAGCGTGACGACCCATTTGATGCTCTAATACTGCCCGAGGGCAAAACAGAGATTGATTTTACAAAGCCAATAGGTTCATCAAGCATGAGGAGGAGTCTATTCGTTAAAGAGCTCTACCCAAATGCTGTAATAGAGCCAGTGAGGGGCAATGTTATAACCCGACTAAATAAGCTCGACAGCGGCAACTACGGAGCGCTCATACTCGCCGCCGCAGGGCTTAAGAGGATTGACCTTGGAGATAGAATTTCCAAAATATTCAGTGAAAAAGAAATGATACCTGCGGCTGGGCAGGGGATAATCGTAGTGCAGGGCAGAAAGGGAGAAAGCTTCCCATTTACAGACTACATAAATGATAAAATTGCAGAAATATCCGCAAGGGCGGAGCGTGCATTTGTTAGATATTTAGACGGTGGATGCTCTCTTCCGATAGGTGCATATTCCACTGTTTGTGGTGATGAGATTACGATTAAGGGACTTTATTTTAACGAAGCAAACAGCAGAGATGCAAAGGGCAGTATTAAAGGAAATATATCCGACTGCGTAAAGCTTGCAGAGCAGTTAGCTATTGCGCTAAAGGAGGAAACTAAATAGTGGAAAAGGGAAAAGTGTATTTAGTGGGAAGTGGCCCTGGTGACATAGGTCTTTTCACTTTAAAGGGAAAAGCAGTGCTTGAAGCCGCCGATGTAGTAATATATGATGCACTTATAGGTGCGGAAGTGCTAAGCCTTGCAAATGATAATGCAGAGCTTATCTATGTGGGCAAGAGGGGTGGAAACCACACCAAAACACAAACTGAAATAAATGAGATAATCCACAGTGAAGCACTAAAAGGGAAAACAGTTGTCCGTCTAAAAGGTGGCGACCCATTCCTGTTTGGCAGGGGTGGTGAGGAGCTTACACTACTTGCAAAGGATGATATACCTTTTGAAATCGTAAATGGAATTACCTCGCCGATAGCGGTACCAGCATATGCAGGAATACCGATTACGCACAGGGAATTTGTTTCCTCTCTTCATATAATTACAGCCCATACTAAAGAGGGTGAGGGGAGTAGTATTGATTTTAATTCCCTTGTAAAACTAAAAGGCACTTTAGTGTTTTTAATGGGGGTTAGCTCGCTGAATCTTATCTGTGAGGGTCTACTATCCGCAGGCATGGCAAAAGACATGCCCTGCGCTATCATAGAAAACGGCACAAATGGCAATCAGCGCAGCACAGTATCCACTCTTTCACAGCTAAAAGCCGATGCCGACAGAGTTGGGGTAAAATCTCCTGCAATTATCGTTGTTGGTGAAGTGTGTTCGCTTCGTGAAAGCTTTGCATGGAGGGAAAAAATGCCACTCTTTGGAAAAAGGGTGGTAGTCACAAGGCCTAAAGAGCTAAACTCCACATTCAGCGAAAAGCTAAGGCAGGGCGGTGCACAGGTAATAGAGCTTCCTGCGATAAAAACTAAAGCACTGCCATTTGATATAGAGAAAGAAGAGTTAATAAACGCAGATGTAATCGCTTTTACAAGTGCATTTGGAGTTAAAACTTTCTTTGAAAAGCTAAAAGAGCAAAGAATAGATGTAAGAGTCCTTGTAAATGCTAAATTTGCTGCGGTGGGTAAAATGACCGCAAGAGAGATAGAAAAACATGGCGTTTTAACCGAGTTCATGCCCAAATCATTTAGCGGCAAAGAGCTTGGCGAAATAATCAAAACCGACGGTAAAGTGATGATATTCAGAGCTAAAAACGGCGCAGAGGGCTTAACTGAAGCATTATCTACAAGGGGAATTTCCTACGAAGATGTAGCAGTATATGAAACCATCCCTTGCGAGATAAACCCTGCCGCAAAAAAAGAGATACGAAATGGTGTGGACTATCTCTGCTTTACAAGCGCCTCCACCGTGAAAAGCTTTATAGACGGCATGCAGGGCGAAGAAGTGCTTTCACTTCCTGCACTTTGTATCGGAAAACAAACAGCCTCCGAAGCCGAAAAATACGGATTTAAGGAAATTCACATCTCGAAAGAAGCCACTATTCAAAGTATGGCAGAATATATAGGGGGATAAGCTTATGCTAATTAGACCAAGACGCCTTAGATTTCATGAAACTCTAAGAGATATGACAAGGGAAACAAGAATGAGCCCCTCCTCGCTCATATATCCGATTTTCATCGAAGAGGGTAAGGGCATTAAAAAAGAAATT
Source organism: uncultured Oscillospiraceae bacterium (assembly GCA_964371155.1). Taxonomy (GTDB): domain Bacteria; phylum Bacillota; class Clostridia; order Oscillospirales; family Ruminococcaceae; genus CAYJEQ01. The sequence goes on along the minus strand of CAYJLI010000022.1, from coordinate 4,809 downwards.
AGCTCGATGGAAGGGCAGTACAGATACAGTGTGGATATGCTCGCTAAAGTAGTGGAAGAAACATATAATAACGGAATAAAAAGCATGATGCTTTTTGGCATACCGGAGCATAAAGACGAAGTGGGAAGCGAGGCATATAATGCAAACGGAGTGCTTCAAGAGGGAATTCGTGAGATTAAAAGGATATGCCCCGAGATGTATGTAGTAACTGATGTTTGCATGTGTGAATACACCTCCACAGGGCATTGCGGTGTACTAAAAGGGGAGTATGTGGACAACGACGCAACACTTCACTATCTCAGCCAAATAGCTCTATCCCATATAGAAGCAGGTGCGGACATGGTAGCACCCTCCGATATGATGGACGGCAGAATAAAGCACATGAGGGAAACACTTGATAAACATGGCTTTACCGAAGCGCCTATAATGAGTTACAGTGCAAAATACGCCTCGGCATTTTACGGGCCATTCAGAGAAGCGGCGGACTCCACCCCACAGTTTGGCGACAGAAAAACCTACCAAATGGATTACCACAACAGTATAGAAGCGGTAAAAGAATCGGCTATTGATGTAAAAGAGGGTGCGGATATCTTAATGGTTAAGCCTGCACTTTCCTATTTGGATGTAATTTCAAAGGTAAAATCAAGCTTTGACTTGCCACTCGCCGCATACAGTGTAAGTGGTGAATATGCTATGATTAAAGCGGCGGCAAAGCTTGGATATATTGAAGAAGATAAACTAATAGCTGAAACTGCTACTTCAATTTTTAGAGCAGGAGCGGATATTCTTATTACCTATTACGCAAAAGAGATTGCACAGTTTATAAAAGAGGGGAGAATTGGCTAATGAGTGAGATGTTGTTTAACAGAGCGATGAAGGTAATCCCAGGAGGGGTAAACAGCCCTGTGAGAGCCTTTAAAAATGTTGGACTTACACCGAAATTTATAGACCATGCGGACGGCGCATACATATATGATGTAGAGGGAAATAAATACACTGATTATGTTGGATCTTGGGGGCCTATGATTTTAGGGCACAACCACCCCGAGATTAAAAAAGCCGTAATAGAAATGGCGGAAAAAGGTCTTTCATTCGGTGCGGCTACCGAGATAGAAATAGAGATGGCGGAGCTCATTTGCTCCCTAATACCATCATTTGATATGGTTAGAATGGTAAGTTCTGGCACAGAAGCAGTAATGAGTGCTATAAGGCTTGCAAGGGGATATACAAAGAGGGATAAGCTTGTAAAATTTGAGGGTTGCTACCATGGCCATTCCGACAGTATGCTGGTAAAAGCAGGCTCAGGCGTGATGACAGCAGGCGTGCCCGACAGTGCAGGCGTACCCGAGGGATGCGCAAAGGACACACTCACAGCGGTATATAACGACATAGAAAGTGTAAAGACGCTATTCTCAGAGAATAAAGGCGAGATTGCGGCGGTAATTATAGAGCCGGTAGCAGCTAACATGGGAGTAGTGCTTCCAAAAGAGGGATTTTTAAAAGAGCTGCGTAAACTTTGTAGCGAAAATGGTTCACTACTAATTTTTGACGAAGTAATCACAGGATTTAGGCTTTCGGTTGGTGGTGCATCGGTTTACTATGGCATACAGCCGGATATTATCACATTTGGCAAGATTATAGGCGGCGGTATGCCAGTGGGTGCCTATGGTGGCAAAAGAGAAATTATGCAGTGCATATCCCCACTGGGCACAGTCTATCAAGCAGGTACGCTCAGCGGAAATCCCATCGCCATGGCGGCAGGGCTTACACAGCTTAAACTATTAAAAAACAACCCCGATGTATATGAAAAAATCTCTTACCTCGGCACAAAACTCGCCGACGGACTAAGGGAAATATCATATGGCAAGGGATGCACTATCAATAATATAGCCTCACTCTCCTGCATTTTCTTTACAGAAGAAAAGGTGGAAAACTACAGGGATGCAAAGAAATCAGACACCGAGAGATACGCAAAATACTTTGCACATATGCTTAAAAATGGAGTTTATCTCGCACCTGCACAGTTTGAAGCGGCATTTATATCAAATGCACACAGCGAAAGCGATATAGAAAAAACACTAAAAATTGCCAAAGAATTTTTCAGTAAATAAACAAAGTTAAGTAGTACTTATTGAAAAATAGTGTTAAATATGTTATTATATTTAAAACTGAATAAATATACTGCTCCGAGCAAATACACCTAAGGGAAACTATGGTGGTTTGCCAGAGTGTTAAGATGTGCAAAAAGCAATTAAGTGCTTTTATCCACATTATTTAATTAACACTTGCAGGTTGTTTTGGAAACGAAACCGCCTTCCATGTTTGAAAAGGAACTGTTATAAATGATAAGCGGATTTTGTTCGCTCTATTTTGTGTTATAACACTCTGTTCCTAAAGGGGCAGGGTGTTTTTTATTTGTCTAAAGTATCATAATTAAAACCGAAAGGACTACTAATAAAATGAAAAAGATTAAAACAACCGAAGCCGTAGGGCATGTACTATGTCATGATATGACGAGAATAGTAAAGGGCGAGTTCGATGGCCCTGCCTTTAAAAAAGGGCATATAGTGAGGGAAGAGGATATCCCCATGCTGCTTTCCATGGGTAAGGAGCATTTATTTGTTTGGGAAAATAATGAGGACATGCTTCACGAAAACGATGCGGCAGTTATTTTAGCAGAACTATGCATAAATGATGGCATGACAGCCTCCGATATAAAAGAGGGCAAAATCAATATTTTTGCAGACAGAGAAGGGCTGTTCAGAGTAAATACTGAAAAACTCTTAGAGATAAACATGCAGGATGAATTGATGATTGCCACAAGGCACACAAATTACCCAGTGAAAAAGGGCGATATGCTTGTGGGCACAAGGGTGATACCGCTTGTAATACATAAAGATAAGCTAAATAAAGCAGTGGAAATTGCAGGGGGTGAAAAGCTTCTTGAAATTCTTCCATACAAAAAATTAAAGGTTGGTATAGTTACCACAGGAAGCGAAGTTTTCAGCGGTAGGATAAAGGATGCCTTTACGCCCGTTATAGTAGAAAAAATGAACATTTTCGGACAAGAAGTGATAGGGCATGAAATAGTTAGTGACGAAAAAGAGGGCATCACAGAAGCGGTGCTTAAGCTAAAAGATATGGGCGCACAGCTTATACTATGTACGGGCGGTATGAGCGTTGACCCCGACGATATGACCCCAGCAGCAATAAGGGACAGCGGTGCAGGTATTGTAAGCTATGGCTCCCCCGTGCTACCGGGTGCAATGTTGCTCCTTGGCTATTTTGAAGATGGTACTACTATTATGGGCCTACCGGGATGCGTTATGTATGCGAGCAGTACGGTCTTTGATTTACTGCTTCCACGAGTGCTTTGTGGAGTGAAAATCACTAAAAAAGATATAGCTTCACTTGGACATGGGGGACTATGCTTTAAATGTGAAAACTGCATCTATCCAAGATGTGAATTTGGAAAAGGGGTGTAATTATGTCGGTCGAGCTTGAAGTAGCGTTAGAATTAATAAAAGCTAATAGCAAAAATAATGCAGAAAGCGAAAATATCTCGATTGACTTATTAAGGGGCAGAGTGCTAAAAAACGATATCCATGCTGTCATGAATCAGCCCCCTTTTGACCGCTCCCCACTCGATGGCTACGCAATAAACTCAGAAGATGTAAAAGGAGCGTGCAGAGAAAACCCCATCTCTTTAAAGGTGATAGACTGCGTATATGCAGGGGGCTACTCCAAAACTGAGTACTCAAAAGGTACGGCTATTAGAATTATGACGGGCGCTCCCATACCAAAGGGATATGACTGTGTAATCCGCCAAGAGGACACCGACTACGGCGAAAACGAAGTAAAAATTTACTCACAGATAAATCATCATCAAAACTACTGCTTTGCAGGCGAAGATGTAAAAATAGGCAGTAAACTCATTGAAGCAAAAAGCAAATTAAATGCAATGCATATTGCAGTACTTGCTTCACAGGGGATATCCTCAGCAGAGGTTTACACCATGCCAAAAGTCCTACTAATAACCACCGGTGATGAGCTTATAGAAATAAATGAAGCACTTAGCGATGGCAAGATATACAATTCAAATCTTTATCTATTAAAGCACAGAATTTTAGAGCTTGGGTTCGATGTAACTGCAAAGATGTGGGGGGACGATGGTGAAACACTTGCCGAGTTTATAAGCACCCACCACACGCAGTACCATGCAATAATCACTACTGGTGGGGTGTCGGTAGGAGTGAAAGACATTATCCACGATGTTTATAAAGAGCTTGAAATCACACCTATCTTCAAAGGGGTTACAATGAAGCCCGGCACACCTGCAATGTTTTGCAAATATTGCGACACTCCAATGCTAAGCCTTTCAGGAAATCCATTTGCGGCATTTGCTACATTTGAGCTTTTGGGAAGAGCGATGCTTGCTCAAATTTCCGCGGATAGTGGCACAGCACCCAAAAGAAAATGCGGAATAGTAAAGGAAGTTTTTCCAAAGTACAGCCCTACAAGGCGATTTATCAGAGCCTTTTCTGAGGGGGATGAAATATATTTCACAGCGAAAAACCACTCCTCAGGTGCATTTTCAGACACTGTGAAATCCAACTGCCTTGTGGATATACCAAAGGGCAATAAAGGGCTAAATATTGGAGATGAAATAGAATTTATTCTTTATTAGGATGAAGTTTGAAATGAATTTCAAACTCAGACCGAAGACAAAAGCGAAAACACAAAAAATCTTTTAATTTTTTGCTTACTGCGTCGCTTAAAACTTTCAAATTACGCTCATATACCCTTGTA
>CAYJLI010000021.1:7825-36374 GCA_964371155.1 uncultured Oscillospiraceae bacterium | reverse complement strand
AAACCCCAAATTACCCCTTTATTTAAATGAAAAAATATGATACAATAAAGAGTGTTTATTATAAAGCTTATCACTTAGGCTTTAAGCGATAAACCACCTATAAAGATATTTACCCATAGTGAGGAATTACATGACTGACACTAATAAAACCTTTGCAGAGTTCTCAAAAACAATGCAAAGAGAATACAGCGAAAAAATCAATACTTATTTATTTGAAAAATATGAATCCCCACCGCTTGCATTTATACATACATTTGGCTGTCAGCAAAATATAAGCGACAGTGAACGAATTAGGGGAATGCTTTCAGAAGCGGGATATGGTTTTACCGAAGAGGTTAAAAACGCCTCGCTGATTTTGTATAACACTTGCGCCATAAGAGAGGGTGCACAGGATAAAATTTTCGGAAATGTGGGTGAGCTTAAAAAGCTTAAAAGTGAAAATCCCGATTTAGTAATTGCACTATGTGGATGTATGGTACAGCAAGGCGAGATAGTAGAAAAGATAAAAAAGAGCTATCCATTTGTTTCACTGATATTTGGCACCCATGTAACCCACACGCTTCCACAGCTTTTATACACTGTACTCACCGAAAATAGCAAGGTTATATCCACATCGAATGAAAATCTTAAAATATCCGAGGACATGCCCATTCACCGCGAGGATAAAGTAAGAGGAAATATTCCGATAATGTATGGTTGCGATAATTACTGCACATACTGCATTGTGCCCTATGTTAGAGGAAGAGAGAGAAGCAGAACTTCGGATGAAATAATAAAAGAGGCTAAAATCTTAATAAATCAAGGCTATAAAGAGCTGATGCTTTTAGGGCAAAATGTAAATTCTTACGGCAAAGGGCTTGAGGAAGATATTAATTTTTCGAAACTGCTTAAAATGATAAATGCCCTTGAAGGGGATTTTACCATTAGATTTATGACCTCACATCCAAAGGACTGCACCACCGAGCTTATCGACACAATAAGCGAATGTGAAAAAGTGTGCAGGCAAATTCATCTTCCAATACAGTCTGGAAATAACCGAGTTTTGCAGCTTATGAACAGAAAATACACTAAAGAAAATTATATAAAATTAGTGAATTATGCAAAGAAAAAAATCCCCGACATCACATTTTCGAGTGATATTATAGTAGGTTTCCCAGGGGAGAGCTATGAGGAGTTTAATGATACTCATGAGCTGATAAAAGAAATAGGATTTACCCAGCTCTTTACATATATATACTCTCCAAGACCCGGCACTGCGGCGGCACTGTTTGAAGATAATTTACCCCACAGCGAAAAGAGTAAAAGACTAAATGAGCTCATAGCTACACAGGCAAAAATCACGGCGGAGTTTAATAAAAGCCTTATAGGAAAAGAGCTTACAGTTTTAGTGGACGGCACAAAATGGTCGGATTCCTCATACCTCACGGCGAGAACAATACATGGCACACTCACCGAGATTAAAGGGGATAAAAACAATATAGGTAACTATGTTCGTGTGCAGATAACAGGTGCAAGGAATACCCTTGTCACAGGCGAAATAGTACATGGTCATTAAATATAAAATATAAAAGGAGCACAAAAATGGACGCAATTTTAAAAGCAAGAGAACTTGGCAAAGCAATACAAGAGGACGCAAGATACAAAGCATATGTAAAAGCATCTGAAGCAAATGAAAAAGACGATGCACTAAAAGCAAATATTGAAACATTCAATGAGCTCAGAATGAAAATCAATGATGAAATTCAAAAGCCAGAAAAAGATGAAGTGCTTTTAGCTACACTTGATAACGAAATAAAAACCCTTTACGGTGAAATAATGGCAACACCTGCAATGGCTGCATTTAATGAAGCTAAGCAGGAGCTTGATGTACTGCTAAATCATGTTAATGCAATTATTTCAGGCTCATGCGACGGCAAAAATCCTGACGAGATTGACGAAGTTGCCGCTTGTGGCGGAAGCTGCTCTTCCTGCGCTGGATGCTAATATAAATAGCTGAAAACTTACCACAAGCGGATTATATTTTAAGGTAAGAATAATAACGCCTTTTTTCTATATATCTTCCTCTGCCTACGGCAGAGGAAGATATATGGATATAATTATAGGTGTCAGGTTTGACTTATTCCCGTAATATTACACTTGTTAAATAGATTTATTAAAGGAGAAATTACCATGGCGGCTTTTTCCCCTATGATGAGGCAGTATTTTGAAATTAAAGAAAAGCATAAAGAGCACATTTTGTTCTTTCGCTTAGGCGATTTTTACGAAATGTTTTTTGACGATGCATTAAAAGCTTCGAAAGAGCTTGAATTAACACTCACTGGCAGGGAGTGCGGGCAAGAAGAGCGTGCACCAATGTGCGGAGTGCCCCACCACAGCTGCGAGGGATATATTGCACGCCTTATTAAAAAAGGTTATAAAGTGGCGATATGCGAGCAGGTGGAAGACCCTAAGGACACCAAGGGCATCGTAAAAAGAGAGGTCGTAAGAATAATCACACCGGGTACGCTTATAGAGGCGAATATGCTAGATGAGAATGTCAATAATTTTATCGGTTCAATATATTTTTCCAAAGGCAGATATGGGCTTGCAGTGAGCGATATTTCCACGGGTGAAGTAAAATTAACCGAATTTAGCGATAAAGATGATCAAAAGATTAAAAATGAGCTTTCAAGATTTGCGCCAAGCGAAATAATATTTAACGATGAATTTCTCACGAGAAAAGAAGTGGGAGCATTTATCAAGGATAAAATTATATGCTCGGCAGAGGTTTTAGAGGAAAAAGAGTATTTGCAGGGTGATATTTTATCCCTCGCAGGTGAACATTTCGGGCTGGACTCGGTGGCACAGCTCTCGGTGGAGGGCGAATACGAGCTCGCACAAAAAGCGCTGTTAGGGCTTTTTCTCTATATAGAAAAAACACAGAAAAATGCACCAATAAGGCTAAATGCTTTAAATATTTACAGCGAAAATCAGTATATGCACCTCGATGCAAATACAAGGAGAAATTTAGAGCTCACCGAAACAATGATCTCTAAAGAGAAAAAAGGCTCGCTTCTATGGGTAATAGATAAAACAAAAACACCGATGGGCAAGCGTTTTTTAAGGGCAAATTTAGAAAAACCACTCATCAACCCCACGGTGATTAATAAAAGGCTAAACGCTGTTTCAGAACTTTTTGAACAGCCGATTTTAGCGGACGATTTATCCGAGCAATTATCAGGGATATATGATTTAGAACGTTTGATGACACGCATAATTTACGGTACCTCGGGCCCCAGAGAGCTAAAAGCACTCGAATATTCCGCAAGAAAGCTACCCTTTATCAGGGAGAGCATATCAAACTGCACCACCTCATATTTAAAAGAAATTCATGACCTTATAGACCCACTTGAGGACATAGCAAATTTAATAGAATCCGCCATTAAAGAAAACCCACCACTGAGCACAAAGGATGGGTATGTGATAAATGATGGATACAGTAGGGAACTCGACGAAATGCGCTCACTTCTTGCCGATGTGCATGGCATACTTGCAGGAATTGAGCAGACAGAGCGTGAAAACACTGGGATTAAAACGCTGAAAATAGGGTACAACAAAGTCTTTGGGTACTATATAGAGATTACAAAAAGCTATATCTCCCAAGCGCCCGATAGCTATATAAGAAAACAAACTCTCGCCAACTGCGAAAGATACATAACTCCCGAACTCAAAGAGCTTGAAGAGAGAATTTTGGATGCGCAAAACAATATGCTCGCCACAGAGCAAAATTTGTTTGAAGAGGTTAAAACTGCAATTGCACTGAATTTAAACAGGGTATCCAAAACCGCAAATGCTATATCCCAACTTGATTTCTATCTATCACTTGCAAAGGTAGCTTCAGAAATGGACTACACTAAGCCGATAGTAAACATGAGCGATAATATTATAATAAAAGAGGGCAGGCATCCCGTGGTGGAGGCTATTTCTTCACTGCCATTTGTTGCTAATGAAACATATTTAAACAATAAGAAAAATCAAATTGCGGTTATCACTGGGCCTAATATGTCAGGTAAATCAACCTATATGAGACAAACTGCACTTATAGTGCTACTGGCACAAATAGGCTCGTTTGTCCCAGCAAAATCCGCTGAAATAGGAATAGTTGATGGCATTTTTACCCGTGTGGGAGCAAGTGATGATTTAACCTCGGGGCAGTCCACTTTTATGGTGGAGATGAACGAAGTGGCGTCAATACTTAAAAATGCTACCGCCAAGAGTTTGCTAATACTTGACGAAATCGGCAGGGGCACCTCCACATATGATGGCATGAGCATTGCAAGGTCGGTAATAGAATACCTTGCTACCACAAAGAAAATTGCGGCGAAAACACTCTTTGCCACTCATTATCATGAGCTTGTAGAGATGGAAGAGCAGTTTGACGTTATTAAAAATTATCACATTGCCGCAAAGAAGCGCAAGGATGATATAGTCTTCCTTAGAAAGATAGTGCCAGGCGGCACCGACGATAGCTATGGTATAGAAGTTTCAAAACTTGCAGGGATACCTGAAAAGATTATAAATAGAGCGTATGAAATTTTAGAAACTCTTGAAAATAGCGAAAGTAATAAAAATGTTTCAAAACAGAGTGAAAGCCCTAAAGAGCTTCTAAACGATAGTCAAATATCATTTGCCAATACACAAATGGACACGCTCACAAAAATGATTAAAAACATGGATGTAAATACCCTCACACCAATAGAAGCACTAAATAAATTGTATGAAATAAAGAAAATTGTAGACTAAACACGGAAAAAATATCCATCCCCATTCTCACCACTTTACAAAGGAGAAAAGGGACGAAAGCAAATAAGATATTTAACTTATCTTAACTTAAGAATACCGACTAATTTCAAAAGAGGTACTAATGGCTAAAATAATTGTCTTAGATAAACAAGTAGCAGAGCTAATAGCGGCGGGGGAAGTGGTGGAAAGACCCTCCTCGATAGTCAAAGAGCTCATAGAAAATGCGATAGATGCAGGGGCGAGCAAAATCACCGTCGAAATCAAAGGCGGTGGGATAAAATATATACGTGTCACCGACGATGGCATGGGCATTGAAAAAGACGAGATACCCACAGCCTTTATTCGCCACGCTACAAGTAAAGTCAAGACAAAAGAGGATTTAGAAGAAATACTCACCTTTGGATTTAGGGGGGAAGCACTTCCCTCAATAGCTGCTATGTGCAGGGTGGAACTAATCACTCGCACCCATGATAACCCCGTGGGGAGTAGATATGTTATAGAGGGTGAAAAAGAAGGTGTGCTATCCGAGATAGGTGCGCCCGTTGGTACTTCGCTTATAGTAAGAGATGTATTTTTTAATACCCCTGCAAGGCTTAAATTCTTAAAGAAGGATAGCTATGAGGGGAGTAATATACAGGCGATAGTGGAGCGAATTGCGCTTATTAATACCCATGTGGCGTTTAAGCTTATAAAAGATAATCAAATCGTACTTGCCTCACCTGGAAACGGCGATTTAAAATCGGCAATTCATTGTGTTATGGGACGTGAATTTGCAAAGGATTTATTAGAGGTTTCATACAGCGAGGGTGCACTGAGTGTAAGTGGCTATATAACCTCGCCAAACTCTTCAAGGGCAACAAGGGCGATGCAATGCTTCTACATAAATAGCAGATATATAAAGAGCAAAACCTGCATAGCGGCGGTTGAGGATGCATTTAAAGGAAAACTGATGACGGGGAGATTTCCGGGCTGCATACTAAATGTGACCATACCACCGGGCACAGTGGATGTAAATGTACACCCTGCAAAAACCGAGGTGCGTTTTTCGGAAGAGGGAAGTGTATATAATTTAGTTTACTCAGCCGCAAAAGCCGCACTTGAAAACTACTCCTCCGCTCTTTTAATAAGAAACGAGGAAAAGAAAGCAAAGCCTGCAATAACTCCATTTGCCTTAAAGGATTTTGATAGAAGCGAAAATCAATTTGCTTTTCAAAAGGAAGCATATAGTAAAAAGGTGATTACCGAGGAAATAAAGCCACAGCAAATACTGGTAAGACCTACTGAAGAAAGAATTACCCAAAGTAAGCCGCAAACTACACTCTCGGTTAATTCTGTGGATAAAGAATGGGATAAAAAGGAAGAATATATAGCAGCATCGAGCACGGTGGGGTACAGCACTAAAAATATCAAAGAAGAAATCGTATATGATACTAAAATAGATATTGTCAAAGAGATAAAACCCGATGTAATACAAGAAAAATTAGAAGATACAAAAGAAATTCCTCAAAACTTAATAGAGGAAATTGCCGAAGTTAAAAGTGAAGACATAAGAGTAATTGGGGAGCTTTTGCAAACATATATCTTAGTGGAAAAAAGCAGTGGGATGATATTAATTGATAAACATGCCGCACATGAAAGTGCACTTTATAATAAACTAAAATCCTCCGAGTACACGGAGAGTCAGCAACTGCTATCCCCACTAACACTTCAATTAAACCATGAGGAAATAGCAGTGTTTGACGGATGTGAAAGCGAGCTTTTACGCCTTGGAATAGAAGCGGAGAGATTTGGCAGCAATGCGGTTATAGTAAGGGGAGTGCCCACAATGCTTTCCTCAGAGCAAACTGTCGAAGTGCTAAAAGAGCTTGTCTCAAAGCCGTTTAGAAAGGATTTTCTGCCCAAAGTACTCGACGAGCTATACCACAGCATGGCTTGCAAAGCTGCTATAAAGGCGGGGAATTTAACAGGTGCCGATGAACTTAAATTCATTGCAGAATTAGTGGGAAATGATAATAATATAAGCCATTGCCCCCATGGAAGGCCTGTTACAGTGGAGCTGAGTAAGGGTAAGATTGAAAGGATGTTTGGCAGGAGTGTATAATAGCGAGCAAATACCGATAGTAGTAGTACTGGGGCCCACCGCCTCGGGCAAAACAAAGCTTGCGGTGGACATAGCAAAAAAATATGATGGCGAAGTAATTTCCGCCGATTCAATGCAGATATATAAATACCTCTCAGTGGGAACAGCAAAACCCACTAAAGAAGAAATGCAAAACATACCGCATCATTTGATAGATTTTGTAGAGCCCGATACAACATTCAGCGTGGCTCAGTTTTGCAAACTCGCCAAAGAAAAAATAGCGGAAATAAGTAGCAGAGGAAAGCTTCCTATAATAGCAGGGGGCACGGGATTATATATTAATTCACTCATTGAAAATGTGGCGTTTTCCCATATTGGGCAGGATGAAGAGATAAGAAATGAGCTCTACGACTACGCTAAAGTAAACGGCAATGAGAAGCTTTTCGAGCAGCTTTTAAAAATTGACCCCGAAATATCTAAATCCATGCATTATAATAACCTACCGAGAGTGGTAAGGGCAATTGAGATATATAGGCTCACAGGGGAGAATATGACTTCCCATGTAAAAAAGTCTAAACTAAAGCCTACTGAGTATAATTCACTCTTGATAGGGCTTAACTACACAAATCGACAAACACTCTATGATAGGATAAATTATAGAGTCGATTTAATGATGGAGAATGGGCTTTTAGAGGAAGCAAAGGAGCTTTTCGGTGGCAAATACAGCGGCACGGCACTTCAGGCGATTGGCTACAAAGAGTTCTACGATTTTTTATACAACGATGTACCACTTATAGAATGTGTTGATAAAATTAAGATGGAATCACGCCGCTATGCTAAAAGACAGCTCACATGGTTTAGGCGAAACGAAGCGATAAACTGGCTTTATATTGACGAAATAGATAGTTATGAAGAGCTTTTTAGTCGTGCTAAGCTAATGGTGCAAAAGCATTTATCTCAGTAATTTGATATTGATAGGCTGCCATTTTTATCATGGTATAAATGTGAGATAGCAGTTAAAGTTTTTTAGACAGCGATTTTAAGGATGTGAAATTTTGAAAAGTATTACGGATAGATTACTTATACTGTTTATTTCAGTGTTTTTGCTGAGTTATGCAGGTTATCAGTTGCATATATTTTTCACTGAACCATATAAAACCCAAACTGCACTCGAGTACAGCATTTCCGATACTGAGATTGTAATTGCACTTTATGTAAGGGAAGAATATGTGCTCAGTGAGCAAGCATCGGGAACTATGATGTACCCTGAAAATGATGGTAAAAGAGTGATTAAAGGCACGGAGATAGCCTATTCCTATGGAGATACACAGGATATACTATTGCAAAATGAAATACAGAATATAGAGAAGAAAAGCGAAAGCCTTAAAACTATTTCCACGGACAATTCAGTTAAAATATCCAATACATCACTTCACAACACTCAAATACTCGCCGAAATTACACTATTAAAAGATAGTTGTGATAATGGAACACTCGCAGAAATGGATGAAAGTGTAATAGAGCTAAATAAACTGCTCACAGAGCGTGCAGTTATCACAGGGAATTGCGATAATCTCTCGGATACAATTTCAATGTATGAAAACATGATAAATAACCTAAATCCCACTACGGGGAATTCTCAGAGGACATATTTTAGCCCAGAGGAAGGATATTTTGTGGCAGGTACTGACGGACTTGAAGATATATACACCCCTAAAACAATGGAAAATTTAACAGTAGAGCAGATAAAAGCAACCATTTCCTCCACTGAAGACATGGCGGAGAGTGGCAGTATAGGTAAAATCGTCACAGATCACAACTGGGATATAATCATACCCATAGAAGAGGAAGAAAAATATAAATACATACAGGGAAGCAAATTGGAGCTTGACTTTTTAGAAAATGATTTATATGAAATTCCCTCATATGTGAGTGAAGTTATTGAGGACGAAAATGGCGATTTCTATGCGGTGCTCAGCTGCAATTACATATATGAAGACCTCATATCAGAGCGCTTTGGAGAGGTGAGAGTGCATTTTGTTGAGTACACAGGGCTTCGAGTGGAAACCGATTCCATACGCTTTTTAAACGATGTGAAAGGTGTCTATGTAATCAAGGATATGCAGATAGTATTTAAACCCATCGTGACTGTTTATGAAGGCAATGGCTTCGCACTTGTTGATACTGTATACTCTGCGGAAAACACATTGAGGCGTTTTGATGAAGTTATAACCGAGGGGGAAGACATTTATGATGGAAAAACCTTATAATCAAATAGCAGAAAATATCAAAAGGATAAAGTTTGAGATAGAGGAAACAGCGCTAAAATGCGGTAGAAGTCCAAATGATATAAAACTCATGGCAATCACAAAGACCCGCACAATAGAAGAAGTAAATGCGGCGGTTTTACATGGGGCGGAGCTCTTAGGAGAAAATAAGGTGCAGGAGCTATGCGCAAGATATGATGGCTATGATAAAAAACTGCCGATACATTTTGTCGGGCATCTGCAAAGCAATAAAGTGAGGCAAATAATAGATAAGGTAGAGATGATTCACTCGGTGGACAGCTTTAAAATTGCACAAGTTATAGATAGATACTCACAGGCAGAAAATAAAATTACAGATGTACTTATTCAGGTAAATATAGGTGATGAAGAAAGCAAGTTTGGAGTGGAGTACTCGGTGGCGGAAGATTTGATATTTTCGCTCACAGAGCTTAAAAATATTCGAATTCGAGGGCTGATGACCATACCGCCAATTGCGGACGAGCTGGGCACCGAAAAATATTTTATGAAAATGCAACAACTGTTTGTTGACATTTCTGCAAAAAAAAGTGATAATATTACTATGGATACTATTTCGATGGGAATGTCCGACGATTTTAAATCGGCAATTAAATATGGCTCGAATATAGTAAGGATAGGCACAGCATTATTTGGAGAAAGAGATTACAGATAATAAAATTTACTGATATAATCAAGGAGGATTTTTTATGATTGATAAGTTTAAGAAATTGATTGGAATACCCGACGACGAATACGATTACGACGAAGAAGAAGATGAAGTGGAATTCGTTGCCACCAGAAATCATCAGCCGGAAGCTGAGCATGGCTACACAAGTGATCTGCCAAAACGCAGCAACAAAGTGGTAAACATCGCAGCGACAACACAGCTTCAAGTTGTGCTTGTTAAGCCTGAGCGTTTTGAAGATGCAAGTGGCATAGCCGACCATTTAAATGAAAAGCGCACAGTGGTACTAAATCTTGAGTCCACCAGCAAGGAAATTTCAAGAAGACTTATAGACTTCCTAAGTGGTGTGGCATATGCAAATGAAGGACAGATTAAAAAAGTTGCAAACAGCACATACATAATCACCCCGTACAATGTAGGATTCATGGGTGATTTGCTTGACGAGCTTGAAAGCAATGGAGTGTTCTTCTAATTTATGAATTTAAATATTTCTGCACTGAGTGAAGAGGAAAAGCTTTTCGCTTCTAAGATGAAAGATGTTTTTTTAAATGTCCAAAGAAAAAATGTGAGCAAATACACTTCATTTCTAAATGAAAGACAGCGCGCAATATGCGAGGCTATCTCTGAAATGCATAGGGGCACAAATTGTAAATTCAGTGGCGGATATGAGGGTGCCCAGCGTGTTATGCTATGTGTTATGGCGGATTATGAGGATGAGGAAAACCTCTTTTTCCCCATACTTCCTATAACATTTAGCTATCGCAAGCAGGACAAGCTCTCCCACAGGGATTTTTTAGGTGCGCTCATGAATTTGATGATAAATAGGGATCAAATTGGAGACATTCTCACCGAAGAAGGCAAAGCAGTTGTATTTGTCACTAAAAATGTCTCGGAGCTTGTGCTCGGTGAAATTTCAAAGGTGGGAAGAGTGGGCGTGACTGCCACAGCGGGGGCGGATACACTGCCACAAACAGAAGATTTTACTATTATTACCGACACTGTGCCGAGTTTAAGGCTTGATTGCATTGTGTCAGTAGGGTTTAATATAAGCCGTGAAAAGGCGACTGCCATGATAAAAAGTGGTCAGGTATTGATTAATTCTTTTGTTAATACCAACAATTCATATATCCTCAAATCCGGCGAAAAGATTTCATCTAAAGGGTTTGGGAAATTTATTTTCGACGAAATAGGTGGACAGAGTAAAAAGGGAAGAACATATATTAAAATTAAAAAATATATTTAGGGGGCAAAACCATGATTACTCCAAACGAAATTGCAGGAAAAAGATTCGACAAAGGCATCAGTGGATATAAGCAAGAGGCTGTGGACAACTATCTTGTTACTGTTGCACAGCAAATGCAGGACTTAATAGAGGAAAAAAACGATTTAGAGCAAAAAATCGAAATTTTAGCTGAAAAATTAGAGGAATACCGCAGCGATGAAGATAATTTGCGCATTGCACTTCTAAGCGCACAAAAATTGGGGGACAGCGTAATTAGAGAAGCTAAGTCTAAGGCTGAGATGATTATGAGGGACTCCACACTTAAAACAGAAAAAATGATTGATAATGCTAAAAAACAGATTGAAAAGGAGCAAATTACACTTCTTAAACTACAAAAAGAAGTTACTACCTTTAGATCTAAGCTTATGAATTTATATAAAGGTCATTTAGAAATGATAAACAGACTTCCAAGCTTTGAAGATCCACATCAGCCCAAAGCTGTGCAGGAAGTAGCACCACAGCCACCGAAAGAGGACGACACTGTTGAAATTTCGCTCAGCGAAATGGAAAACATGAAAAAAGCATCATTATTACAAGATGAAGAGACAAGCAGTATGCCGGAGCCAGTAGTATCGGAGGACTGGGAGGAAGAAATAATCCCAGAAAACGGCGATGTTTTAGAAGAATACCAAAATGACGCTGAGGAAGAAGAAAATCAAGCGTTTGAAAGCTCGAGGTTTGGACCACTTGAATTTGGGGATAATTTCCAGCTAAGGGATTAATCTATTTTAAAATTAGGAGTTTCATTTTTTTATTATTTACATTAAATTGGAAATATAGAATTGATTTTAAGGTGAAAAATATTTAGTGAAAATTAAAAAAAGTATCAATATATCTTCCCCCGCCGTAGGTGGGGGAAGATATACGAAAAAAGAAATCAAAGCTATTATCCACAGTATATCATATGTAAAGTTATTGACTTTTTCTCTGATAAATGTAATAATAAGAATTTAGAAAGTCCTTATAATATTTACTGCAAAATAAGGATAATTTATGTCGGAGGTTTTATATAAATGGACTATAACGCAACCCTCAATCTTCCACAGACCGACTTCTCAATGAAAGCTGCATTGCCACAGCGTGAGCCAATAATGGTGCAGTCATGGGAAGACGAGAGAAGATATTACAAAATGATAGAGAAAAATGAAGGGAAGCCACTATATGTGCTTCACGATGGCCCTCCATACGCAAATGGTGACATCCATCTTGGCACGGCGCTTAATAAATCTCTAAAAGATATTATAGTTCGCTCAAAGAACATGAGCGGATTTAAATCGCCATATATTCCTGGCTGGGATACCCATGGGCTGCCAATAGAGCTCAAAGCCCTTAAAAAAGTAGGGGTTAATAGCGATATTGATCCTGTTGAGCTGAGAAAACACTGTAAGGATTTTGCTCTATTTTACATGGAAAATCAGAAAAATCAGTTTAAGCGCCTTGGTGTGCTTGGCGATTTTGATAACCCATATCTCACATTGGTACCCGAGTTTGAAGCTAAGCAGATTGAAATCTTTGGAGAAATGGCTAAGAAAGGCTATATCTACAAGGGTCTAAAGCCTGTATATTGGTGTGCTGAATGTGGTACTGCACTTGCGGAAGCAGAAATCGAGTACGCACAGGACCCCTGCTACTCCATATATGTAAAATTCCCACTAAAAGACGATGTCAATGGTGCGATTGCAAAGATGGGCGTAGAGATAGATAAAACATATGTCGTAATTTGGACTACAACTACATGGACATTACCAGGTAATGTGGCAATTTGCCTCGGTCCTAATTTCGAATATGCGGCTGTAAAGGCAAATGGCGAATATTATATAATCGCAAAAGAGCTTGTAGAAGCCACCATGCAAGCAGCTAAAATAGAAGAATATGAAATAGTGGGCACTGCTAATGGTAAAGAGCTTGACAGAGTGCTTTGCCGTCATCCATTCCTTAATAGGGATTCAATGGTTATACTTGGCGACCATGTAACACTCGAAAGCGGTACGGGCTGTGTACATACAGCACCTGGACACGGTGTGGACGACTTTGAAGTAGTGACAAACCACTATCCAGAACTGCCAATTATAGTGCCAGTGGACAATGCAGGTAAAATGACCGAGCTTGCAGGATTTTCGGCAGGTCTTACCACCGAAGATGCAGGCAGAGTAATTGCAAAACATCTAACAGAGCAAAATTTACTGCTTGCAACCACAAAAATGATTCACCAATACCCACATTGCTGGAGATGTAAAAATCCGATACTATTTAGAGCTACCGAACAGTGGTTCTGTTCAGTTGACGGCTTTAAAGATAAAGCAGTTGAAGCAATTAAAGATGTGCAGTGGATACCCTCTTGGGGAGAAGACCGCATGACATCAATGGTTGTGGACAGAAAGGACTGGTGTATCTCAAGGCAGAGAACTTGGGGCGTACCAATTCCAGTATTCTACTGCAACGACTGTGGAAAATATCATATAGACGATGTAACCATTAAAGCGGTTTCCGAGCTCTTTAGGGCTGAGGGTGCCGATGCTTGGTATAAAAAATCCGCTGAAGAGATACTTCCACAGGGCACAAAGTGCCCACATTGTAGCTCTGCTTCATTTAGAAAAGAAACCGACATCATGGATGTATGGTTTGATTCAGGTGTAACCCATGCCGCAGTACTTGAAGAAAGAGAAGGTCTAAAATGGCCTTGTGATTTATATCTTGAAGGCGGCGACCAGTTTAGAGGTTGGTTCCAATCCTCACTGCTCACATCGGTTGCATGGAGGGGCGTAGCTCCTTATAAGGCTGTTTGTACCCATGGTTGGGTAGTTGATGGTGAGGGCAGAAAGATGAGCAAATCCCTTGGAAATGGCATATTAGCCGAAGAAATAGTTAATGGCTACGGTGCGGACATTCTAAGACTTTGGGTAGCCTCTTCCGACTATCATGCAGACATCCGTATATCAAAAGAAATATTAAAACAACTTTCCGAAGTTTACCGCAAAATCAGAAATACCGCAAGGTACATCTTAGGAAATTTAAACGACTTTAACCCAGATACAGATATGGTTGCAGCAGAGAATTTATTCGAAGAAGACAGATGGGCAGTGGCAAGAATAGAAAGCCTTACTAAAAAGGTTAGGTCTTACTATGATAGCTTTGAATTCCATCTAATATTCCATGGTATTCATAATTTCTGCACTGTTGATATGTCAAACTTCTATCTTGATTTTATTAAGGATAGATTGTATGCAGAGGCTAAAACCTCACCCCAGAGAAGAGCGGCACAAACTGCTATATACAAAATATTAACTGATTTAACACTCCTAATCACTCCAATACTTGCATTTACAGCAGAAGAAGTTTGGGCAAATATTCCTAAATCCGATAAATTTGATGCCGAGGCGGCAGTGTTTAACGACATGCCTGCTGGAAATGACGAAGCTGACGAAGCATTTATGCAAAAATGGGAGCGCATAAGAGAAATCAGAAATGATGTAAATAAAGCGCTTGAGCTTGCAAGGGCAGAAAAGCTAATAGGTAAATCTCTTGAAGCTAAAATTACACTTCACTGTGAAGGCGAGCTAAATGAATTTGTTAAATCTATTAAAGACTTAACAGAAACAGTATTCATCGTTTCCGAGGTTGAAATCGTAAGCGATAATAATGGAACGCATAATGGCGAAACAGAAGGTCTTTCTGTAACAGTTTCAAAAGCTGACGGCGAAAAATGCGAGCGTTGTTGGAAATACTCCACAACAGTTGGCAAGATAGATGCGCACAAAACACTCTGCTCACGCTGTGCAGAAGTAGTAGAAGCATAGTAAATATTAGGGAGGGGAGGGCGTCCTCGGTTTGCCATTATGATATTTGATGGTGGATAGCCGAGACATTTTCCCCTCTTAAACTTTGGAGGAAAAATGCTACCAATTATATCTTTTGTACTGGTAACAATATTAATAGCAATCGATCAATTATTAAAACTATGGGCAATAAACAGCCTTATGCCAATCGGGAGCATTAATGCAATTTCAGGAATACTCGATTTAACCTATGTTGAAAATTACGGAGCAGCATTTGGCATATTTAAAGGGCAAACATGGCTGCTTGTTGGAATGACAAGCATTGTACTTTTAATAATTGCATATCTGCTTTTTAAAAATTACTTTAAAGCACGCATGGCTACATTTTCACTTATATTAATTCTTGCAGGTGGAGTGGGTAATTTAATCGACAGAATAAGGCTTGGCTATGTGGTGGACTATTTAGATATAGGCCCCATATTTAGCTACCCCGTGTTTAATTTTGCCGACTGTTGTGTGGTGATAGGCACTATTATATTTTCGGTTTACATAATTCTCTTTGAGGAAAAAAAGGCGGAGAAAAATAATGGATAGTGAAAAAATTTATTTTACAGTTTCAGCTGAAGATGTGGGAGAGAGGCTTGATAAATATCTGGACATGCAGTTAGAAGAGTTTTCACGTTCAACACTGCAAAAGCTTTGCGAAGATAATAGAATTTTCGTAAACAGCAAATCGGCTTCAAAAAACTACAAACTAAGGCTAAATGACGAAATAGAGGTAAATATCCCCGAACCTGTGGAATTAGATTTAATACCGCAGGATATTCCACTTGAAATAGTTTATGAAGATAGTAGCCTATTAGTGGTTAATAAGCCAAAAGATATGGTGGTGCATCCGGCGGCAGGAAATCCTGATGGGACACTTGTCAATGCACTCTTATTCCACTGCAAAGGCAGGCTTTCCACCATCAACGGAGTGATTCGCCCAGGTATAGTACATAGAATTGACAAAGATACAAGTGGGCTTCTTGTAGTGGCAAAGAATGATAGGGCACACGCCTCACTTTCGGCGCAAATTAAGGAGCACAGCTTTGATAGATATTATCATGCCATGGTTTACGGCAATGTAAAAAATGAAGAAGGCATGGTTGAGGCACCGATAGGACGCCACCCAAATGATAGAAAAAAAATGTGCGTAACCGATAAAAACAGTAGGGAAGCTACCACCTATTATGAAGTGGTGGATAGATATAAAGAATTCACCCATTTAAGGCTAAAGCTCAAAACAGGTCGCACCCATCAGATAAGAGTCCACATGGCTCACATACACCACCCAGTTGCAGGGGATGTAGTCTATGGCCCTAAAAAAGTACTTACATCGCTTAAAGGGCAGTGCCTACACGCGGCGAGTATAGGCTTTGTTCATCCTGAAACAAATGAGTTTATGCATTTCACTGCCGACCTACCCGATTACTTTAAGGATTTCATAAATAAACAAACGAAGACACAGTATTAGGAGGAAACAGCATGAAAATAAGCGATATATATCTTTTTTCCGATGTTGACGGTACACTTTACTCCGCTGCAACCGATGTCCTGCCTGCAAATAAAGAGGCGGTGAAAAGGTTTATTTCAAAAGGTGGTAATTTTGCGTTAGCCACTGGAAGAAGTGTCTCCAAGGCGCAGGAAATAGCCCATAGCTTAAATGTAAATATACCATGCATATTAAATAATGGCGCCTCCATATATGATTTTTCGCAGGAAAAGTACATCCATACAGCTTTTTTACCCGAAGCCGCAACGCAGTATTGCGAGCATATTTTAGCAAAATTTCCTGAGATTACCCCAACAGCGATTTGTGATGATAAAGCGTATAGGCTCAGCCTTGACGAAGATGGCAGGTTAATATCTATCTCTGACGATGCACAAACTCCATTTAATAGAAACAGAGAGAAGAACATTTTTAGATTCATTTTTTTAGTTGACCCAGACATTTGCGCCACAATAAATGAGTATATTATGAGCTGCAATTTTGAGAATGTCGATTTTTGTAGCTCGGACAGATGCTTTATAGACATAGTGCCCCAAAATGTCTCAAAGGGTGCGGCACTGAAAGTTTTTTGCGAAAAATACGGCGTTGATTTAAATAATACAGCCTCCATTGGAGATTATTACAACGACCTTCAGATGCTTAAAACCTCAACATATTCCGCTTGTGTAAGCACTGCGCCAGACGATTTAAAAGCAGTTTGCAAAATCTCCGATACAAGCTTTAATGACGGTGCTGTGGCAAAGTTTATCGAATATATTGAGAGTATATGTGAAGAAGGGTAAAGAAATTTTATCAAAAAAGGACTGTTATTGATTTGAAAATAAGTAAAAATACTAAAATTCTAATCTTAACTACATTTGTATTTGCATTAATTGTAATTGCTTTTAATATTTATACCACAAGATTAACACCCATCCCCGAGATTATAGTCACACATAACGAAAGTGAAGTAGAACTTTCTAAAAACATAGAAAATTACCTTGAGAGTGAGCGTGTATACCTTGATATAAACACTGCCACAGCAAGCGAATTGATGCTGATACCGGGAATAGGCGAAGTGCTTGCAAATAATATTGTAAATTACAGAGCACATATAGGTGAATTTTCTAATTTAGAGCAACTTTTGGATGTGGATAGAATAGGGGAAGCCACACTTAGTAATATCAAACCATATATTTACATTGAATAATCTACCGTCATTTTCATCATAATCAATGATAAATAGGTAGCAAATACATCAGAAATAAACAAAAAATAAAACAATTCGGATACAAAATAAATACATTTGTGACCCATAACTTTAATTTAGCATTAAATTATGGTAAAATGCTATTATTCGGTGAAAGCTGGAATTTAAAAAATGTGGAGGTTTAAGATGAACAGAAAACTACTTGAAATTCCATTGTATCTAAAAACTTTAATAAGAACACTTGCCACATGTTTACTAATAGGATTTGGCACTACTAAGCTTCCGATAGAGGTACTCATTCTATCAATAGCAGTTACAGCATTCGGCGCATTCACAATAGTGATGGGTAGCGTGAAAAAGCCGGCAGTGAAATACTACAATAGATATTTTGCGGTAGATCTTGTAGCGGTATTATTCACTTTAGTTTATATGGCACTCTTTACAAGTGTTTCGGTCACAGTGTTTGATATGTTTATTGCAGGCTCATTGCTTGATGTTATTCTAAACTCAGCACTCCTAATCTATGGGATAAAACAGCATAGATATGCTATAATTGAAAATAAAGTTCCTGCTCAGAAGAAAGTTGCAGTTAAAAAAGAAACTGTCAAACTTCCAAAGCTTAAAGGAATTGAAGAATTAAATTTAAGATAGTAATTATAAAAGTTTTAATGCACGAAACATCAATTTGTTTCGTGCATTTTTTTATGTTTTTATAACAATTGTTTTGGCGGGGGAATGCACACAAACTTTTATTATAAAGCCTTTTTATCAATAGTAGGGGGATGTCATAAAAAGCTCGAAAAAATATTGCAAAAGAAATATTTCTATGCAGTTAATCAATGCAGATACTATCTTGCCAAACACCTATAATACACTTACCAATGAAGAGCTAAATAACAAACTGAGTTACTGTAATTACTACAAACTATCTTAATAAATAAAGAGTAGCCACTATTTAAATGGCTACTCTTTATTTATTATGCATATTTTATCAATTAGTCATCATCGTTGTCATCGTCATCATCATCATCGTCATCGTCGTTGTCATCATCGTCATCCATATCTTCTACATCGATTTCATAATCAACAACATTACCATTTTCTGCATTGATTTCATATTTGTATTCGGCATTTGCTGTGTAGAATTCTATTTCATAAACACCGTCATCGTCAAGTTCTACTTCGTCAAATCTAACCTGTGAAGCCGAAAGACCTGCATGGTTTAATGCTATCGATTTTGCGTTTTCTGCTGTAATAGTGGATTGTGTTGGTTTGTAATCATCGTCATCGTCATCGTCATCATCGTCATCGTCATCATCGTCGTTGTCGTCATCATTTACTTCAACTTCATAATCAACTACATTTCCATTTAAAGCGTTAATTTCATACTTGTATTCATTGCCTGCACTGTAAAATTCTATTTCATAAACACCGTCGTCATCGAAATCTACTTCGTCGAAATTAGCTTGTGCAGCAGAGATACCTGCATGCTTTAATGCTATTGCTTTTGCTTCTTCATATGTGATTGAAGCGGAGGAAGGTGTGAAATCATCGTCATCATCGTCGTCATTTACTTCAATTTCATAATCAACTACATTTCCATTAAAAGCGTTAATTTCATATTTGTATTCATTGCCTGCACTGTAAAATTCTATTTCATAAACACCGTCGTCATCGAAATCTACTTCGTCGAAATTAGCTTGTGCAGCAGAGATACCTGCATGCTTTAATGCTATTGCTTTTGCTTCTTCATATGTGATTGAAGCAGAGGAAGGTGTGAAATCATCATCGAAATCATCATCGTCCATATCGTCACCCATATTAGGTGTTGTAGCTGAAGATTGAGGGGCATCATCATTATCTTCAATTTCAAACCCGATTACTGAGGAATTAGTATGGTTTATATAGTATTTATATTCTGTATCTGCTGTTTCAAATTCTACTTCATACAAAAATCTGCCGTTTTCAAAGTCAAGCTCCACTGTGGGGGATACTACTTCTGAAAACGCTAATCCAGCTTCAGCAAGTGCGGATTGTACTGCGAAATTAGCACTGATAAAATCGTTTAAATTAAGAGGGAATGTTGTTGTTTGAGTAGTGGGGTCTACTTCTTTCTTTTTGCTGAACTCATCAATTTCACCGCTTAGAGCATTTACTTCATATTCAAATTTTACTCCACCGGAGATAAACTCGAATTCATATGCTGCAGTACCATCATCGTTAGTTAATTTGCTTTCGCTAAAAGTTGAGTTCTCTAAAGTAGCGCCTGCATCCTTAAGTGCTATTGCTTGAGCTTCTGCTAATGTAATCTGCTGTGAGGATTGTGCAAATGCTGTTGTGGAAGAAGCAGCTATAACTGCCGCAAGTACTAATGCTCTCATTTTTGTATTATTTAGATTTTTCATAATAATTCACCTTTCATATACTGACTTAACAGTTTTATTTAGTTTTTTATGTTCTGTATACAGTGGTTGGGTGTGTTTTTTTACCCTTCTGATTAGTTAATGCAGATAATGTGCATTTTATTGCATCTATTTTTAAAAAAATTATTTTTATTTAAAAAATTACTTTAAAGCTTTTCATACTCCCACTAAAGAGAACTGTAAAAACGGATAAAGCCGTAGTGATTTAAGCGAAAGATTTAGTTTTATCATCGCTAACAGCCAATTGTTAAGATTTTGAAACAAAGAAATATTTTTTAAATTTTATGCTATAATTAATTTAGTAAATTACAAAATCAAAAAAAGAAAGGGAAGTAAAAATTGCTAAATCAGTTAAAAGGAAAACTTAACTTAATACTTGTAGCTACTTTTTTACTGTTCTCATTTACACTTACAGCATGTGGAACACCAAGTAGCATAGAAGGCGTTTGGAATTATGGAGGATATATTTTCTCCTTCAATGAAGATGGCACAGTGGACTACTATGATGAAAGCTTTGATAAGATGTATAAAACAGCAGGTGAATACACATGGGAGGAGGGTGTAGGCGAAGCGGTATTTGTAAGAGATACTTATTTAGGCTCTGAGCTGCAACTCGACTTTTACGAAGGCGGCCTGCGTATTTCAAATGATGGTACATATTATATTCTAAGAAAAGATGCCGATATCCCAACGGGGGAAATTATAGATGTTGAGCCTATTCCAGAGCTCGGTGAAGAGGTTTATATATTTTATAATACTATTGATGCAGGCGCAGACCATACTGCAATTGTAAAGGTTGATGGTACGGTGGAAGCGGTAGGTTCAATAGAGCAAAATCAGACAAATGTTCGATTTTGGGAGAATATTGTGTCTGTAACAACGGGACAATACCATACAGTGGGCATTAGAAGTGATGGGGTAGTATTTGCAACGGGTCAAAATGATTATGGGCAATGCGATGTAAACTCTTGGAGGAATATAACTTCAGTGGCAGCAGGTGAATACCATACAGTAGGGCTGCAAGAAGATGGAACTTTAGTTGCCACGGGAAGCAACGAATATGGCCAGATAGATGTTTCAGATTGGGCCGATGTTTTTCACATATCCGCTGGGGAGGAGCATACAGTAGGGCTTACATTAGATGGCAGAGTAGTTGCAACGGGCAGAAATACAGAGGGGCAGTTAAATACACAGGACTGGACTGATATTGCATGGGTAAGTGCAGGAGCACGTCACACTGTTGGTCTAAAAATTGATGGCACAGTTGTGGCTACTGGATGGAATGACTATGGACAGTGCAATGTGGAGGAATGGACGAATATATTTGCTATAGATGCAGGAAACACCCATACTTTAGCCATTACAAATGATTTCACAGCTCTCTCAGTAGGCTCCGAGGGCAATGACTACACACTCGTTTCCGATTGGATGGACATTATAGAAATAGCGGCAGGTAGAGATTACAGCGTTGGACTCAAAACTGATGGAACGCTTATTGCGGTAGGCAATAATTTCCATGGACAAATTGATATAGGTGATACGTCAATTTTTGATTAATCACTAAAAATATATCGACATATAAAAAGTAAAATATTAAAAATTTACAGCTAAAAAAGAAAGGAAAGGTCATAAATATGAAAAAAGTATTATTAATAGCATTAGCGGCATTGATGTCACTTGCAATGGTGTCATGCACAGCAGATAGCGAACCCTCCTCCCAAGAGCAATCTTCCGAGGTAGAAGCATCAAGCTCAGAGCCGTCGGAGGCGGAGAGCTCGTCGAGTGAAGTGTCCGAGCCAGAACTGACACAAAATACGGCGATATTATATGCGGATAAGTCGAGCGGAAATGTTGAAGAGCTACCCGAAGATGTTGAGCAGTATAATTTTCATTATGAGGGAGAGCTCACCGTGGGACTGCTTGCCGATGGGCTAACAATTCTCACAGGGCTTGAATTTGCGCTAAATGATGTAACGATTGAAGGCACTGTGGCAAGAGTGGATTGGGCAGAAAGCTCCACACTCCTTTCAGGCTTGGGCGATACAGTGCAAAACGATGAATTTTTCTTTTATGATGCAGAGGGTCTAAACTGGTTTATGCTTGAGAGCCTATACCAAACTATAATACATAATTTTGATGTTTCAGAAGTTTACTACACAATGGAAGGCGGAGAAGCGCTAACAGTTAACGAGCTTTATCCAATAAGCACCTTCACAACGGATCTTCCCTACATGGGCAGTAGCTTTTATTTTAACCACTCGGATAATACAGGGGATATAGATGCCCCTGATGAAAGATTTTCCATAACAACGGGTACATGGAGATTTGATGGTGCAATGGACACTGCATACTTTGTAATGGATGGCATGGGTAATTTTACCGCATATTATGCAAGTGGTTCTATGGAAAATGCAGGATATCTTGAGTTTGTCGATGAATTTGGGGATGGCAATGTCAGATTTGATATGTATACTTATGAGGGTACCTATCTAAATTCATTTATGTATGAAACAAATGAGCAGTTCTACATGACTTCAAATGAGGCGCTTATATACATTAAATCAAATTAGTTTTATAGTTGTAGAACAATTTTAAAACTGGGCATACCCACGCTTATGGTGTGGATATGCCCAGTTTTTATGAAAAGTTATACTATTTTCTATCTTACGCTTCCACCATTAGGACTTATCACCTGACCTGTAATATACGAAGAATCGTCACTGCACAAAAAGTAGATAGCTTTTGCAATTTCTTCGGCTGTTCCAAGTCTGCCCATTGGGGTTTCTTCCTTAATCTGCTCGATGGTTTCTTCACTCAAATGCTCATTCATGGGCGTTAGCACTGCACCGGGGGCAACACAGTTTACCCTGATGCCATTTAGTGCCATCTCTGCGGCAAGTGCTTTGGTAAGTCCTATAATCCCAGCCTTTGCAGTCGAGTAATGCACCTCGCACGCTCCACCGCTTATACCAAAGACGGAAGAGATATTTACGATGTTTCCACCACTTCCAGCAAGCATATGCCGAACAGCTTCCCTTGCGCATAGCATTACACTGCGCAGATTGATATTGAGCATTTGGTCTATATCCTCATCGGTGAGATCACTGTAAAGCTTTGCCTGTGCAATGCCTGCATTGTGAACAGAGGCATCTATTCTTCCAAAATGCTTTATCGCCGTATTAAAAAGGGATACTATCTCACTGCTTTTTCCCATATCCGCCTTTACTGCTATGGCAGAACCACCAGATTTAGATATGTCTTCCACAAGTGCAAGAGCAGGAGCTGGGGTGGAATTATATGCAATCACAATATTATATCCTTTTTCGGCAAAAAGCTTTGCAGTGGCATAACCAATTCCTTTTGACGCCCCTGTAATTACCGCTGTTTTTTTCATATTTATGAGAATTCCTTTCTTTTAAAGGCTCAAATCAGCCATAGAAATGGTTGTAAATGTGCCATGTTTTTGTTTATATGCTTTTTGCAGAGGTGAAAATAAAGCTCTCAGTTTAATTTGATATATAAAGCAATTATATTATAAATATCCGTGCAAGTCAAAATAGAAAAATTAATAATGGATTTTTTTGACATAATATGTTATGATTATACAAAGAAAATTATCAAAAAACACAAGTGTATTATGAAACTAAGGCTATTATTTATAATTGTATTAATTACTATGATAAAAATATAAACTCAATTTAAAGGAGGAAACCAATGTGAGCAAATATGTAATTTCACTCGACCAAGGGACTACAAGCAGCAGAGCGATAATATTTGATAAAAAATCGAATATTATTACCACGGCACAAAAAGAGCATAGGCAAATATACCCGATGCCGGGATATGTTGAGCATGACCCAATGGAGATATATGCTTCACAATACGGTGTTCTATCCGAAGTGCTTGCAAGGACAGGGATTGCCGCAGAGGAAATCTCCGCCATCGGCATTACAAACCAAAGGGAAACTACGGTAGTATGGGAAAAAGAGAGTGGAAATCCTGTGTATAATGCGATAGTATGGCAGTGCAGAAGAACAGCAGGCATATGTGAGGAGCTTAAAGAAAAGGGTTATGAAGAATATATCAGCTCTGCAACAGGGCTTAAAATAGACGCATATTTTTCCGCTACAAAAGTTAGATGGATACTCGATAATATACCAAATGGACAGAGTAGGGCGGAAAATGGCGAGCTATTATTTGGCACGGTTGACACTTGGCTTATCTGGAAGCTCACCTCTGGCAAAACCCATGCCACGGACTACACCAACGCCTCAAGGACAATGCTATTTAATATAAACACGCTTAAATGGGATGAAAAAATATTAGATGCACTGAGTATACCAAAATGCATGCTTCCAATAGTTAAAAACTCCTCCGATGATTATGGCAGCATTAATATACTCGGCAAAGATGTGAAGATTTGTGGTGTTGCAGGTGATCAGCAAGCCGCACTTTTTGGACAAGCTTGTTTTGAAGCAGGGGACGCCAAAAACACCTATGGCACAGGATGTTTTCTTTTAATGAATACAGGGGATAAACCGCACAAATCAAATAATGGCCTCATTACCACGATAGCCTACGCCATGGACGGTGAGATTAAATACGCCCTTGAGGGGAGTATATTTGTCGGGGGCGCAGTTGTCCAGTGGCTAAGGGATGAACTAAGGTTTTTAGGAGAGGCTTCGGACAGCGAATATTTTGCGCAAAAAGTCAGCGATAATGGCGGTGTATATGTTGTCCCTGCATTTACAGGGCTTGGTGCACCTTATTGGGATATGTATGCAAGAGGGTGCATACTTGGCATTACAAGAGGCGCAGGCAGGGATCATATAATAAGAGCCTCGCTTGAGTCCATCGCATATCAAACTAAAGATGTAATAGATGCCATGATCGCCGATACTGGTATAAAGATAAAATCGCTCAAAGTGGACGGCGGAGCATCAGCAAATAATTTCTTAATGCAGTTTCAAGCGGATATTTTGCGTGCAGAGGTGATTAAACCTACCGTACTTGAAACCACAGCACTCGGGGCCGCATATTTAGCAGGACTATTCTCTAAGCTTTGGAAGAGTAAAGAAGAAATAATTGATATTACCCACATGAATAAAGTTTTTTCACCCAATATGCCCGAAGATTTAGCAAAGGGTTATGTTAAGTCTTGGCATAGAGCAGTAAAAAGAAGTGCTAAGTGGGAAAACGATGAAGATGATTTTAACAGCAATTAAAAAGATGTTAATATAATAGAATTGTTTATTTTTAATTTTTGTAGTATAATTATCAAGGTTTAAGGACAGAAAATAGTAAAGGATTGAATTATATGAAATGCCCATTTTGTGGATTTGCAGAGAGTAAAGTGGTGGATTCCCGACCAGCGGATGACGGCGAAAAAATACGTAGACGCAGAGAATGCTTAAAATGCTTAAAGCGCTTTACAACCTATGAAGTAGTGGAAACCACACCTCTTATGGTAATCAAAAAGGATGGAACAAGGGAACCTTTTGAAAGCGAGAAACTACTAAATGGTTTGCTAAGAGCTTGTGAGAAGCGTCCTGTGAATATAGAAATGCTCCTTAAAGTGATTGAGGATATACAAAGCTCGGTGCATAATGACATGGTGAGAGAGATTCATTCTACGAAAATAGGTGATCTCACTTTAATGCATTTAAAAAATATTGATCAGGTAGCTTATATAAGATTTGCATCAGTGTATAAAAAATTCGATGATATACAGTCGTTTTTAAATGAGCTTGATAATTTACAAAAAACAAGCAAAAATTAGCTTTGTTATGCTTCTACCTTTAACCTAATGCGTTTTTAAAAAGCGAGAGTAGGTTGTAGCTGTTTTGTGCTTTTTAGAAAGGAATAATCATATATATGAATATTTTAGTGCTCGGTGATGTAGTGGGAATAGGCGGATGTGAAAAAGTAAGTCAAATGCTGCCAAAATATAAAAAAGAAAATGCGGTGGATGTTGTAATTGTAAATGGCGAGAATTCAGCCGAGGGCAATGGAATTACGCCCCAGAGTGCAGAGATGCTTTTTTCAGCGGGTGCTGATGTAATAACAACAGGAAATCATGCGCTTAGAAGGCGTGAAATGTATGAGTTTTTTGATAAACCGAATAGTGCAGTTATAAGGCCGCTTAATTTCCATAGTGAAGCACCGGGAAGAGGGCATTATACACTTGATATGCTAAGGTATAAGCTCTGTGTTGTAAATTTGCAAGGTGTGGTATTTATGGAGCCACTTAAAAGCCCATTTGACGCCATTGATGAATTTCTAAAGACTGTGGATACTCCCAATATTATTGTGGACATCCACGCTGAGGCAACTTCTGAAAAAATAAGCCTTGGCAGATACTTAGACGGTAGAGTTTCAGCGGTATTGGGCACGCATACACATGTGCAAACTGCCGATGAGCAGATATTCGAGGGTGGGACAGGATATATCAGCGACTTAGGCATGTGTGGCTCTGAAAATTCCGTACTCGGTGTAAAAACAGAGCAAGTAATAAGAAAAATTCGTACAAATTTACCCACCAAGCTGGAAACAGTAAAAGAAAATTGCGTCCTACATGGTGTTTTATTAAGCATTGATAGCAAAATAGGCAAATGTACCACAATAAATCGAGTTAAACTGTGCTAAACACATAATAATTTTGTATTACTTGTCTTTTAATTGGAAAAGAGTTATAATATTTATAAAAGCTGTATGTTTTATCATATATTGGGATTATTGTAACATTTTCTTTGAAATGACATTAATACGGATGACACAATCACACATTTTATTTATGTATGATGATATAATAATTAATTTTTTAGTTTTAGCTTAACACACCAATATTTACTTAAGATATTCGGTATTATATAATTAGGAGGGCATGTGTATGGAAATTTTAAAAGTATCTTCACGCTCTACTCCAAATTCTGTTGCTGGAGCAATAGCCGGCGTAATTAGAGAAAAGGGAGCAGTTGAAGTCCAAGCAGTTGGCGCAGGTGCCGCTAATCAAGCGGTAAAAGCAGTTGCGATTGCAAGAGGTTATTTAGCCCCTGTTGGTGTTGATTTGGTATGTATTCCTGCGTTTGCAAATGTGCAGATTAATGCAGAAGAGCGTACCGCTATCAAGCTCATAGTTGAGCCAAGATGATGGGATAAGTGTAACAAAATAGAGAGTGCTTAGGTATTCTCTGCTTTGCTACGAATTAACTAAACTTAATAAGATGTATATTTATAGGGGTCATACCTTTGCTTTAAGCGAAAGTATGACCCCTTAAAATTAATGTTTTTATAAAGTTTTAACATAGCCCTCAAGCCTGTTCATTCCCTCTTCGAGGAGCTCTTCGCTGTAACAATAAGATATGCGTAAATATCCCTCAACGCCGAAAAATATCCCAGGCGTTAGTGCTAATGAAGCTTTTTCAATTAAGTTTAGGCAGAACTCTTCTGAAGTCATACCAAATTTCTCTATCGAAGGATATAGATAAAAAGCACCCTCGGGTTTTGTAACACTTATACCCATATCAATAAGCCTTTTATATACATAATCACGGCGTTTTTTATAGCTGTTTATCATTTCAGAATTATCATAATCAAGCGCTTTAACAGCCGCTGTTTGCACAAATGCAGGAATTGAAGTCACAGTGTACTGATGCACGGGCTTCATTACATTTATAACATTCTGCTCAGCCATAATATAGCCTATTCTCCAGCCAGTCATAGCATAGGGTTTAGAAAAACTTTGCACAACAATTATTTTATCACGCATATCGGAGTATGAAGAAAATGAGAGATAATTTTCAGTGAAAATAAGCTGGTTGTAAACATCGTCACAAATAATAAATACAGGCTTGTCTTTAAAAAAGTCATGTACTATTTTTAAAGTTTCCTCATTGTAGATACAACCTGTGGGGTTATTAGGGGAATTTAGTATAATTGCCTTTGTTTTTTCACTGTATGCCCTTGAGAGCATTTCTTCATTAATTTGGAAATTATTTTTAGAAGTATCCACCTTCACACATACACCGCCACACATATCTACAATAGAGTCATAAAGCATAAAATCGGGGGTGGGGAGTATAACTTCATCACCATGATTTAAAATAGAAAAAAGCGCAGTATGAAGTGCTTCAGTAGCTCCACAAGTCACAATAATCTCGTCAGATGAGTAGCTGAGGTTATTTGTTTTCTGCTCGTAATCAGCTATTTTTTTCCTCAAAAAAGAATAGCCTGCATTATCGGGATAATGGGTCATGTTATCTTTAAGCGCCTGAGTAACCTCTTGCTTAATTATATCGGGGGTGTCAAAATCGGGTTCTCCAATTGTAAGCCCTATACAACCTTCTTTTTCTTTAGCAAGCAAGGTGAAACGCCTAATACCGCTTATTTTTAATTTGGTGGCGTTTTTATTCATATAGCTTTTCATATCCATAATAAAAATGCTCCGTTCCGCCGCTTAATGTCGGCACAAGATAATAATTAGGATTTGCTTTTAT
>CAYJLI010000021.1:0-7725 GCA_964371155.1 uncultured Oscillospiraceae bacterium | reverse complement strand
GGAGCATTTTTTAGTGCATAAGGGCGGCATCGCCCTGCACATCGCCCCTGCGAGGGCAGTTTGAAATTTATTTCAAACTTTCGCTCCGTTCCGCCGCTTAATGTCGGCACAAGATAATAATTAGGATTTGCTTTTATAGCTGAATGGCTCAGTGAGTAGGAGCATTTTTTAGTGCATAAGGGCGGCATCGCCCTGCACATCGCCCCTGCGAGGATGCTTTGAAGTATAGAGTACGAATAAATACATTTAGAAATTCTACCTTAATTATTGCTTTGAAGCTCTGGATAAAGTGGTATTAAAGTAGAAAAATAATCATTTGGTGTTTCAGCTTTTCTTATAAGCTCGGCTTTACCGTCCTCTTTTAGCAGTACTTCGGCACTTCTAAGCCTTCCATTGTAATTGTAGCCCATTGAAAAACCATGTGCGCCCGTATCATGTATTACAAGAATATCGCCTATATCGGCTTTTGGAAGTGATCTGTCAATCGCAAA
The DNA here is from genome assembly GCA_964371155.1 of uncultured Oscillospiraceae bacterium. Lineage (GTDB taxonomy): Bacteria > Bacillota > Clostridia > Oscillospirales > Ruminococcaceae > CAYJEQ01. The sequence continues at coordinate 7,234 of CAYJLI010000021.1, read as the reverse complement.
TTTGTCGTTATTTTCACATAGTGAACCCACAACATCATATTTTTCAGTGAGAGCTTCGTTTTCCTTGCCCATTATAGTGATATGATGGTAAGCACCATAAATTGCAGGGCGCATTAAATTACAAGCGGTGGCATCAAGGCCAAGGTAATTTTTATAAATATTCTTTCTATGAATTACAGTAGTAACCAAAAATCCATACGGCCCGGTAATATATCTGCCAAGCTCTGTGAAGATGCTTAAATTCATACCATTTGCAGTGATTATTTCATCATAAATCCCATGTATTTGCTCACCGATATTTTTAATATCAATTTCATTTTCTTCGGGGCGGTAGGGAATACCAACTCCACCTCCAAAGTCGACAAAATCAAGCGATACAGAAAGAGTATCCCTAATTTCGACTGCAAGCTCAAATAGAGTTTTAGCAAGCTGTGGATAGTAGTCGGAAGTGAGGTCACAGCTTTTTAGCATTGCATGAACACCAAAGCTTTTTGCACCCTTATTTTTAAGCAAAGCAATAGCTTCAAAGAGCTGTGATTTAGTCATGCCGAATTTAGAATCGGTTAGATGTCCCATTATATCACTTGTTATCGAGAAATCACCACCTGGATTATATCTGAGGCAGATTTTTTCAGGGATACCAGCATGTTTTTCTAAGAAATCAATCTGAGTAATATCGTCTAAATTGATAATTGCACCAAGCTTCACCGCAAGTTTATAATCTTCGGACGGTGTTTCATTCGAAGAAAAAACGATGCTTTCTCCCTTAATACCGCAGTATTCGCTGAGCATAAGCTCTGTGAGAGAGGCGCAGTCGGTGCCACAATCCATACTTTTGAGCAACTTTAGAATGGCTGGGTTTGGAAGAGCTTTTACCGCAAAATACTGCTTAAATCCCTTGTTCCACGAAAAAGCATCTTGCAGTCTACCAACAGCGGATTTTATCCCAGCTTCATCATAAATGTGAAATGGTGTTGGGTACTGCTTGATTATTTCCTCAATTTGAGTTTTATTAAAGGGTAGCTTTTTTTCAGTCATATTCATTAAGCTAATCTCCATTCTGTGCACAGCACAAATTAATTTTTAAATCTCCGAAAAAAATGGAGATTTTTTGGCATCTCGTCCGTCCTTAGACGAGGCATTTTTGATAAATGATTAGCTTGAAAATTAAACTAATCTTCTAAAGATAAAATGCAAATTGCTAAACCAATATCTTATTCTATGTTTTTCTCCCCACCAAAGGCAGGGAGAAAAAATAAATTGTAATTTTATTTATAGTGTTCTAAGAGCGTCAATAAGCTCTGTTTTAGATGTGGTTTTATCATCTTTTTGTTTAATAACCTTACCGGGTACGCCAGCCACAACACTGTTTGGAGGTACATCTTCAATAACAACCGAGCCAGCCGCAATTACAGAGTTTTCACCCACACGCACACCCTCGATGATAACTGCATTTGCGCCTATAAGCACATTGTCCTCTATGATTACCGGAGTGGCACTTGCAGGCTCAATTACACCTGCGAGCACAGCGCCTGCACCTACATGGCAGTTGTTACCAACTGTTGCACGACCGCCGAGTATAGCACCCATATCAATCATTGTACCGCTTCCAACAACTGAGCCTATATTGATTATAGCACCCATCATTATAACAGCATTTGCACCGATTTCCACTTGCTCCCTGATAACAGCACCGGGCTCAATTCTTGCCTGAATATTTTTCATGTCAAGCATTGGGATTGCACTATTTCTTGAGCTGTTTTCAATAACAATATCGTCAAAAGAAGCTTCGTTAGCTTCGATAACAGGCTTTATATCCGCCCAATCGCCGAATACGATTTTATCGCCAACGCCGAATACTTGGCAGTTTGGAAAGTCAACTGCTTTATTTTCTTTAATAAAAAGCTTTATAGGGGTTTTCTTTTTAGACTCGCTAATGTACTTTATGATTTCGTATGCATCCATTTTTAAAAAATCCTTTCTTAATTAAAACATAATTTCATCAAATGTATATAAACCTTTGGGTTTATCTTTCATTTTAGCTGCTGCAGCAAGGGAGCCGGCGGCAAATATTCTCCTGCTTGTGGCGGTATGGGTAATCTCTATGCTTTCATCTTCGCCAAAGAAGGAAACTGTGTGAGTTCCTGAAACAGTGCCGCCTCTCACAGCGTGCACACCAAACTCTTTTTTATCCCTCGCACCGCATATACCACTTCTGCCATATACAGGTGTGAGCTCTTTATCTGGGTCAACGGCATTCATTAAAAGTTTCGCCGTGCCACTGGGGGAGTCTGCCTTTTTATTGTGATGTGCCTCAACAAGTTCCACATCAAATTTGTTATTGAGTATGTTTTTAGAAAATTGCTCAAGCATTTTTCTCATTACTGCCACACCGAAAGAATAATTTGCGCTGTGTATTACAGCGGCGTATTCGCTCAGTGAAGTAAGCGAGGAAAATTCTTCATCGGTGTAACCCGTCGTGCCACTTACAAGTGCACTGCCACATCTTTGGATGTAGTCGGCAATGCTTGGGAGCGCCGAGGGAACGGAGAAATCAATAACTGCATCGACTTTTTCAGCGGATTTGAGCTCATGGATATTCTTTTCATCCACCATCATCACCACTTCATCGCCATCAGCTACCGCTAAATCCCTGATAAAGCATCCCATTCTGCCAGTGCCTACAAGTATTAGTTTCATATAAGCCCTACCTCTTTCATTGCATTTTTTAGTTCTTCTTTTACGCCAGCTCCCATTTCATATAGAGGTAAACGCATTGTAGGAGAACATTTTCCCATAAGGCCAAGGGCGGTTTTTACAGGGATGGGATTTACTTCGGTAAATAGATTATTAATCAGTTTTAAAAGTCTAAGCTGGGTATGTGAGGCTTTTTTTGTGTCGCCATTTAAGTAGTCGTGCACCATTTGATGAGTTTCGGCAGGCATGATATTTGCCACAACGGAAATTACCCCCGAGCCACCAAGTGAAAGCATCGGAACCACCAAATCATCTTCGCCGCTATAAAGGGCGAAATCATCTGATATATATCTTGCAATTTTAGCCACATAACCCATATTGGCAGAAGCTTCTTTTATGCCGCAAATATTTGGATGCACACTGAGCCTTTTTACTACGGTCTCAGGAATATTGCACCCAGTTCTCCCAGGTACATTATAAAGTATACAAGGGATGCTCACTGCGTCTGCAACATCTGCAAAATGACGATACATTCCCTCTTCATTAGACTTAATATAATATGGAGAAATAATTAAAAGCCCATCAGCACCCATATTTTGATATTTTAAGCTTCTTTCAAGCATAACTGCGGTGCAGTTAGAACCACTTCCTGCAATTACGGGAATTCTACCATTTACACGCTCAATGGTGAATTTGCAAACCAAATCATCCTCGTCCTGTGTCATGGTCGAGCTCTCGCCCGTAGTGCCTAAAGTAACTATGCCGTCAGTACCGCTTGAAATATGCCACTCGATAAGCTCGGAAAGCTTATCGAAATCCACCTCACCATTTTCCTTAAACGGTGTAACAAGTGCAACAATAGAACCTTTTAATCCTCTTAATTTCATAACTGACCAACCTTTCTTTAGGGTAGTATAAATTACATCCCATTATTTTTACAGATAAATAAAAAAGACAGGCAAGGCACCTGTCGGGGTTGGATTTGATAGTCTATATTAAACAAATTATCAAATATTAACCGACAGCACTCCTGCAAAAGCAGACAGTCTCATAGATATTCTCCATAAGCCCATTTTAAAGGTATACCTACCTATAAAATTCGGCGAAATTGCTATGCTCTGTATTCACTGCCCGTCGGCTCCCACAGAGATGTCGTTTTCGCATCCTCTATCTTAATAAAAATGGTAACATAACAGCCCTATATATGTCAATAGCAAGAAGTAAAAAAATCAATTTTACTTGTAAAAAATTATAAAAAAGCTTATAATTAATATGTCTAAACTAATCTTTGATAGCCAAACATGAAAAAGTATTTTTTATCCCCTCCTATTCCTCTCTTATTGCGATGAGGAAGGAGCGAATAAATTAAATAGAAAGACTTATAATACATTTATTATATTTTAAATAAGGCAAAGCTCTAAATATATCTTGGAGGTCTATTATGATAGATACACTTACAAAACACAGAAGAACGCTTCATCAGATACCAGAAATCAATGATGAGCTCCCACTTACACTTAAATATATTGAGGAAAATTTAACCTCGCTAAATTGCAAGCTAATTTACCCATCTAAAAGTGCAGTTTGTGCATATTTTGATTTTAACAGAGAAAAAACAATAGCCTTTAGGGCGGATATGGATGCGCTCCCGATTGAAGAAAAAAACATCTGCGAATATAAATCGAAACATCAAGGAGCAATGCACGCCTGTGGACATGATGGGCATATGGCTATGCTTCTCACATTTGCAAATGAGCTAAATAAAATAGAGGAAACACTGCCATACAATGTAATGCTTATATTCCAGCCAGCCGAAGAGGGAAGCGGAGGCGCTAAGCTGATTTGCGAGAGTGGCATTTTTGAGGAATATAATATAATATCCACCTATGGTGCACATGTCTGGCCGGACTTACCAAAGGGAGTAATAGGTGCCCGCAGTGGGGGGATGATGGCAAAGGCAAGCGAAGTGGAAATTAATATTAACGGGCTAAGTGCACATATTGCAAAGGCGTCACAGGGAAAGGATGCAATGGTAGCGGCGGCAAAATTTCTACTCTCTGTGTATGAAATGGAGAAGAATGAGATTTCGGAAGATGTCTTTAGACTGCTGAAATTCGGAAAAATGACAAGTGGCACAGCGGGTAATGCCATCAGTGCACACACCTATTTTAAAGGTAGTATGCGTGCATTTGATATGCCTACATTTAATTTTCTTAAAAAGCGTGTGTATGAAATTTCTGCAGAAATTGAAGCGGAGAGTGGTTGTGAATTTGAAATAAAAATAGCGGAGGGATACCCACCCGTTATTAATGATGCGGTGCTCTTTAATAAAGTATATGAGAAACTCAGTCAAGATATTTTTATACTGAAAGAGCCATCCATGACAGCAGAAGATTTTTCCTTTTACGGAGAAAAAGCACCGTCATTCTTTTTCTTTTTAGGAACTGGCGGAGGCACGGTACTACATGCCGACACTTTTGACTTCGACGAAGCAATTCTTGAAAATGGTGTAAAATTTTTTAAAAAATTACTATATATATAATGAAAGAGGTGGCCTATTATGCGTAGGAAGAAAAATGAAGTGAATAGAGAAAAGGCAATAGGATTTGTGGATGCAGCAGAATATGCAACCATATCCATGCTTGATGGAAATATCCCATATGCAGTTACAGTAAACCATGTTAGGGATGGCGAAAATATCTATTTTCATTGTGCGATGCAGGGCAAAAAAACCGATTTGATGCGTGCTAATCCAAATGTATTTGTAAGCTGTATTGGTTTTGGAGAAGCTAAAAAGGGCACTTTTAGCTACATATATGAAAGCGCAAATATTGTGGGCACAGCATGCGAAATTACCGAGCAAGATGAAAAGATTAGAGTGCTTAGATTAATTTGTGAAAAACATGATTTAATGGCTGATAATTTTGAAGAATATACCTTAAAAGCGATTGCAGTAACTGCGCTTTGGAAGATCAGTATAGAAGAAATCACAGGGAAGTCAAATAGATAAATTGCTATGAAGATAAATATACAGAGGTGAAGCTTGAAAATAAATTTCAAACTCCCTTTATTTTAAAAGCCGTTTTTCGGTTACCAAAGGCAGACAACCGAAAAACATGGTACATTTATGACCATTATTATGGTTGTTTTGTGCCTTTTGAAGAAAGGAATGGTCATAAATATGAGAGCATATGATTTAATAAAAAAGAAGAGGGATGGAGAAATTCTGTCCGATGAAGAGATAAGATGGCTTATAGAAGAATATACCAAGGGCGAAATACCGGACTATCAAATGTCTGCAATGCTTATGGCGATATTTTTCAAAGGCTTAAGCCCTAAAGAAACTGCAACACTTACAATCGAAATGGCAAAATCGGGGGATATGATTGATTTATCCAAGATAAAAGGTGTAAAAGTAGATAAGCACTCCACTGGAGGAGTTGGCGATAAAACAAGTATGATAATTGCGCCGATTGTAGCAAGCTGTGGGATACCTGTTGCAAAAATGTCGGGCAGAGGTTTAGGGCATACGGGGGGCACGGTTGATAAGCTGGAATCGATTAAAGGCTTTCGCACATCAATTGAGGCGGAGGAGTTTTTTGAGATTGTCGGCAGGACGGGGATATGCATAATAGGGCAATCGGGAAATATTACTCCTGCGGATAAAAAGCTGTATGCACTAAGAGATGTCACCGCTACTATTGATTCTATACCGCTTATAGCAGCAAGTATTATGTCGAAAAAAATTGCGGCAGGCAGTGATGCGATTTTGCTCGATGTAAAAACAGGCAGTGGAGCATTTATGAAAGATGTGGAAAGTGCGGTGGAGCTTTCTAAAGTGATGGTGCAGATAGGCACTGATATGAACAGAAGGACAGCAACACTGGTCACTGATATGAATATACCTTTGGGCAATGCAATAGGAAATTCACTCGAGGTAATAGAAGCCGCCGAAACATTAAAAGGCAAAGGTCCAGACGATTTAACAGAGGTTTGCATAGAGCTTGCAGCAAATATGATCGAACTCTCAGGTAAAGCCGACTATGAAAGTGCTAAGACACTCGCTAAGGAAGCTATTTCCTCAGGCAGAGCATTTCTTAAATTTAAAGAAATGATACAAGCGCAGGGAGGGGATGAACTCTCAGTGGAGGATTACAGCAGATTTAAGCAGAGTAAGTACAGCTATGAAGTGTTGGCTTGGGAAGATGGGATTATATACTCGATAGATACAGAAGAATGTGGAATTTCCTCGGTAATACTTGGAGCCGGCAGGGAAACAAAAGAGAGTCCCATTGATTTTAGTGCAGGGATTATTCTTGTAAAAAAAGTTGGGGACAGTGTTAAAAAAGGTGAAGTAATAGCTAAATTTTATACCGATGACAATAGCTCTATTAAAACAGCCGAGGAGAAATTTAAAGCCTCCGTTGTGATTTCCGATACCGCACCTAAACTTATGCCACTAATCCATGCAAAAGTGACTGCCGATGGAGTTATTTTAACTGATAAATAAATTTTAAATAACTAAAACCACTCAAAT
>CAYJLI010000020.1:28793-36408 GCA_964371155.1 uncultured Oscillospiraceae bacterium | reverse complement strand
AAAAAAACGGTTCTTTCGAACCGTTTTTTTTATTTGGCGGAGATGGAGAGACTCGAACTCTCGCGGCAGTTACCCACCCTACGCCCTTAGCAGGGGCGCCTCGTCACCAACTTGAGTACATCTCCAAGGTAACAAAAATATATATTTTTGAATGTTATTGGCGGAGAGGGTGGGATTCGAACCCACGGCTCTCTCGAGTCACTGGTTTTCAAGACCAGCTCCTTAAACCGCTCGGACACCTCTCCATTCGTAACGAAGAAAATTATATCACAATCTTTAGCTTTAGTCAATAGTTTTATTTGTATTTTTTTGGACGAAAAATTACTTTACAAAATTAACTAAATATAGTATAATGCAATAATACAAAAATATAAGTTTTGATTTATATTAAAAATTAATATAATAAAGATACGGAGGTAATTTTAATGGCTGAGAAAAAACAAAAAAATATCGGACTTGTTTACAAAGGACATCCTCTTGTCAGAAGCGGAAAGACACTCTACCTTGGAAATCCATCCGATTCCCATATTGCAATGTTGCAGATTATGAGCGAAAGTGAGCAATACTCCATGGGCATGGCAGAAAAGGTTGCGATACAAATAATCTCTACCGACAGTGAGCTCCCAATGCAAAAGAGGATAATTAAGAGAAGCGATAAAAATGGACTTTATTTGGCACTTGATATTGCAGTAATATGGCTTGAGAGAGCCATCTCGGAAAAGAAATAGCAGCTCAATAGCATAAAAGAAAAACTTTTTTAAAAAATTAATTAACTTTCATACAATTACCCCCGACTTTAAAATAGTCGGGGGTAATTGTATGAAAAGCATATCGTTCACCTGTGTTTCATAGCGTAATTTAGAGAATATTAAACAAAAAATAATGCATCAAAAGCGGAGGAACTATTTAATAGATATATCAACAATATTCTTTTTTGTAAATAAATGTATAATTATACAATGCACGCATTCTATAAAAACCCAATTTACTACCTATTTATCTGCTTTTTCACTTAAATGGTAAATTTTTATTATCTAATAAACAGCAGAATATTTTACTATGATTTTTACAAATTAAGAATAAATTACCATTTAAATTTTAGTACATTATGTAGAATGATTTAACAAAACGCCAATTTATTTTAAGCTTTAGATTAGTAAAATAATCTAAAGCTTAAAATATTCTTTAAATATTTAGAAAATATGTCTTTAAAAGCCCAAAGTTTTGTACATTTTTTATTAAAATGCATAAATATAAATTTTTTTTAATATTTTATAGAATATTTTCTTTAAATATGGTACAATGTTAATAGGGAAATACTATACTAAAATTATATAAGGGAAGTGCTTTGTACCATGGCGTACAAGATTGCTATTTGTGACGATGATCAAATTTTATGCAAAACGGTTATAGATTTTCTCACATTGCATAGCGAAACAAATAGGTTAAGTTTAATAATTAAAAGTTTTTTTACCGGGGAGGATTTAGTAAAAGCTCTCTCAACCGGTAGTTCTTTCGACCTTATAATTCTTGACATACAGCTCGAAGAGACAAGTGGTATAGAAGTTGGTAAATATATCCGTGAAGTAATAGGGGATAATATTACACAACTATTATACATCTCCTCATCGGGTAAATATTCTATGGAGCTTTTTGCAAGCAGACCACTCAATTTTATAATCAAACCTATATCAATGACCACTCTAAAAAGCGAAGTGGATAAAGCAATTTCCCTATTATATGGGGTTAGCAATACTTTTAACTTCCAATCAGAAAGAGTTTTTTACAAAATACCATATAAAGAAATTCTCTACTTTAAAAGCAATGATAAAAAAATTACTCTGCACAAAGCGAATGGTGAAGCCTATGAGTTTTATGGAAAACTCTCAAATATCGTAGATGAATTGCCACATGATTTCTTTTACTTTATTCATAAGTCGTATTTAGTAAATTACATTCACATAATAAGCTCCGATTACGAAACAGTGACTATGAGTGATAATGCAGTTTTACCTATTAGCCAGAGCAACAGAAAGCAAATTAGGCTTAAATTAATGAGGAGGTGGCATGACGGGTAATGGCTCAGCTGCTCTATTTAGTAATTCTCGGATTTCTTAGAATGACATGTTCATTCAATCTAATAGACACAATACTGAAAACGCGAAAATTTAATGGAACTATTAGGCGTATCTACATAGTTTTCGCATTTTTATTGAGCAGTTTTTTAATTACATACTTTAAAACTACTGTACCCGTGATTATATTTAATGCTTGCATAATAATTGGGATGATTTTAATTTACGATGCAAAGCTATATCTTAAATTAAAAGTTTTCACAATTTTAATGCTGATAAATATTTTCGTGATTTGGATAGCATATTATACAATAGATATAAATAATAATGTTTATGTTTTAAAAATATTTGCAAACTCAATTGCGGCAATGCTTATTTATGCTATAAACGCAGTCAATTTTAAAATATCGCTAATTAAATTTAAGGATTTTAAATTTTACCTGTCGGTCATTGCAATATCCACCATTCCATTATTAAGTAGCAGTGCAATAACACTCACGATATTAACCTTTAGAAATGAAGAGTTTGTTATGTTTTCTTCGACATTAATTTTGTTGATGAATTTTATAATTTTTTATTTGTATAAAGAAAATAGTCATCAGCTTGCTATTAATACCTATCAAAAATTTCTCATAAACAAAAAAGACTCAAATTCAAACCAATTATTACTCGACGCACAAGCTGCAAAAAATGTTAATATCGCTATGCATGACATAAAAAATCACTACTACGCAATAAGGACTTTAGTGGAAAATGGCAAACGCAATGATGTGCTAAACTATATTAATGAGCTGCAAAATTTTGTGGAGTCACCACAGGAATTTGTAAATTCAAGCAATTTTGAAATTAATAGTATATTAAATTACAAACTTGCCCAAATAAAGAAAACTGGCGCCGATATAACTGTAAATGTCAATATTCCTGAAGATATGCGCATATCAAATTTCGATCTAACTGCCATACTTGGAAATCTCTTAGACAATGCTCACGATGCTCTAAAAAACACCAAAATAAAGATATTTAGCCTTGACATGAAATATGAAAAAGGCATGCTTTTTTTAAAAATTTCAAATTCATTTACTAAAAAACCGATTACATCGGGCGATGTATTTCTAACTACTAAAAAAGGTGATGGATTGCACGGAATAGGGCTAATAAGTGTGAAAAAAGCCATAGAAAAATATGACGGAGATATTATTATAGATTTTGATAAACACACATTTACAGTAGATTTAATGATGTATGATAAAGCAATATAAAAGTATATGAGTTAATATGTAATTATATATGGATAAACAATTATGCACACATTCCACCAAGCTTATTAAGGTAGAATGTGTGCATAATTTAATGTTTTATACTGTAAGACTTTAATGCATCGGATTTATTTAAAATCCATACAAATATTTTATCTATTTCTTGCCCATTGCCAAGAGTGGATCTACTTCAACACCATCAACTTTAATTGCAAAATGCAAATGTGGATCAAGTGCGATTTCACCGGGAACTTTATCCGTTATCCCAATTTTATCACCCATCGAAACTTCTGCACCTTTTTCTATCTCAGCCTCGGGCATAACACCCGCATATACCGACACATTTCCATCCGCATGTGATATTTCTATCACCATACCCCATACCTTATCATTATAAATATCGGATACAACCCCATCCGCTACAGCTACTACATCGGTGCCTTGAGGTGCTTTAATATCAATCCCATTGTGGGTACGCCATTCATTTAAAGTAACATCCTTTATAAGCTTGTCCCCTGAATATGGATTGATGATTTCACCATCTATTGGCATAACATAGGATAATATCTGTGAGTCGGTGGACTGCACCTGTTCTTCGGACTGCATTACAGGTGGTGAATAAGCCTCTTGTGACGATGATGATTTTGGCGCAGAGGAAGATGGCTCCTGAGATACTTCTATATTTGTTTGAGGCTTTTCTGTTTCCTCTGCGGGTGGAAAATCCCATTCTTCATTTTGACTTTGTGAATTTTTGTGTTCATTTACGATGTTGTTGTTATTTTCTTCTATGCTGTCCACAGTTCTATCAACAGCAATCCATGCCGCTGTACCTGCCCCTACAAGGCATACCGCCAGCACTGCATAAAAGCCTTTTCCGGCTAAAAATTTAGCAAAATTTCCATTTGGTGTATTAGACATCTATGTTGCTCCGTTTCTCCGACTTTATTATATTTCTCCCGCTCTGTCGGTTCAAGCGGGTGTAATTTGTTAAGCGAGGTCTTAAAATGCCACCATCCGCTTTAACTATATTGTGAGCAATCCACACTATCTTTATACCTATTATTTACGCATTTTAGTATTTTTTCTGCTTAAAAATTCTTTTAAAGCCATTATTATAAGGAGTACCCCAAAGCCTTTACCTAAATATTCATGGGGGAGATAGTCCCGCAAAAAACCACCTAAAGCCACTCCAGGAAGTCCAGATATAATGAGGGGAATAAGTAATTTATAGCGTATAAAGCCATTTTTTGCATGAATTATTATTGCCACTACTGCGGTGGGCACAAAGAAAACAAGATTTATTCCCTGTGCATAAATTTGTTCGGTGTCGGTAAAAGCGGTGAGATACATTAATAATACCGCTCCTCCACCCATACCCATTGCACCGATAATTCCCGATAAAATACCAGCTAACGCCGCAATAATCAAGTTCATCGCATTAATAACCTAACCCCAAAAATTAGCATAAGCACTGCAAAGAGGTATCTAAGCAGGTTGGTGGAGATTTTTTTCATTAAAAATGCACCGATAAAAGCACCGATTACACCATAGGGTATATATGGCAGTGCACCGGTGAAATCTATATGACCCGACTGATAATATGTGTATATACTCACCAATGAAAGTGCTAATATAACCGCTACACATGTGCCATGGCATTCTTTTTCTTCTAAGTTTTGCATTTTAAGGAGTGGGATGAGTGCCATTCCGCCACCCGCACCGAAAAGCCCATTTAAAAGTCCCGTTGTTAGACCAAAAGCTAAAAATTTAAATGTATTAATTTAAACCACATCCCCTAAATATTTTTAATGATATAAAATATTGTTTCCAAAAAATAATATTTTATTTTGCACTTGATTTCACAAAGCAAATAATGTTATAATAAACAAAAGATTATAAAGTTAAACTTTTGCAAAGGAGTGACTGATATGACTGAAAGGGAAGGCCAAATCTTAGAGTGGATTACCGAAAATCCATTAATTTCTCAGCAAGACCTTGCGGAAAAGGCAGGAATTACTCGTTCGTCGGTTGCGGTGCACATCTCTAATTTAATGAAAAAAGGACTTATTAAAGGAAAGGGATATATTATTGAACCACTCTCAGGGATTGCAGTTGTGGGTGGTGCGAATATCGACATATTCGGAAAGCCATATAAAAAGATGACTGAAAGAGATTCGAATCCTGGGAAAGTTAATTATTCTTTGGGTGGTGTGGGTAGGAATATAGCACACAATTTAAGTTTACTTACAAATAATATAAAGCTTATTACTCTACTTGGAGATGATATTTGGAGCAAGAGTATTACATCAAGCTGTACCGAACTTGGTATTGATACTTCGCTTTGTCTGCACTTACCGGGCGCATCGACATCAACATATCTATTCATTACTGATGAAAGTGGAGATATGCTTCAAGCTGTATCGGATATGGACATTTATTCTAATCTCACCCCCGAATTCTTAGAGAGTAGAATGACAGTGATAAACAATCAATCACTATGCATATGTGATACAAATATTCCAACAGAAAGCTTGGAATATCTGCTTAAAAACACTACCTGCCCAGTATTTGTGGATACGGTATCAACAGCCAAAGCAGTAAAACTACAAGGTTTGCTCGACAGAGTGCACACATTAAAGCCAAATCGTATAGAAGCGGAGCTTTTAAGCGGTATAGAGATAAGCAATGTAAAAACCTTGCAAACCGCCGCCGAACGCATTCTTTCATTCGGTGTAAAGCAAGTATTTATTTCGATGGGAAGTAAGGGCGTGTATATGGCTAATGCTTCTACAAGCTCAATGCTTCCATGCTATCCCACAGAAGTGGTAAATACCACGGGCTCGGGGGATGCATTTATGGCTGGTATTGCATGGTCATATATAAATGGAATGGACATAAAAAAGCAAGCCCTGTGTGGACTTGCAGCTTCAGCAATATGTGTTTCTGATAATGAAACAGTAAGCAGTAAAATTTCAGTGGAAAATATCGCAAGAATAACTGGTATATTTTAAGTGGAAAAATCCATCTGAAAATTATGTTTTAAGTACGGTAGAATTAAAACGGCTATTTTATAGTTGTTATGTGTTTTAATAAAGAAAGGAATGGTAATCATTATGTTAAATCTTAAGAATTTTCTCGATATTTCCCCAGAAGTTAAAGAGGCACTATCAAATAATAAGGCAGTTGTAGCACTCGAATCCACAATTATTTCACATGGTATGCCCTACCCCAAAAATGTTGAAACTGCACTTGCGGTTGAAGAAATAGTAAGGGAGAATGGTGCAGTACCTGCAACGATAGCTATTATCGGCGGAAGACTTAAAGTGGGGCTCACAAAAGAAGAAATCGAATATTTCGGCAAAAAGGGACTTGCTATTACAAAGGCGAGCCGCAGAGACATACCAATACTTTTATCCCGTGGTGAAGATGGCGCCACAACAGTTGCGGCAACTATGATTATTGCAAACCTTGCAAATGTTTCGATATTTGCAACAGGGGGAATAGGCGGAGTTCATAGGGGAGCTGAAACAACTATGGACATTTCAGCAGACCTCGAAGAGCTTGCTATGACGGATGTTATGGTTATATGCGCAGGTGCAAAATCAATTTTAGATATAGGACTAACACTTGAATACCTTGAAACAAAGGGTGTGCCCGTAATAGGCTATAAAACAAAAGAACTACCAGCGTTTTACACTACCAAAAGTGGATTTAAAGTTGATTATACAATGGATACAGCAGAAGAAATTGCTAAGGCTTTCTCTGTTAAATCGGCACTTGGACTCCACGGTGGAATGCTTGTGGCAAACCCAATTCCAGATGAATATGCAATGGATTACGACTATATCACAAAATCAATAGCGGATGCAGTTAGCGAAGCAGAAGCAAATGATATAAAGGGTAAGGACACCACACCATTCCTACTCGATAAGATTAAACAAATAACAAAAGGTAGTAGTCTTGAAGCAAATATCCAACTCGTTTATAACAATGCAAGACTCGCCTCACAAATCTCGGTAGAGCTTAGCAAAGTGTAAAATATAAATTCACAAATATCAAATTTCGTTTCACTTTATGTATTGACAATATTAAGCATATAGTGTATAATACAAAAGCTGTCTTAACGGACAGTTGCTGCCCGATTGTGTAATGGTAGCACAGCAGACTCTGACTCTGTTTGTTAGGGTTCGAATCCTTATCGGGCAACCAATAAAACAAGCTCCTCAACCGAGGAGCTTGTTTTTTTTATAGAGTTTCGATAAGGATTCGAACCCCGAGGGGGAC